>JAGNZC010000074.1 GCA_017984635.1 Crocinitomicaceae bacterium
AGAAGAATTTTTCAGGGAGCGTACATTCAAAAAACCTTCTTGCCTTTTCCTGTCGTAATCAAACTGAATAAACTTTGTTGTACAAGCATTTCCCATGCACCTGAACAATCACCATAACATTGAAATTTGGGGACCAATCCAAGGTGAGTGAAGCGCATTTGGGTCTTGCCATTTATTTCGGTGATTTCAAAAATAATTTTCGTACCGTTCCATTCTTCCTTGTTCTTAAAGGAATTCAAATTGCTTTCTATGACAAGCCAGACCACTTTTTCATTTGGAATAAGTTCAACCAGTTTTTGTTTTGAAAAATGGATGCCCGGCATACGATATTCAAATTCATCATTCAATTGAGTTGTACTGCCCTTAATTTCTCCCTGCCACCATTTGCTTACATTATTAATTGCCTTGAAAACCTCTTCCGGTGTCTGGTTTACGAAAAAAGTGGTTGTGAAATTTGCTGTTAATCGTTTCTCATCTTCCGTTTGAGGCTTGTCTTTGCCATTGGGAAGGCCTTTGCCTGTTGCTATTAAACTGTATAAACTTTTTTGAATGTAAGTTGTCCAGGCACCTTGACAAATATCATAACACTCAAGTTCCGGAACCAAACCTATTTGGGTGAATTGAAGTTGCGTTTGATTTTCTTTTTCCGAGATCTCAAAAATAATTTTGTTGCCCTTCCATTCGTTTTTGTCTTTTGTGAAACTAAAATAATTGTCCATCACCAACCAAACTACTTTCTTGTTTGGAACGAACTCAATTATTTTCATTTTACACCGATGCACATCCTGGTAATGATATGCCCACTCTTCATTGAGTTTATCTGTTCGGCCTTCAATTTCTTCACTCCACCAGGCACGAACATTGTTGATGGCATTGAAAACATCCGATGCTGAATTGTCAACCAAAATTGTGGTTGTAAAATTGTGATTGCTCATTGAATTCTTTTATTTTGCTTTATTGTTTAAAATCATTTGCAATTTTTTCAGTTTTCCATCCCAAAATTTATCAAAGTAATTAATGAAATCTTGAATCTCATCAAAGCCATCCTGTTTCAAAACACAGTGACGTTCTCTACCAATGTCCGTAATGGAAATGAATCCGGCGGTGTAAAGAATTTTAATGTGTTTTGAAACAGCAGGCCGACTCATGTCAAAATTTTCCGCCAGGGAATTTATTGTCATGCTGTCTTTTGAAAGCATTGTCAGTATTTGTCTGCGGCTTGGGTCGGCAATTACCTGAAAGGCATCAAGCGTTTGCGTTCTCATTTTTTACCCGTTTTGAAAAGTTCACCCAATTTATTGACCAGAAACATCCAACCACTGTTGTGTGCAGACAAATCTTTGAACAGCTCAAATCCGCTGTGAACCAATAACAATTCGGTTCCGCCTTCCATCGGAGTTAGCGTCCAGCTTACTTTTGAAGTATAAGGCGTTTTGGTTACTGCCCAATCGTTTTTCCATATATAGGATAGATTTGTAAAGGGCTTCACCTCTGACACTTCGCAGACGACAAACGAATTATTGGGATTTGTAAAACGAAAATGATGTCCGACAATGGGTTTAAAATCGCTTGGCATCAGCCATTGTTCCATCAATTCGGGCTTGGTTAAATACTCCCAAACTTCTTGTGGCGTTTGAGAGAAATAAAACGTGTGTTTAATTTCCTTTTGCATATTGAGTAAATTTTAGGTTACGCAAATATATGTAACTTTAAAGTTACCTAACAAATTTTAATCAAAATATTTTCAGACTGGCTGTTTTTTTTACTTTTTTGGCTGTTCGGGACGCAATTTTGGGTGCAGGAAACAAATTGCGTGTATACGATGGGTGTGTGTTTACGAACAATTGTTCATTCAGGGAACAGAACCTTCTTCAACCATATAAAGTCTGTGGAGTACGAAATTCCGCCTATTGCAAATGTGTTGTAAGCGGATATATTCATTTTTTTTATAAGAAAGGTCCTGTCGGTACAATTGCCATTAAGATTTCCAACCATAAATTAATTACGAATACAATTCCAAAAGCAATAGAGGTCCATCTATATGTCTTTTTCGAAATTGTTGTTTTCAGTCCAATTAATTGAGCTACAAAAGTTAAAATTGTCTGCAAGAATATGGCATTGAGAAAAACTTCATTTTGCTTTTTCACATACGCTTTCTTGTCTACCAAGTCTTTCCAAATGGTGTCATCACCACGCCAGTTGTCTGCCGCTTTCATTTTGTTTTCGTCTGCACTTTTCCAGTAAGCGATGTCAAGCTGAGATATTTTCTTGTCATTGTATATTCTCCAGGTTATGAAAAATGAAAACAGTAAAGTCCAAATTGGAATTGTCAACAGCCAAATTCTTTTGTCAGCTCGATAAATTAATACCAATACAACATTTAATGCCAATAGCAGCAAGTAGATCATTTATCTGTGTCACTTTGTGCGTTGTCTTTTACCATTTCCACCAGCTCTTTGAAGTTTTCAAGGAAAGATGATTAATCTCATTGTACGGCTTTACCTTCAAAATATTTTCCGTTTTTGTCTTCTGCGTCGATAGTTTCTTTGTTTACCAATTTGAATGTTTTCGGGTCGGCAGCTTCAATTTTTACGAGTCCGAAATAAACAGATTTGTCGTCAACAAAATAACAATTACCACAATTCCAACAACCACGGTCAGGGTTTAACACTTTGATAGTTTTGGGATCTGCTCCCATAATTATTTCAAAGTCGTCAGGAACTCCGCCATAAAAAACATGGTATTCATCCGTCCCTCCTCCAACACTGTCAAAAGGAACAAATGTTCTTGGGTCAGCACCGGTTACCTCAACAGGATAATCTCCGTCCGAGTTGCTACCCCAGGTAAATACCTTTCCTTTATTTTGAAAGAAGCCATGCTTAATTTGTCTGTATGATTTTAGGTCCAGGAAGCCGGAGATATCTTTGAAATACTCCAAATAAACCGATGTGTCATTACTCCCCGGTCGGAAGCTCACATTAAGAATGTAAATTTTTCCAATACGGTCTCTGAAAATATTGTCAACTACTTTTTTGAAATTAATGGTATCGTCAACAGGGTCGGTGAAAAATTCTTTGTTGCTTTTGTCCTGAACGAACTCAACTATATTATTACCAGTCAAACCTCCTCTTGATTTTAATATTGTCTGTCCATATGAATAAAAACTCATGAGAATCACAAAAGATAATATTGAAAATGACTGTCTAAAAAGGCTTGCCATGATTGTTCGTTACTTGTCCAAATGTTCATTTAGTATTGTCAAAACTTGCCAATAATTTAGAACGTTTTTAAGGAATTTAAAAAATTGAGATTAGATGTACAACGTTTGTTTTAGCAAACTCAGAGCTCCATTTTAAAATAAAATTGAACCTTTCTGTCATGCGTTAAGCTATTATCCTCAATTTCATTTTCCCATTCTATTTTGTCACGTCTTATTGTTTATTACTCCCAAGGTCCTTGCTGTTTAACCGGATAAAATCGTTTGCCATCAAATCGATAGAGCCCGGCTCCGGTGCCCCACCACATATTTCCAGACCTGTCCTGATACATACTTTGAACACAACAGTTAATCCCGTCTTTTTCGGTAAACACGGTGA
>JAGNZC010000075.1 GCA_017984635.1 Crocinitomicaceae bacterium
GTAAGTGTTATTCTAGTTGGACATGTCTTTCCAACCATGTTATCCTGTACTTGTTTGATACTCGCATAGACAAAATAATCATCAGAATTTTGTTGTACATCACGGGTAGTAATTCCGGCATAACCCATAATAGTTGAACCACTACCCGGCTCAACATTCACCCCGGATCCTTCTACATTATGTGAAAAAGTATGATTAGCTCCAAATTGGTGTCCTAGTTCATGAGCTACATAATCAATGTCAAAAGTATCTCCAGCCGGCACACCATCTGCTGGGGAAGTAATTCCACTCCCTTTTTGTCCATCTACACAAACACAGCCTATACAACCTGCATTTCCACCTCCACCGGTTGCTCCAAACATATGGCCTACGTCATAATTTGCTTCTCCGATTACATTTGTCAAAGTAGTTTGCAATTGACCGTTCCAACTTCCCATAGTTGTATAGGGATCATTAGCGGCATTGGTATAAATAACACTCGTATTATTTGGAATTAAATCCATATGAATGGAAAAATCTTTTTCAAATACTCCATTTACTCTGGTCATGGTTGCATTCATCGCGGCAAGTGCACCGGCAACTGTGCCTCCAAAATATTGTGTATATTCACCATTACAAGATAAAGCCAATCTAAAAATTAATAGCTCTCCGGTGTTTGATTGCGGTTGTTGTGCACTTCGATTTAAATCCAACACTAATTTATGATCTTCTGTGGAACAGGTAAAAGGTAATTTCCCTTTTGTTCTGGAGGAAGTATAAACGGCATAAATTAATCCATCGGCCGAATAAGATTCCATGAATTCGGTTTTCTTATCCGCTCTGAAAGTCATAACTTGAATTCCATTCGGATCAACACTAATTCTGGTTTGAGCTGTTTTATCATCAATTCCTTTTCCAAAATAAGAACGAATAAAAGGAAACTGTGTTTGAAGTTCTTCTGAAAAATTGGATGCTTCAAATACTTCAAATCGTTCTAAATTACCCGCTGTATTTGGCAAAGTAATCTCAATCCCCTTTTCTCCGGAAAAACGATTAACCGCAGTTGATAATTGTTGTGTAAATAAAGTTCGATTTAACTGAAATAATTTGAAATTTTCAGGAAAACTTTCTCGTTGCGTATTTTTAGAAACGTGAACAGATAAATCGTTGGGTAAAGATTTCCATAATTTATCATTTTGTGCATCTATTTGAAAAAATAGACTTAGAAATAAAAATAAAAATAATTTTTTCATGTTTAGTAAAAGTTTGTTTGGAATCCAAATGTATACAATTATTCATTTTTAAATGTTAATTTTTAAATTGAATTGAATATTAACTTTTTGCAGTGAAATATTAATTTAACTTTTTGTCAAAATTAAAAACAAAGATTAAGCAAAAAATATTTTGCAACTAATTACATTTTCAAGCTACAGCTAATCACAAGTATCTTTAAATAATTCAAAAAAATAACGTTTAAAAATAAAAAGGCTGTCAAAAGTTTGACAGCCTTTTTATAATATATAAAGAAATTGATTATTCTACAATAATTCTTTTTACCTCTTTTCTTTCTCCATCGGTTACATTCAATAAATAAACTCCTGGTTGGGCATTATTTAATTGAATGTTTTGATTGAAGTTACTTCCACCTTGGTAGTCGTTCTCGAATATTTTTCTGCCACGAATATCAAAAACAGATATGTTAACTGATTCAGAAGCAACATTATCAAAACTTACATTAAAGTTACCTTTACTTGGGTTTGGATAAACCACTAATGATTGTAAACTGAAATCTTCTTTTCCTAAAGTACAACCAAAATTGATAGACCAAGAGTTTAAAGTTCCTGTATCACCATTATAAAAATCAGTCAATCTCAATGACCAATTACCACTTTTTGGTTTTCCTAAAAAGGGAGCTAAGGTTTGAACAGGACTATACGTTCCTGAAGTTGGTGTTCCACAAACAATAGTTCCGGCACCATCTTTAAATGTAACATTGATATTTCCATTTTGTGGATTATTACAAGTTCTGTTCCAAAGATTACGGGATGTTCCATCAGGGTGAACCAAGGCAATCACTAAATCGCCAATCCAAGAATGAGTAACATTCACGGTTACTTCAATGGAAGTAATATCTCCGGATTCAGTGGACACAATATTAGATACGGTGGTTGGACCGGCTAAATTAGCTCCTAAACCATCTGTAATAGCAGCAGAAGTACTATTAGAAATACCAGAACAAGTGTAACCAATTGGGAAAAAAGCACCATTTAAAGCATAGTAAATATTTCCGGTTGGTCTGATCATGATTCTAGCAGATTGAGTCAATACATTAGGAACAACAATATCTTGAGAACCATCATTTGGTGTAGCAGCAGCTAAAACTGTTGAGAAAGTTGCTCCGCCATCAGTTGATAATAATATATCTACTTCCGTTGAACCGACTAACGTATTGGTGTTGTTCACATTCCATGCAATTGTTTGGGTAGATCCCTGTGCCCATGAAGAAGTACTACTGTTTTGTGACGTTACTGTAAAAGGTCCAACTGCAGCATTAACAGTTATTGCTGTAGATGCCGTATTCGTTTGACCACCATTGGCAATATTATCTCTTGCAGTTAATGTAAAGTTCAATATTCTTTGTATAGTTGATACAGACTCCCAAGTTGTGCTAAGTGAATTATTTAATACCGAGCTAAATGCTGGCATATATCGAACAGGTGTAGCTGTTGGGATGACCGATCTAAAGTTAGGACCAACACTTTTAGTTGGAAAACAAACACTTTGTGCTCCTGTTACAGAAGAATTCGCATTATTATTTTGTTCCCATGTAAATGTAGCCCCAGGATTATTTGTTGGGTTTGTACCAGTTAATATAAAAGCTGTCCCTTGAGGAATAGTCCAGTTTCCTCCAGATGTAACTGTTAAAGCTGGATTAGTTAATGGTGTGGAAACAGGACATGTTTTATTTAGCAAATTTGTTTGCACTTGAAGAATACTTCTGTAAGCAAAATAATCATCACTATTGCCTTGAACATTATAGTTTGTAATACCTGCATAGCCCATAATTGTTGAACCACTACCTGGTTCAATATTCACACCACTACCTTCAACTGCATGAGAAAAAGTGTGATTAGCTCCAAATTGGTGACCTAATTCATGAGCTACATAATCAATATCATAGGTATCTCCGGCAGGAACTCCATCTGCAGGAGAAGTAATTCCACTACCTTTTTGTCCATCAACACAAACACAACCAATACATCCTGCATTTCCACCACCACCTGTTGCTCCAAATAAATGACCAACATCATAGTTTGCCTCTCCAATTACTGAAGTTAGAGTGGATTGTAATTGAGCATTCCATAAATTCATTTGAGCTGAATCCGCATAAGGATCAGTAGCAGCATTAGTATATATTACAGCCGAGTTATTGGCTATAATATTCATTCGAACAGCAAAATCTTTTTCAAAAACACCATTCACTCTAGTCATTGTTGCGTTCATTGCGGCTAAAGCCCCAGCAACATTCCCACCATGAAAAGTAGTATAT
>JAGNZC010000076.1 GCA_017984635.1 Crocinitomicaceae bacterium
TATTATTTGGTGAAGTCTGGCTGTGCTCTGGTCAATCGAATATGGAAATGCCCCTAAAAGGTTTTCCCAATCAACCCATTGCGCTAGCTGATTCAATAATACAAAACACTTCAGACATTGATTCAGGGATTCACTTTTTCACAGTGAAGCGCAATGCATCGACTCAACCAACAGAAGAACTCAATGGGAAATGGTTGATTAATTCCGCTAAAAACATTTCAAACTTTGGTGCTGTAGCCTATTTCTTTGCATTAAAGTTGCAAAAAGAATTAAAAATTCCGGTTGGTATTATCAATACTAGTTGGGGAGGAACGCCCATTGAAAGCTGGATACCAACAGCGATGAATCAACAATTTTCAGATTACGACACGACGCTTATTCAAAATGAACCTTCAAAATTCCCATCACGCTTATACAATGGAATGATTACTCCCTTAAAATTTTTTAAAATTAAAGGATTTGTTTGGTATCAAGGTGAAGCAAATACAGATCGCTATGCGTCTTACGAACAGAAATTAACAGGACTTATTCAACAATGGCGCAGCGATTGGAATTTAGGTAACCTTCCCTTTCTTTTGGTTGAAATCGCACCTTACAAGTACCAAAACGGCTTAAATTCAGTGCGATTGAGAACAGCTCAATTCAAAACACACCTAAAAAATAACACGGTTGGAATCGTTTGTACCAATGACCTAGTTTCAGCCGCAGATTCCATGAACATTCACCCACCACGGAAAAAAGAAATTGGTGATCGATTGGCTAATTTGGCCTTGTTCAACACTTATCAAAATAGTTCTATTAAAGCACTGAGTCCTACATTTAGTAATAGCATTACACAAAAAGACACCTTGATTTTAACACTCGACAACATATATGATAGCATCGTTCCAATGCCTGAATTCACAGGTTTTGAAATTGCTGGAGAAGACGCACAATTTTACCCCGCAAAAGCAATTTTATCCGAGACCAAGCAACAACTTTACCTCACTTCTGAAAAGGTATTGTTCCCGCTGAAAGTAAACTATTGTTTCAAGAATTTCCAACTTGGTAATGTAAAAAACAGTGCGGGACTACCATTATTCCCCTTTAGTTCGGCAGAATGAAATTGTGTATAATTATTAAAAACTTATCTCACTTATTCTCCTGAAACTTGAATTGAACCCTTAATTTTGTAACAAAGCGAAAAACAAGTTTTATGAAATTTTTTATTGATACAGCAAATTTAAACGACATTAAAGAAGCCAATGATATGGGTATTTTGGATGGTGTTACAACCAATCCATCGTTAATGGCAAAAGAAGGAATTACGGGTGAACAAAATATTTTAGACCATTATATGGCAATTTGCAACATTGTGGATGGACCTGTAAGTGCGGAAGTAATTTCTACAGATTATGAAGGAATGGTGCGTGAAGGTGAACATTTAGCTTCATTGCATAAAAACATCGTAGTTAAAATCCCTATGATCCCAGAAGGAATTAAAGCGATTAAATATTTCTCCGGAAAAGGAATCAAAACAAATTGTACCTTGATTTTCTCAGCAGGACAAGCATTGTTAGCTGCAAAAGCTGGAGCAACTTATATTTCTCCATTCTTAGGAAGATTAGATGATGTTTCAACAAATGGATTAGACTTAATTGCTCAAATTCGTTTGATTTATGACAACTACATGTTCGATACACAGATTTTGGCTGCATCCGTTCGTCACCCAATGCACATCATTAACTGTGCTGAAATTGGTTCAGATGTTATGACAGGTCCATTGAGTGCAATCAAAGCATTGGCAAAACATCCGTTAACAGATATTGGTTTGCAACAATTTTTAGCAGATCACGCGAAAGGAAATAAATAATTAAAAAATCACAAGCAAAAAAGGGGAATTTTACTTCCCCTTTTTTTATTCTCTAAGTTTTATAAATTCTTTAATTTTCTCATTTTCAATTAGAACAGTTAAATTGTAATAGACAATTTTCCATTCTTTACCATCGTATCGAAGAATTCCTGCTCCTCTGCAACCTTTCATCCATGTATCTAAATCTTCGTCGAACCAAGCCATTTTTAGATCTTCTGAAAAATTCCAATTACGATTTGATGCTTTAAAATCCCATGCTTTACCTTTTTGAAAATAAGGCATTGAAAAATCCATGAATTGTTGTTTATTCCAACGTTCACCTGGAGCAGTTCCTAAAAAAACAAAAGATGAATCTGTTTTTCCAAAATAGGCATTGAAATCTGCTTTTGTTGCAGCTAAATGCCAAGTATCAAGTAATTGATTCAATTGTGTTTCTAGCTTATTTTGTGCAAAACTAACAAAGCTTAAAACGATGAATACTGCGCTGAAAAATACGTTTTTGTTCAACATTAATTCATTGATTTTGTTTTTTCCAACTCCATACACATTTTCACAGCATTTAAAACATTCACAACTCCACCTGTCACAGACAAGGTTGCGAAATCAGCTTTATGATCTGTTCCTGGAACGATTTGTTGTGTTCCTTTGTATGATTTTGCAGACTTCAACATTACTTCTTTAATTTCAAGCATTGTTAACGAAGGAAAATAACTTTTCAGTAATGCAGCAACACCTGCAACCATAGGCGCAGCCATTGAAGTACCTTGTAATTTTGCATAACTACTTTGAGGAACAGTGTTGTAAATTTCAAAACCAGGTGCAAAAACATCTACCTTGGTAGTGCCATAATTTGAAAACGAAGCCGCTAATTGTTCTTTTGGATTGCGAGTAGATGCACCAATTGTGATAAAGTGTTTCAATGGTTCTTTTTGAAAACTGTATTGAGCCATTGGGAAATTAGGATCAATTTCCATGTTTGCATTGTCATTTCCAGCAGCATGAACTAATAAAATACCTTTTGCATCCGCATAAGCAAAGGCTTCACTTACTTCTTTTTGGTACATTGAATAGGATTTCCCAAAAGACATATTAATGATTTGAGCGCCATTATCAACTGCATAACGAACAGCCATTGCAACATCTTTATCATGTTCATCACCATTTGGAACAGCACGCAACACCATTAAAGAAACATTTTCAGCAACACCTTCTCCACCTAATTTATTTCCTCGGATTGCACCAATGATTCCTCCAACGTGTGTTCCATGTAATGCATCTGGCCCTTCAACATCATTATTTCCATAGTTTTTATCTGAAAAATCAGCTGAATTATCACCAATGATCGCACGGTCATCAAAATCAACATTCAAGTTAAAATTGACCATTTGTTCCAACTGCTTTTTTTGGTCTGCCATATCCTTTTCATTGAATTGGTCTGTTTCAATAGCTATTGCAAATTCTTTCAATTGAATCAATTCCATTGAAGTAGGCTGCCATTTTTCTAAATCTTTTAAAGTATATTTTTCTTTTTTCAATTCTTTCGCAACAATGGAAGGCACTTGTTTTACCATCATTTCAATCATTGGCAATTGATTCAAATACCCTTCGTATTCTTCTTTCTCTTTGTTAACTTCTTCTTGAACTT
>JAGNZC010000077.1 GCA_017984635.1 Crocinitomicaceae bacterium
GATTTGGTGTGGGCAATATTTTCAAAGTATTCCGAATAGATTGTACTTGGAGAGGAAATTACAGAAACCTTCCGGACACCAATAATTTTACTATAAAAGGCTCTTTTGGGTTTTATTTTTAAGTTAATTTTTACTTTATATATCTATTAAGCAATATTCTATTAAGAATGTTGCTTTTTTTTATTCCTATTTTGTTACTTTTGCAACCGTTAAAAAAATTATAAAATACATTTTTATGGATTCAATTATGATTTATGTGCCAATAGTGATGGCATTAATAGGATTAGCTTTTATGGCTTTCAAAAGAGCATGGGTTTTAAAACAAGATGCCGGTGATGGTAAAATGAAAGAGATTTCAGATTACATTTATGAAGGAGCTCTAGCTTTCCTGAAAGCGGAATACCGATTATTAGCCATATTTGTTGTTATTGCAAGTGTTGTTTTGGCCGGTATAACTTTTTTGCCTGGCGTTAAAACACACTTATTAATAGTGGTTGCCTTTATTTTTGGTGCTTTCTTTTCTGCTTTAGCCGGAAATATGGGGATGAAAATTGCAACTAAAACAAACGTAAGAACTACTCAAGCAGCTCGTACAAGTTTACCTCAAGCCTTAAAAGTATCTTTTGGAGGCGGAACAGTAATGGGATTAGGAGTGGCAGGTTTAGCTGTTTTAGGTTTAACTGCCTTTTTTATTATTTTCTTTAACATTCTTTCCGGAGGTGTTTGGCAAGATACTGAAGCGATGACTGTGGTGCTTGAAACATTAGCCGGTTTTTCTCTTGGAGCTGAATCGATTGCCTTATTTGCTCGTGTTGGTGGTGGTATTTATACCAAAGCTGCAGACGTTGGGGCTGATTTAGTTGGAAAAGTGGAAGCTGGAATACCTGAAGATGATCCAAGAAATCCTGCTACTATCGCAGATAACGTGGGTGATAACGTAGGTGACGTTGCCGGTATGGGTGCCGATTTATTTGGTTCATATGTTGCAACTGTCTTAGCAGCTATGGTTTTAGGTAATTATGTAATCAAAGATATGGGCGGAAACATTGTTGATCAAGGTTTCGGTGGAATTGGCCCAATTTTATTACCAATGGCAATCGCCGGTTTTGGAATCTTATTTTCTATCATCGGAACGATGTTGGTAAAAATCAATAGTAATGATGCCAAAGAAAAACAAGTTCAAGGTGCTTTAAACATAGGAAACTGGGTTTCAATTGTTTTAACTGCTATTTCTTGTTTTTTCTTAGTACAATATATGTTGCCTGAGGTAATGACTATGAAATTCTTCGGAGAAGAAGCTCAAGAAATTTCTTCACTTAGAGTGTTTTATGCTACTTTAATTGGATTAGTTGTGGGTGGAGCTATTTCATCTGTTACGGAATATTATACCGGACTTGGTACAAAACCGGTATTGGCAATTGTTCAAAAATCGTCAACTGGAGCAGGAACTAACGTAATTGCTGGTTTAGCTACGGGGATGATTTCTACTTTCCCAACCGTATTATTATTTGCGGGTGCAATATGGACTTCGTATGCTTTAGCTGGGTTTTATGGTGTTGCTTTAGCGGCATCTGCTATGATGGCAACAACAGCTATGCAATTAGCTATCGATGCATTTGGTCCTATTTCTGATAATGCCGGTGGTATTGCTGAGATGAGTGAATTGCCAAAAGAAGTTCGTACGCGTACAGATATTTTAGATTCAGTGGGTAACACAACTGCTGCAACAGGAAAAGGTTTTGCAATTGCTTCTGCTGCGTTAACTTCATTAGCTTTATTTGCTGCTTATGTTACGTTTACAGGAATTGATGGTATTAATATCTTCAAAGCACCGGTATTAGCGATGTTGTTTGTAGGAGGTATGATTCCGGTTGTATTCTCTGCTTTAGCAATGAATTCAGTTGGAAAAGCAGCTATGGATATGGTTTATGAAGTACGTCGTCAATTCAAAGAAATTCCGGGAATCATGGAAGGAACGGGTAAACCGGAATATGGCAAATGTGTTGAAATTTCTACAAAAGCTGCATTGCGTGAAATGATGTTGCCAGGAATTTTAACCATTGGTTTTCCTATCGCAATTGTATTATTAGGGAAGTTAGTTTATGCTGATAATAATCAATTAATTGCTGAAATGTTAGGTGGTTATATGGCTGGGGTAACCGTTTCCGGTGTACTATGGGCTGTTTTCCAAAACAATGCCGGTGGTGCATGGGATAACGCTAAAAAATCTTTTGAAGCGGGTGTTATGATTAATGGTGAAATGACATATAAAGGTTCCGATGCTCACAAAGCAGCTGTAACTGGAGATACTGTTGGTGATCCATTTAAAGATACTTCAGGACCATCTATGAACATTTTGATTAAATTGACTTGTTTAATAGGTTTAGTTATCGCCCCAATTTTAGGTAATGGTCATGCCGATGAAGCAAATATGCCTTGTTGTTCTACTGATGCTAAAACTGAAATGACTTGTGCTCAAGGTAAATGTGATTTGTCTAAATGTGCTACGATGACCAAAGATGAATGTGCAGCGATGTGCGAGAAGAATGGTTGTTCAGAGGAATGTAAAGCAAAATGCTTGTCTCAATATGATGCAGAAGGAAAGTATGTTGGTGGTTCAAATGAAAAAGTTTCAAAAGATGTTAGGGTTGAAATAATCAAAACAGATGAAACAGCAAAAGCGACAGTTACAACAACCGTAAATGGCCAAACTGAAACGCAAACTTTTGAAGGGACAGAAGCAGAAGTGAAAGCAAAGATTGACGCTTTGAAATAATACATAAAGTTCAAGTATAAAAAATGTCTCCTAATTTTAGGAGGCATTTTTTTATTTTATTAAATATCTTGGTCTAAAATAAACCGTTTAGTTCTGCATCAATTCGGTTAAGAATCATTCCTAAATCTTCCGGATTATCCACAAAATTGATATTATCCACATCGATAATTAAAAGTTTTCCTTTGTCATAACTTTGAATCCAAGCTTCATAACGTTCGTTAAGTCTGCTCAAATAATCAATCGAAATGGTGTTTTCATATTCTCGACCTCTTTTGTGAATCTGATTCACTAAATTTGGAATAGAACTTCTTAAATAGATTAACAAATCAGGTGCTTGAACCATGCTTTCCATCAACTCAAACAATGATTTATAGTTGTTAAAATCTCGATTTGTCATTAAACCCATAGCATGTAAGTTGGGAGCAAAAATATGTGAATCCTCATAAATTGTTCTGTCCTGAATAATTTTCTTTCCGCTTTCACGAATTTGTAAAACTTGACGAAAACGACTGTTTAAGAAATAAATCTGTAAGTTAAATGACCAACGTTCCATTTGGTGATAAAAATCGTCCAAATAAGGGTTGTCAACGACATCTTCAAAATGAGGTTCCCATTTAAAATGTTTGGCTAATAATCGTGTTAAGGTGGTTTTTCCGGCTCCAATGTTGCCTGCTA
>JAGNZC010000078.1 GCA_017984635.1 Crocinitomicaceae bacterium
AAAAGCCCCGATTTCTCGAGGCTTTTCATCAATTTTATTCTTCTTAGTGTTTAGACAAGTAATCAGCTACTCCGTCGAAAGAAGCAGTCATTCCGTCGTCACCTTTTTGCCAGTTAGCAGGACAAACTTCGCCATTGTTTTCGAAGAATTGTAATGCATCAACCATACGCAATGCTTCATCTACGTTTCTTCCTAATGGGAACATATTTACCAATTGGTGCATAACCGTTCCAATTTTGTCAATTAAGAACAAACCTCTGTAAGCAATCATTGGGCCATTAGCAACCAATGTTCCGTCCATATCGTATTCGTATTCTCCAGCTAAAACACCGTATGCTTCAGAAATAGTTTTTGATGTATCTGCAACGATTGGGTATTTAACACCTTCGATTCCACCTTTGTTTTTTGCAGTTTGTAACCAAGCCCAGTGAGACTCTTCTGTGTCAGTTGAACAAGCAACAACTTTTACGCCTCTTGCTTCGAATTGATCTAATTTTGCTTGAAATGCATGTAATTCAGATGGACAAACGAATGTGAAATCTTTTGGATAAAAGAAAAATAACACATGATTTTTTCCAACGTATTGATCTAATGAAAAATCTTGAACGATTTCCATTCCGTTTACTACGGCAGCAGCCTTAAATGATGGCGCTTTTTTTCCTACTAATACTCCCATTATATATGTTTTGTTTACTTTTAATATTACAAGAACAAAATTACACTAATTAAGTTCAAGTCACATTAATTTTAAATTAAAAAAAGTTAATTATACGCGACAAAGTTACCGTTTTTGAAACGAAATCGAAGTGAATACATTGATTTTTTTAATAGAATTTCAATCCAAAAACACGCGTAATTACTCGATTTGATTTCCTTGAAGCATTTAATTTTCAGCCAAAAAAAGGAAATGAAACAGTTTTAAAAAACAAAGCGCGTGATTAAATCTTGGTAAATAGCGTCTGCAGCTCCTTTGTTTGCGTCTACAAATTGACTTGTTTTTAACGAGATCAACGGTAAATCTGCACTGATGGATGAAATTGTAGCAGAAAATTGCGTTTCATTGTCAACTGAAAATCCAATTCCGTGTTCTATAAATGCTGCAGCTTCTGGAAAACGACTGAACTTAGGCCCAAAAATCACGGGCAAACCAAAAACCGCTGGTTCTAAAATATTGTGTAATTTTCCAGAAAATCCACCGCCCACATAGGCAATTTCACCATATCGATATGCACTGGATAAATGTCCGATCGTGTTCAATAACAATACATTGCTTTCATTTTTTTCTTCAGCAGTATAACGTACACAAGGAATCGTTTTTTCAATGGCTTTCAAATGACTTTCATCGATTGAATGTGGTGCAATGATTATTTTTCTGTTCGAATTTTCAGCAATAAAAGGCGCTAATAAGGCTTCATCTTCTGGCCAAGTACTCCCAAAAATAAGTGCTTTTTCTCCCGCTAAAAAAGCTTCAATGCGTTCATTATTTTGCACATTTTTTTTGGTATCCAACACCCGATCAAAACGTAAATCTCCAATTGTAAGTGCTTTTTCAATTCCAATTGTTGTTAACAAATGCGTTGTTTTTTCGTTTTGGGTGTAGAAAAAGTCGATGGCTTGTAATGTTTTTCTAAAATAAGCTCCGTACCATTTGAAAAAACGATGGTCAGCGCGCAACAAGGTGCAAATTGAAAAAACGGGAATGGCTAATTTTTTGGCTTCAAAGATGTAATTCGACCAAAATTCATATTTCACTAAAAAAACACTTTTTGGCTGAATGATGTGTAGGAAATCACGCGCATTTTTTTTCGTGTCGATTGGTAAGTAAAACGCAAAATCGACTACATGTTTACGCTTTGTATAATGCTCCATTCCTGAAGGAGAAAAAAACGTAACGAGTATAAAAACAGAAGGATCGTTGCGTTTAAGTGCTTCCATCAAGGGTGCTGCCATGTCAAATTCGCCTAAGGAAGCACAATGAAACCAATGAATGTTTTTAGTTTGAAACGTAACTTTTTTCAGTTGTTGTCGCCAGTTTTTTCTTCCTAAAACCCAAGCTTTTGCTTTCGGGTTAAAAAGCGCTGCAATGCGAATTAGTTGCGCATACAAAACAAGCGAAAAACTGTAAAAAAGCACCATCAATCGAAGTAATAATCTTTTGGCAAACGCTTATAAAAAGGAATATACCAACCGATACGAAGTCCAAATTGTAAATCTAAACGTGTGGCAGTTGAAACGGGAACGTTTGGTTGGTCAAAGAAAATCGTTCTGTAGTTTTTTGTTAGTCCTTGTTGGAAATAAAACCCGCCATAAAAATTGTAAAATCCTGTATTGGACATGAATGAATAACCAATAAATTGATGAAAATTTAAGCCAGTTGTCAAACGATCATAGCCATAAGTGTAATTTGTTTCTATTTGAGGAATGACTTGTTCGTTGGTTTCAATTCTAATTTTGTGGTACAAAAAACCAGCTCCAGCTTGTATTAAAATCCCTGAGTTTTTGTTGGGACTTAATACAGGAAATAATTTTCCAAATCCAACATTTACATTGAAGCCTCTTGAAAAAAGAAACACTTTTCCAACACCTCCATTGATGTCATTGATAATGCCATTTGAATCCGTAATTCCAGCTAATAAATTGGGGATTTTTATATCATTACCAAACATGAAATTGCCGTCCAAACACCAATACCAATTGCGTTTTGTTTTGTAACCTGCCATGCCTCCAATGTGATTGAAAAAACCATAGCGATCAGCTAAATCTCCACCCGTCCAATTTGCACCATAATGCACGCCAATCAAGGGAGTTCCGATAACTGAGTCTTTCACATTTCGTTGTGAAAAGAGCAGAGATGGGAGAAAAAGAATGATTAAAAAGATATTTCTCATGTTTCAAATTTAACTGCTATTTTTTAATTCTAAGTTGGAAAGCACTTAAAAAGTGTTAAATCACAACATTTAATCGCTTAAAATATTTCAAAAAAGGTAACTTTCAAGCTGTTTTTTTTCTGTATATTTGTAAGCTAAACTAGTGAAAAATACCATCCTTGATGAAAAAGATACAAATGGTAGACTTAATGTCACAATACCAAAACATAAAACCAGCAGTAGACGAAGCCATTCTAAATGTGATTACCAACGCACAATTTATTAACGGTCCAGATGTCGTTGCATTCCAACAAGAATTGGAGGCATACTTGGGTGTGAAACATGTTATTCCTTGTGCCAATGGCACGGATGCTTTGCAAATTGCCTTAATGGCATTGGGTTTAAAGCCAGGAGATGAAATCATTACACCTTCATTTACTTACATCGCTACTACAGAAGTGATGGCGTTATTAGGTTTAAAACCAGTTTTTGTTGAGGTTGACATTGATACGTTTTGTATCGATCCAGCAGCAATTGAAG
>JAGNZC010000021.1 GCA_017984635.1 Crocinitomicaceae bacterium
GTGGACGAACCTCTGGTGTACCTGTTGTGGCGCCAGCTGCATCGCAGGGTAGCTATGTTCGGATGAGATAAGCGCTGAAAGCATCTAAGCACGAAACTCACCTCAAGATGAGATTTCTTTTAAGGGCCGTGGAAGACTACCACGTTGATAGGCTACAGGTGTAAAGACAGTAATGTCAAAGCCGAGTAGTACTAATTACCCGTAGACTTATAGTCTTTTTATTCTAGCAATTTTACTGCTTCAGTCATCCGATATTCAATCAATTAGAACTAAAACATTTAACGTTTTAGGTGTCTATAGCAGCATGGTCCACCTCTTCCCATTCCGAACAGAGAAGTTAAGCCTGCTTGCGCTGATGGTACTGCCCTTTTGAGGGTGGGAGAGTAAGTCGACGCCGTTTTTTAAGCCCCTTCAGTAATGTTGGGGCTTTTTTTATGCGTAAACTTTTTTATGATATTGTATATATTATTGAAGTACAATAATAGAATTAGTCTGAAGGAATATGAGGGCTTATTTAAATGAATATACTTTTGTAGGACTTACACAATAGTCTAATCCAATATCATGTGTGTCAAATGGAAGTAGTGCTTCTTGTACTTCGAAGTGACTTAAACCAATTTTTATACTGTCTACTGGTAATTGTTTTAAAAAACGATCATAAAATCCTTTCCCATATCCTAATCTATTTCCTTTTATATCAAAAGATAATAAAGGAATTAGTACAATTTTTATTTCGTTAACTTTTATTTCTTCACCATTAATTGGCTCTAATATTCCATATTCATTTTCAACTAATTCAGTGTAATCATCCCAAATATAATTTGTTAATGTAGAATTTCTAAAGTTTGATTTTGATAATACTATAGTGCAATTATTTTTTTTATAGAAATTTATTATTGGAAAAGTATCTATTTCTTTTTTTTTAATAATTGGAAGATAAATATGGATATTTTGATTAGTGAAATTAAAATATTTAATCAATAGTAATTTGATGCTTTCTGAATTTTGAATAATTGTTTCGGAAGTTAAATTCATCCGTTTTTGTAGTATATTTTTTCTAATTTCAGTTTTTGTCATAATAATTAGTTAAAAAAAAAAGTTATTGCAATTTTATTCATAAATTCATACTTTAAAATTAAAAAAATATTCGAATGAAATTTTTATTGCTTAGTCTATTTTTAAATCCATTGATTTCATTAGCTCAAGATGATTCTTTATATGTTGAAGAAATTCAATATGATATAGAAGATTCACTTATTGTTAAAGAAACGTTTCAATCAACTAGAATAATAAATGGACATTCTATTGAAACACTAAGAAAAGGAGTGTTAGAATTTAGAGTTGAACACCGATTTGGTGATATTGGTGGAATAGATGGTGGTATTCAAACTATGTTTGGTTTTGATAATTCATCAGATATCAGAATTGCATTTGAATACGGTTTAACTGATAAGTTAATGGTCGGCTTAGGAAGATCAAAAGGCACAGGAGAGCCTTATCGTTCTTTAATCGATGGCTTTGCAAAATACAGAGTTTTTAACCAAGTAAAAAGAGGTTTTCCATTTTCCATGTCTGTGTTAGGAACAACTAGTTTTACATACATGAAAGCATCATCTGATTTAACACAAGTTAGTAGTTTTCCTAAATGGGAGCATCGATTAGCCTATTCTGTACAATTAAATTTAGCTAAGAAATTTGGTGATAAATTTAGTTTTGCAGTGATGCCGACATTAGTCCATAGAAATTTTGTTGCAGCTGATGATGATAATACTATTTTTTCTTTGGGAAGTGGTTTGCGTTTAGCATTAAATTCTAAAATGGCAATTTTACTTGAGTATTATCATTGTTTCACGAATGATGCAATCAGAAAAACCAATTACAATAGTTTAGGAGTAGCTTTTGAATGGTTTACTTTCGGACATAATTTCACTGTTAATTTAACGAATTCATCTGGTTTTGGTGAAACACAATTTATAACTAATACTTTCGATAGTTGGAATAAAGGTCAATTTAGACTTGGTTTCTGTATTGGAAGAAAATGGGAAAAAGAATAATAAACACATATATTACCGAATAATTTAATTTACAATTTATGAAAAAAGTATTTTATCCGTTAGCAGCATCATTGTTGTTGTTAACTTCAGCAAAACTTGCATTTACACCGCAAGATTATAAAGTAAAAGAAGGTCATTCAATTGCCTTTAAAAGTAAAGATCCAAGTGGGATTTTTAAAGATGCTAAAGGTTCTGTTAAATTTGATGAAAATGATTTAGA
This sequence comes from Crocinitomicaceae bacterium, assembly GCA_017984635.1. Lineage (GTDB taxonomy): Bacteria > Bacteroidota > Bacteroidia > Flavobacteriales_D > Crocinitomicaceae > M0103. Next base: position 2,275 of record JAGNZC010000021.1, read on the forward strand.
AAATTCGTTAATTGATTTAACTTTCAAAGTAAATTCTATTTCTACAGGAAACGGAATGATGAACAAAAAAGCGCAAACTGAAGAGTGGTTTGATGCAGATAAACACCCAGAAATTAAATTTGAATCAACTAAGATTGCTAAATCTGGAGATGCTTTTAACGTTTTAGGAAATTTAACAATTAAAGGAATTACAAAAGCGAAAAAAGTGCCAATGAAAGTTACTAAATCAGGTAATGATTTAGTTTTAACAGGTACTTTTGGAGTTAACCGCATAGAATATAAAATTGGAAAGAAAAGTGATGCAGTTCCAGACGTTATGAATATCACGTATTCAATTCCAGTAACAAAAAAATAAGAAAATGTTTAAAAATCATTTGTTTCACGGTATAACGGCTGGTCTTGTTTCAGGTATAGCTTGTTATTTATTTTATTCCATACTAAAAGATGAATTTATGTATGATTTTTCAAAAATCATTACTTCTATGAATCTATTTGGTGCGTGTATGTTTGGATCTGTTTTAGCATCCATCGGATACTTTATAGCTAAAAAAGTAACGCCAAAATACAGTGACATACTATTTAATAGTGTCTTTACTATTTTAGTTTTTGCAAGTTTAATTTCACCTATGTTATTTAAATTACCATTAGATTTTGACGAGTATTTAACAGTGATTTTCCCAACATATGCGATGACAATGCACTTTTTTCCAGCTTTAATTTGGTTTGCATTGAAACCAATATTTATTCGTTCATAATGAAAAGTTTACTTTTGATTTTTATAGCCTTTATCGTATTGACAGCTTGTAAAAAAGATAAAGCGCCTGTAACTGTTGTTGATAGTACTTGTACTCAAACTATATCATTTGCTAATCAAATTCTTCCGATGATGCAAACATATTGTATTAGTTGTCATGATTATGGGAATTCAACAGGATACATTTTAACAAATCATTCCAATATTTCAGCAAATGCTTCCTTAATTCATAATTCACTTTTAGGAACTTCAGTTCAATTAATGCCTCAAGGTGGTCCTGCATTGAATGATTCTTTAATCAAACAATTCTCGTGTTGGATCAATCAAGGAAAACAAAATAATTAAATTTAATAAATATGAAACGTTACACTTTAACTATTACTACTGTTTTAACACTTTCAGCTCTTTTTTCGTTTAGAAATCACTCTGTTAAAGTTGAAAAATATAATTATTCTAAAGCACATTTTAAAAATGCAAATGGTTCACCAGTAGGTAAGACAGGTGCCCCGGGTGAAAATTCTTGTACGAGTTGTCACAGTGGTTCCGCACAATCTGGAGCAACAGAAAATGCTTTTATATTGTTTGATGCTACTACTACACCAGTTACAAGTTATGTTCCTGGGCAATTGTATGCAGTTTCTTTGTCTATGAATTCAAATCCAAGTAAAAAAGGTTTTCAAGCAACGGCATTAGACGCAAATGGCAATATGGCTGGTACATTCACAGCTGGTTTAAATACAGCAATTAATGGAACTAGTAAAAAATATGCCAACCATAAATCAACAAGTAATAACGCTTCTACAACTGCCTGGCTATGGACATGGACAGCTCCAACATCTAATGTTGGAAATGTAACTTTCTATGTAGCAACTAATAAAGCAAATGGTAATAATAATGATAACGGGGATGTTATTTATTTATCTCAACATGTTATAGGTTCTACTGCAAGTATTGAAGAAGATCAGTTTAACACTAATTTAGTAGTCGGTGTGAATACTGAATCCAATCAAATTCAAGTTAATTTTGATGCTTTATCGGTTGAAAATTTATATTTGAATTTTGTTGACGCAAGCGGAAAATCTGTTTTCACGAAAGATTTAGGTGTTACTTCTGTTGGGAAAAATAAACATTCAATTCTTCTCCCTTCAGAAATCAAACAAGGTGTTTATTTTGTTCATGTTTTCATCGGAAACAAAGCTATAAGTAAGAAAATTATATTATAATTCGATACTAATTATAGAAAAGCTCATTTTATAAATGGGCTTTTTTTATGTCAATCTTTTTGTGACTAAATCTTCTACTTTTTTATAAAATTGAGCAGGTTGGTATGTTCGCCATTCAATGTCTTCTAATTCACCACCCATAACGAAGTAATGATCAATATTAATTCGCTCAAATTCATTGATGACATGATCGTGGAAATTAATCAAGGCAATCCATCCATCTTCTACATCATCAAACCATTCTTCATAATAACAATCATCTGAATAATGAAAATTCAGTACATTTTCTCCAATTAATAGAAATTTATTGATACCATTATTAATCAAAGGCTCAATAATATCTCTTTTCAAGGTCATGATATCGTTTTCGATCGCATCGTTCCATTCTCCCATTAATTCAATGATTGAATAGTTTTCTTCGTAATCGGTCATCAATACCTTTAAATACAATGTTGGTGAACCAATCTCGTCCCATTGCGGGTGAATGTAAAAATTATATACACTGTTTAAAAACTCAAATTCGCTATAAATTCGATTGTAGAAAGGTGATGTAGGATCGTCAGAAGCTATGTAGTGATTTCTCCAGCCATAGAATGGTTCTATTAAGTGCATGTTTATTGTAAACGTTTAATTTCCGTACAAGTAGCGTATACAAGTTCGTCTAAAATAAATTGTGAAGCCAATGCTAATTGCGTGTAATTTTGAGAATTATTACCGAATGATGCCGCCTTTGTTTGCCACATTTCTAAAATTAATTCTTTACTCCCTTTTTGAGGCGCAATTTTAGAAATGACAGCTCTTACATTGGATGCACCAGCATGATAGACATGTAAAACAAACAATCTAAACCATAAGTCTGATTCGTTATAGGCAATGTTATGATCTGAAAGGATACTTTTTGCAGAAGGGATGCAAACGCGTTCGATTAATTTAGAAGCAGCATATGCTGAACGCTCAAAGCTTTTTCGTTCATCGAAGTCAGTGTTAACAACTAAACCATACGAACGTGCAACACTTGGCATTAATTGAAACGCACCATATGCTCCAACACTTGATTTTTTTAATTGGCCAGGACTTTCAATTAATAATATAGCTTGAGCGTACCAAGGGTCAACACCATTACGTTCAAATTCTTTAATCCCTTTTGAAAGAGATGGGTACACATCTTTGAATCTGTAAAAATCATTTTTACCAGTTGTAACATTTATTTGTTCTGTAGTGGATAATCCATGTGCTAAACGAACACTATCTCTGTATAAATCTTTTTGAAATTCAGTTTGAGCGGACCATTTTTTTAGCGCGACTTTTGCAATTATTTTACGATTAGCGGCAACATTAATTAAACAAGAATCTGGCGAAAGTTGCATGATTTGTTTCCAAAATTGCGTTTGAGGTAATGTGTCCCATCTGTGTTCATACAATTTGTCAGCATGTAACAAGGTGTTCATAGTTGTTTCATTTTGAACAATGATTTTTTCATTATCCCATTTTGTTTGAGAAAAAGAGATGAATGGCACAAAACAAAGGCTGAATAAGATGGTTTTAACTTGCATAGATTTAATTATAACACTTATTTCAAAATTACATATTTAGTTCATGTTGTTTGTTTGAAATTAATATAGTAACAAACGTATCAATGTTTAAAAGATTACATTTTTAAAATGGATTCAAAGAACTTTCTTACATTTGAATATGCAAATGATATTTAAAATTCTTTCTTTTCCGATTTTGCTTCTAGTAAAAGTATATCAATGGGTTATTTCACCTATTTTTCCTGCAAGTTGTCGATTTACACCTACTTGTTCTAATTATATGTTAGAAGCTGTTCGTGTTTGGGGACCTTTCAAAGGAACTTATTTAGGGATAAAACGAATTTTATCTTGTCATCCATGGGGTAGACATGGTCATGATCCTGTACCTCAAAAAAAAAGGTGAATTAATCATCCACCTTTTATATTCATTGTACAAATGTTCTTATTTTCTTATTTTCCGCTTTGACGATTTTCTTTTAATGTTGAAAAGAAGATTACTCCGTATCCAATTGATAACATTAAGTGGAAAGGCATCATGCCTAAATCACCATATATAGTTCGAATTACTGCTGTGTAACCAAATACAACCATTAAAATCCCTTCAGCAATATTGATGATGGACAAACTCTTTTTGTCGTATTTATTTCCTTTGAATTCACTTTTTACTGAAACATTGAATTTTGGTGTACGAACAAATGAACTTTTGATTCCTAAGTAACCTTCTAAAACAGCTACAGTATTACTTAATGATAATCCCATTGAAACGACTAAGAATTGGAAGAATCTTCCTACAAATCGGATGAAAGATTTGAATGTATTTTCAGTTTTGTCTCTGTACGCATTCCAATAATAGTACATTAAGAAAACAGTACTAATTATAAAGAATCCCATAAATTGAAGGACATTGTTTAAATCGGAGAAGCTATCCTTTACATGTAATACCGCTAAAGAAAGTAAGGATATCACAAAAATAAAGACAAATACAGTTGAATTGAATAAGTGAGATAAACCGTGAATACGATCCGCTAATTTTACATTTTTAGCTGTTAAAATGGTTTTCCACATTTTTACAAAACACTCAGCTCCACCTTTCATCCAACGGTGTTGTTGGCTTTTTAGAGCAGACATTGTAATTGGTAATTCTGCTGGAGCTATTACATCTTCTAAATATTGGAATTTCCATCCTTTTATTTGCGCACGGTAACTTAAGTCTAAATCTTCTGTTAATGTATCGTGTTCCCAACCTCCTGCATCTTCAATGCATTTTTTACGCCATATTCCACCAGTTCCATTAAAGTTGATGTAATGTCCTGCAGCGTTTCTTCCACCTTGTTCAATCGCGAAGTGGCCGTTTAATCCAAACGCTTGTAATTCTGTTAAGATAGAATAGGATTTATTGATGTGTCCCCAACGTGTTTGAACAACACCAATATTTTCATTTTCAAAGTAAGGCATCGTTTTTTGTAACCAATCTGCATCAGGGATAAAATCTGCATCAAAAATTGCAATGAATTCACTTTCAACACGATCCATTGCAGCATCTAAAGCACCAGCTTTGTATCCTGTTCTGTCCACACGGTGAATGTGTTGGATATTGATTCCTCGTGCAGCAACTTCAGCTACCTTTTTTGCGATAACATCTTTTGTTTCGTCAGTTGAATCATCCAAAACTTGGATTTGTAATTTATCTGAAGGATAATCAAAATTTGCAATTGTTTCAATGATTCGATCTGCAACATACAATTCGTTGAACATTGGCAATTGAATCGTTACTTTAGGTGTTGTTGCAGGGTCGTAAATTGGTTCTTTTTTAACTATTTTGTTCTTTTTATTACGAACGTAAGCGATTGCCAACGATAATTGTAAAACACTATAAAAGAAAACTAATAATAAGCAAAGGCCGTAAAAGGTTAAAATAATTTTAGCTACTAAATGAGACCAATAATGTTCCTTTTTACCACGATCTCCCCAATTAAATAACCAAGAAACTTTTAATTTTCCTGTAATAGGTGATCCAAATACATAATTTTTAGAAACATGTTCTTCAGCATTTGTTTCAAAATTGAATTTTGTATCTGTGTAATCTTTATCTGTAATGTGGAAGGTGTATTTTCCAACGGGCACATTTTTAAACGAAAAATAACCATTGTCATCTGTTTCAGCTACAAATTTTTTCTTCGTAGACTGATTTTGAATCATGATTTCACATTTTTCAATTGTTTCTTCTGTACGTTGGTCAATCATTTGACCTTTAATCTGTTTTGTAACTTGCGAAAACGAAGTTAAACTGATAAAAACAGCAAAAAGAAAAATTAATTTTTTAGTCATAGTATAGTACCTTAAGATAAAGTAAGTAAATATAAAGTTTTCTAATTAATAACAATTCGAATCACTAGAAAACTTATTTATTTCTTATTGATTTAGTTATTTTAAAATTATTTCCAAACACCCATTTTACTGAATTTATCAATGCGATCATTGATTCTTTTATCAGCTTTTTGTGGCGTTAATTCTTTTAAATAACCTTTTATTGAATTTTTAACCGTTTCAAACATTTCTTCTTGACTTCTGTGCGCACCATTGATTGGTTCTTTGATTACTTCGTCTACTAGTCCATTTTTCTTCATGTCTGTAGAGGTCAACTTCAAGGCATCTGCTGCAATTTCTTTGTAGTCCCAAGAACGCCACAAAATTGACGAACAAGATTCAGGAGAAATAACTGAATACCAAGTATTCTCTAACATTACAACTTTGTCACCAACCCCAATTCCTAATGCTCCACCTGAAGCACCTTCACCGATGATGATACAAATTACAGGAACTTTCAAACGCATCATTTCGTAGATGTTGCGCGCAATAGCTTCCCCTTGTCCACGTTCTTCAGCTTCCAAACCTGGAAACGCTCCTGGTGTGTCGATAAAAGTAACGATTGGTTTGTCAAATTTTTCAGCTAATTTCATCAAACGCAATGCTTTACGATATCCTTCAGGATTTGGCATCCCAAAGTTTCTGTACTGACGCATTTTTGTGTTGATACCTTTTTGTTGACCAATGAACATTACCGTTTGACCATCAATTGATCCAAAACCACCAATCATGGCTTTGTCATCTTTCACGCTTCGATCTCCATGGTATTCTTGAAACTCACCATTTGTAATTGCATTGATGTAAGCCAATGAATATGGACGGTCTGGGTGACGTGATAATTGTACACGTTGCCAAGGTGTTAACCCTGTAAATATTTCTTTCGTTTTTTCAGAAAGCAAGTTTTGCAATTCGTTGATTTTATCTGTCATATCAACTTCTGTGCTCGCTCCAATTTCTTTGGTTTGCTCAATTTGCTCTTCTAACGCTTTTAACGGTTCTTCAAAATCTAAATAAACAGACATAATTTGATTATTTTAAGGATACAAATCTACAAAAATTGTTTAGTTCTTTTACTTTTGTAGTATGATATTATTTCCACCAGCAAAGATTAATTTAGGATTGAACGTATTGTTTAAACGTGAAGACGCCTTTCATGAAATCGAATCATGTATGTTGGCGATACCATTTTGTGACGTTCTTGAAATTGTTCCTGCTGAAACTTTTGAATTTCATCAATCAGGAATTACGATTGCAGGTGATCCGGAAGATAACTTATGTGTCAAAGCATATCGCTTGATGGAAAAAAAATACGCTATTCCACCAGTATCAATTTATTTGCGCAAAATCATTCCGATGGGAGCAGGATTAGGCGGTGGATCTGCTGATGCAAGTTATGTTGTGAAAGGATTAGTTGCCCTATTTAATTTAGGGATTTCTGAAGATGAACAACGAGAATTAGTCGCGCAATTGGGTAGTGATTGCCCTTTTTTTATTTCTGAAAAGCCTCAGATTGCAACTGGAAGAGGGGAGATTCTTCACCCGATTAACGTAAATTTATCAGCATATTTTTTGAAAATCATAAATCCAGGAATTCATATTGGAACGAAAGAAGCCTATGAGGGCATTCAATTTTCAGATAATTCAATATCCATCTCAGCTATTTTAACAGAGCCAATTGATCAGTGGAAAGCACAATTAAAGAACGATTTTGAACGAACTGTTTTTAAAAATCATCCAACATTAGCTCAGATTAAAACTTCTTTGTACGAAGAAGGAGCAATCTATGCCGCTATGTCTGGGAGTGGTTCAACATTATTTGGAATCTTTAAAGAAGAACCTAAACTAACATTTTCACACGAAAACTATTTGGAATTGATTATGCCAATTCCTTAATCGTATTTAATGATTTTCTGAAATACAAGTTGATTGTTAACGAATTGAATTTTCAAGCAATATATTCCCGTTTTTAGTTGATCAGTTTGCAATAAATATGTTGATTGCTTTGGTGAAAGACTCATTATTTTATTTCCCAAAACATCGAATATTTCGACAGAATTCATCACGTTATTTTCACTTGAAATTGTAAGTGAGTTTGAAAAAGGATTTGGGTAGATTAAAATATTGGGTGCTATTTCATCATCAGAAATGCTTAAGGTACTCAATGAATCATTTTCAAAATGAAACAAACCACCTAAATCTTGTCCAACAAACACATTTAGTTCACCATCTTGGTCGATGTCGTTAACCCAGTAAGAGCTAAACGCATTTTTTGTCAACGGGAAATAATCTGTCGTAACACGATTAAATGAATCTTGAAGGTTTAAATTGTTGTCAATAGTATTGAAATGAAAAAATTCACCGAAACTATTTCCCACAAAAAGGTGTATGCTATCTTTAAATTCAAAGAAATGTGGTATTGCGAAACAATCTTGGTTGTTTGTTGAAACGTTAACCATACCTAAAAAATTGTTTTTTAGTTCAAAAGTCGGATTAGTTGTTGTACCAGTATTTTCATAATATGAAATCGTTCCATTTTTTTTACCGATAATTAAATCCAACAAACCATCTTTTGTAAGATCAATTAATTGAGGAGCCGCGAATTGAATTGTTGTGATGGTATTTCCTAATTGGTCTGGATAGTTGTGTTGAGCTGTAGTAAATTGAAAATTACTCGCTGTTCCTGTGTTTTGAAAATAACTAAGCGTTCCATTTTCTAAACCTAAAAAAAGATCTTGATCACCATCACCATCTATGTCACCAAAAGTAGGTACAATGCGTTGGCCATAATTAAGAGTAGAAAGGTTTAAGAAATCAGCTGTGATAAACGTGAAAATTGGTTGAGTAGGAGAGCCGGTGTTTTTGTAAAATGCGATCGTACTTTCCTTTGCCAATGTAGGTTTGTAGCGGTAAAAATTACTCACAAACAAATCTTCTAATCCATCGTTGTCAATATCTGTAAAAACAGGAATGGCACCAGTTCCGTGTTCAATCATTTGATTTTGTAAAAACCCGTTTTCTTGGAAAGTGAAAATTGGTAGAGTTGTTGTTCCTGTGTTTTTATACCAACTGATGCCATTTTCATTTTGAAACGTACTTTTTGAGTTAGGTGCCACTAATAAATCTTTTCGGTTGTCAAAATCAACATCTACGTAAAAAGATGCCGGAAATTGTTGAGTTGCAGCGGGTACTGAATTACTTGGGAAATTATTATCATCGCTAATCATTGCTGAGTTTGAATTAGGCGTATTTCCACCATTCATTAACAAGTTTAGGTTTGGAAATGAGACGTCACCCAAGATTAAGTCGAGGGTAGTTGAATGATCCATGTCGATTGCTAAAATGCTTGATCCTGCATGTTTTGGTTGATATTCATCAGGTTTTACAATAGTATTTGGTGTATTGTTTAAACCTAATTCTGCATTAGGTATATTTCCATTGCTACAAATGGACGATGTGTCATTCAAAGTTACAGCACTCGAATTGATGTCTTCTTTGAATTTTCCCCAACATTGATTTTTTAAAACATAAATCAAAGAATCTGCATTTCCATATAATTCCATGCTCATGTTTTTATGATACTGCATGTGTTCTCCACCCATTTCAAAGGTTAAAATGTCAATATCTCCATCGTGATCAACATCAGTTATTGCTGGAATATCGCTAGAACTAACGTACAAATTGTAATTGTTTCCAAAATAATTGGAGTAAATCAAATTTTTAGCGACTTCCCATTGTAAGCCGTTTGAAGTATTTCCGACATTTTTGCAGACTTTAATTCCTCCGATTCCATAGGTGAAAAGGTCTTTTTTGCCATCGTTGTTGTAATCAACCATGGTAGCACGATATCGCACATCAGTTGGGAAATAAGCAGCAGCGTTGTAAATAAATTGATACGTTCGTTGATTATTGATAATCACGTTTTCAAACAAAAGAATTTGATCATTGCTTCTGTCGAGCACAAACAAATCTAAATCTCCGTCAAAGTCGAAATCAATATCTGAAAATTGAGCATTATTTAATCCTCCTGCCCAAGGAAATTTTAATGGAGTACCGTTTTTTATGACTTCAATTGAATCGTTATAAATGAATTTAAATTGAGCATTTAATGCAATGGAAGAAAAAATAAACAAAAGAATTAGTAAAAAATATTTCATTGCGTTTGAAAATCAATTAATGCTAAATTTAAATCTATTTTAGATATAAAAGAATAAGTTGCAAAAAAAAACGCTTGCAATTGCAAACGTTTTTAATAACCGAAGGTTAATGGTTGAAAGTTATGTTTTAATTTTTCTCAAAAGTCAAATAATCAGTACCGCCATTTCCACCACTTACATCTATTAGTTCTATTTTGGTAGAAGAATTCGAAATGAAATCCCAATCATCATTTAAATCTTCAAAATCATTTGTTAAATTAAAATTTAAAACAAAGTCTAAGTCACTTTGTGAGTCATCATTACTATTGCTATCATTTATACTCCATGATCCATTGTATGAAGTAGAGTTTTTTACAGCGCTAATTATACCTGACGAACTAAATGTAAAATTGTATCCTGTAAAATGAACAGTTTCATCAACGCCTGAATCAATAAACTTAGTTATTCTCCAAGTTCCAGCTTGAACAGCATTTTGTATTTGTGTTTGCGTTTGATTTGTTGTTGAAGTATCCTCTTTTTTACAAGCTATTACAAAATATAAAACGACACATAGCGCGATTACTTTTTTAAAGAATGATAAACTTTTCATGTTAATTCAATTTAATTTAACTCAAATATATAGCAATTAAATAAATTCAACAATATCAGAAGTTGCTTTTCTTACTTTTTTCAAATGTTGGTAATGATCGTCTTCAGCTCTATATCCAACTGGGCAAACTAAAACAGCATGTAAGTTCTTTGCTTTTAAGCCAAGAATTTCATCGTATCCATCAGGTTGAAAACCTTCCATTGGTGTTGCGTCAATTTTTAAATCTGCACAAGCGTGTAAAAGTTGACCCAACGCGATGTATGCTTGTTTGCTTCCCCAAATTATTTTCTGAGCCGCATCCATATTACCGATATTTTGCTTCATGTATTGACCGAAACCAGCTAATTGTTCTGCAGGCATTTCGCGAATAACTGCTGTATTATTCACATGATCATCAACATGTGAATCATTGACATCAATATATGCACATAATACGATGATGTGTGAAGCATCAACAATTTGAGTTTGACCGTATGATTTAGTCAATAATTCAGCACGAATAGCAGGGTTTTCTATGATTAAAAATTTCAAAGGTTGTAATCCGTAAGAAGTTGGTGTTAAACGCAATACTTCTGATAATGTTGCTAAATCTTCTGTACTAATTTTTTTAGTTGAATCGAATTTTTTAGTGGCGTATCGCCAGTTTAAGTTTGCTAAAATCGTACTCATTTTTCTTGTGTTTTTTGTTAATAATCAAATTCCATTGGCACTTCAATAGCGACAATTTTACTGTTTGTTTTTGTTGTAATCGAAACGGTTGTTGTATTCCAAACACCTAAAGCATCTCTTTGGTTTAATTGTTGGTTATTTATTTCAATTTCTCCATGAACAAGCATGAAATAAACACCATTTGAAGGATCTTTTAACGTGTAAGTAAGTTGAGTGTTTTCATCTATTTCAGCTATGTGTATCCAAGCGTTTTGATGAATCCAAGTTCCTTCGTCGTTTTGGTTCGGGCTAATTAATTGTAAAAAGTTATTTTTCATTTTAGCTACATCCATTTCAAATTGATCGTAGCGAGGTGTTACATTTTTTTTGTTGGGGAAAATCCAAATTTGAAACAAGTTCAATTCTTCGTTGATTGGATTGAATTCAGAATGTTGAATACCTGTTCCAGCGCTCATTACTTGTATTTCACCAGCATTGATGGTAGATGCATTTCCCATACTGTCTTTATGCGCAATCGCACCACTTAAAGGAATGGTAATGATTTCCATGTTGTCATGTGGATGTGTTCCAAACCCCATTCCAGCAGCTACAATGTCGTCGTTTAAAACACGTAAAGCGCCAAAATGAACACGTTCAGGATTATACCAACTTCCAAAACTAAAAGAATGTTTTGCGTGTAGCCAACCATGGTTGACATCGCCTCTTGAATTTGCTGGATGGAAAATACTCTTCATAATTTAAAATTTTAACAAATGTACAGCTTTATTTTTATTTAATTACCATGGTAACTATTTTTTTGTTTGATTTAATAGAATAGTGATATTAATCATAGTATTGAATGAATTAATACCCTAATTTTGAAAGGTTAATTAGATGCAAATGAAAATAGTAAGTACAATTTTTATTCTTTTTCTACTCATAAGTTGTGGGGAAAATAGAATTACAATCCAACCAACAATAAAGCCATTAGTTGAAGCCGTTTATTCGAGTGTGGTTTTGACTCCTTTTGATGTGTATAAAGTGAATGCTACCATTTCGGGTTATCTTGAATCGGTAACTATTGTGGAAGGACAATTGGTGAAAAAGGGAGATGTGTTGTTTACCATTTCGAATCAACCGATACTTTTATCCGAAAAAAATGCTGCATTAACCTACCAAAACGCTCAACAAGCATTGTTACAAAATGAAAGTGTATTGGATGAAATCAAAATAGAATTGCAAACTGCACGCTACAAAATGCAAAACGATTCAATGCAAGCAGGAAGAGCAACAATATTGTTTGATAAAAATGCCATTCCTAAAGCTGAACGCGATAATTTAATTTTAGCCTACATGGCTTCAAAAAATAATGTTAACTCTTTGAAAAAAAGACTCATTCGCACGCAAAATGATTTACAAAATCAAGTGCAACAAGCGAAAAACAATTTAAAAGCAAGTGAAGCACGTTCTGGAGATTACACGATTAGAGCGGCTTATTCTGGAAAGGTTTTCCAAGTAAATAAAGAACAAGGTGAATTAGTTTCCATGCAAGAACCGTTGGCAATTTTAGGTTACGCCAATCATTTTGTGATTAAGATGTTAATTGATGAAGTAGATATTTCAAAAGTTCGCATCAATCAAAAGGTGTTGGTTACGTTGGCAGCTTATAAAAATCATGTATTTGAAGCATCGATAACTAAAATAGCGCCTAAAATGAATGAACAAACGCAAACTTTTGCCATTGAAGCAGTTTTTGACAAAGAGCCAGCAAATTTATACATGGGTCTGACAGGAGAAGGAAACATCATTGTCCATGAGAAGAAAAAAGCACTGGTTATTCCACGGGATTATTTATTGCCAGGAAATAAAGTTGAAACTGAAAATGGTTTCGTGAAAGTAACAACAGGCTTATCCAATTGGAATTACATTGAAATTTTGAGTGGAATTCAACAAAACACACTTCTTTATAAACCGCAATAAATGAATTTCAGGCTTTTATTTTCCATCTCAAAAACCCATATTTGGTCGCGAAAAAAGCAATCGTTAATTGCTGCTTTAGGTGTGACGTTTGGAATTGGCACCTACATTATTATGATGGGTTTTATGAATGGGTTAAATGGTTTGTTAGATGGTTTAATTTTAAATCGTACGCCACACATTCATTTGTACAATGAAATTCAACCGTCGAAAACTCAACCTGTCGATTTGTATCCTGCTTTTCAAGGTAAAGAAAAAATTGTTTCTTCCATTAAGCCCAAAGTAATTCAATCGAAGATTCACAATGCTTTACCTATGATGGATTTTCTTTCAAAGCAATCTTATGTAAAAGGAGTGACTGCTCAAGTGAAAGCACAATCCTTTTATTTAGGTGGATCCATACAATTGAACGGTCTATTGATTGGTATCAATGTTCAGAAAGAAAATGAATTGTATCGATTGGAAGATTACATTGTTGAAGGAACTGTATTAGATTTAGTGCAAAATGAAAACGGCATTTTATTAGGTGCAGGTGTAGCGAAAAAATTATCGTTTCAAGTGGGTGATATTATTCAAGTTGCCACCAAAAATAACGGAATTCAAGCGTTGAAAATTGTTGGTTTGTACCAAAGTGGGATGGCGGATGTAGATAATGTTCAGAGTTATGTGAATATCAAAATGGCGCAGCGTTTAATGGGGCAATCGGATGATTTCATAACGGATATCAATGTTAAATTAAAAGACATGAATCAAGCTCCAACATTAGCGGTTAAAATGGAAGAGATTTTTGAAGTAAGAGCGGTAGATATTCAAACGGCTAATGCACAATTTGAAACAGGTTCTTCCATTCGAACGTTGATATCGTATGCTGTTTCAATTACTTTATTGATTGTTGCAGGATTTGGTATTTACAATATTTTAAACATGTTGATTTACCAAAAAATGAACGACATTGCCATCTTAAAAGCAACAGGTTTTTCAGGAAGAGATGTCAAATACATATTTATTAGTCAGGCAATTATTATTGGATTTATTGGAGGCGTATTAGGCTTACTTCTAGGCTTTTTTGTTACTCGAATTATAGATAATACACCATTCAACACAGCTGCTTTGCCAACAATTAAAACATTTCCAGTTGTGTATGATGTGAAATATTACATTATCGGAATGACGTTTGCCATGCTATCCACATTTTTTGCTGGTTATTTTCCTTCTCGTAAAGCAGAGAAAATAGATCCAGTTGATATTATACGAGGACAATAAAATGGAAACTATTTTAGAAGCGAAGCAAATCAATAAGTTCTTTACGGAACCAGAAGAAATTCAAATATTAAAGGATGTTTCTTTTAAAGTTGAAAAAGGCGAATTTGTTTCCATTATGGGGAAATCTGGTTGTGGAAAATCAACGTTGCTATACATTTTATCGACGATGGACACTAATTACACCGGTGAATTGTATTTAGATCATCAATTGATTACAGGACTTCCAGCTAATCAATTGTCGTGTATTCGTAATGAGAAAATAGGCTTTGTTTTTCAATTTCATTACTTGTTAGCTGAATTTACTGTTTTAGAAAATGTGATGTTGCCCGCTAAAAAATTAGGGTTGAAATCGCAGGATGAAATTGAACACGATGCCATTGAAAAATTGAAGTTATTGGGAATAGAAGATCAAGCATTGAAGTTGTCAAGTAGAATTTCAGGTGGGCAAAAACAACGCGTTGCCATAGCGCGTGCCTTGATAAACAATCCTTCCATTATAATGGGGGATGAACCAACTGGAAATTTAGATAGTAAAAATGCGGCGAATGTTTTTTCAATTTTTAAAGACCTTTCAACACTCGAAAATTTATCTTTATTGATCGTGACGCATGATGAAGATTTCGCTAATAAAACGGATCGAATTATTACAATGGGCGATGGAGCCATCATTTTATAATGCTATAAACAAACTTAAAAATGATGTAAATCTTAGTTAAAAAATTTATATTTGTTTTTAATAAATATTTATTTCTTATTAAGTATTTGATTTATAGTTTTTTATGGTTTTCAGTTCAATTATTTTCTTATTTTTCTTTCTAGTAGCAGTATTAGCTGTTTATTTTTTATCACCAGGAATTCGTATTAAGAATTTCGTTTTAATGATTTTCAGTTTACTGTTTTATGCTTGGGGAGAAGGAGAGTTAGTATTGTTAATGGTACTTTCTTCCTTGTTTAATTATGGAATAGCATTTTGGATTGATCTAAAAAGGGCTACAAAAATTCCATTAATAATTGGGATAGCAATCAATTTAATTGTATTAATTTATTACAAATATATTGGATTATTAGTTGGAAGTTTTGACAATCTATTTGGCACTCATTTCAACAATGGAATTAACATACATTTACCGATTGGAATTTCATTTTTTACATTCCATTCAATGTCATACATCATTGATATTTACAAGAAAAAAACGGGTATTCAAAAAAATCCGTTAAATATGATTTTATACATTTCATTGTTTCCACAATTAGTTGCAGGTCCAATTGTTCGTTATTCAGAGATTGAACATGAAATAATGCATCGAACCCATACATTATTGAATTTTGTAAACGGGACAAAGCGTTTTTGTTTGGGATTAGCGAAAAAGGTATTGATTGCAAATGTGTTGGGAGAAATTGCGGATGAGTTATTTTCAATGCAACCGAATGAAATGTATTTTGCCACAAGTTGGTTTGCAATTATTGCATATTCACTTCAAATATATTTTGATTTTTCCGGGTATTCAGATATGGGTATTGGATTGGGGCAAGTGTTTGGATTTCATTTCCCTGAGAACTTCAATTTCCCTTATATTGCGAAGAGTATAAAAGAGTTTTGGAGAAGATGGCACATGACTTTGTCACGCTGGTTTAGAGATTATTTATACATTCCACTAGGAGGTAGCCACAAAGGAAACTATAGAACTTATTTTAATTTATTCATTGTCTTTTTTGCAACAGGTTTATGGCATGGTGCCACATGGAATTTTGTTTTATGGGGTTTATTTCATGGGTTATTTTTAATTATTGAACGTTTAGGTTTTGAAAAAACCTTGAATAAAGCACCCGTTCTAGGCCATGTTTATACACTTTTAGTAGTTGTTTTTGCATGGGTATTGTTTAGAATACCATCATTTGAAGAAGCGATTAATTTTTATCGTTCTTTATTTTTATTTGAGCCAATAGCTTCAAAAATGAGGTTTATGAGATGGGTTGGATCTGAGCAAATTATAATTTTTATATCCGCAATATTCTTAAGTATGCCTATTAGAGGCAAAATTGAGTCAGTAAAATTGAAGATTCGTAATTCATTAGTTATAGAAATTTGGGATTATTCTGCGATGGTGTTTTATTTCATTTTACTTTTATTAAGTATTATGTCCATTTCTTCAACTACTTATAATCCATTTATTTATTTTAGATTTTAAATTAAATAGTAAAAATTTACTAAATTCTTATGAACTCAAAGAACAACATTTATAGAATTATTTCAATTATTTTTATTGTTTTAGGCACCTATTTTTTAATTTCAAAAAATGGAACAACAAAACAAAAATCAAGAACGGGTTCTACATTATTGAATATTGGTTTAAATGTTTCTACTAAAAATGTTCCAATACAAATTTCTTTTCTCGATGAAAACAATAAAGTAAACAAACGAAACTTATTGAGTTCTGAGCTGAAAAATCAAGTCTTTATAGTTGAATTCCCTCAAGTTAAAATTCTAAAAAACCTTGAAATTAAATTGAAAGGTGTGTCTGATTTTGATATTAGAACAATTAATATTTCATCCGGAGATTTTACTAAAAATATTTCATCAGATGATTTGAAACAGAATGTTGTTTTATTAAATTCCATCAAGAAAAACACCGATTACAATTTAAAAATAAAAACGAATGATACTTCTCATTTTTTTGGTATCAGATTAAATGAGGACATAAACATGAAATCTGAAAATAACACGTGGATGTTTGGATTGATGTTTGGATTTATATTTTTAATAATTACAACTACATTATTATATTACCATAGAGATAATGCTAAGCAGGTTCTTGTTGGTATGTTAATTGCAAGTTTCTTAGCTGGTGTAATAAAATTTTACATGAAATACATGCAAGAGGAAGTTGTTAATTATACGATTGAACTTCAAATTGAAAAAACTAAGAAAAAAGTTATTTATTCAAGACTTTATTACTCAGATAATAATACATTTGATTTACATAATGTCATTTTGGACACATTAATCAAAAAAAAATCATCAAAAATTCTTTTTAGACTCCCTTCAAAATTAACGCGTTACGTTCGATTCAATTTGCCTAAAAATGACACGTTAGTTATTAAATCAATTAATTTTTCAAATTTTTTAGGGAATAACATCATTTCTAATCATGAAATAAATAACTACTTTAGTTTACAAAACAATGTTCAATCCTTTAAAGATAAGAATGGTAAATTGACATTTGTAACAGGAAAGTTTGATCCGTACATTATTTTGACAAAAACAGATTTTCAAGATAAAATGACAGCTTTTCAATATAAAATTATTGATTATCCTTCTTGGGGAACTGCTTTGTTATTATTTATCTTTTTACCATTTTTATGTTCACCAAAAAACAGGAAAAATAAAATTTACATAATATTATTTTGTTCAATAATTAGTATTCCTTCATTTTCAATGTTATTAAAATTAAATACTGTTGTTTTAGAAAGTGAAAAAAGATTTGCAAGTCAATTTCCTGAAAGTAGTGTGTTGAATTTTAAAGTTTTTAAAACCGAATTAAATGATTACATAAATGATCAATTTGGAAGTCGATCTGTTGTTATTTCTAAGTGGAATACATTAAGAATTTTGCTATATAATCAAACAAGTCGATATAGTCCAGTTGTTATCGGAAGAAATGGTTGGTTATATTACGTTTCTAATGGAGTTAAGGAGCAATATGAAAATAAATTTCCTTGTAACTACAAAAACACTTCAAAAAATGAAAAAAGTTTTAGAAGAAAGGCATTTTTGGTTAAAGAATCAAGGGATAGATTATTATTTAGTTATTCCAGCAATGTCATTAACTACATATGAAGAATACTTACCTAAAAGTATAATGCGTTCAGATAATAAACCAAAATTAGATCAAATTTATGATTATTTGAAATCTACTAATTCGCCAGTAAAATTTATTGATTTAAGAAAACCAATTTTTGATGCTAAAGAAAAAGAGGAAGATGATCTCTACTATAAATCGGATAGTCACTGGAATCATTTAGGGGCATATTATGGATATAGAGCAATGTATGAAAGAATTCGTTTAGATCATCCTGAATTTGAAAAACCAAAAAACAAAAGTGATTTTGATTGGAAAAAATTCAATACTACTGAAGGTGACTTAGCATTTTTACTTTCATTAAAAAATAAATATTTGAGAGAGGAGATACTACCAATTCCAAAAAAAGGGCGAAAGTATCATGAAGTTAAATCATTGTTTTATCCAACATATAGTGGAATTCAATCTATTAGAACATATGTTGTTAAAAACCCTAAACTTCCTAAATTATTAATAAGTAGGGATTCCTACTCTAATTTTTTCGTTCCGTTTTTAAGTGATCATTTTCAGAGAAGTGTTTACTTGTGGACAACTAAATTTGATGCACAAATAATTAAAGATGAAAAACCAACGATCGTAATTACTGAAATTTTAGATCGATTTACTTTGGATTTACAAAAGCCTAATCCTTCTATTGTTAGTAAAGAATTAAAATCAATTAAAAAATAGTTTTATTTTAATTGTATTTCTTGTTCGATAAATTCTAGTTCAGCATCTTTTTCCCAGATTTCCATTTCGCATGGTTTGCAATTGAATTTTAATTTGTATTCATTATCTCCGTGCTTTAAAGACAATGGTTCAACAACTTTTTCTCCCATGGTATCACGTTGGAAACGAGCACATTTACCCAATTCATATTTCACACAATATTTGGTTACCATAACGCGTGATTTCCCCGGATCCCATTGGATTTCAAATGCTTTTTCTATTTCAGTAACGCCGTGTCGTTGATAAAAAGCACGCGCCATTTTATTAGAAACATTGTAGGTGAAATCTAATTCTTTCACAGGATAAGGATGATCCGTTTTTTTCAATTGAAATTCTTCGCGAACGTATTCTTTTACACGGACATCCATCAATTTCTCCAAAACAAATCTTCTCATTTCATTGATTTTAGAAGTAGGAATGAACCAGTTTTCTGAAAACTCAATATTGATAGTATCAACGATAAATGGCGTGTTTCCTGTTTTAGAAAGGTTTTTCTTCAATTCTTCTAAAATAACATTCCCTTTTGTTGATGGTGTTTTTTCATTTTCTATCGATATGTAAGTCGTGTGGCCATCTTCATCGATTACGATTAATTCAAATCCAGTCGCTGTTTCTTTTAAGGAGAATGTCACACCGATTTTACGAATCGTTGCATCTTCACGTTCCACTAATTTGTTGAATGCAGCGTCAGAATTACGATAGATTTCTGTTCCAACAGGTATTTCTTTGTAATTATTTGGAATCACAAAACTGTTCAATACAACATTTACTTGAATTCCATCTGATTCATTTGCCGAATTGATAAAATAGAGTCCGTCACCATTGTTTAAATCATCTGCATTTTCAATGAAATAACCTTTTGGTGTAACCTCTGTAATTTTCCCAATGTATTGACCTTTCGATTTTGGACTTTCCCACGAACCAATTTTCTCTTTTCTTTGATTCACAAAGTAATCTGTATAGCCCCTGTTAAAACTTCGATCCATTTGCGGTTCAAAATTGAAAATGGTTCTTCCAGAAGATGCTTTAACGAATTGATCATTTTCAGCTAAATAGGTATCTAGTTTTTGACGTAAATAGGAAACATTATTTTTCACGTATACCAAATCTTTTAAGCGACCTTCAATTTTAAACGAAGTGATTCCTGCTTCAATTAAATTCGGTAATTGATCTGATAAATCTAAATCTTTAATGGACAATAAATGACTACTTTCGATTAAAGTTGTACCTGTTCCGTCTTTTAATTCATAAGGTAATCGACAATTTTGAGCACATGAACCTCTGTTGGCGCTTCTTTCTCCGCCTGCGATACTCATGTAACAATTGCCACTGAATGCTACGCACAATGCACCAGAAACGAAGAATTCTAATTCTACATCTGTTGCTTCGTGTATTTCTTTAATTTGATCTAAGTTTAATTCTCGGGCTAAAACAACGCGTTGCATTCCAGCGTCTTTCAAAAATTTAACGTGTTTAGGATCTCTATTATTTGCTTGTGTACTTGCATGAATGACAATAGGAGGAAGGTCCATTTCAAAAATCGCCATATCTTGAACAATCAATGCATCTACACCGATTGCATATAATTCGTGAATCATTTTCTGACAATCTTCTAATTCATTGTCATATAAGATAGTATTCACAACAACAAATACTTGAGCTTTAAACAAATGAGCATAGTTAACTAATTCTGCGATGTCTTCGATTGGATTTGTAGCATTTGAGCGCGCACCATAACTAGGAGCACCAATGTATACGGCATCTGCACCTGCATTGATTGCAAACATACCTTGGTATAAATTTTTTGCAGGGGCTAGAATTTCAACTTTCTTTTTCATTTAGTTATTTTGCTTACAAAAATCATCATTTATTTTTATGAAACCAAACAAGCGTTTAGATTAACGCTGTATTTAAGTTAAATTATTCCTTTGCTCCGTTTTGTTTTGCAGTTTCTACCCATAAATCAATAAGATTTTTGGTTGATGCTCCGATTGAATGTGCTGCAAACAGTGCTAGAGCCATTAATTCGATTGCTTTTGTTCTTATTTGATTTACTGAAAGTGATTCTTCCAGTTGATATTGAATGGTTTTTTGTATCAGCTCAAAGTGTTGTTGCGCAAAAGAAGCTGGCGAATGTTCAATAAATGAAATCATAGGAATTGTGTAAAGATCTATCCATTCTTGAGATAAATAAGCAGCAATCTCAATAGGGGAGAGCGTTCCCATTTTTCGCCAAGTTTGTAAGGTGATAACATCTCCACTCGTTGCTAATTCGGTCTCAAGTAAAAGGATAAATGCAATATCTGCACAGTTTTGCATGATTTCGAGATAGGCATCTTGCGCTTGTTCATGGTTATGTGTTTCTTGCCCTTTTATATAGTCATCTACGCGTAAATAGGGTAAATTTTTAACTTCTGGACATCCATTTAAACAAGGAAAAAGATTACCCTCATAAAAATAGCTGCTATTATTTTCTTGTATTAGTCTGCCAATTGGAAATAAACGACAAGCCAAAGGTCTGCCATTGTGAACACTGCATCCTTTGTTTTCAATGTACTGACTGCACGATTTTTGATTATTGAATCCAACTACACCATCAAACAATAATCTAGTCCCGTGTAAATCACAAAATTGGTCTCTGAAATCACGAGTAGAAATGTTTTTTTCATGAGCTATAGCAGCTAATTCCCATGGATTAACCAGTACTTGATTGCCAAAACAACACGTTCCTTTTCTTGAGCATGTTAATGGCAATTCATCTGATAAGTGGAGTATTTTCTTCATTGAATCGTTAAAGTTAACGATTTAACGAATTACATTCACATGTCCATAAAAATGAAGTCTTCTATTATAGCATCTTGATTCGTTGTATAATATTTCCCAATTATACGTGCCTTCTTAAACTCGAATTCCAAAATCTTTATCATTTCTGGTAAGATTAGGGTTGTAACAAGGGTCGTGTTTGATATATTTCATCCACTTACTTTTTATCAAATCCATCTCTTTAACATGACGATTATAAGATTCTTTTGTCATATATGGGTGCCCTCTTGATATCGATTCATAATGATACAATTCTACATGCGGAACATAAATATTATTGTATCCCATTTCTTTTACTTTCAGGCAAAAATCGACGTCATTGTATTCTATAGTAAACAATTCTTCAAAACCGTTTACTTCATTGAAAATAGAAGTTTTCACCATCACACATGCTGCTGTTAAGGCAGAATAATTTGTAGTATTGTTAATGTAGTTTAAATAACCAGGTCCAAAGCGATCATCACCAACAAAAACATGGTCAACAACTCCTCCGATTCCCATAATTACACCTGCATGTTGGATCGTGTTGTTTGGAAACAATAATTTTACACCTACTACACCGATAGATTTACGTTGCGCTTGTTCAAGCATACCTTCAAGCCAATCTGGAGTGATGATTTCTGTGTCATTGTTAAGTAAGACTAAATATGAACCATTCGCATTTTCTGCACCAATATTCATTAATTTAGAAAAATTAAAAGGTATTTCAGCTTTTATATAGTTAAATTGATTGCTGTATTTTGATTCACACTGCTTTACAAAATCGAAAAATTCTTTTTCTTCACTATTGTTATCAATTAGAATAATCTCAAAATTTCTGTAGGTAGAGCGCTCAAAAATAGACTCAATACATTTTTTCAAAAGTACAGTTTGATCTTTTGTTGGTATTATTATGCTTATTAACGCATCTTTTTGAACTAAGTCATAACGAATAGTGTATCCGCTAAAGTTTTGATTTACATCAACTATACCAGTCTCACCTCTTCTTATAAGGGCATCGTTTATCGCTTTTTTACCACTTGTGAAAATGGATGGATTTACAGTTGACACATTATTTGTTGAGCTTATTCTATTATGATAGGTTACAGTTGGAACATGAATAATTGAATTGGTTTGTTCAGTAAATCGAAGTGCCAAATCGAATTCTTCATTTTCATCATAACCTTCTTTCCAACCATCAATTGATTGCAATAAGGAAGTTTTATAGCATATTATATTTCCTAAATAGAATCGAGACAACAAGTTGTCTGGACACCAATCGGGTTTAAAGATAGGTAAAGACAAGTAATTATTTTCATCAATTGTATCTTCATCAGTATAAATTAAATCTGTATTTTCATTCAAATTGATTGATTTAGCAAACTGAAAAAGTGCATCTTTTGTTAATTCGTCTCCATTTTTAACTAACAATGTAAATTCTCCGGAAGAATGTTTTAAGCCTTCATTTAAACGAGCAACTTTATTCAAAGAGAAATCATTAAATAGGCATAAAAACTGCGTGTTATTTTCTTGAAATGAATCAATTACTGAATTGACAATCGTTTCATTTTGTAATGATGAAACAATAATAAGCTCCCAGTTGGGATATAATTGTTTTACGATTGAAGAAATTGTATTATCTAAAAATTCATTAGTATCTTCAATCTGAAGAATAATGCTAAACTTAGGATGTTTGTGGAATTTCCAGATTTCTTGAGTGAATTGCATTAATTTATCATTATCAAGTTGATGATAATTTAACCAATGTTGATAGGTGTCAGCAAAAAGACTGATTTTATCTTCTTCATGAAGAATTTCTTTGATGTAAACATTTTTTGTCTCAAGTTGAAGATAAATGTTTTTGAGAACTTTAACAATCGCTTTACGTATTAATTTTCTACCACTTTTTTTAAAAACAAATAATAGTTTATCTGAATTGGAATTATTTGAGTTTTGTGCTGCGTTGGAACGAATTTTATTTAAAAACAGTTTCATTTTTTTAGAAATAATAAAAACACTTGTCGTTTCATATTTCTTTATTCTTGTTTCTAAATTTTGAATAGAAGTTAAAGCTTTAATATATTGATTGTTTAATTCATCAAAAGTAGCATTCTCATTAGCTGATAATATGAATTTTGTAAAATTTGTATTTTGTTCAAAACTAAAAGAGTTTAGGTTTTC
This sequence comes from Crocinitomicaceae bacterium, assembly GCA_017984635.1. Classification (GTDB taxonomy): domain Bacteria; phylum Bacteroidota; class Bacteroidia; order Flavobacteriales_D; family Crocinitomicaceae; genus M0103. The sequence goes on from JAGNZC010000021.1 coordinate 26,333, forward strand.
TATTAGGAAAACAGTTTCTCCCGAAACATGATTAAAAGCTTCTTTTTTAAGTGTGTTTATATCAGTTGATTGTAATGCTAATAACTTTATATTTTTAAAAAGAGTTGTGTCAATTAAAGATGATAATTGAACCGTATCATTATAAACAAAAATTAGTTCAACTTCATTTAGATTATAAGTTGAAATTTTTAAGATAAAATCACTTGTTAAATCTAATTCATTAATTACGCAAACAATTATAGTGTGAGAAATTTTATTAAGCATTAAATAATTTTTGGTAGGTTATAAGCACATCTTCAATTGTTCCATCTGCAATAACTTTATGTTGGTCGATACAAATTGCTCTGGTACAAATTTTACGAATGTCTTCTTCGCTGTGTGAAACAAATAATATGGTACAACCCAGCGCTTTAATTTGGTTGATTCGGTTCAAACATTTTTGCTGAAAACCAACGTCTCCAACAGCAAGTACTTCATCAATCAATAAAATGTCTGGTATTTCAGAAATCGCAATACTAAATGATAAACGAGAAATCATACCTGTTGAGTAAGTTTTAACAGGTCTTTTTAATGTTGCTAAATCTAGTTCCGAAAAGGCTATGATTTCTTCAATTTTTGAGGGTAGATCTTTTTTAGAAGTTCCCATTAAACTGCTAATGAATTTTATGTTTTCAAGACCAGTTAATTCCATCTCAATACCTGCACCAATAGAAAGCATAGGCGCAATTTTACCATTTACGATCACTTGTCCAGTGTGTGATTTTAAAATACCTGCCATACAGCGTAATAAGCTGCTTTTTCCAGTGCCATTTTTACCTAAAATACCAACTACTTCTCCAGGGAAAATATCTAAATTAATCCCTTCAACCACTTTCTTTTTTTGAAAAATTTTGGTGAAACCAAGTTTCAAAATGAAATCTTTGGAAGAATTCACTCCTTGATTAAATGTGTAGTAAAAAACGCCAACATTTTTTAATGATATGATTGGTTTATTCGTCATCAGATCGTTGAAATTATTCCTTTTTCTAATTTATATACCACCAATTTACTGATGAAATATAATCCGATTGTAATTGATAAAATGATTAACCAACTTTCTGTCGATGGAAAGCTATTTTGATATAATATAGCTCTAAAAACATCAAAAAAGTGAAACAAAGGATTGAGTTTTAAAAAGAATAAATAGTTTTTTGGGATAATAGAAATATTATAAGCAATTGGGCTTAAATAGAAAAGTGCTGGGTTTAAGGTGTTCCAAAGAATTGAAACATCTCTTAAAAAAACATTTAATATACCTAAAATGATACCTAAACTATAGGCAAATGTTGAGAAAATTAGTAGCGCAGGAATCAATAAAAGAAAATGCCAACTGAACGATAAACCAAAAAAGTACATCAAGGTTAAAAATGGAATAAAAGAGAATAACAATGCAACTACTTCAGCACTTACTGCAGCAATTGGAAATAATTCTATTTTAACGTTAATCGTTTTAATAATGCTAGAATTATGAATAAAACTCTGAATCGATTGATTGGTTGCATTAGAGAAAAATTGCCAAAAAATAAGCCCTGTAAGGACATAAAGCGGGTAGTTTTTAATCGTTAAAAATGCTTGGCTAAAAACAAAATTAATAATAAGTAAAAATGCTAGGGGTGTCAACAAACTCCAAAGAAAACCTAATGCCGATTGCTTGTATTTAAGTTTAAGTTGTTTAACAACTAAGTTTCTTATTATAGAGATGTTTTGTTTCATACAAACAATTTCATTTTCACACAAAAGTACATTTTTCTGTGTTTAATTTACCTATAAACGATTTATTTCTTTCTATATTTGTTTAAGAAACAAAGTGAATGTCAACGAATATCTATGTTAACGGAAAGTTTTTAACTCAAGCTACAACGGGGGTCCAGCGTTATGCTATTGAACTTACGCGTGCTTTACTCGCCCAACATCCAGCAATAAAAATAATTATCCCATTAAATAGTGTGTTAATAGATGATTCATTTTCGGCAAACATTATTAGAACAGGATCCTTAAAAGGAGTTTTATGGGAGCAAATTAATTTACCTCGATACGCTAAAAAAAACCAGGCATTTTTGTTGAATTTATGTAATGTAGCTCCCGTTTTTTATAAAAATAAATTACTCATTATTCATGATCTTGGAGTATATGTAAATCCAAAATGGTACAATTGGAAATTTGTTCTTTGGTATAAATTAATCACTCCGTTAACAATTCAAAATTCAAAATTGATTGGAACGGTTAGTGAAACAGTAAAAAATGAAATAATCAATCGATTTAAAATAGATAGCACGAAGGTTCTGGTCGTTTATAACAGTATAGCAGCTTGTTTTGTAAATGAAATTAGTGAAAAAGAAAATTACATTCTTCATGTTGGCACCTTGTCTGATAGAAAAAACATTCGTTATATCATTGAAAATTTTAATTTGTCTAACTGTACTGATTACACATTGGTTTTTATAGGTAATCACGATGATTTATTAACCTATCATTTAGATGATGTAGCAACAGAAAACATACTTTTTATTACAAATGCAACAGATATTGATTTAGCAAATTGGTATTTAAAAGCAAAATTTGTAATTTCAGCGTCTCAATACGAAGGGTTTGGTATTCCTGTTTTAGAGGGTTTGGTCAATCATTCTGTAGCGATTTTGTCTTCGATTCCTGTTTATAAAGAATTGTACAAAAATGGTTGTGTGTTTTTTAATTTAGAAGATCAAGATGAATTACAAACTATTTTTAATTCATTATCTGCAATAAATAAGAATCAAACATTCGCAAAAGAATATATTGAGCGCTACAATATTCATCAAGAAATGCAAAAAATAGTAACTTGTTTAAATAACCAAAAATGAAAAAAATTGCCATTGTTCATGACTGGTTAATTACAATTGGTGGAGCAGAAAAAGTATTAAAGCAATTATTAATTGTTTATCCGAATGCCTCTTTATTTTTTTTAATCAATACATTAAATGAAGAGGATGAAAAGTATTTGTATTTAGATGATAAAACAAAAAGGGTATCACATTTAAATAAGTTCCCTTTCGTTAGAAAACTATATAGAATTTATGTTCCAATATTTTACAAACAAATCGAAAAATTTGATTTTAGTGAATACGACATCATACTTTCATCTTCTCATTCTGTAGCTAAAAACATCCGAACGAATCCAAATCAAATACACATTTGTTATTGCCATACGCCAATACGTTATGTTTGGAACATGAAAAAAACGTATTTGCAACAATTGCCAATGGTGATTAGGAGTTTAGCCATGCGTCAAATTTCCAGAATTAAAAAATGGGATTATGCTGCAGCTCAAAATGTTTCAAGTTTTATTGCAAATTCTCACTTTGTGGCTGAGCGCATCTCAACAAATTATGGTCGATCGGCAACGGTTATTCATCCACCTGTGAATGCTGATTTTTTTCATTTGCCAGAAAATTTAACCCGATCCAAAAAATCATTTCTGGTTGTTTCAAGATTGGTTCATTACAAAAAAATTGATTTAATCATTGACGCTTTCAATGCAATGCCAGATTTAGAGTTGGTGGTAATTGGAACTGGACCTCAATCTCGAGATTTACAAGAAAGAGCTGGAGATTCCATTCAGTTTTTAGGATTTCAACCTTCAGATGTTGTGAGAAGTTACATGCAAGAATCTAAGGCAATCGTGATGGCTGCTATTGAAGATTTTGGAATTACATCTTTGGAAACACAAGCTTGTGGTACTCCTGTGATAGCGTTTAACTATGGAGGGTATAAAGAATCTGTTGTGGTTGATAAAACAGGAGTCTTGTTTCAAGATCAAACAAGTTCATCCATTATTCAAGCAGTAAGAGAATTTGAGAAAAAAGAACAGCAATTTGATCGAGCATCTATTCGAACTCATGCTGCAACTTTTTCAAATGATCGATTTCAACAAGAAATAAAACAATTTGTTGAAGAAGAAATACAGCGTCAGTCATGAGTTGGATGCAACAACTTAAAGAAAAGTCATTTATTGAAATAAGTCTTTTTTTGACTTTATTATTTCCTTTTGTGCCTTCCAAATTTGCTAGCATAGCATTAATTATCTTTACAGTAAGTTCATTGGTTACGATATATAAAGCTAAAAATAGACAATTCAATAGCCGTTCTTTATTTTATTTTATACTATTGATTAGTATACCTTTGTTGTATTTTTTTCAATTGGTTATCGCAGATGAACCAGCTACGGTTTGGAAAATAGTTGAACGAAAATTAGCACTAATCATTGCACCATTATCTTTTTTTTTGATTAATGCTTCAACTATTTCATTGAATCCAATAACTTATGTTCGCTTTTTTTACCGGGTTACAGTTGTGTTTGTTGCTTATTGTAGTATCCAATTATTACTTCAGGGTCTAAATCACGATTACTTGATATCCGGAGGATTTGCTTTTGCATTTAGAACTACAATGGAAGAAATTAGTAGATTACATCCGACATATTTTGGATTGTTTATTGCTTTTAGCATACTCGTTGGATTAGAAGAATTAATACAAAGATGGCATTTACTTAAAGGAAGTATAAAAGGTTTAATGTTTTTTTCTTTGTTGTTTTTATTGTTATTTTTGTTGTTTTTAGCAGCAAGAATGGCTTTAATCGGATTACTTATTTCATTGTTTTTAGTTGTTCACAAATACATACGTTCTTGGAAAATTAAAGGAAGTATTTTTATTATTTCAATAGCCTGTTTGATTAGTTCACTGTTTTTAATTCCTTCAATTTCTAGTAGGTTAAAAGAAATAAACGCATCAAGTAATAATGGAACCTCCATTCGTACAACTATATGGGCTTGTTCAGTTCAACTCATACAGGAAGCACCATTCTTGGGAGTAGGAGTCGAACAAGTGCAATCTAAATTAAATAGATGTTATGGTGAAAAAAATCAGTATTTAGCCAATTTAACGAGTGATTACAATACACACAATGAATACCTGAACCAATGGGCTAATTTTGGTATTATTGGTTTGATTGCCCTGCTTCTTTTACTTGTTCTCTTTTATTATCGTTCAAAAGAATCGTTTATTTTTCTTTTGTTTTCAATATTAGTAAGTCTATCCTTTTTAACCGAAAACCTTTTGGAGCGACAAATGGGAATTTTCTTTGTCGCTATATTGGGTAGTTTGTTTGTGTTTAATCTTCCACCTACAACGATTAAAAAATAGTTGCGCGAATGCCTAATTGAAATGCTCTAGGCATTCCTGGTCGAACACCAGATGGTCGAGCAGCAACAATATAGGTTTCGTTTGTTACGTTTGTAACACTTGAAAACAAATTAATTGTAGTTGAAATTTGATAGCTAATACTTGCATCTAGTACAATGATTTCTGGTATGCGATCTATTCCTGTTGCTGCTCCTGTTCCAGCTGTGGCACGCATTTCACTCGTATATTTCATCCCCGTATTGATTTGCCATTTTTTGTATTCTAATGCCAATCCAATGTTGAGTTGATGTTCTGCTAAATAGGGCAATTGATCACCACTTTTGACAGTGCCCCAATCTTCAAATGTACTGCTGAAATCGCTCAAAAAACGTGCGTCTGTATAAGTGTAGGCAGCAGTGATTGGTAATTTGAACGGTAAACGAAGCGGTTGAGCAATGTTCAATGAACTAAACCATTCAATTCCGCTAGAAAACGATTTTCCCCCGTTGAATAAGTCTCCTGAACCAATTCCACCACTTGCCGCTAAATCAGAACCTAACAAATTGCTGTAGGCATTGTAAAATCCTACTAGTTGACATTGAAAATAGGTTTGGTTGAATTTAATTCCAGCTTCGTAATTGATGCTTTCTTCTGCTTTAGATGATGTTTTAGCAGATGGTGGTGCAAATCCTTTGTGAACACCTGCAAACGCTGTGAATCTTGTTGAGTAAACATAATCAATAGAAATCCCTGGAATCCAAACAGCAACTTCGTTTTTAGATTGAACTAAATTGGTTCCAAGTCGTGTTGGGTCATTTTTCCCATAATCTTTTTCTTCCATTGAGATTTGTTCATATCTTAATCCAGCTGTCAAATTGAATTTTCTGTAAGTTGTTTTGTATTGCAAGTAACTAGCCATAGCTTGAGCAAAAGCCAAACGATTGCTTTCTCTTCCTAGTTCCCCAGCAGCTGTTTGCATCATTGTTCCATTCAACATTTTGAAGATGTCTTCGTTTTGAAAACGATCCATACCATCTTGATGTAAACGAATTCCTAAATCTAAGTCATGTTTTAGTTTACCTGTTTTAAAATTCATGCTAATCGTAGTTTGAATTCCTTGGCCAAAATAGCTTCTGTTATTTCCTTTTACAAATAAAGCGTCGGAATTGGGGCTCGTTTGACCTTTAATAATTGCTAATTGATTGACGTATTGTGAAGGATTTCTTAAAATGTCTGCTATGCTTTTTTTAGTTCCTGAACTATCTTTTACAGCATCTAATTTGTACCAATTTCTGCTGAAATCATTGCGGTATGCAACGGTGGTTACATTTATCCATTTTGCAGGAATAATCGTGTGTGTTGCACTTATTTGAGATTGTTCCACTTTCATGACATCTTTTTGAGAACCGGCATAACGTAAATAGGGATCTAAACCAAAATCAGCAAGCGTAAGTCCAAGATAAGTATCGTTTGAGATTTCATGATTTATTCCCGCTTTAAACGTTATGGATTGTTGGATGCGAGCAGATCTTTTTGTGGAAATACGAATTTTTGCAATGTAATCTGATTTATCGAAACCAGTTTTAGTTCCATTTTCTAAGTGTTTGAATCCATCTGATCCATAATGTAACGCTTCAATTGAATAAGCAAGTTGACCGTGATTATTGCCTAAGTAAGTATGTAAATTTCTGCCTGCAAAACTACCGCCAATAGCTGAAACTTTCGCTGTGAATTTTAATGGAAGTGGAGTTGAAATCAAATTGATTGCACCACCTGTTGTGTATGGACCATATTTGATTTGCGCACTACCTTTTAAGATTTCAACCGCTTGCATTCGTCCAACAGACGGAAAATAATATGCTGCAGAAGCAGCATATGGAGCAGGAGCAACTAAAATACCATCTTCCATTAAGGTGATTTTAGAAGAACGTTCAACGCCTGCACCTCTCAAACCAATATTTGGACGAAGACCAAAACCATCTTCTTCTTGAATATTAACACCTGGGATACTTTTCAATACGCGATTGATATCAGAGTAATTGTATTTTTGTAATTCTTTGGTAGACAAATAGTAAGCTGAACCTGGCATGGAATTTAATCCTTTTTCATTTCCGATTAACGTCGTGTGTTTAATGGTGATTTCAGGAAGTTCTTTCGAAATTTCAGCTAATGAATCTTGTTGCTTTTTTTGATTGTTATCAGTTGTTTGACTTATTGTTATTCCGTTGAAGTAAATTAAAACTGCTAGTGTTACGATTAATTTCATCTCTTTTAATTTTTCGACAAAATTACGGCAGTAGTATACTTTTAACAATACCACAAAAAAGGTATTTTAGAATGATTCTAAACAAAGGTAAAAAGATGTAAAGATTTTAGGACTAAAAGAGTCAAGATTTGAAGATTTAAAGACTTTAAGACGAGATCGTTATTCTGTTGTAATCTAAAACTAATGCCTATTCACTAATGCCTAACTAACCAACTAACTAATCTAAGCGAAATTTAATTGGCAAACGCATCATTGTTGAAACAGGGATTCCATTCATCGCTCCTGAATTCCATTTGGGCATGTTTTTCACTAATCGAATTGCTTCTTTATCTAATTCTTGACCACCTTGAATACCTCTCAATAATTTAATGTTATCGATTTCTCCAGATTTACGTACAACAAATTCGATAAAAACAGTTCCTTGCAAGCCTAATTCTTTGGCTGTTTCAGGATACGTTAAGTTTTTTTTCATGTATTGAAATAATTGATCCATTCCACCAGGAAATTCAGGTGATGTTGTAGGAAATTGATAAATACTATCCATTGGTTGTTTGGTTTCAATTCTTGGAATATCAATTGGTGGTTCTACAAGAAATTGCATAGGATCTATTGGTTCTGGATCTGGTAACACAGAGATTTCGCCCATTATTTCAGGAGTAACTCTATTTATTTGTTGTTTTTGCTTTTCTGTTGAATCAGTCTTTTTTTGAGTTGGTTTTAAATCAGCTATTGAACTTGACACATGCTTTGTTATTGCTTGTTTGTGTTGTTCTGGATGAGGTTTGGTTGATTCTTGACAGGCAACCAAACTCAAACACAGAGCAGCTAAAATTCCAAAAGAAGCGTTGTTGGATTTTTTTCTAAGTGATTCAACGATAAAAGGTAAATCGCTCACGTGCACATCAACGAGTTGCGGGTTAATTCGCCCACAAACGCTTTTATCAGAATGTTCAATTAAATAAGAAATAATGGACAATCGATCCATTTGTGTGAAATCTACTACAGCTTTTTCGCACTGATGACAATGGCGTTCACGTAATCCAATCTTTAATGAATCCCAACTAACTGGGCATGGATCTTTGATTTCAATGTTCATTGCTTCAAGTGTTATTTGTGTTTTCTGTTAATTCTATGGGCTAAAATAGAAAAATATTAGCTTGTTTTTTTAGTGACAGCATTTAATTGCTTGAGATTTATACAGGTCTAATGCAATGTTAAGATTCATTGATCACTTTACGAATTCCAATTTTTTTTTTAATTCTAATGTTAATTAATGTATAAAAAACCAAAAAATAGGTATTTGAAATAATCAATTGAATATACGCCTTAATTTTTTTGAACTTTCTCGAGCATAGATATGCTTATTGATTTTTTTATTTTACTTATTTTTATAAAAAAAAGAAATGTTCAACAAGCGGTTTTTATTAGAAGCGATTTACACAAAAACAGGCATTTACATTACGACTAAAAACGATTGCAAAATGGTTAGTCAATTAATTGTAAATGAGCGAATTGGCTACTTGTCTGAATCAACGTTGTATCGTTTCTTTTTACACCAAAATGAACAAACGAAGCCTTACAAAAATACGTTAACTATTTTGGCGAAATTTTGTGGTTTCAAAGATTGGGATCATTTTATGAAGTATTACCATTCTAATTATTTGTTTAATGAACCTGAATTTTTACATCATTCCATTGATGTTGTCTTGAAAAACCTCATTCACAAAGAAAAATTTAATCCTTTGGTAGAGATTTTTGATAGTTTGGAAAATGAAAATTACAAAACCAAAGAACTGTATGGTTTAAAGACGTTTGTCCAATTTCAAAACACACCTTTATTTCCAACTTTTATTCAGAAATATGGAAGTAATTCATTTGTTCGTAACATATTAATGGAGGCATTGTATGATCCGAAACATCGAATTGACGGGTATGCTGAAAGCATTGAGAATTATTTAATAACCGCAAATAAACAAGCAGATACCTATATTCAAGATACTGTTTTTGCTCATGCCGTTTTGTTTCGACATTATTTTTTAATAAATGATATAAAAGCGATTGAAATAGGGAAGAAGTTGTTTGAAATTGGGATTGCAACGATTGATAAAGATCCGATTCATCTTTTTCCCAAAACGCGTTTTTATGCCTATAAATTGTGGTTTTTAAAAATACAAAAAGCACCTAAATTAAAAATAGAAGCATACCTTGAAGAATTGATGGATTGGGTTTCAACTGAATTAGAATCAGCTGTTTCCATGTTGGATGTAAATATCATCTATCAAACAATAGTGGAAGTATTTCAACACCAAAAAATGAAAGAAATGGAATTAAAACTCAATCAGTTAGTTGAGTCTAAACTTTCACAATTAAACGAAGGTAAATTAGAAGAGTTAATGATTTACAATGCAAATGGTTTAATAAATTTTCTACCAGAATGATCTACATAATCCTATCAATGCTTCTTTTTTCTTTGAATAATGTACTTTGGAAGAAAAACATTCAACATACTTCCATTCCTTTTTTAGTAGGCTATCGCGCTTTAATGACTTCGTCCATTTCCCTATTTATTGCCTTTTATTATTTTGGAGCAACAAATCTCTTCGATTTCCCTTTGCTTAAAATTACAATAGGTTCGCTTTTTGGCGTTTTAGGATTATTTTGTATGCTATTTGCCATTAAAAAAGCACCCTTACAGTGGTTGGGGATTTATAATTTAATTGGAATTGTATTCACTGCTATTTATTTACTTTTTTATGAAAAAATTGCTATCACAGCATCTGCACTTGGTTTTGTTTTGATTGTGCTTGGATTCTTAAGTTATCTTTATTTTAATCGTGAAAACAGCGTGAAAGTAAGTATTAAACAACATATGTTTTTGTTATTGATGACACTAAGTTTCAGTACTTCTTCATTAATTCATTGGAAAAATTTATCTGCTAAAGTTCCTGCCATTGTTCTTATTTCCAATCAAGAGCTTGTTGTTTTTTTAACAGCGTTATTGGTTGTTCTGGTAGCTAAAAAACAAGAAAAAATGGGGAATGAACTAAAAGTAAATTTCATGAAAGTACTAATAATGGCACTTATCATATTTTTTGCCTTATTGTTCAGTTTTTTAGGTTTAAAAATTACAAATCCTATTGTTTCTAGCTTGTTGTTTTTAGCCAATCCATTAACGACGATTGCTTTTTCAGCCATTTTTTTCAAAGAAACCTTTTCGGTAAAAAACCTGATCGCATTATTCCTCATTTCAATTGGGGCATTTATCATTCATATGCAAAGTGTTTAACTTGACCTAAGTTGAACTAATTTGATTAACGAGAATCTATTACATTTACAATTGGACGAATTTGTCCTAATTATTAGCTATTTCATTGAGAATCATCAATAAAAGAAAATAATACAAAGAAATTGGTAAAATGACAACTTGGAATTTTACCCTTTTACAACCAAAATCAATCCCCCTTGAAAACAGGGGGTTGTTTTAAAAACAGGAAATAGTACATATCGCTTTAAGCAAACAAGCTATCGTTTATTCTTTGATCAACTTTACAAGTTGAACGTTGGTAGCAGATTTGATTTCAAGAAAGTAAATACCAATCACAAGGTGAGCTGTTTCTATTGTTAATGTAGTGTTTTTGTGGTTGTCTTGCGCTACAATTTTACCATGTATGTCTCTAAGTGTATAAGCATCAATATCATTAACTGATGAGATTGTTAATTGATCTGTAAATGGATTAGGGAATACCTTTGAAAGTGTTTGTGCTAACACGTTTAAATCTGCCGAACCACCACTTGAATCAGGACGGTAAGATTGTGCTCCAAAACAATCTGAAGGATGACGTATCATATCAAAATATACCTGAGAACCACCATTGGTAGGAATCGAATCTGCACTTACGACACTTCCTGTTAAGGTTGAAACACCAATCACCGCATTTCCTCCTTGTGGCAAAACACTTAAATAATAGTAGGTACCAGTCGATGGATCAATTGTTGAACTTCCATTGATGGTAAACATGCCATATGCGAGCGGTTGTTGTGAAATTCGAGTTACCACTCCAGTTTGTGGATTAATTTTACCGAAATGAACCGTTTGTGGTAGTGTTGTGCTCATTCGAATCAATCCATAAATGGTTGTGTCTGAACAATTATACGTGAAATTATCAAAATACACTCCTCCTTGAGGAAAGGTGATTGTTGGAGAAGAATACACCAATCCAGTATACATATCTAACCCTACAAACTGCGAAGCAATTGAGTAGTAATAGACCATTAAGTGCGGATCAATCGCGTTACCTTGAAGTGCATAAGACTGACCTACAGATTGGGGAGAAATTTGTGTAATTACGCCCGTGCTTGGATTGATCGTTGCTAAAAACAACTCGCCATAACCCTGACCTGGGCCACTTCCTTGAATGTATCTTCTCGCTAATCCATACATAGTAGAATTACTAGTATTGAAACGGAAATTATCAAAATAGCTTGGGGAAATTGGGTTTGACAAAGGACTCTGAGAAAGAACGTTACCAGAATTAGCATCTACAGAAAGCATTCCACTTGTTCCAAGAAAAAAATACGTTCCACTTGTAGGGTCGAGAGCAGCACCTGTTGCATTAAAGCTGTTCGCGATACTTGTAGAACTCAATTGGCTGAAAATGCCAGTTGTAATGTCTAATTTCCCTAATTTAACACTTGCAGGATTAGCAGTTCTTAATAAACCAATAAGTGAATTGTTTTGACTAAAAGCATTTAAAATTAGTCCAAAGCATAGAATAAATAAAGCTGTATTTTTTTTCATAGTTATCAAATTTAATCAATTACTATTAATAACAACTTTCATTATCAATTGTTTAGGTTTTGTGGTATGTTTTTTTGTTTTAAAATAAATAGTTTTTTTACTTTAATTTAGATTCTATTTTTGAGTGGTTACAAAATATCTAAGTACTGTTATTATTAATTTTTTTAAGGAATTACATTAAATTCGATTCCACTTATGGAATAAATTAATTGACCGGAATAATTGTATCCAATATTTATAGGATACGATCCCTCTGATAGCCAAAAAGGGAACAAATTCATCATTCCATAATTATTTGCACCGCTGTAAATACAATGATTTCCTAAAAAAATCACAGCCGATGTAGAAGCCAAGCCTCCACTAGTACTAAGGGAGGCACTTTCTATCTTTACCACTTTACCACTTGGAACGACTAAATTATTAACGGTTTGACCGGATGTCCAAGTGCCTGAAATATTTTTCACTTGATTAAACTGAAGATTTCCTTGAGAAAAAAGAGAAGTGAATATTAATAGCGCTACTGATAAAAGAATGAATTTCATATGTTAAGGTATTAAATTGTATTCAATTACACTAATACCGAAAACGCCTGTCGAGGAAGCTACTGTAGAACCTGCAGGCAGCCAAATAGGGAAGGTTTGTTCCCAAACCAATGAATAATCTCCATAGTTAATGGAGGTGACATAAGTTTTCAAGGTTCTAACAATTAAATTAGTACCATTCAAGATAATTTCATTGTTAACTGTGTTCGATGTGAAATTATGTGGGGTATAAAGAACACTTTCAATTTTCCAGACCTTATTTGTAGGTACAGTTTCAGATGCAGCAATTAATTTTACCTGATTGAACTGAAGATTACCTTGAGAATAAAGAATAGTATTTAAAAGTAATAATGAATAAAAAAATAACTTTTTCATGTTAAAAATAAATTTTGATTTGACCTGAAGCGCCATTTGCTCCACTAGTTGAAGATGGTGTTCCACCTCCACCTCCGCCTCCTGGAAAAGCTCCGGCTTGACTTGATCCACCACTTCCACCTCCAACACAAACAGAATAAGCACCATTTCCTCCAGCACCACCATTGCCGCCATTACCTCCTTTTGATGCTGGAGATGAACAATAAGACGATGTTGATATTCCATTACTTCCGTTTATACTGTAATTAGCTGTTGATGACCCACCAATTCCAATAGATCCAAGGATTGATAAAGTACCGTTACCTCCATTTGTTCCGCAATTAGCTGTTAATAAAGAACCAAATGAACTGTTTTGGTTTGAATTACCAACAACTAGTGTGAATTGTTGTCCCGGAGTAACAGTAAAACACTGGTAGCAATAACTTCCGCCACCGCCTCCACCTCCGGATTTCCCTCCATACAAGCCGTCTCCTCCAGAGCCACCACCACCCCAAGCTTCTAAACAAATATTTGTGATGCCAGGTGGCACAGTCCATGAATAAGTTCCAGCTGTTGCAAAAGTTACTGGTGAACTGAAAATTGTTGGAATCGTTGAATTGGAAAAATTTGTAATACTATTAAAGTTTGTATTATTACCAATACCTATCGCCTCAATTTTCCATATTTTTCCTGTTGGAACGGTACCAGTAGATGTAACATGGATTGCTTGGTTAATTTCCATAGTTGAATTATTGATGGTGAATTCCAAAACCGAGGCAGAAACTGCATCTTGACCCAGTGTCAATACTTTTCCAGCCCCAATCCAATAGGGTAGAGAGGTTGAGCCTTGAATTTTAACAGGTTGGTTGTCTATTAATATCGTAGGGTTGATTTGCGCTTTATTATAAGTGCTAAGTGAAATAAATAGTATAGATAAAAATAATTTCATATTGAATAATTTAAAAACCATCGGTTGTGTATATTAATGTTTTTTCATTTCCAGTAGTGGAACTCGATGAAGCTGCTACTCCAAGTTGTTGCCAAATAGATCCATCATAGTAAAAGAATCCAACAGGAGCAGTATTTTGAAACACAAGTAATCCCATCGACGGACTTGCAATTGCTAGTCGTTGTGTAGAGCTCATACTTGGTAATAATACACCTTGCGTAGTCGATTGAACCTGTAATACTGCAGAATTTGGAACGGTTGTACTTCCAATACCTATTTGATTATTAGAATTCGTTAGAGTGCTGCTTGCAACCCATGTTGTTCCATTGTTTGTCAAGGTTTGACCAATAGTTCCATTGACTAAAGGACCTGTTAATCCAATTGGGCCTTGCGCACCAGTTGCTCCAGTAGCTCCAGCGGGCCCTGTTAAACCAATCGGTCCTTGAGCGCCCGTTGCACCAACTGGACCTGTCAAACCAGTAGCGCCAATTGCTCCATTACACACGTATTTTGTCAAAGTTGCATTGATTTCACTTACATCCAATGTGCCATTATTGTTTGAATCAATACCATATTCGTGTTTTGTTCCACCTGTTGCACAATTCGCGCCAACAGATTCAATCGTTGATTTTATTAACGTATTTTTTCCATCTAATCCATTTGTTCCATTTGCACCTGTAGCACCTGCTGGCCCGGTCAATCCAATTGGACCTTGAGTACCCATTGCACCAGCAGCTCCAGCTGGACCTGTTAAACCAATCGGTCCTTGAGCGCCCGTTGCACCAGTAGCTCCAGCTGGACCTGTCAAACCAATTGAACCTTGAGCGCCCGTTGCGCCAGTAACTCCAGAGGGCCCTGTTAATCCAATAGGACCTTGAGCGCCCGTTGCGCCTACAGCTCCAGCTGGCCCAGTTAAACCAATCGGTCCTTGAGCGCCCGTTGCACCAGTAGCTCCAGCTGGACCTGTCAAACCAATTGAACCTTGAGCGCCCGTTGCACCTGTCGCGCCTGCTGGACCTGTTAATCCGATTGGACCTTGTGCGCCCGTTGCACCTGTCGCTCCTGCTGGACCCGTTAAACCAATAGGACCTTGAGTACCCGTTGCACCGGTAGCTCCTGGTGGGCCTGTTAATCCGATTGGACCTTGTGCGCCCGTTGCACCTGTCGCTCCTGCTGGGCCTGTTAATCCGATTGGACCTTGAGCGCCTGTTGCACCTGCTGGACCTGTTAATCCGATTGGACCTTGAGCACCCGTTGAGCCTGTAGCTCCTGCTGGGCCTGTTAATCCGATTGGACCTTGAGCACCTGTTGCACCAGTAACTCCAGCTGGCCCTGTTAATCCAATAGGCCCTTGAGCACCCGTTGCGCCAGTAGCACCAGCTGGCCCTTGAGCACCTGTTGCACCTGTCGCTCCTGCGGGCCCTGTTAAACCAATTGGCCCTTGGGCGCCTGTTGCACCTACAGCTCCTGCTGGACCTGTTAAGCCTTGAATCCCTTGAGCTCCTTCAATGTTACCAGTTAATTGCCATGTTGAAGGTGAATTCTTGTAATGAACGTTTCCTGTAACCAAGTCTAAATAAAAATCGCCTAGATTACCCAGTCCTGATGCTGGAGACGTATTTCCATAACGCCATTGGTTTAATTGATTTCCCGCATATTTTGCATACAAAGCATACGGAACACTCATTAATTGTTGTGTTCCATAATCTTGGTACGTTCCAATACCACCAACTTGAATGGCAGTATTGATAAAGAAATTCCCTCCAGTTGACCAAGGTATACTCGCAAAAGTTCCCGTTTGTGGCAATCCTTTTCCGATCACTAAATTCACCAAACCTTGATTGATTAATAAACCAGGATGAATTTCTTTGTATAGAACTGTTCCAGTTGCTGTTCCACTGATGATTTTGATTTGAACATTTACTGTGCTATTTGGAATTACTGTCCCTGTAACTGTATTTCTCAATATCGCTTGATAGTTGATGCCTTCAGGCGCTTGTGCGAAGGAGATTTTCCCAATTAATATAAAAATTGAAAAAAGTAGGATGTTGAATTTATTTTTCATCGGAGTTACTATTTTGTTTAATTAATTTGGTTTGTTGAATTAAAGCACCTTCTTGCGTGTAAAAATTTAAGAAATAACCACCTACTGGTAAAAATTCTTCAATTGTTAGATTGAAAAAATCACTTTCCATTGCTGCTTCTTGGATTAATTTTCCGTTAGCGTCAATCAATTGTAATTTTGTTGCACTTTCTGCTGATGAAGGTCCTTTAATGTTTAAAAACGTTGAAAACGGATTTGGATAAACTTGAAAAGGGCTGTTATTCAAGCCAATTGCAGTAACTGCTCCACCACCTCCAGGTGTTACTCCGCCAGAATTAATCACAGCGTCTGGCTGTTGAAAACCATTACTTAATTTATTAGCTGTTCCATTCCCTCCAAAAATAATTGGTTCTCCAACAGTATAAGATAGGGAATAGACGTATCCAGGCATGCTGACACTTTTGGTGAATTTTCCAGCACTTGCAAATACGCGCCGAGCAATTTGATTTTGAGCAGTTACTGTCAATGTAGTTATTAAGCAAAAGGTAAGCGTAATTTTATACATTGGTTTATTTTAATAATTATTTAATTCTATTTCTTAAAGTCCAAAACTAAACTATTAATTACTTATCTTAGCCCATAAATAGCCCATTATGAAAAACGACTATTCTCAGTTATTAATAGAAATTCAAAAAAAATCGAACATAACAATTTCAGCTATTAAAGATGTTAAATTCCTGAAAGAGGAAATCGAATTGGTGACAAGTAATAAAATCAGTTTCAATACATTGAGACGACTTTATGGGTTTATGACAAAAACCAATCCTTCCAAGCAAACCCTAGATATTCTATCTAATTATTTAGGGTTTAACTCATATTCAAATTATTTAAATAAAAAATCAAATTATGATGAATGGTATTTTCAGCAAAATTTATTACAAATAAAAAAGAAAAATACAATCGGAGAATCAGAGCTTCAGCAGATTAAGACTGGTTTACAATATGAACAGAGTGTTGTTTTTTACGCTTATTTAGTCTCTTATTTCATCGAGAAAAATAAGATTTCAACTTTGATAAAGCTATTCAGCAACATCGATTTATCAATTGTTAGTGGAACTCAATTGCAAAAATTCAATGCCATCATCTCAACAAGTTTATGTGTGATCCCCGAGAAAAAGGCACTAAAAGTGTATGCAGCTTTAATTCAATATGATGATTTTAGAAATAATATTCCCTTACTCAATATTGATTATTCAGGGCTTCATGCAAATTATTACAAAATTCTCGAATTAATTGAACAAAACAACGCAAATAGTTCGGATGTGTTTTTTGTGTCTTTAATGAAAATGTATAAAGCTTTTTACATAGATACTACAACTGAACAATTACCAGATCTAACAAAACCTAAAGGATTTGATCATTTTTTTGAAGTTTTAAAAGGAAGGTTTTATGCTTGTTCTATAATGAATAACCCTCATTTAATTCACAAAACTAAAAAAGAAATAGAACTAGAATGCACGAAAAATAAAGTGAGTTTATTTTTACAAGAAATCATTCCAACATTGATAATATGCAATGAATTCAGCTTCTTGAAAAAAATCTTAGACTTGCACTACGAAGAAGTTTTTGAACATTACGTGTGGTCATCTTCAACAACCTTTTCAATCAATTTAATAGGAATGGCAAATGTAAACTGGTATTCAAAAAATACTCAAATGGCCAAACGTAATTTAGAATTAGTCGAATTAGAAAATATTGAAATGGGTTACTCTGATTACATTTCGATGTTTTATTACCTTATCTCATTGAGAATTAGCTATTCTGATAACAATAAAGTAGACAATTCAAAATCACTTAAAGCACTTCAAAAATTAATCAATAAAACCAAATTCATTCGTTTCGAAGAGCAGGCAAGAGGATACATATTGAATTGAGGATGTAAAAAACAAAACCCTAAGATAGTTGATATATCTTAGGGTTTTCTGTTCCTCCAGCTATCGAAGCTTTTTATTTAACGTTTGTGTTTTTCGGTCTGTATATAACTTTAAACTATTTATTGCGCATTTGATCTCAAAAAGAAGCGGTTCATTCGCAAATCTATGTATTGAAAAAATTTAGAATGGCTCGTTTAGATGAACGATTCATATTCATACTACATTTTATAAACTTGCAACTAAATGTAAAAATTGCATTTTTGAATAAATAAGTGATATTTTTCACCTTCCAAAACAGTATCCCAAAATCCTAGTTTAAGTTAGCTTAAAGATAGGATTAAGTTGGGGTATAGTTAAGATTGAGTTCGGGTATAGTTAGTAAAAAGTAGGGTAGGGGTTCTTTTGAGTTTTATTGATTTACCTGTTCTTATTTTTTCAGTTTCGTCCCATTTTTGTTAGTGATCGTTGGATTTTAAGTATTTAGGAAATTAATTATTAAGTGATTTTACTCTAGATTTATTTAAAAAATTAGAATCAAATAGCCATTTGTTCCTGAGTTACTACTATTTAGATTACCATTACCACAGACTCCATTTCCGCCTTTCCCATATTGAATTCCCATCAAGTTCATACATGGAATGTTTGTTGTAGATGAACAATTTAATGTGGCATTAGAAGTCCCAGACACACCGTTAAATCCTGGTCCATTTTGGTAAGGCCAATTACCAGTATCTGTTAAATTACCAATACCACCTGTTCCACCAGTTGCAATCAAGTTTAAAAATGTTGTAGAGCCTCCGCTTCCACCATCACAATCATGAAAAAGTGAAGTTGTTGTACAATATGTACCACCTGCGCCTACAGTAAATGAAATTACATCTCCGGGAACAACATTAATAGCCCCTTTTCCATATCCGCCACTTCCGCCATTTCCTCCACAATAAGTATACATGCCAACGCCTCCAGCTCCTCCAGCACCCCACATTTCAACTAATACACTTGTTACCCCAGATGGTACTGTCCAATTATAAACACCAGCAGTAAAAACTTGCATATGGCTTCCACCTGAAGATCCACCAACAATATTATTTCCGTTACAAACATATTGTGTTAATGTAGGATTTACTTCAATAGAATCTAATATTCCATTACTGTTAATATCCAATCCTACTTGTATTTTAGTTCCACCATTTACACAATTTATACTTGATGTCTCTAAAGTAGTTTTAACTAATGTGTTTTTCCCATTTGCACCTGCAGCGCCTGCTGGACCTGTTAAACCAATAGGGCCTTGAGCACCCGTTGCGCCTGCTGGACCTGTTAATCCGATTGGACCTTGAGCGCCTGTTGCACCTGCAACGCCAGCTGGACCTGTTAATCCGATTGGACCTTGAGCACCTGTTGCGCCTACAGCACCAGTTGGACCTGTTAATCCAATAGGACCTTGGGCACCGGTTGCACCAGTTGCACCTGCTGGACCTGTTAATCCGATTGGACCTTGAGCACCAGTTGCACCATTTGCTCCTGCTGGACCTGTTAATCCACTCGGGCCTTGAGCACCTGTTGCGCCTGCTGCTCCTGCTGGACCTG
>JAGNZC010000079.1 GCA_017984635.1 Crocinitomicaceae bacterium
CCGCCTGTATTTACTTGCATAAAGGCTGCAACACCGTCAAAGGAAAAATCCGTTTTGTTGTTTATTCGATAATCGGGAACAACTACTCTTATTGTATTTCCTTTTGTGATAACTTGAAAGCCGGGGGAATCCATATACATTGGCATTCCAGGGTTAGTTGGAGGTAAAACGACTGTTGTGTCTTTTGGATCGAATTGTTTTACAGCTAAGCCACCTTCTACTCGCTTATCTTCTGTTAAGATTACCCAATGCGGATGCCAAACAATTCCGTCATTGGCAAAATTGCGGTCTGAATTTTCATCCCAAAGAGGAGTGTCGTCAAAATCAGGATGTGAAGTAAGGGCTAAAGCCACGATTCCTTCAGTATCGCCAAATCCAACATCAGTTGGTTTCAAGGAAGTTGGGAAAACGTATCCCAAAACAGGTGCTCCATTGAGTTGACCTACTGGTGTTGGCGTGGTTTTTCCTGCCGTTCCTTTTACGGTAATTTCCCAAATGGTTGCACCAATTTCAGGTGAGTGTTTTACGCTTACTTTTTTGATTTGGAAATCATCATTGTTGTAGTTTCCGCATTTGTCGCAAGCAAAGCTTTGAACTGCGAAAAGAGAAAGTCCGAGAAGAAGAAATATTTGTTTCATTTTTTTGAAATTTAATTGTTTGAAACCTAGTTAGAAATCCTAATTAAAATTAGGACTCCTAACTTTAAAGTAGAAATTTTTTTTAGCCTTTTACGTCAGCCATAGACGCACCAAAATTGATGTGTAATACATTGCCATTTGGAGTTAGCAAAGCTGGAACAGATTTTACACCTGTCTTTTCGGCTTCTGCAATGCGGTTGCGGTCTTCGCCAATGTGAACGATTTCTACATTAGTTGCTCCAATTAGGTTAACGATGTCGTGCTCTGCACTCACACATACAGGACATCCTGCGTGATAGAAAATTGATTTTGCCATTTCTTTATGTATTTTATTGTTGTTTGGCATTATTGCCGCTGCAAATTTAGTAAGGATACCTAACTATACAAATTATTTCTAAGATTTTTTACAGATTTTATTACATCATTGATATTCAACGAGATAAAAATCCTATAAGGGTGGAGGAATTGGCTCTTTTGCAAAACTTGGATCGTGGGTCGGCTTGTGCGAAACGTAGTTAACTAAAACCCAAAAGTAAAATATTTAAATGGTGAGTAATTGCAAATGTGCTTACACCTGTGCGATGGCTTAACTGTCTTACATATAAATCACCTTTACATTAATTGTCTTGTTTTCTTTCAACTCAAAACTTGCTCTTGAAAAATTGGGTCTGTTTGTCAAGCCAATTGATTGAAAATTTGAGAACCCAATACCTTCTATCGGTAAAATAAATCCTTTATCAATTTTGCCATTTTTGTTTTCATCGTGTAAAATGTTAACAGCATATTTTCCAGTTGGAATATTTTTAAAAGAAATCGTAGATGAGCCGTTTATAATTTCTCCTTTCAAAATTTTGTAATAATCCTCATAATCTTCATCTGGAATTGAGCCGTCTTTGTTATAAAGTGCAAATTGAACTACTCCTTTTTCATTCCGTAAATTCTTTACATCAATTGTTAAAGAAAATGTTTCTGTATTTGGTTTAGCAAATGAATAAAGTGTGAGTGATAACGCAAATGCGAGTAGTGTTATGATTGTTATTTTCATTTCAATTATTTTTTACGATTTATTTTTCCTTTTGCTGTGTCAACCAAATAATAAACCATAGGCACTAAAAACACAGTTAAAATTAAAGATGAAAGAAGTCCGCCAATTATTACCCAAGCAAGTCCGTTTTTCCATTCTGCTGCTGTTCCTGTCGCCATTGCGATTGGAAGCATACCAACAACCATTGAAAGCGTTGTCATTAGAATTGGTCGCATACGACCTTTTCCTGCTATGATTAAGGCTTCTTTGAAATGTTTACCTTCTGCTTTTAATTGATTGGTAAAATCGACAATTAGAATAGCGTTTTTTACCACTAAGCCCATTAGCATAATTAAACCCAATAATGCGAATAAACTCAAATTGCTTAACGACAAATTCAAAGCGAAAAACGCCCCAATTGCAGCAACTGGAATAGAAAACAAAACAACAAATGGATAAACAAAGCTGTCATAAAGTGCTACCATTATCAGGTAAATCAGCAAAAATGAAATGAGCAATACTGAACCTAATGCTCCAAAACTATCATTCTGTCTTTTGATGTCGCTACCCCAAGTCATTTGAATTCCTTTTGGCAATGGATTTTCTTTAAGATAAGCAACTACATCATCAGCAACAGTTCCTGATGGTCTACCTAAAGCATCTGCTGTAAGCGTAACTGCTGGTTGTCGGTCTTTTCGTTCTAATAATGACGGAGAATTGTCTTGCTCAACGCTTGCAAATTGTGAAACTTCAACTGGTATACCCATTGGGTTAATAATGGAAAGTGATTGAACATCTTCAAAATTTCGTCTGCTAAATTCATCTAACCAAATTCTTACAGGATATTCTGTTCCGTTTTCGGTTAGAGTTGCTTCATCATTTCCTGTAAAGGCAGTTCTTAGGTTCAAACCAACATAAGCGGTTGTTAAACCTAATCGTTGCATTTTATCTTTGTCGGGAATTATTTTGTATTCGGGACTACCTGCTTCAACGGATAAGCGAACATTATCCGCACCGGGAATTTTTTCTATTACCGTTTTCAATTCATCGCCTGTTTTCATCACCAAATCCAAATTGCTACCACTTAACGTAATTTCGATTGGTGCTGAACGTGGAATTAAACCCAATGCTGCCATTGAATAATTGATACTCGGAAATTTTGACTTTAGATCTTCCCGAAGATTTTTCATAAAAGTTTCGGTAGGTAAATTATCCAATTCTTTTTTGGATTTTAATTGAATAGTAAATTCCGTTTTATTTGCTGAACCTACACCTAAACTTCCAATACCAGTGCTTGGTCCGCCAATGTTGCTGAATACCGTTGCTACTTCGGGTTGTTGAATAATGTATGTTTCAATCTTTTGAGCAATTAAATTGTTTTGATGTATAGATGTGGACTTATCAAATTCTAATGCCATTCTAAATTTTCCTTGGTCGCCAGTTGATATTAATTCTTTACCAATAATACCTTGTTTCATAATGCCTAAAGTCATTGCAAAAAGCACAATAACGATACCTGTAAAAGCTAATTTATGGCTCAATACCCATTCTAATCTTCGACCATACCATTCATTAAAGTTTTCTAATTGAATTTCAAACCATAGTAAAAAGCGATTGAAAAAATTGGTAGGTTGTAAGTCTTCTTTTTTGCCAATACGAGAAGCCATCCAAGGCGTTAAAGTAA
>JAGNZC010000003.1 GCA_017984635.1 Crocinitomicaceae bacterium
GAATCGTTTATGTGCATGGCGATCCAGGTGAAAACGGAAAAATACAAGCCTTATTGGACATGC
Organism: Crocinitomicaceae bacterium; assembly: GCA_017984635.1. GTDB lineage: Bacteria > Bacteroidota > Bacteroidia > Flavobacteriales_D > Crocinitomicaceae > M0103. The sequence continues at coordinate 64 of JAGNZC010000003.1, forward strand.
ATGGAATTCCTTATTTGAATGCTGGAAGTTTAGCATCCGCTTTGTCTTTTGATAAATGGTATTGCAACCAATTTTTAAAAGGATTTGGTATTCCTGTTGCAAAATCATTGGTTTTAAATCATTCAGCTCAATACAGTGCAAATGAAATTGTTGCAACATTAGGTTTACCAGTCTTTGTGAAACCATCAGATTCAGGATCAAGTTACGGAATTTCTAAAGTAAAAACAGAAGAAGATCTTCCCGCTGCATTAGACGCTGCTTTCAATGAAGGAAAAACAGTTGTTATTGAATCTTTTTTAAATGGAACAGAAGTTACATGTGGTGTTTATCGAAGAGAAAATGGATTGTTCGCTTTGCCATTGACTGAAATCGCTTCTGAAAATGAATTTTTTGATTACGAAGCAAAATATTTAGGTAAATCGAGTGAAATAACACCTGCTCGAGTTTCCGAAGAAATCCGTGGAAAAGTTCAAAAACGAGCAAAATATATTTATGAATTGATGAATTTGAAATCCATCGCTAGAATTGATTTTATGCTTGTGGATGATGAACCTTTTGTCATTGAAGTAAACACCACTCCTGGCTTTTCATCTGCTAGTATTGTACCTCAGATGTTAGCTTGTGCGGGAATTTCAATTCATGATTTTTGGCAAGAAATAGTTGCTGTTGAATATGAAAAAAAATAATCGCTTAATACACGGCCATCTCATTAAGTAGGTATTCGATTTGTTGTCTCAATTCAGCGTTGTTACAAGTGTAATTATTAACTGTAATTGCAAAAGCTATTTTTTTTCCTGATGTTGAATAAACGTAGCCAACATACGATTTTATTTTAGAAATAGTACCGCTTTTAGCATAAATTCTACCTTCTCCCAATTGGTTTTTACACAACGAAGCAATGGTCCCACTTTTTCCAGCTATTGGTAGTGTATTTAAAAATGATGTATAATTTTTTGAAGTATACATCTCTTTTAATAATGCACAAAAATGAGACGCAGAGATGCCATTTGAGCGAGAGAGTCCGCTTCCATCGTGTAATTGCAAGCCGCTAACATCTATTTTTTTAGACCAATATTTAATAACTTGTTCAATTCCAACCTCTGTTTCTCCATTTCCAGTTTGTTGATAGGCTAAAATACCGAGTAATCCTTCAGCAAATAAATTGACACTTTTTTGGTTTGCAATGGTAGCAATATCAAGAATTGAATTTCCAAAATGAGTATAAATTAAGTGAAAAGCTGCATAATTCGGAACCGTGTTTTCTTGATTCGTTCGAACAGTTTTAAATCCATTATTAACAGCTATGCCTTTTTGTTTTAAATAAGCTGTAAAATCTTGAGCTAATTGATATTCAGGATCAGGCAAGCTCCCTTTAACCGTAAAAATTTCTTTATTAAGAGGCAACGATCCTGTTCCAAAACGTTCGTAAGAATAGGGTGCTCCATATACATATGATTGGTCATTGTTAATGTTGCTAGAAACAATGTAGTTTTTAAAATTTAATGCGGGTACTATTGGAAACGTTGACAAGAGAGTTGTCTTTCCACCTGCTACTTTACTCGTTGAAAATTTATATTTTAAAGCATTATCGTATATGCAAATACCGGCATGACCAGCACCGTAATAATTACCAATGTCAGACCAACCCCAACCTTCTGGTGTTCCTTTGTAGCCAAATTCTGAACCATCAACATAAATTGAACCATTTATTTTTTTGATTCCAAGCTTTTGCAGTGTATCCACCCATTGACCTAGAAATGCATTTTCAGAACCAGGTTTATTAAAATAAGCACTTCCAAGTGAAACATCGCCACCACCACGAATCCACAGATTTCCATTTATCACACCTTCAGTTATTGTTCCTTCAACGTAAAAGCGAGTGGCTGGTTTTAAATCTTTAGGTAATAATTCAAGTGCTGTTGCAGTTGTAAATAATTTGGTTGTTGACGCTGGAGGAAGAGCAATTGAAGCGTTCAAAGATGCAATTTCTGTGTTGGTGTTTAAATCGATGCATTTGAAACCAATACTTGCATTTTTTAAAAAGGATAATTTAGTGAAATTATCAAGAGATTTTTGAACATTATTTTGACTAAAAACAACACTGTGAAGTAAAAACAAGAAGAAAATTACGTACTTTTGCACTTGATTTTTTTAAATGTTTGAATTTGTATACACTGTATAACAATTGCACAAATTTAAGGAAGTTAACGTAACCTTCTATGAGTAATAAAAAGAAAATTAAAATTTTACGCATCATTAACCGATTCAATATTGGCGGACCTACATACAATGCTACTTTTTTAACGCGTTTTATTTCAGATGATTACGAAACCTTGTTAGTGGGCGGGTTGCCAGAGGAGAACGAATCAGACTCTTTACATATTTTAGAAGAATACGGTGTGAAAGCAACCTTGATTGAAGAAATGAAACGAACACCTAATTTCTTTAACGATCGTAAAGCCTACAAAAAAATCAAAGAAATAATTCGTGAATATCAACCTGACATCGTTCATACACATGCTGCTAAAGCAGGTGCTTTAGGTCGTAAAGCAGCCAAAAGTATGAATGTACCTGTAATCGTTCATACTTATCATGGGCATGTGTTTCATTCGTATTTTGGTAAGTTAAAAACGGCCTTATATAAGTTCATAGAACGTCGATTGGCCAAGGTTTCAACAGGTATTATTGCTATTTCAGCTATCCAAAAAGAAGAGTTATCAATTCAACATACTATTTGTCAACCTTCTAAAGTGAAAGTGATTCAATTAGGTTTTGATTTGAATCGGTTTCATGAATCATTGGAACAGAAAAGAAGAGATACACGCGAAAAATATGGTTTGGCAGAAGATGAATTAGCTGTCGCAATTGTCGGTAGATTAGCAGCGGTTAAAAACCACCAATTATTTTTAAGTGGAATTGAAGCAATTGCATTACAATTATCAAAAAAAGTTACATTTTTTATAGTAGGAGATGGCGATGAGCGCAATGCTATTGAGGAACGAATTGCTGCCTTAAAATTGCCGCCAAATTTGAAAATAATAATGACATCTTGGATCAAAGATATTGGCAGTTTTAACCCTGGAATGGATTTGATTTGTTTAACATCATTGAATGAAGGAACACCTGTAAGTTTGATTGAAGCTCAAGCTGCAAATGTTCCGATTCTAACAACAAATGTTGGAGGAGTGAAAGATATTTTACTTGAAAATCAAACAGGAATTGTTGTTTCCAATAATTCTTTGGCTGAGTTTTCCGAAAAGTTATTATTTTTGATAGAAAATGATCAAATTCGAAAAGAAATGAGTTTGAAAGGATGGGATTTTGTTAAAACAAAGTTTCATTATACAACTTTGGTTCAAAACATGGAGAATTATTATTCAGAGTTATTAAATACAAAAAATGATTAAGAGAAAATATCTTTCAATTAGCTGTGTGCTAATCACACTTTTTATGCTACAAAGTTGTGGTGTCAATAGTAATTTGATGTTCAAGTCAAAGGATGAAAAATATGCAACGGTAGACGCAACTCCCATGAAACCATCGAGTGATTACCAAATTTCTGTAGATGATAAAATTACATTTTCCTTATCGACTAATAACGGAACAACAATCATTGAATCTTTGAGTGGGATTAATAAAGAACTACAAACTACAAATCAGCAATTAGATTATGTAGTTCGTCAAGACGGAACAGTTGAATTGCCAATCTTAGGAAATGTATATCTGAAAGGATTTACTGTTATTCAGGCCGAAGATACCTTACAAAAATTATTTGCAAAAGAATATAACAACCCTTTTGTTCAACTAAAAATCACGAATCAGCGTGTGATTATTTTTCCAGGTGGAGGTAGTGATGCCCGCGTAATTCCTTTATTGAATAGTAATACAACTTTGATGGAAGTTATTGCACAGGCTGGAGGAATAGCTGAACGTGGAAAAGCCAACACTGTTAAAATTATCCGCAGAGAAAACGGAGAACGGAAAATGTACAAAATAGACCTTTCAACTGTTGAAGGGTTGAAATTTGTAGATATGGTTGTACAAGCAAATGATTATGTTTACATAGAGCCAAAAGCTGCAATAACAAGAGGTGTGGTAACTGAAATTGCTCCTGTAGTATCGATACTTTCTAGTGCTCTTATCATTTTTACTGTCATTAAAAATTCTTTCAATTGAATAATAAAAGTCTCATTATTAATAAGGATTACGATCCGATAATTGTAAATACAATCCTTAAAAGATATTGGTGGTGGCCAGTATTATTTGTTCTGCTTTTCACCTCAGTTTCTTATTTTGTATTGCGTTATACGAAGCCAACTTATGAGTCTTCGATGATTATTCAGTTAGGAAATAAAGACAACGCAAAAGACATTATTGAAGTAGAAAACATCAACATGAAAGGGGAAGATATTTCACCTGACATAGAATTGTTACGTTCACAGTTTTTATTTGAAAAAGCGATACAACTAATCAATTATAATGTTAGTTTTTATGCGAAAGGTCAATTTTTAACAGAAGAAAAATACAATTCAAGTAGGTTCAATGTGTTGCCTTTTGAATTAAAAGATTCTGCTTTAATAGGTGTGCCAATAATAATAAAATACACCAAAGGCTCATTGAGTTTGTCTTATTCATTAAATGGCCGAAAAAATAAAATAACATCAACTTTAAATAAACGGATTAAAAATGCACATTTTGATTTATTAATTAATTCTTCTAACCCAACGTTGTTTGAAGAAGAATCTAAACAAAATGAGTTGTATTTCACTATCAATAGCATTGCTTCTGTTTCAGCTAGATTCCTTCCTTCGCTTCAAGTTGTACCAATTGATCCAATTGCCAAAACGATTCAGATTTCTTTGAAATCGAATAATCCACAATTATGTTATGATATTACCTCCGCAGTAGCAACTGCATACAATAAATATGACGAAGAAATAAAGCGCAAAGGATCCGAAAACATATTGGCTTTTATTGATCAACAATTAGATTCTTTATCTGGTGAATTGAAAAACTCGAAAGATAGTTTGATGCAATACCAACGTCGTTCAAATTTACCTGATCCAGAAGGTGTAAGTTCACAGATTTCAACAACAATTACAAAATTACAAGATCAATTGTTTGAGTTGCAAGATGAAATCCGATCGTTAAATATTGTTTTCTCTAAGTTAAAGTCGGACCCTAATCGATTAGATGTTTACAAAATTCTTCCTGAAATGCTCGGAAAGAGCTATGAAGCATCTCTAAATGGTCAAATTACAAGTTTGTATGAGCTCTTGGAGAAAAAAGAAAATTTGTTGTACCGAGTAACAGAAGACAATAGTGAAGTCAAAGCATTAGGAACAAAAATTAATTTAAAATTGGCATCTGTTCGTAGAAGTGTCGCTACAATTTTAGAGCGTTTACTTTCAAATAGTAATGTAATCAGTAAAAAAATACAAGGGTATGAAGGTGAATATTTCCAATTACCTGAAAAGAAAATGGAATTTAGTCGTTTAAAAAACATACAAGATCTAAACGAAAAATATTTCACATTATTAACTGAAAAGAAGGTTTTATATTCCATTTCAAATGCAGGTTACTCTTCTGAAAATAGAATTTTATCAAGAGCTACTGTCAATTCAACCCCTGTTGCTCCTAACAAAAAGTTGATTTATGGATCTTTTATTTTCTTTGGTTTTATTTTAGGTTTAGGTGTAATTTTGTTAAAATATCTAACATTTAACGAAATCAACATGATTGATGATTTGAAAAAATTATTACCTGAAGAAGCCTCTATTTTAGGTGGTGTTCCTTTGTCAAAAAGTCCAATGGAATTTTCTCAGTTGGTTGTAAGTGAATCACCTAAATCAATGTTGGCAGAATCGATGCGGAAAATTAGAACGAATTTAAGTTATATTAATCCCAACTATAAAACAATCGCAATTACATCCTCTATTTCTGGAGAAGGTAAAACTTTTGTTGCTTTAAATTTAGCTGGTATTATCGCAATGTCAGGAAAGAAAACTATATTATTAGATTTAGACATGCGTAAACCTAAAGTTCACCTTGGTGTAAATGCGGAAAATGTTTACGGAATGAGTGGGTTAATTATTAATCAATTTACGCTTGAGCAATGCATTCAACATTCATCTTTGGAGAACTTAGATTTCATTACAGCAGGTCCTATCCCACCAAATCCATCGGAGTTATTATTAAGTGGAAGATTCAAAGAAATCGTTGAACAATTAAAGGAATCATATGATACCATTATTATTGATAACCCACCAATCGGTTTAGTTTCTGATGGAATTAAAATATTAACTGAAGCTGATATTCCGATTTATGTTTTTAAATCTCATTATTCAAAACGTAATTTCGCATTCCGTGTTAAAGAATTGTTTGAAATGAAACAACTAGATCGTTTGAATGTAGTATTAAATGGTGTACAATCTAGTAAACATTCTAATGGTTATGGTTATGGTTATGGCTACGGCTATGGTTACGGTTATGGCTATTATGAATCTGATTCTCTTTCAAGAAAAGAAAAAACGCTAAAAGGAATCAGAAAAATATTGACAATTTTTTCTAAAAAGTAATGATTACGACAACTGAAATAGAAGGTTTGTTGATCATTGACCCTAAAAAATTCCATGATGATAGAGGTTTTTTTTACGAGTCTTTTAATGTTCAAAAATACCAAGAAATCATTGGTCTAGAATATAATTTTGTTCAAGACAATGTTTCCGTTTCTAAAAAAAACGTATTAAGGGGTTTACATTTTCAACATGCGCCAATGGCTCAAGGAAAATTAGTAAGCGTATTAAATGGAAGAGTATTGGATGTAGCAGTTGATTTACGACTAGCTTCTCCTACTTTTGGGAAACATATTATGGTTGAGCTTTCTCGTGAAAATGGACTTCAGTTTTGGATTCCACCCGGTTTTGCACATGGTTTTGTAGCGTTGGAAGATGAAACTGTTTTTAATTACAAATGCACCAATTATTATTCACCTGAACACGAAGAAACACTAGCCTGGGACGATAGTGAACTATCCATTAATTGGCAAATAAACAATCCAATTATTTCAAAAAAAGATTTGGTTGGAAAAAAATTAGTAAATTTGAAACCACTTTTATAACTAAACAATGTCATTAACTATCCTTTTATTGGTTGTCTCTTTTTTAATTGGTGGTATTGTAATTTCTGCCGTATCTAATTTAGTATTGTTACGTTTTTCTGAATCACTTGGAATTAGAAATAAAAATGATATAACAATTCGGTGGAGTAATGAGTCGAAACCTTCTTTAGGAGGCGTATCTTTTTTTGTGGTATTTATTTTTGCAACAATAGCTCACCTCATCTTTTTTTACGACGAAAATATTTTTCATAATAACACCTATCACATTGAATTTACAGGATTGTTTATTGCAGGAAGCATTGCTTTTTTAATGGGATTAGCAGATGATGCTTACAATACTAAACCACTTATAAAGTTGTTTGCTCAAATTTTGTGTGGAGTGATATTTGTCTATTCTGGAACAGTAATTCATTTATTTGATAACAATATGTTGAATGCTGTTTTCACTGTATTATGGGTTATTGTAATCATGAATTCATTGAATATGTTGGATAACATGGATGGAATAACTGGAACAACAGTTTTCTTTATTTTATTATCATGTTTATTTGGCCATTGGTTGATTAATGGAATAAATGCTGATATTTGGACGCTCACAATTATTTCTGTTATTGGAGGTGTACTCGGCTTTTTGAAATACAATATACACCCTTCTCGATTGTTTATGGGGGATGCAGGTAGTCAATTTATAGGACTCTTTGTTGCCTTTTTTGGAGTAAAATGTTTGTGGAATGCAAGTGTGGTATCTGGAACAAATACATGGGTTGGATTAATTTTTGTATTGGTTGCTTTCACTCCTTCAGCTGCAGATACCTTAACAGTTGTTATTAATCGTTTGAAAAAAGGAAAGTCACCAATGGTTGGTGGTAAAGATCACACAACGCACCATTTGGTATATGCAGGTTATAATGATAAGCAAGTTTGGTATGTGTTTTTAGCAATTGGTTTTTTTGCAACGGTATTAACTATTTTAAGCTTTTTATTTTTAGTCAACAACATCATTTATCCAATCTTTTTCTTCGTGTTTTATTTTTTAATCGTTTTTGGATTATTATACAGAAATACGATTAAATACCCGCAAAAAAAATAGCTTACAAACCTTTTCCTTCTTTTAGTGTTTAATGTCTTTACTCTTCTTACTTTTGTAAGAATTAAAGCATAGAAATGAAGGATATTGAAGCAGGTTTTATCGAAGTTTTTGGGGCACGTGAACACAATCTAAAAAATATAGATTTAAAAATCCCACGCAATCAACTGGTTGTTTTTACCGGATTGAGTGGTAGTGGAAAATCATCCCTTGCTTTTGATACGATTTTTGCTGAAGGTCAACGTCGCTACATTGAAACATTTTCTGCGTATGCACGTCAATTTCTTGGTGGACTTGAACGCCCAGATGTAGATAAAATAAATGGTTTAAGCCCTGTAATTTCAATAGAACAAAAAACGGTAGCTCGATCGCCCCGATCAACAGTTGGAACGATCACAGAAGTCTATGATTTCTTACGCTTACTTTTTGCTCGTGTTGGTGTGGCTATTTCTTATGAAACGGGCGAACAAATGGTGAAATATTCAGACGATCAAATTGTTGATTTAATTTTGCAAAAATATAAGGGTAAGAAAGTGATTTTTCTTGCTCCTAAAATTAAAGGAAGAAAAGGTCATTACCGTGAATTATTTGAACAAATCCAAAAAATGGGCTTTACAAAAGTTCGCGTTAATGGAGAAGTGCAAGATATCGTGAAGGGAATGAAATTAGACCGTTATAAAATTCATGATATAGACATAGTGATAGATCGACTTTCAATCAAGGAAGACGACCGTAAACGAATTTATGATTCAGTAATCACTAGCATGAAACACGGCGGTAAATCGATGATGGTGATGGATTTTGAAACGGATGAGGTACGCCATTTTAGTCGTTCTTTAATGTGTCCAACAACTGGAATCTCTTATCCTGAACCAGAACCAAGTTTGTTTTCGTTTAATTCGCCGTATGGTGCTTGTCAAACTTGCAGTGGTTTGGGAGAAGTTTCGGAAGCAGATCGCGCTAAAATCATTCCAAATCCTGCTCTATCCATTAAAAAAGGTGGTTTTGCACCATTGGGTGAATACAAACGCACTTGGATTTTTGATAAGTTAGAATCATATTTGTCACAAGAAGGTTATTCTTTGAATACTCCTTTGGAAGAAATCCCAACAGATGTCATGAACGTGCTCTTGTTTGGTAATGAAGACATGGAGCGTTCTAAAAAGAACAATACCGTTATTTTTGAAGGAATCATCAATTTTGTCTCGCGTCATTCAGAGGAAAGTTCAACAGCAATTCAACGCTGGGCTTCTAGTTTTATGAATAAAATTTGTTGTCCAACGTGTGAAGGTACTCGCTTAAAAAAAGAAGCACATTTTTTCAAGCTAAACAATCTTCACATTGGTGACTTGGCAAAAATGGATTTAAGCGAATTAGCTGTTTGGTTCAAAGAACTACCGAAATATTTATCAGCAGATCAATTAACGATTGGTACAGAAATAATAAAAGAAATCAATACACGCTTAAATTTTATATTAGAAGTTGGATTAGATTACTTGACCTTGCACCGTTCTGCTAAAACGTTGTCAGGAGGAGAAGCGCAACGCATTCGTTTAGCAACGCAAATTGGTTCTGAATTGATGAATGTGTTGTATGTATTGGACGAGCCTTCAATTGGTCTTCACCAACGCGACAATACACGTTTAATAAATTCGTTGAAGCGCTTAAGAGATGCGGGTAATTCAGTAATAGTTGTTGAACACGACAAAGAAATGATTGAAGCAGCTGATTTTGTAGTTGATATTGGTCCTGGTGCGGGAATGCATGGCGGAAGAATTATTAATGCGGCTCCAGTTGATCAGTTGACAGCTGTTGATTCTTTGACGACCAAATACTTAACAGGTGAATTGAAAATTGAAATCCCAAAGAAGCGAAGAAAAGGAAATGGAAATTTTTTAACTCTAAAAGGTGCTTCTGGTCATAACTTGAAAAATGTTGATTTGAAAATCCCTTTAGGAACTTTCACCTGTGTAACAGGCGTTTCTGGAAGTGGAAAGTCGTCGTTAATAAACCATACACTTTACCCAATATTACTTGCACATATCTACAATGGAGTAAAAAAGCCATTGCCTTACAAATCAATTGATGGCTTGAATCACCTGGATAAAGTAATTGAAATTGATCAAAGCCCGATTGGACGCACACCCCGATCAAATCCTGCAACGTACACCAAAATGTTTGAAGAAATTCGTTCTTTGTTTGCAGCAATGCCTGAAGCTCAAATCCGCGGATATAAAGCGGGAAGATTCTCGTTTAACGTAGCTGGTGGTCGTTGTGAAACATGTAAAGGAGGAGGTTTAAAATTGATTGAAATGAATTTTTTACCAGACGTTTATGTGGAATGTGAAGTATGTAATGGAAAACGATACAACCGAGAAACCTTAGAAGTCCGTTTTAAAGGGAAATCAATTTCAGATGTATTGGAAATGACCATAGAAGACGCAACACCTTTCTTTGAATCTATTCCGAAAATACACCGACCATTAGCGATGTTGTCATCTGTTGGTTTGGGATACATTAAATTAGGACAACCATCTACAACACTTTCAGGTGGTGAAGCGCAACGGATTAAATTATCTACTGAATTAGCTAAAAAGAGTACGGGTAACACGTTTTATATTTTAGATGAACCTTCAACAGGCTTGCATTTTGAAGACATACGCATGTTGTTAGATGTGTTACAAAGATTAGCAGATGAAGGCAATACAGTTTTAGTAATTGAACACAATCTAGACATTGTAAAAGTGGCGGATCATTTGATTGATGTTGGACCAGAAGGAGGAAAAGGTGGTGGACAAATTATTTGTGAAGGAACGCCTGAACAAGTTGTTAAAAAGGGAAAAGGCACCTCGCACACAGCCTATTATTTAGCAATGGAATTAGAGAATTAAGGATGAAAAGACTTCAAGACATAAGGAGGCAGGACTTTAAGAGTCAAGATTTAAAGATTTCAGCACAAAGTGGACTAGATTATAATTCTATTGAAATCTTAACTCAAAATTCAAAACTTTCAACTCATCACTTTTAATGATAGAAAGATGTTAATATTTAAAGAAGAGATTGTGGTTTGTTGAAATCTGAAACTATTGCCTAATTAACTAATAACTAATTTTTTAATACACAACATCCCACAAAAACAATCCATGAGCAGGAACGGATGTTTTGGCTGCTTGGCGATTTTTTGCTGCTAAAATAATTGAAATATCTGTAGGATTTAATTTCCCCATACCCACTTCAATTAACGTACCAACAGTTGCGCGCACCATGTTACGTAAAAATCGATCCGCTTCAATTTCAAATATTAGTTGGCCATTTTCTTTGAACCAATGCGCTTTATAGATGGTACAAATGTTTGTTTTTACATCGGTGTGTAGTTTGGATAGAGAAGTAAAGTCTTGAGTACCCAATAAAGTTTCAGCAGCTTTGTTCATCGCTATCAAATCAACTTCTTTTGGGAAATACCAACTATTTTCTAAAAATGGATTTTTCTCATGGTGAATGAAATAACGGTATGTTCTGTTTTTTGCATCAAAACGTGCATGTTTACTATCTTCTACCTTTTCAATGTTTTTAACAACAATGGATGATGGCAACATGCGGTTCAATTTAAATTGAAATTTATCCAATGCTTTGATGGAAAGAAGATCAACATGAAAAAAGTATGTTTGTGCATGAACACCTGTGTCGGTTCTACCACATCCTACAATTTGTATAGAAGCGTTGGAATGCAATTTTGACAAACAATTTTCAATTTCTGCTTGCACAGAATGCTGACGCGGTTGTTTCTGCCATCCATAAAATGTGGAGCCATTGTATGCAATTTCAAAAAAATATCGATTCATGGATCAACTTACTTTGTAGGTGCTGGAAACTTAAATCCTGAAAAATCAAGTTCATAAACATCCATACTTGATTTTTGCCCAATAATTTCAAAACTGGATAAAACTGCTTTTTTTAGTGCAGGATAATATTGAAAATGTGTATCGTTATTCACTGAATTCACTTCAATTCCTAAATTAATCGGAGTACTCCAAGTTGAACCCAGATTTTCAGCCACAAATACATCGTAACCGCCCATGCCTAACAACCCATTTGAACTGAAAAACAAGTAACGTCCATCACCTGTAATAAATGGTGTCGTTTCGTTTTCTAAAGAATTGATGGTAGCTGGTAATGCTTTTGGTTTTGACCATTTCCCGTTTAATTTCGTGCTAACAAAAATATCTGAAGAGGAAGTCTCCGCATTCCGATCCGATACAAAATACAAGGTATTACCGTCATCTGTCATCGAAGCAGAACCTTCAAAAAAAGAAGTATTGATCCCACTATCATCCATTCTTTTTGGTGAAGACCATTTGTGTTTAGAAGATAATTCAACTGTAAAAATATCAGAACTTTCCGTTTGATTTTTTTGATCTAATACCGTTGTATTAACTGTTAATAATCCCTTTGTTCCATTGGCAACAATTGCAGTAAAAGCATCAAATCCGTTCGTATTAATACGATCTAAGTCGTTGGTTAAACTGTCCCAAGTTTGCGAAGTTTCATTCCAAATAGCTCTATATATATCTTCAAAATATTCTTGGTCGTAAGGATTCATTTCTCCTCCTTTTGTATCGGGTCTTCTAGAAGTAATATACAATGTTTTACCATTGTCAGTCAAAATAGGAGCATAGTCATTATACCCTGAGTTAACATCTTTGAGTCCTTTTTTCAACGCTGTTTTTCCAGTAGTAAGTTCTTTTTTGGCAAATTCACATTGTGCTATTTCTGAAGGTATGCTTGAATTGGAAAACTCTTTTTCAGAACAAGCATTTTTTACTTTATTAAAATAATTCAATGCTGAATCTAATTGATTGGTTTTGTGAAATGCAAGTCCGATGAATTCAAATAATTCATTTTTCGATTTCTCGTGATTCAATTGCAATGCATCTTTTTCATATTTTAAAGTCAATCCAAAATTATTTAATGAATAATGACATTTTCCAATCCAATGCAAAGGAATCCATGAATTTGGGTCTTTCACCGCTGCTTCACGAAAACGATTCAATGCATCTTTTACTCTTCCACCTTCAAAATAAAGTTGTCCTTCTTTTACGAATTTCAAAGCTTCTTTTTTGTCCTTTTTATTAGTTATGGAATCAGCAGGAGTTGATAATTGATTGCTAAATGCTACATTGCTAAGCATAAAATGAAGTAATAAGAAGCTGAAAAATTTCATGTCTTTTTGTATTTGAGGTTTAATACAAAGAAAGCTAAATTAAAGTTTTACAGAAACGATGTTTCCAAAAGTTGTTAACGAATGAATGCTCATTGATTGTGATTAGTTGTTTTCTGTATTAATTTTCCGTTTTAACTGAAAATATGCTAACTTTGCCCCTTCAAAAATCAACATTAGCACAAGCAAGATGGAATTTAATCAACTTACAGCAATTTCTCCAATTGACGGGAGATACCATTCAAAAACAACAGAATTACAACCTTATTTTTCTGAATTCGGATTGATCAAATACCGAGTTATCATTGAGGTTGAATATTTAATTGCTTTGGTTGAAGCAGGAGTTGAACCTTTGAAAAATTTTCCAAAAGATACTTTTTCGAGTTTGCGTGCTATCTGTACTGACTTTTCTGAAAAAGATGCATTGTGGATCAAGGATACAGAAAAAGTGACCAATCACGATGTGAAAGCAGTTGAATATTTTTTAAAAGATAAATTAACTGGTTTAGGTTTGGAAAATTATTTGGAGTTTGTTCATTTTGGTCTAACTTCTCAAGATATTAATAATACGTCGATTCCATTATCGTTGAAAGAAGCCTTACAAGAACAGTACATTCCATTAGTTGAAAAATTAATCGCAAAATTAGAAGCACTTCAAACGGCTTGGAAAGATATCCCAATGTTGGCAAAAACACATGGCCAACCGGCTTCTCCAACACGTTTAGGGAAAGAAATTAAAGTTTTTTCAGAACGATTAACGATTCAATTGAATCAATTAAAAAACGTTCCTTTTTCTGCAAAATTTGGTGGTGCAACGGGTAACTTTAATGCGCACCATGTTGCGTTTCCTTCGCATGATTGGGTTCGTTTTGCGAATCATTTTGTCAATGAAAAATTAGGACTAAATAGAAGTCAAACTACGACTCAAATCGAACATTACGATAATTTAGCAGCTCTTTTTGATACGATGAAACGCATCAATACGATTGTGCTGGATTTAGACCGTGATATGTGGACCTATATTTCAATGGATTATTTTAAGCAGAAATTAAAAGAAGGCGAAATTGGTTCTTCTGCTATGCCACATAAAGTTAATCCAATTGATTTTGAAAATTCAGAAGGGAATATTGGAATTGCCAATGCTTTATATGAACATTTATCTGCTAAATTACCAGTTTCTCGTTTACAACGCGATTTAACCGATTCAACGGTATTGAGAACAGTTGGAATGCCAATTGCACATACATTTATTGCGTTGAAATCTACTTTAGTTGGTTTGGATAAATTAGTATTAAATGAAGTGGCTTTTGAATTGGATTTAGAGAAAAATTGGGCGGTAGTAGCTGAAGCGATTCAAACCATTTTAAGAAGAGAAGGTTTTCCAAAACCTTACGAAGCATTGAAAGGCTTAACACGTAAAAATGAAGCAACAACGAAAGAGTCTGTTCACGCTTTTATTGATAATTTACCTGTTAGTGACGTATTGAAAAGTGAGTTAAAAGCAATTACTCCTCAAAATTACGCAGGAATTCAATTGGTCTAAATCATTTTTTTAGGACGAATAAACAAGCTGTAAATTGCAAGAATTACTGCGATTAGCACACTTATTTTACCGATTAAATCACCTGTAAGTGTATAAAAACTTTGTTTTTTATTCGCATTTAAGGTATGTCGAATTGCAATCGGTTCCCACCATTTTGTTGCAGCGATTTGTTCTCCGCGTTGGTTGTAAAAACAGCTAATTCCAGTATTGGCTGATCGCGCAACACTTCTTCTGTTTTCAATGGCTCTTATCGCGGCGAAACTTGCATGTTGTTTGTATCCTGGCGTATCGCCCCACCAACCGTCGTTGGTAATTATGCAAATGATTTCAGCTCCTTTTCTACATTGTTCTGCATTAAATGCACCATAAATGGATTCATAACAAATCAATGGAGCGAAACTAAAAGTTGGTGTTGTTAATATTCTAGGTTGTTTTTCTATACCTAATGTACCAGATGTTCCACCATTCTGAATGGATAATTCCTCTAAAAAAGGCAGCCAATTTGAAAAGGGGATTTTTTCTACACCTAAAACTAATTTAGATTTGTGAACGAATTCAAAATTTTTATTTCCGTTCATTAAAAGCGAACTGTTGTAATTTTCATAAAATCCTGGTCCTCCTTCGAGAGGAATGGATGCTCTAGAATTTTTTATTGGAAATAATTTGTAGGTGGATGCTCCAATGTACAACGATTTATTTTGCCATTTAACAAGTTGATTGCCCAAGAAATGATGTAATGAAGATTGTCCAAAATCATTTTCATAAAATGATTCACTAATCGCAGTTTCGGGTGCTAAAACTAAATCGGTTGTCTCGGTCATTTTTGATTGACCAAGCGCCATTATTTTTTGAAGTTGTACTTGAAGTTCCGTAGAAAACTTTTCATTATACGGGTCAATGTTTGGTTGAATGGCAACAATTTCAATCGGATTTTTTGTTTCTTGATACGTTTGAAATTGAAGAAAAGAAAGGAGTAGGGGTAAACTAATACTTCCTAATAACATAAAGTTAGATTGGTTGTTCCAATTCCACTTTCTATTGAGTATAAAAGTATGCTGCACGAGTTTCGCTCCAAAATAATTGACAAATAATATCCAGACACTTCCACCTAAAACTCCCGTGTAAGCATACCATTGAATCCATTGTGGCCGAATAGAAAAGGTATTGCCAAGTGTTAGCCAGGGCCAAGATAATTCCCAATTATGATGTAAAAATTCAAACCCAATCCAACAAGCTAAAAGTATTAACAAGCTATATTTTGAACCAATTTTTTTATGTAAGTTGTGAAAAATATAAAATGCGATAGCCATCAATAAAGAATTCAAAACAAATGCTAAAATTGCTCCACCCACACTAGCGTTCCAAATCCACCACGTTGTTCCTAAGTTGTATATGAAAAAAGTGATATAAGCATGTAAAAAGACACGTCCTGATCGATGGCGAAAGCTTATGGTATTTTTCTCAATTAATAAAAGAGGTATCCAAGCAATGAATGCAAGTATTGATAGACTTCCTGTAAATGGAAAAGAAATAACCATTAACAAACCGGAAAGCGAACTCAGTAAAAACCGCCATTTTTTGGATAAATGAACCATTGTTTTATAGATTTATTCTGTATTGTACAATGAAATTATCTACAATTGTCGAAACAATGAGTTGATTCCCATCTTGTTTTAAAATACATTTTTTAGATCCTTCGATTTGTTCTTTAAAACAAATTTCACCTTTCTTGTTGTAGATAATAACATTGTTATCTAATCCATCAACAACAGCATAGATAGGTTTTCCATTTTGACTAGAATAACTAACCCAATCAATGGATGAAACTTGACAGTTTATGCGATTGGAATTTGCTCCATCTACTGTGATTCCTTGAATAGTTGAGTTTTGTAATATACTCATCGTTAATTCTTTTGGACTATCAGAAACAAAAAGTTGGCCGTTGAGTAACGAACTTTTATTCACGATTCCACCTTTTTGATTGATGATTGAAAGGTTATTGGTTTCAATATTAAAAATCATTAATTCATTGTTCACAACACGAGCGATTGCTTTCGTTGAAACAGGTATTGTTCGCAATTGTTGTTTTTTATCAAGAGCGATTAGTTTAACTTGT
Source organism: Crocinitomicaceae bacterium (assembly GCA_017984635.1). Lineage (GTDB taxonomy): Bacteria > Bacteroidota > Bacteroidia > Flavobacteriales_D > Crocinitomicaceae > M0103. The sequence continues at coordinate 17,148 of JAGNZC010000003.1, forward strand.
TGTCCATTTTGAACTGCAACCAATTGTTTGTTCGCACTTTTCCATGTCAATAAAGGGTGCGTGCAATCATTCAACCCTTTGATTCTAAATGCTTGCTTACCTTGGGCATTTAATACGATTAGATTTCCATTTTTTGTGGGATAAATCAACTGTATTTGTCCCTTAACGGTATAGGCATTACCAGCTTGAATTGCAGGTTTATCTGTTAAATCATCCGTGTTTTTGGCTAATTCAATGCCATTTTTACCGATTAAATGGATTGCTTTGTCACTGGTTAAAACAAATGCTTCCAACTCTTTGGAAAAAACAATTTCTTTGAACATGGTTCCAGAAATGGCTTTTTTCCAACTTAAATGTCCACCAGAAAAGTAATAAAACTGATTTTGATTAGTGATAACTGCAACATTTCCTTTTCCTTCCAATACTTTAAAATCAAGAATCTGACCTTGCACAGCCATCGATATTGAAGGAATCTGTGTTGATATTGAACGTGTTGTATCAACAGAATTATTTTCTTTTCTCTTTAATAAATGCGTTTCAAATAATTGATTGTTGTAAATTGATTTGGTATATTTTTTATTTGAAAAACTATAACGTTCTGTTATGTCTCTTGGCAGATCACCATAGATTTCTTGTAGCATTTTTTGTTCGGTAGCTAATGTTTTCCCAATTTTGTTTAAGGCTAAAATATCTTCACAAGCAGTCTTGGAAGCACTTATAATTACTGCATCGTTTAGATTAAACACATAAAACCCATTGTTAAAAGGGTATTTTTTTGCCAATTTAATTCCTTTAAAAAAACCGACATCATTAATGGTATTCCCTTCTGAATGGGTTAGTTCTTCCAAATTTTGTATAGGGTTTTGGCCGATTTTATAATCGCTTACTAAAACCAAATTGCCTTTGTAGTTGATACTTACAAATCCTTTGTCCATCCATTTTGAAAAAACACTTTTTGCAAATGTTTTGTCTAATGTTTTGAAATATTCCTTTTCATAGAAATGATAATTTTTAAAAGATAGTGGGAGAATGGAACTGAACAATTCTTTGTCATTAATTTGATTGCATTTTAAATGACTAATTGTTCGTGCTTTATAAGCAAACTGATTGCCTTTTGTTAAATAATATTCTGTTTTTTTAATGGAATTTCTACTGAAATCTATTATTGCAGCGCTCGATTTCTTATCTATTGTTAACCAATTCTTAAAACGGGTTGTAGCCATTTTCATTGTATGAAAATATGCTTTGTTTTTATAGATTTCGACGTTGAATTGTTTCGTTTTAATCGAATTTGATGAACGTGAAATCACCTTGTCACCTGCTGCTTCAACTAATTTAGAAACGTTTATATCATTCCATTCATTAGTTGATTCAATTAAAAAGTGCGTGCGTTTTTCGCTTAAAATGATGTTTGAACCTTTTATTAAATTAGGTTGAATATTAACATAATAGCGTTGAATATTTAATGGGATTTTGATCCATGAATCAATCGAGTTCACTTCATCAAAACGGTTGATAATTATAAGTTTGTGATCTTCTTTTCCAAATAAATTTTCTGGAGATAATGTTTCATTTCGATCAATTAAATCAATGGAAACAAAACCAATCCATCCCAAACTTATTACCCCTAAAATCAAGAAAAAATACCGTGCAAACATATAAATATCATTTTGATCAAAAATAGATGATTATATGCTTTGAAATATGTGTTGACAGGTTTAAAATGAACAACGAAATGTTGACTTAAAACAGACGGAGTTGTTCAGGGCTTAACAAGGTAAATGTTTTGCGGTGTAAATCTGTTGCACCGTGAGTTAATATGGCATTGCGGTGTTCTTTGGTCGGATAACCTTTGTTTTTTCGCCAATTGTAAGCCGGAAATTGAAGGGCATATTCTTCCATTAAATCATCGCGATACGTTTTAGCTAAAACTGAGGCCGCTGCAATACTTAAATATTTTCCATCGCCTTTGATGATGCACTCATGTTTAATTTGTTGGTAGTCCTTAAACCTGTTGCCGTCTATTAAAAGTAATTCTGGCCCAATTGATAGTTGTTCAATGGCCCTATGCATGGCTAAAAAACTGGCATTTAAAATATTAATTTCATCTATCTCGTGATTGTCTACTATGCCTACTGCAAACGAAAGGGCTTCTTTTTCAATAATTGGGCGCAATTCTTTTCTTTTTTTCTCACTTAATTTTTTTGAATCATTCAAGTCTGGATGATAAAAATCTATTGGTAAAATAACTGCTGCAGCGACAACTGGCCCAGCTAAACAGCCTCGTCCTGCTTCATCACAACCTGCTTCTAATGTGTTTTTCCTGAAAAAAGATAAAAGTTTTTGCATATCGAAAACAAAATTGATAAAAAAATAGTAGATTAGCGATTAATTTAAGTCAAATTTATATACAACTTTTGGCACAAGGTTTGCGTCTTACTTTTAAATTTAATACTATGAAAACATTTTTTTTAACAATTTTAGCAGCAGTGTCTTTTGGTACACTTTCTTATTCACAAGAAATGAAGTCTGTTGTAACACAATCTAAATCAGAATTAGCAGCAGCTAAAAATTCTGGAATTTTTGTATTTAAATTACCTGTTTCTGTTAGTTCAGAAGATGTTGCCAAAAATGCATCTTACTATGTAAACTATTTTAAAGTAGATTATAATAAAGTGAAAAGTGAAGCAAAAGTAACGATGGTAACAAATGATGCTACGAGTAGAAGAATCATCATGCGTTTCATTAGTTCTTGTGGAATCAATTCTTACATTGTTGATGGTGTTTCATTGAAAATAGATGAGTTTTATACGACATATTTGCAATAATTTTATTCAAAGAAAAGTTAAGGTCGCTGATTGCGACCTTTTTTTATGCTTATCAAATCCAAATCAATTATATTTGTAAAAAAATAGTTTATGAAAACAAGAATAATCATTATTGCGATCACGTCTATACTAATTGGTGCGTGTGCAACCAATTCAGCCCTAGATTTAGGTGGGAATAAAGTTAAATTAGCGAAAAGCTATGGACCCGTAAAAGTTGATGCATCAAAGGCAATTTCTGCTGCTGAAATGTGGAAAAAGTTCGAAGCGAATAAATTCAACACAACCGAAGTTACTGTGTATTCGCCGCTTCAATCTATTTGCTTGAAAGCTGGATGTTGGGTAACGATTGATAATGGAAACAACACATCAATCATGGTTCGATTCAAAGATCATTTTACAATTCCACCAGCAACTCCAAGTGGAACTAAGGCATTTATGCACGGCATCATTTTTATGGATACTGTTTCTGTTCAAATGTTACAACATTTTGCGGAGGATGCAGGAAAATCAAAAGAGGAAATACAAAAAATTACTGCTCCAAAATTTGAAATGAATTTTCGTGCAGACGCCATCACTTTAGTGAAATAAGTAAAAGCATCTTTTTTATTGAAGGCGATCTTGTATCGCCTTTTTTTATTTTTGAAAAAGTGGATTCGCCAAATAGGTGTTGTCAGTAAGTGTTTTTAAGAAAGCGATTAAATCCAATTTTTCAGTGGAACTAAAATTAAATCCTGTTGTGTTTTGAAACAAAGGATCAATTGTCGCATTTTGTTTTATTCCATTACTGTAATGATCAATTACTTGTGCTAATGTAAAGAAACGACCATCGTGCATGTATGGATATGTAATTGCAATGTTTCTCAAATTTGGAACACGAAATTTCCCATTATCTGAGGTGTTTTGTGTGATGAGACCGCGACCTAAATCTGTAAATTGGTCATCAATTCCATTGTTTCTGAAAGAAAAATCTGTTGTTAGCGGTTCTGTATGGCAACTTATGCAATTGGTTTTGAATAAAGTATATCCATTTTCTTCACTTGCAGTAAAGCTTGCCTTACCTGTATAAACGCGATCGTATTTTGAATCGGAAGAAACCATCATTCCCATAAATTGACCAAGTGCTTTCAGCATATATTCATCTGTTATTTCATCAATATTATAGGCTTTTTTGAATTTGTTTTTGTAATTGGATGAAGCATTTAATTTAGCAACCACATTCGCAATTGTCTCTTTCATTTCCAATTGATTTGTGATTGGCGCAACAGATAAAACTTCAATGTGGTTTACACCACCATCCCACATGAAATTTGGATACCATGCTAAATTAGATAAAGCAGGAGAGTTTCGTTCTCCAAGTGTACCACCAACACCGTTACTAAATTTTATGTTATGATCCGAAAAACCATGTGCTTGGTCATGGCATTTCGCACAAGAAACAGTATTGTCTAATGATAAAATTGGATCATAAAACAATTGTTTACCTAAGTCAAATTTATCTTGTGTCACTTCATTTTGAGCAAATGTATAGTTAGGAGCAGGAAAGTGTGCTGGTTTAATAAATGCTATAGCTGCAACTGTAGGAGTTGAGTTTTCCTTTTTACACGAAAAGATAATTAGTATACTAAATCCAATAAATAAAAAGCTTGAGAATTTCATCGTTATATTATTCGTGAAAATGATCAAAAACGATCGAATTGTAAAATGCTTTTGCCATTTTTTTTGCATCATTTCCTGTTGTAGCAATGTTATTTAAAACACTAACAGATGGTGAATTATCCCATAAATGCATAGGATTGACTGTGTAATGAACTTCAATTACTTTTCCGTTTTTCACTGTTAAAGGAATTTGAGTGATGAAATCAAATGTTCTTTTTGTTACAATATTGTCAGCACCTTCAAATCCTGCTAAATGAAAAGAAAAAGAGCCTGAACTTGAATTGTTAGAAATTCCTTCGGCTTTTGTCATGATGTAGCCGGTATTCCAACTCCAAAACATATTATTAGAAATTGATAATGCACCACCTTGAGCACCAGAAATATTTCGTAAACTATCAACTCCCAGCGTATATTCCATCGCTGAATAAGTTCCAATTGGAACATTTGGAATAGTTAACATACTTGAATTCAAATCACTTAAATCTATTAAAAAGTAACTTTCAGGATGAATCCACCAAGTTCCGTCTGTTCTTTTTAAACGTACATTTGATAAGTAGTATTTAAAGGTTGTGAAGGTTAATGTATCGTTGGTAGATGGATGTAGAAGTGGTATGTCCAACAAAAAATTAGTGGTATTGTTTTCATCCCATCGGTGAGTCATTATTAATTTCACTGTACCCGCTTCAGCTGCAACAGGATTGTTATCCTCTTTTTTACAAGCCAGAGCGAGTAATAGCATTGTACACAATAAACTAATCGTTTTTAATCTTTTCATTGTATTAATTTTTATAAAAATAAACCAAATTTATTTTGAAAGCGCTATTTTTAGTTTTTTCCCTTTAATTTTTTCGTTTTGTATGGTTCTTAACAATGTTTTTACTTTTGATCGTTTTACAGCAACGTATGAACTAAAGTCTAATACCGTAATGATTCCAATTTCCTCTTTAGCTAATTGCCCTTTTTGACCTAAGAATCCAACAAAATCAATTTTATTGATTTTATCTTTTTTTCCACCACTAAAATACAAAGTTGCCCATTCGCTTTCCGAAGGATATGGGATCTGGTCTGGTAATTTGTATTCTTGTGTTTTACTATTTAAATATTCTGGATTCGCTTCTGCTGTATCCATTAATAGATAAGAGGAACCATTCGCTTTCATTCGAGCAGTTCTACCATTTCGGTGAATAAATGCTTCTTCACTATTTGGGTATTGAAAATGAACAACATGTTGAATTTCAGGAATATCTAATCCGCGTGATCCTAAATCTGTACAAATCAAGGTGTGGGCACTTCCATTTCTAAATTTTATTAATGCTCTTTCGCGTTCTTCTTGCTCCATACCTCCATGGTAAATAATGCTTTCAAAATTACCTTCCTCTAAAAATTCATGGATGCTTTGTGTGGCCTCTCTAAAATTACAAAATACAATGGTTGGCTCACCGTTAAAAGAACACAATAAATCATATAAACGTTCAAATTTTGTTGCTTTTTGTATTGGGTATTTCCAAAATGTAATAGCAGGATCTGTCGATTTGTCTAAGTAATTGATCATTGAAGGTTCAGTAAACTGAAGGAACTCTGGGAATTCTTTTAGTTCTGTTGCGGATACTAAACTGGTCCTTTTTACTTGTTCTAATTCTTGGTGAATGAATTTCATTTGATCTTCAAATCCAAATTCTAAACATTTGTCGTATTCGTCGATTACAAGTTGTGTAACTTCACTTAAATCTATTGTGTTTCTGGTTATATGATCACATATTCTACCTGGAGTTCCAATCAATAAAGCGGGTGCTTCAGATAAACTGTTTTGTTCAACACGCATGGAATGCCCACCATAGCAAGTAGTTACTTTGTGGTTCGTTTTAAATGATTTAAACACAGTTTCAATTTGTATCGCCAATTCTCTTGAAGGTGCTAAAATAATGGCTTGAATATGATTGGATTTTTCTTTTAATTTTTCTAATAAAGGCAATAAAAAAGCAACTGTTTTACCAGAACCTGTTTGTGATAATATCAATAGATTAGAAGCATTTTTTGCTTTAATCAATGTTTCTTTTTGCAAATCATTTAATGCACTAAATCCAATATTTTTTATTGCATTTTCTATCTTTTCTTGTCCCATATTCATGTTGCAAAGTTACGCTTAATTCGGATGTTTTAGCGTTTTTTAGAAAAAAGCCCTTACTTCCATTCCTCCAGCATGAATCATGGTACTATTTTCAGATTTCCTTCCATTGTATTGAATTGATAGTTGAAGATTTTTTGAAACAGATCGTTGGTATCCGATATTCCAAGTTGCATTTAATCCAGCTCCTAATGCTTCTAACATTTCAAAACCAATGGCAGAATTTTGATTTCCATTGAATTGAATTTTCAATACTTTTAGTCCACCCTGTAAACTACCTTTTTCTGTTTCATTGAACTTAAACGTACTTCCGATTTCTTGTACGATTGCTTTTTCACCACCTAAAATTAAAGCGTTTGTTTTGGTTGAATAACGAAGATCTAATGTTATCCGGAATCGAGTTGAAGGTTGGTATATGATACTCGGTTGAATAAAATAATAGGTAATCGCATAATTTCTTCCAACTGTGTAATCGGCAATGGCGTCTTTTGTTCCGACTTGTCCCTTTCCTTCAAGTGCAAAAATTTTCGCAATATTCCATCGAAAACTAAGCTCATGATAAATTGTTGATTTTGAATCGAAACCAGATGCTAATAAAGCTTTCGAAGTGGTGTTTTGATAGGTGTAATCACTACCAAATATTGTAGATGTTCGGTTGAAAAATAAGGTGTTGCGAATATTAGTATTACTAGCAATTAAAGCAGTATCTCTAATTTGAGTTGCAAATGGATTAAATGCCTCTAATCCATCAAATAAAGAAGTTTTTCTGTTAATACGAACCCTAACTTGATCAGAAAAACGAGCCAATGTTTTTAAAGCACCTTTTTTGGACGACCAAATCCGCTCTGGTCGCCAATATGCAGATTGATTGAATTCATTAGAATACGTTTTCGTGTATTGATTACTAGGCGTAAAAACGCGTATGTAACTTGCTTGATCCGCAAATTGTGCAACTTCAAATTCATTTAAATCTTTAACACCATCACCGTTGTAATCAATCCATGTGTAAATCCCTTGACCTGTATTGACTTGAATGTATAAAAATTCTTTGCGAAGTTCAAGGCCAGAACCAATTTCATAAAAAGTATTCCAAGTAAATGCACCTTTCAACAACCGCAATTCATAATCAATTCGTCCAAGCATTGTTTTTTCGGGTGCTTGGTTGATTAAACTATTGTTTTGAATAGCCAGTTCTCTATAGCTAGAAAGAAAGGTTAAATTCTGATTTTTCCATTGATTGAATTTTATTTCTAAACCTGTTGTTCTTGCTTTCGCAATTGGTGTTAATTTGGTTGAATCTGATCGTAAATCATATCGTTCACGGTAAAAAAGTTTGACATTGTTTTTCAAGGTGTCATTCGTTGCAATGTAAAATTGGTAATCAAAAAATTGATAACTAGTTGGATTGAGTATAGAATTACTTTGGTATTTGTTCAATTCATGATCGTCAAGATAACCGATTTTTATTTTTTTAATGGTTTTTGAAAGTGCAATTTTATGACGAAGAAATTCATTTTTTTCAGTTGTTTTACTAGCTAAATAACTTAAATCGATAGTGCTTTCAAATCCGTTTTTGTGCCATTTACTTGAAAGAGCCGACTTTATTCCTGAAAAATCGTTTCCAATGTTAAAATAATAGACTTCAATGCCTAAATTGCCATTTTTAGTATGTATAAAATCAGTTTTTATTCCGCTATAAGTTTGATTTCCACTGAATTTTTTATTCCGTGTATTCCAGTCTCTGTCAAATTCAACACTTCTGTATTGTTCAATTGGAGAAAATGTTGCATTCAATACTTCTGTTTCTGCTTTTAAGGCTAATTTCCAGGGTGAAATCTTTTTAAAAGGAATTACACCACTTATTTTAGTGCGATTTGCAATACCATGATCATCAGATCCGTTGAGACTAGAAAAAGTATTGACGTCATTATTTGAATATGCCAATTCTGTTTCAAAAGTTAAGTTTTTAGTAATTTTATATTCAATTCCTGATGATACAAACTGTTTCTGTTTTGGGGTCACTATCAAACGGAATGGAGCGTAATTACCTTGTTTTTCTCCAGCAACAGGTGCCACCCACTTATATACTTTTCCCAATGCATTGTAATTCGATAAAATGTAATCGCCTTTACCTGCTCCAACAAAAGTAAAACTAGCCCTAAAAACCGCTTCGCTTGGTTGAACAGAAAAGACCAATACAGAATCATATCCTAAAGTATCTACTAATTTATACAACAGTTGATTTTCAAGAAACCCAACGGAATCAATACTAGAAGTTTGAGCGAATTGTAAAGAATCTCCAATTTCTGAAAGCAATTGTTTTTGAGATGGGGTTAAACTTTGTTGAATGGTTTGGTTTTTAGCATCTTGTTCGGAATAGGCATTTAACCAAAACTTGAATTTTTTTCCTTCAAAACTTGTTGCAGATTGGAAAAGCGATCGCGCATAATTTTGATCACTGTATTGAAACTCAACTACGATTCGGGTGTCTTTTGTAATTTGGTGACGACTCGTAAAAATCACTTCGGAAGAATTGTAATTAATGGTATAATCAAATTCTTGACCACGTTCCATTAATTTTCCATCTATATATACGCGTTCTGTTCCGGCTAAAACTATGATAAACGGCTCGTTTTCATTGCCTCTTAATCGATAAGGACCTTGGTTCCCTTCTATTCCAGGTATGATTTGTCTTGCAAATTTCCCTTTTGAAAAAGCACCACTTGCTTGTGTCTTCCATAGTTTAGTTGAATCTTTACCCCATTGATAATTAAATGTTAATCCCTGCGCTCTTTTTTTATTATTTAAAAAATAACCAGTCGGTTTATTTAACCAAAAATCTCCAGCAATTAATTTAAATTTCTGGTTGTATACTTGAATGAATAATTGATCAAACTCTTGCAATTTATTGGTGTTTCCATCTGGCTGAATAGGAAGGTTATCGTCTGATAAGGATGCTAATAATTTTAAATTAGGACTGATATCGCCAGATAATTCAAGGTTTAAATTTGAATTCACACCTAAATTTTGATTGTTACCAAAAGTGACACCTCTTGAGATACTTCCCGCTTTTTGAAGGGTAGAACCTCCAAAAACATCTTTTACATCAAAAGTCGATTTTATTAAGTAGTTATCACGGTCATTCATCGTTTCTTTGAACAAAAGCGACGTGTCTCGTTTTGCATACACTTTACTAATATTCATTGGTAAAACGCGATAGTGAATGGTAATTGAATCACTCCGTTTTTCAAAAAGCTGTAATTCTGCTTTCCCGTAATCAATTTGAAATGAATCCGATGCAAGTAGTAATGAATTAGCATATATTTGAATAGAATTTGGGAAAATAGAAAAACTATCTATTTGAATGATTTTAGAAGTATAAGCGAAAGTTTTGACACGAAAAGTTGATGTTTGAGCATGCAAATTCGAAGCACAAAGCAAAGCAATACAATAGACTATTAACCGAAATTTTAAGGTCATCTTCACGAAAGTACAACGTTGAATTTAGATAATTCGTCTTTTTTTCAAATTTTATACGTTATTTTTTTTTGCTGTTAAAAAAAGTTAAGTCAATTAGTAAACTTCAAGAAGAAGCTTACTTTCGTTAAAAGAAAATTAGAATGCGTAAAATTAGAGTAAATGTTGTCGTTGCTGTTGTTACAATTGCCCTTTTAGCATTGTTAATTATCCAAGTGATTCAAACGTTACAACTGTATGATCGAAAATCTACACAGTTTGAAAATAATCTTTCGACCTCTTTAGAACGAATTGCCATACGCCATGAGAAAGCGGAAGATATGCGCAAATACTTGCATATTGTTAACCATGATTTTAGTGGTCAATATAAAAATATTTTGAAAGAGGAATTCAAACACTTATTAGCTGCAAAAGAATCCATTTCCATTCAAGATACAGCCATTTTTGAAAATGGAAATTATGAAAATTACTTGGTTATCAAAGGGAAAGCATTTGATACATTGACTGGTTTAACAACTGAACAACGTGTTTTAGCAAGAGATGCTCGACAATTAAAAGATTTATTAGACAAAAAGAAACAATCCATACCGCACAATGATTCGGTGAAATTAGCAATACAATTAGATCAACGAGTGATTCAGCAAGTGTTTCGAAAAGCAAAATTTGTGAATGATATGATGGTGGAGACGTTTAGAAACAATGTTTACCAAGACCCCACCAAACGAATTGATATCTTGTTTTTGGATTCAGTGATTCAAACTGAAATTAAGAATGATGATTTACCACACACATACCAATTTATGGTAACTGATGAATACGGCACACCATTGAAATTTAAACAAATAACATCGAATTATAATGCACAATTAGACACGGTATTAACCGGCAAAACTGTTTTGTTTCCAAGTAATATTTTAGATGAAAATTGTTATTTACAAATTTATTTCCCTAAAAAAGGTGTTTTTCTTTTTCAAGAAATGTGGGGACCTTTTGTTATTAGTTTGACTTTAATGATTTTGATTGTTGTTGCATTAATGTTCATGTTTAAAACCATTTTGGCACAAGAAAAACTATCTGAGATCAAAAATGATTTCATTTCCAATATGACGCATGAATTTAAAACGCCCATCTCTACAATATCTTTAGCTTGTGAAGCGTTAAATGATAAGGATATGATGCCAGCTGAAACAACAGCTATTAAGCCCTTTGTTAAAATGATTCAAGATGAGAATCAACGATTGAGTTTGTTGGTTGAACGAATTCTTCAAAGCGCGGTTCTGGATAGAGGGGATTTAAAATTAAAAGAAGAAGTTGTTGTTTTAAATGGGTTGCTTCAAGAAGTTACAGCGAATGCTCAATTTAGAATTCAAAATATTGGAGGTGAAATTAGACTTCATCTTCCTAAAGAATTATTAAAATTAAACACGGATAAAATGCATTTAACCAATGTAATCACCAATTTAGTGGATAATGGCATTAAATACAGTAAAGATATTCCTGTAATAGATATTTTATTGAAACAAGAAGGTACAAGATTAATTGTAACGGTAACGGATCAAGGAATCGGAATCAAGAAAGAGCATCTATCGAAAATATTTGATAAATTGTACCGAGTGCCAACAGGTAATTTACATAATGTGAAAGGATTTGGTTTGGGATTAAGTTATGTGAAAGCTATTGCAGAAATTAACGGTTGGAATGTTACAGTTCGCAGTAAATTTGGTGAAGGATCAGAGTTTACATTAACCATGAATGACACAATTAAAAATTAAAAGACAAGCGATATGAATAAGAAAATTTCACTTTTATTAGCAGAAGATGACGAGAATTTAGGTCAATTGCTGTTTACGTTTTTAAAATCAAAAGGGTTTGATGTAGAGTTGGCACGTAATGGTAAAATTGCGTTTGAAAAATTCACTTCATCATCGTTTGATTTTTGCATTTTTGATGTAATGATGCCTGTAATGGATGGTTTTACATTAGCAAAAGAAATTCGAGAAATTGACCGGAAAGTTCCCATCTTATTTTTAACTGCTAAAGCAATGAAAGAAGATAAGTTAGAAGGTTTTGCCCTTGGCGCTGATGATTACTTATCGAAGCCTTTTTCTATGGAAGAATTATTGGCAAGAATAACTGCAATTTTGAGAAGGGTAGAAGTGAAGTCTGCTGAAGAAGCTGCTCATGTAAAAGTAGGGAAAATTGATTACGAGCCAGAATTGCGTTTGTTACACCTTCATGATGGCGTAAAAAAGTTAACAACCAAGGAAAATCAATTGTTGCAATTGTTGGTTAAAAATGAAAATGAAATATTGGACCGCCAAGCAACATTACGAGCTATTTGGGGAGACGACAATTATTTCAATGGTAGAAGTATGGATGTTTACATTGCGAAATTGCGCAAGTTGTTAAAAGAAGATCCTGCCATTGAAATTATGAATGTGCATGGTAAAGGATTTAAATTTATTGTGAAATAAAAGCTGGTAGTTTTAACCGTGGATAGATTCTTCTTTTCCATAATTTTGAATTACTTGTGCTTCAAATTCAATCCATTCTTTCCAGCGTTTGTTGACATCTAAGTTGCCACAAAATTTTCGGGCAAATCCTAAAAATGTGGTATAATGTCCTGCTTCACTAATCATTAATTCTCGATAAAAATCTGCTAATTCTGGATCGTTGACATTATCAGAAAGCACTTTGAAACGCTCGCAACTGCGTGCTTCAATCATGGCGGAAAACAACAAGCGGTCCATTAATCGTTGTTGATGCGTTCCTCCTTGAAACATAAATTTATACAATTCATTGACGTAAGAATCTTTGCGTTCACGTCCCAACACAAACCCTCTTTTTTTAATGATTTCATGCACCATTTCAAAATGAGCTAATTCTTCTTTTGCTAAGGATAAAAGTTCCGTCACCAATTCTTCATGTTCCGAATTTTGGGCAATGATGCTAATGGCATTCGATGCAGCTTTTTGTTCGCACCAAGCATGATCGGTTAATACTTCTTCGATGTTTGTTTCGCAGATGTTCGCCCAACGTGGGTCTGTTGCCAATTTTAATCCAAGCATGTGTTTTATTTTTTGCAAAGATAGTGAATAAGCCTTAAATTTGCAGTAAGAAATAATTGAACTAAAATGGCGGTATTAACAATTCCAGATGAGGGGATAACACTTACAAATCCAACAGAAATAAAACAGTTTTTGAAAGGCCAAGGTGTGTTCTTTGACCAATGGTCGTGTTCTGTTATGTTTTCGGATTTTGCATCTTCTGAGGAAATCTTAGCGGCTTATGACACACAATTAAAGCCATTTATGGAAGCGGGTGGTTACCAAACAGCAGATGTGATATTGATCAATCAGTTAACAGAAAATTACGATGCAATCAGAGCTAAATTTTTAGCTGAGCACACCCATTCTGAAGATGAAATTCGATTTTTTGTTGACGGGAAAGGTTTGTTTTGGTTCAATTTAGACAAGTATCCAGTTTTTAATTTATTGTGTGAACAAGGAGATTTAATTTCTGTACCAGCTGGAACAAAACATTGGTTTGATGCAGGAGAAACGAATCCATTTGTAAAAGCAATTCGAATTTTTATTGATATGCAAGGTTGGATACCAGAATATACAGGTTCTTCAATTGAACAAAAATACAGTAAATAAAACATGGCAACGCATTATATTTTGACCGATATTGAAGGAACAACGTCTTCAGTTCAATTTGTTTACACAGTCTTGTTCCCTTATTTTAGAGAGCATTGTCATGAAATTAAAGAAATGACAGCCAATCCTGAGATTCAACAAGCTATCAAAAAAACGGTAGAACTTTCTGCTAATTTAGAAAATAAAAAAATAACCTCCGTAGATGCTGTAATTGAAACATTGATTCGTTGGAGCATTGAAGACCGTAAGGTAACTCCATTGAAAACGATCCAAGGAATCTTATGGAAAAAAGGTTACGAATCGGGTGAAATCAAAGGTCATGTGTATGCAGATGTAGCTCCAGCACTTGAAAAATGGGGGAATGATGGTTTAAAAATGGGCGTTTTTTCTTCAGGTTCAATTGCAGCGCAAAAATTATTGTTTCAACATTCTGAAGCAGGTGATTTAACACCTTATTTCTCCAATTATTTTGATACAACAACAGGTGGAAAAAGAGAAGTAGAAACATATAAATCAATTGCTATTACATTAAATCAACTTCCTGCTGATATCCTCTTTTTATCAGATATTATTGAGGAGTTGGAAGCTGCTAATGAAGCAGGTTTTCAAACGATTCAGTTAATACGAGAAACGACTATTCCAGCTTGGAAAAATACAATTCATAATTTTGAAGAAATAACCTATTAAATAGAGAACTATGAGCACAACTTTTCGCACTATTTGGACAACTGAAGATCGTTACGTTGAAGTTATTGACCAACGTCAATTGCCGCATGAATTTGTAACGGTTCGATTAGAAACTTACGAAGATGCAGAAGAAGCAATCAAAGAAATGATTGTTCGTGGCGCGCCATTAATTGGAGCTACAGCGGCATACGGTATTTATTTAGCGGTTCGAGAAATGGTCGAAGAGCAACTAAATGGTTCTTTCTTAGATCAAGCATTTACTGATTTAAGAGCATCACGTCCTACAGCTGTAAATTTGTTTTGGGCCTTAGATAAAATGCGCGATGCTTTAGATAATAGTTCAGGAGATTTCATTGAAACAGCTTGGAACGCTGCTGCTGCAATAGTAGAAGAAGATGTTGAAACGTGTCGCATGATTGGTGTGCATGGTTTGTCATTGATAGAAGAAATTGCGCAACGAAAAAAAGGAGACGTAGTGAATATTTTAACGCACTGCAACGCCGGAATGTTGGGTTGTGTTGAATGGGGAACAGTTACTTCCCCAATTTATCAAGCGCAAAAAAAGGGAATAAAAGTTCATGTTTGGGTCGATGAAACACGCCCTCGTAACCAAGGTTCTAATTTAACGGCGTATGAATTGACTCGTCACAATGTTCCTCACACATTAATTGTTGACAATGCAGGTGGACATTTAATGCAACATAGCATGGTGGATATGGTGATTGTTGGAACAGATCGTACGACACGTCAAGGAGATGTTGCTAATAAAATCGGAACGTATTTAAAAGCGTTAGCTGCAAACGATAATAACATTCCTTTTTATGTTGCATTGCCATCTACAACATTGGATATGTCAATTAATAACGGTTTAACAGAAATCCCGATTGAAGAGCGTAATCAAGATGAGGTACGTTATATGATTGGAAAAGGCAAAAATGGTAAAATTCAACCCGTTTTAATTTGCCCAGAAACAACTCCAGCTAGTAATTATGGATTTGATGTTACGCCCGCAAGATTAGTAACCAAAATCATTACAGAACGCGGTATTTGTGAAGCATCTGAAAATGGATTGTTAAGTTTGTTTCCAGAATTTAAAAAAAAACATTAAATTTAAATTAAAATCACTCAGTTATGAAAATATCATTTCTATTAATATTAACTTTTGTCTGTTCCATAGGAATATGTCAAGAAAGGACTAATAAATCTATACCGAAGATTAATCAATTTACTAATTCAAAATTAGAAAATGCAATAGGATGGTCTCTTAATCCAGAAGATCAATGGATACAAAGACCGAATAAAATTCCATTTCCTGTTGAAAGTCAATATAAATTTGAAATTGATTTTGGTGAAAAAAGTGTTGGTATTGACAATTTTAATTTTTTTGAATTTAGAGACATTTTAATAAATGACACCATATATTCCATTTTAATTAAAAAATTTACAGATGGTTATTATAAATATGAATTAATTAAACAAGATTGGTTAAATCAAACGAAACTAAATTATTATATTTTTGAAAAAAATGAACTACTTAAATTTTCAAACATTAAAAATAATGAAGTGAATTCTATAAAATTAAAAATGAAGTATTTTGGCACAATAACATCCGAAGAAATTAATAATATTGAACTACAAATATTAAATTTAGAACCTAATTTATTTAAAAATTCATATCTAACTTTTTTAATAGCCCCATACAAAGAGAAAGGAATTGTTCAATTTTTTATTTCTAAAAGAAATATTCCAATTGAATTAAACAAGAGTTATTATGAAACAGATTGGATTACTTTTAACAATTTTATAAAACTTTAAGATAAAATAAATTTTAGTAACTAAAATCATCACAACGTAGTATTTGTGCTGCTTCTGAAAGCGGATTGTTAAGTTTGTTTCCTGAATACTCAAAATAATTTTACCTACGTAGTCCTAAGTACTTTTACGTATTTTTCAAAATAAAATAAATTTTTAGTAGGTTTTTAATTATTTTTTTTGCAAATAAATATATTTAAAGTAAATTTGTGCCATTATTAATTTAAACCACTCTCTTATGAATCAGACAAAAACCATTTTAGCAAGTTTATTGTTTTTCACTTCTTTTAATTTTTTCGCACAAGAAGTTACTAAAACAAAAATCCCATTAATTTTGGATTATTCATTCATGGATTTACCTTTTCAGAATTATTCAGCACACATTACTGAAGGAATGATATCCACTCAAAATCAAGCAAGTAAAGGAACATTATCCAACGCTTTTTCCATTCAAAGTATGGAACAAAGTTTTCAAATCTCAAATGCTATTGCACAATCAATGCATTGGGGAATCGCTCAAATTCCACTATTTAGAAAAAAACCAGTTCTTCAAAAAGTAACGCAAGCATTAATCACGATTCCTTCTCAATTAATTTTCAGCAACATTTATGGGAGCACATGGCGCCATGAAGAAGGTCACAGAGCAATACTTGCTAATTCATATGTGTATAGCTATAATCCTTTGGGGAAATTTGACAAAAAGCCTACGAGCGAGTCAAAAAATTCCTATTCAGTTTCCTATATATTAGACACGAATCTTGTAATGATGAAGGAAAATGACAATGCTAATTTTGTTAGAATGTCTACAGTTGGTGTTGAAACTGCAATTTCTTCTTTAAACAAAATGCAGCGTAACACCTTTTTTTATGGACAAAAAACAATCAATAGTTTTTATTATTTATTAGATGCATTTGGTGTGTCTGATTATATGAAAACCTGTGGAAATAAAGAAAAATCTACTAAGTTTACACAAGAATTAATGGCCTTAGAAGGCTCAAATCAAAATTTACGAGATTTCACTGGATTAGATTTTACAGCGTGGGCTTACGATTTATTTAATCCGACTGCAAAATATTCGGAAAGAGGGTTAAATCCTTATGGAAATGGATACGACCGTTATATCTATGGAGATAAATTGACAACCGAACAATATGATTGGTTGAAAAAACAGGCGAATTTATCTTATTTAAACTTCATTTCTCCAGCCATGTTGTTTATAAATGAAATTAGACTTAAAAATGATGTTTCATTTAACTTCTCAGGTCGTTATTATCCAACGTCTTTTGGAAATCAAATTGGGATTGATTTCTTTTTTAAGAATCCTAAGTTTAATATTTTCGTTTCACCACATATTAATCAAAACTATGAACATAATTTCTTTGGGATTGAAGCGATGATTTTTGAAAAACCTGTTAAAATGGCCCAACATCAATTTTTAACGACCGCTCGAATTGTAGCAGATTTACAGCCTAAAAACCAACTTTTCAAAACAAGTTCAGCTGATTTCACAGGTTTAGCTGAGTTAAATGTTATTTGGAAAGCAACAAAACACTTATACCCCTACATTTCAGTTGAAGCGAAAACAAAAGGGTGGATTGCAGGAAATGCATTTTTAGATGATCGATTTAGTATTAAAGCTGGATTATCTGTGCGCTTTAATTATTCAAAATTGAATTAGTATCTAACTAAAATTTTGCAGCATGAACCTTCATAAATCACTTTTAATTCAAGTTCTTATAGGCTGTTTTTTTGCGCTCTATAGTTTTGAACAAAGTCAACCAATTTGTGATATTAATGGTAAATTGTTTATTGGTGAAGCTGAACTTTTAAGTGCGTTTAATTCATTAACAAATGAAAATGCCTTGAAAATAGGTTTTACATTCGATCAAGATTTACATGCCCATTTCATCTTATTCATTAAAGATAATTCTACTGTAACTGCCGTTGAATTAGAAAAAGTTGAAAATAGTTATGTTATTAATGCGATGAGTCACTTTATCTATCATTCTTGTGTAGGTGAACAGAATTGCAGTATACAATCTACTTGGTACACAACGGTTAAATGTTCCCGAAATCAATCTAGTTGTGATACGTGTAAATGTAACCATACAGTCAATGAAACAATTGGGATAAATGAAGAACTTACTGGTAAAGATCTTGATGAGGCTTTGATAGCATTATAAAATAAAAGGAAGTTGTCTAGTAAAGGCAACTTCCTTTTTTATTTCTTGATTTTAAATTACTCAATAATTACCGAATAACTTTTTTCTAAACCATTTCCTGTTAGTACAACATGGTAGGATCCGCTATATAAGGTTCCAACTTGGAAATACCCCATTGTCCCACCTTGAGGAATAGTGCTTTCTTGAACAATTTTACCTGCTGCATCAATTAATTGCATGTTGACTGCTGATTTATTCATTCCTTGTGCTTGAACGATTAAGACATCTGCAGCTGGATTCGGGAAAATCGAAAAGTGAGTTGGATCTGTCTCACTAATTCCAGCAGTTGAAGCATACGTTGAAACTGTTTCTGTTACTGACGTTACTTTTGCACCTGTTTTATTTCCATAGAATGTAGGTCCAACAACATAAGGATATGCAGAATTATGATTTGCATCAACCGTTGCAAAATAACAATAGATTCCGTTTGGATATTCTGGTGTTTTGCAGAAACGACCGTTGTGGGCATCTAAATAACTCGCATCTCCAGTATGTGCTATAAATTCATAATCTTCTCTAAAATAACCTAAAGGATAGGTTGTGCTCACTGCTGGCCCTGCTGACACCGTTGCTCCGGTTGGACTTGTTGTGCGTGTTGTTATTGAACGCAGTTGGTAACCTGATTTCATGCGAACTATTCCACCAGTTCCATCAGTATTGGCATAAGCATAGGCGCCATAAATTGGAAAGCCATCGTAAGCAAACCCAATTAATGGAGAATGCTGTGAAGAATTAATTGCGTACAAACCGTCTGCAGCATACAAATCACAAATAGTTGAAATGACCGTTAAATCTAAATTAAATGCACTTGGATTTTGATGATGGTGGTAATTCCCCATTGCTGGGTGTCCTTTGGAACAATCGAATCCTGCTTTTTCTGCTGGTATGGCATCTCGGTTCCAAGAAAAGGATGCACCTGGTCCTCCCGGACAAGGAGACATTCCAGGCAAACCACCGCATAAAGAATTCGAGTTTGAATTCCAAGCCACACCATCTCTGTAGTCAAACAATGCAACACCATTGATGAAAAGTCCAATATTTCCACCAGAAGTAGCTGTTGCTGTTCCGTTATTTTGTGTAGGATTTAATGAAATTTTAAAAATCCCATTTTGATTTTGCGCTTGTGAAGGATTTCCATCTAAAAATGGGCCAGTTGGATAGGCTGGAATACCTGTTGTTGTAACATATACCCAATTGTTAGAGTATTGTACTTTTTGACAATTGACAAGGATGTTATTGCCAAAAGCTGTTGAATTTCCACTGGTGTAATAGCTACCTGTTTGTGTTGTGTTTTGCAACCAAGATGTAATAGCTGGATTAGTTTGCGCATGACTTAGCAATGCAACAAACCAACTCATGTTTAATAAAATCTTTTTCATAAATTAGTTATTAAGTTAAAAATTATGTTTGGTTTATTTTGGAAAGGAATACTGTTTATTCGTTAAAAATTTACGATCTGTTAATGTCAATAAAAATGAGAGTAAGTCTTTTTTGTCCAACTCAGATAATTTAATCGAGCGTTTTAATCGTTTGTCGATGTAGTTTGAATGAAATAAGGATTCATTCGTATAATGGTTGATGACCTCTTTTAATTTTTTAAATCGGCCATCATGCATGTATGGAAAAGTGACTTCGCAATTTCGCAAAGATGGTATTTTAAATGTTAATGAATCACTGTTTTTGTGGGTGATTGAAAAACGACCTAAATCATTTATCGTTGGATCAATTGGTAGTCCATTACTTGCATATTCATTGCGCATAAATAAAGGTTCAGTGTGACAAGCAGCACAATTTTGTTTAAACAATTGATACCCCTTTTCTTCTTGTTCTGTAAATGATGTTTTTCCATCTTTCATTTCATCGTATTTCGATTGACAAGAAACAAGAGATGCTGTAAATTGCGCTAAAGAGTGAAGTAAAAGTGATGAAGTGTAATTTTTTTCTTTTGAAAAGTCTTTTAAGAAACGCTTATATTTCTCGGAGCGATTCAAACGATTTAACACACCTTTCATCGTGAAATTCATTTCTGCAGGATGAGTAATTGGATTAACGGCTTGACCACTTAAACGTGTAACACCACCGTCCCAGTGAAATGTTTTGTTCCAGACTAAATTTTGCAGAGATGGTGCATTTCTAGTTCCTTTTCGTCCATAAATCCCATGACTTATAGTGTGGTCAATATGAGTAAAACCCGTTGCTTGCAAATGACAAGAAGAACAAGAAATACTACTGTCTTCCGATAGAATTGGGTCATAAAACAAGTTTCTGCCAAGTTCAATTTCTTGTTGCTTCAATTGAGACAAATCAATATATGGTTGTGGCCAATATTTTGGATAATAGACAGAATTTTGCACATCTTTAACAGAGAATAAAAGAATGCTTAAAAAGCCAAAAATAAATACGATCACCTTATTCATTTGATTGTTGAAGTTGAAAGAGTGAAGGGATTAAAGCCGCAATTTCTTTTGCTTCTTTTCCAGGAATTAGAAGTGAATACAGTTCTGTTTTACACATATATTCATAAAGAGGAAGGAGCTGAATATCCAACTTTATTTGAGATGTGAAATTCGATTGAATTGTTTTTTCTTGTTGCGTTTCAAAAGGTTTTTGGAAACCTCCTATATGGTATTCAAAAGGCTGATCTTGTTGACCTGATACAACTCTTTTCCCCGAAATCTTGAAATTAGTGTAGCCTGTATTCCATGCCCAGTACATTCCTAGGATTGGGTCCAAATCACCTGTGTAATCTTCAGAAACATGCATGGCACTATCAAGTCCAATTACAAAAGAAAACGATTTAAATGAAGTAGTTGAAGGAATTACAAGTTCCTTTTGATTTTCTAAATCAAAGAGAAAAGCAGGGTTGCTTTGTAATGTATGATCAATTTTTAAAGAAGAAATGTAGCATTTTATTGTTTCAAAAACAATTGATTCATTTGCATTGATTGCGATTTTTTGATTGAGTTCAATGGATTTTTCCCCAAACTTTGGATGAAAAGAAAGTGTTGTTTGCCCAACTGCGTTAGTAAGTATAAATGTTAGTAAAATGAACAGCTTAATTTTCATGTTTATCTTGGTTGATGAGGGTGTTTTCCTTCCATGCGGTCAAAAGCGCCATGTATTAATCGTTGAATTTTGTTTTGTTGTTGTTGATTACACAAGCGGATTATTTTTTGAAAGTAAACAAAGGTCATCGTTACATTTTCATGCTGATTCTCATTAATTAATTGAATAATTGAATCGGCTGTTTTGTTATTTTTTGGAGCAGATAATTGGGCGAATAAGTGAGCATGTAGCTTTGATGACTCTTCCATCAATTGATCTTTTGTTTTAAAATGAGCTTGTTCCAATGCTACAATTTTTGCTCTTGTTTTTGGATCAAAATCAGTCACGATAGACACAATGCTTTTACGTTTTGGTGGATGATTTCGTTGTGACACAATGACAAAGACAAGAATTCCATTTAAAAGAATTAATGCAGTAATCAAAATTCGATTTAAAGTTGTTTTTTTCATACAATTTCAGTTAAATAGTCAAAATAGGATGAATACAAAGTTTCTGATGGTGTTGGTTTGTAATTTTGGAAAATGGAATAAAGATTCAAGGAAATTAAAAGTGCAATCCCTGCTGCAATTGACAGACTAAATTTGATTGAAATCACCTTATCTTTTTGATGGTGTAATGTAGGAATAGTATTCAATCGCTGTATCAATTCGTCAGTAGGAACGAGCTCATTGAAATAAGCAGGCATTTTATCCAATTGATTTGCAACCCATTTTTCTTTTTCCATATTCATTTGATGCTTAAAGTATTAAAGTCTTTTTATTTGTCGTAATTTTTTTCGTAGTAATCAGTTAAAATTACTTTTAATTTTTGTTTTGCTCTATAAATTAATGATTCTGTAGCAGGAATTGAATAACCAATTTTTTCTGCTAAATCTTTGTATGAAAGTCCCTCAATCGAATTTAACAATAAGACCACTTTATAATTTTCTGGTAATTGTTGGATCGCGTTGTGAATAATTGTAAACTCTTCTTTTTCAATCAGAACTTTATCTGGAAGTAATTCTTTATCTGGAATTATTCCTGCTATAGAAGTTAAGTCGCTTGTCGTTTTTTTGAGGTGTAATCGTTTCTTTCTAGCTGATTTTCTTAAAAACTCATTGCTTTGATTGAGTGCGATTCGATACATCCAAGTTGATAATTTAGCTTGCTCATTAAATGTATGAATGTTAAGATATAATTTGGTGAAAACCTCTTGTGTAACATCTTCAGCATCTTCTTTTCTAAGAACAATACTGTAGCAAATTTTATAAATAAATGAAGAATATGTTGACACAAGAAGATCAAAGGCAAATTTTTCGCCTTGTTTTAATCCTTCAATTAATTCTTTTTCGGTCAATTATTATTAGTATCAAATTCCATTAGATGCTAATTTCATAAATTCCTTTTGAAATTCAGTATTAATTTTCACGCAGCATCAAACTTTCTGCTAGTTTGATCAATGGAATTTTTTGTTGAGCAGTTACCTCAATGGCATCTAATGCTTTTAGCGCTATTTGATAATGTTCTTGCATTACTTCTTCACATGCTGCTCTAGCTCCAATTGCATTGTATATTTCAGTTGTTTCATTGATCTTTTTTTCAAAATCAACGGATGAAGAAAGTAGTGTAAGTTGTTCCTTCTGATGGTCAGAAGCAAGTTCGATCGCTTTTAAATTAAGTAATGTTTTTTTATTTGAAATAACATCACCACCTACTTGTTTTCCAAATTTTTCAGGATCAGCATACAAATCTAAAATATCATCTTGTATTTGAAAAGCAATTCCAATGTGTTGACCAAAAGTATACAATAGTTTTTTATCACTTTGTGAGGCATTTGCAACGATAGCTCCCATTTCAAGTGCACAGCCTAATAAAACCGAAGTTTTTAAACGAATCATTTCAATGTATTCATCAATGGTTACGTCTGAACGTGTTTCGAAATCCATGTCCATTTGCTGACCTTCACATACTTCTATTGCTGTTTTGTTGAATAATTCCAATAAATTGGCTAATTGATGAGGTTCATGCTTCGCTAGTAACTGAAACGCTTTCACAAATAACACATCACCTGATAAAATGGCAATATTTTGATTCCATTTTTGATGAACAGTTGCTTGGTTTCTGCGTAATGGAGCTTCATCCATAATGTCGTCATGGATTAAACTGAAATTATGAAAAGTCTCAACAGAAAGCGCTGCATTGATCGCTTTTTCTTTTTGTTCTCCAAATAATTCAGCTCCCAAAAGTGTTAAAATAGGACGCATTCTTTTACCACCTAATTGCATGAAATAACGCAATGGCGCGTATAAATTAGTAGGAGTAAGAGGAAAATCTAGTCCAGCAATTTCTTTTTCAATATAAGCGGTATAAGCAGAGATTTCTTGCATTATTCTTTAATCAAATTCATTAAATACGATCCGTATCCACTTTTAACAAGTGGCGTTGCAATTTGTTTTAATTGTTCTTTTGAAATAAACCCATTTATATAAGCAACTTCTTCAATACAACCTACTTTCAATCCTTGACGTTCCTCAATTACTTGCACAAATTGACCAGCTTGCATTAAAGAAGCAAATGTACCGGTGTCTAACCAAGCTGTTCCTCGGTCTAAAACGGCAACTTTTAATTGATCTCGGCGTAAATATTCAGCATTAATATCCGTTATTTCATATTCTCCACGTGCAGATGGTTGTAAATTTTTAGCAATATCTACGACAGAATTATCATAAAAATATAAGCCTGGTACAGCATAATTTGATTTTGGTTGAGTTGGTTTTTCTTCGATTGAAATGGCTTTCATGTCTGTATTAAACTCAACTACGCCATAGCGTTCTGGGTCACTGACATGATAAGCATAAACAACGCCACCTTCAGGATTATTATTTTCTTTCAGTAAATTATCCATGCCAACACCATAGAAAATATTATCACCTAAAATTAAAGCAACTTTTTCATTACCGATGAATTCTTCACCTATTACAAAGGCTTGTGCTAATCCGTTCGGAACTTCTTGAACGGCATAAGAAAAGGAGCATCCCAATTGTTTTCCATCTCCCAATAATTTCTCAAAATGAGGTAAATCATGTGGGGTTGAAATGATTAAAATTTCTTTTATTCCAGCACTCATTAAAATAGAGAGTGGGTAATAAATCATAGGTTTGTCATAAATTGGCATTAATTGTTTAGAAACAGCTAATGTCAATGGGTGTAAACGTGTTCCGGATCCTCCAGCTAATATAATTCCTTTCATAATTCCTTTGTTAATCGTTTTTTTCGATTAGACCATTTTTTTCGTCTTCAATAAATTTCAAGCCAGTCCAATCAATTTCACTACCTTCAGCATACGCATCAAAATAAGGTTCTTCAAAGGATTTTGTAGTAAGTCTTCTTTCTAAGCTTAACAATAAAGCAGGCAATAATACAAGATTTGTAAATAAAGCAACTAAGTATGTGACAGCTGAAAGATATCCTAATGCTTGTGTACCTCCAAAATCAGAAAATACAAAGACAATAAATCCAAAGAAAAGAACGACAGAAGTATAAATAATGCTCAAGCCTGTTTCACGAATAGAGATCGCAACACAATCTTTCAAATCCCAACGTTTAACTTTAAGTTCTTGTCGGTAACGAGCCAAAAAGTGTATGGTATTGTCTACGGTGATTCCAAGTGCAATGGAGAAAATTAATAAAGTTGATGGTTTTAATGGGATCCCAAACCAACCCATGATTCCTGCTGTAATGATCATCGGAATAATATTTGGTATCATGGATACAATCACAATTCGAACAGAAGAAAATAACAAGCTCATTAAAGCCGCAATGGATAAAATGGCAAAAACAATACTTGATAACAAATTAGTCACCAAATAGCGTGTTCCTTCAGCTGCAACGACAGATGTTCCTGTTAATACAACATCGTAATATTCTTTGTCTATTGCTTTTCGTAAGTTCGAAACAAAATTAGATTTAGAGTAGTAATTTTTTATCAATTCAGGTTTCGTATCGAATTGATATTGAATTTTAGCATTGTTTTTTGAAATTACAGCAGTTAAAGAATTATAGATGTTTGAATAGTTTTCTAACAAAGAATCAATGTATGTTTTCTTTCCAGCTTCAATGTGTTTAAATAAGCGTTCAATATCCTTTTTATCAGGATTCATGATGCTATCAATGCTTAATTTAACAGCTGCAACTTTGTCTGCTACTTCATACGATCCAATATCGCGCATTTGTGTCCGTATGCGTAATATATACTTGCTAGTATCTACAAGCTCTTTAATTGAAAAACTAGAATTATTGTTTGTGGTATTGAAGTTGTCCATGTATTTAGATAAGCGCACTTTATCTCGATTAGCAATGATGGTAAAGCGTTTTGGGTCGTTATTGTAGTAAGCCATATTAACCACTTTGACAAAATCAACGATGGATAAACTTTTAGCAAACATTGAATCGTTCTTAAACATTGTTTGAACTTCTTCAACTCTGTTCAACGTTGATTTACCAAATAAACGCCCCTTTTCTTTGTAATCAATCATTACTTCAAAAGGAACCGCTCCACCAAAATTATTTTCCATGAAATGGATGTCTTTAGTAATGGTGTCTTTAGCAGGAATGTCACCAGTTAAATTTCCCGTCACTTCCATTTTCAACATTCCAATAGCAGCGATTGTCGTTAAAACAATTGTTGTAATATAAATTGATTTTCTGTTGTTTCGTGTTATAACAACTAATTTTTCGATAAAGTTAACGGCCATTTTTCGATCTAAATGACGCAAATGTCTTTCAGGTGGTCGTTTCGTAAACGACGCTAAAATTGGAATTAAACACAGAGAAACGATATAGCAAAGCATGATATTAATGGATGATATCATACCAAACTCATAAAACTTCTGAGAATTCGTGAATAAAAATGTAATAAAACCTAAAGCGGTAGTTACGTTCGTCAAAAACATGGCAATTCCTGTTTTACTAACAACACGTGTCAATGCTTTCATTTTGTTGCCATGGTCTCTAAATTCCTGATGGTATTTGTTGTACAGATATATACAGTTTGGAATTCCAATTACAATCATCAATGGAGGAATCAACGCCATAAGTATTGACAATGGGTAGCCGAGAGTAGCAATTGTCCCTAGAGACCAAATTACTGTAACAGCAACAATGGTCATACAAATAACAACTACTCGAACAGATCGAAAGAAAAAATACATCAAAAGCGCACTCACCAACATTGACAATCCAATGAAAATGTACATTTCAGATTGAATTCGTTTAGCAAGAATTACACGCAAATAAGGAAGTCCTGCATAATGAAATTCTCCGAAGTAGGGCTTGTAAGCTTCCGCTAATTTTTGAATTTGCAATACTACTTTTGATTTTTTTTGATCAGCAAGAAAGCGCTCATCTATTCCAACCATCATCAATGAAACATGAGATGAATCATTGTAAAGCATCTTGGCATACAAAGGATTTCGTCTAATTTCGTATTTGATTGAATCAATTGTTTTTTCTTGGTAGGTTACGTCAGAAAAGATTCGTTCAATAACAAATCGTTGTTCTGTTTTATTGTTTTTAATATTGAATAAGGTTGCTTCAGAAATGATTGATTCAACACCATTTAATTGAAGTATAGAGTCACCTAATTCTTTCCATTTTAAGAAGTTTTTTTCAGTGTAAAGTGAATCTGTTTGAATTCCGATAACGAATGTATTACCATCTTCACCAAATTTTTCTTTGAATGAATTGTAGTTCTTTGTGGTAGGAGAATCTTTCGGTAAAATAATCCCATACTTATTTTCCATTCGTAAACTGGTAAATGCATAATAACCAAAATACACAGTTATTAAGGCAAATACTCCAAGAATTGAAAATCTATTTTTAAGTATGAAATTAGCTATTTTATGCCACATTTTTTCCTTGTTTGAAAACGATAAGCAACAAAAATAGTGAAATTAACGCAAATTAAATAGTTCAGCTCAAACTATACACTAGCATTCCATTATTTTAAAGGAAAAGGGATGAATTAAATAAAAGATTTTTCGGTAAGAATTGCAGCCATTTCTTCTTGAATTTTCTTAGCTTCAATTGCTGCTTTTTCAGCAAAATCTGAACCATTTGCGGCATAAATAATACCTCGTGATGAATTGACTAATAAACCACAATTTTTATTCCATCCATACTGAACAACATCTTGTAAAGAACCACCTTGGGCTCCAACTCCAGGTACTAAAAAGAAATGATTAGGAACAATTGCGCGCACACCAGCAATTTCTTCAGCACGTGTGGCACCAACTACATACATTAAATTTTCATCAGAACCCCATTTACTGGATTGCTTTAATACTTTTTTGTAAAGTTCTTCTTTGTTGTGATCTTGTATAAGCTGAAAATCTAATGCACCTTTATTTGACGTTAATGCTAATAATATTACCCATTTATTTTCAAATGCAAGAAATGGAGTTACGCTATCTTCACCCATGTAAGGGGCAACAGTAACAGCATCGCAATTTAAGTATTCAAAAAATGTTTTAGCATAATAAGTAGAAGTATTTCCAATATCGCCTCTTTTTGCATCGGCAATCGTTAAACAATCTTTTGGAATATAGTCAATTGTTTTTTTCAAAGATTCCCAACCTTTTGGTCCATAGCATTCATAAAATGCAGTATTGGGTTTATACGCAACACAAAAGTCTTTAGTAGCGTCAATAATTGCTTTGTTGAATTCAAAAATCGGATCTTCCAATTCTAATAAGTGAGCTGGTATTTTCGATAAATCAGTATCTAGA
Organism: Crocinitomicaceae bacterium; assembly: GCA_017984635.1. GTDB lineage: Bacteria > Bacteroidota > Bacteroidia > Flavobacteriales_D > Crocinitomicaceae > M0103. The sequence continues at coordinate 45,443 of JAGNZC010000003.1, forward strand.
CCAACACAAAGAAATGATTTTTTCTTTTTTATTTGAGTAACAATTTCCTGTAAATTCATTTTTTATTTTCTTGCAATCCTGCAAAAATAAGCAGAATAAGTCTTTAATAAAAACAGAGATGGATTTAATTTGGTATAATAATTTGTTTAGTGCTTTTGGTGCGAACTGAAAAATAACCAAAGCAATCTTCTGAAAAATTTGTAACAGGATTGGCAGGTGTTGCTCCTCTGTTATTTTGATTTAAAGTAAATAAATACTTATAAATTTCTGGCTGAATCATAAACATCTCAACTTTTATGGTGTCTCCCTTTTTTATTTTTCTACTTAAAATAGGTTGTTGCATTAATTTCCCATCAGATATTTGATCGTCTTGTATGTTGTTTCCGTTTAATTTTTCTCCATTTTGGTAGAGAGTAAAACTATAATAATTGTATTCATTTGCAATATCTAAACGTTCTGGAATCAATCCAATCACACTGTTAAAACTTGTTCCGATACTAAAAGATGTAAGTTTAGTTAATTCAACAAAATGAGGAACTTTACTTGTAGCGATAAATTCTTTGTTTTCAGCAGCCACTTTTAAAGTATAGATTCTTGCAGAATCTAACTGGTAATTAGTAGTTTCATATTTCCCAGGACTTGTTAAGTGCAATTGTTCTTGATTTCCTAAATCATCTATAATTGTAACAACTGCATTATCAATTGTAGGATTTGCAATGCCTTCATAGATGTTCAATGTTTTAGTTATCATAACTGTATGAATTGAATCACCAAGCGTGAATAATGCTTCTATTACAAATTTTGGATCTTGTGAATTTAAATCAACTTTAATTACTTTTTGGCAAGAAATTAAACTACTTGTTATGACACTAATCAACAAGAGTATTCTGAAATAATTTTTCATTTTATTTAAATTTAAAATTGTAAGTAATCGATGGGACTAATCTAAACAAGGAAGTCTGAACGGCATCTGTCACTGCAGGATTGTCTTCATTTTGTTCAAAACGAATGGAATATGCATTTTCTCTAGCATACACATTGTAGATTGAAAAGGTCCAGCTGCTTTCGTATTTAGCAGTGTTTTTTCGCATCCAAGTTAATCCAATATCCATTCGGTGATAGTTCGGCATTCTGTATCCGTTTCGTTCCGTGTAGGTAAAATAAGTTTGACCATTTAATTCATATTTTCCTGTCGGAAACGTTACAGCATTTCCAGTATAGAAAACAAATAATCCAGAAATAGATAATTTGGGTGTTAATTCATAAATCGCTACTACAGATAAATCATGTGTTCGATCTTGTTTCGCGGCATACCAATTGTTATCATTGATTCCATTAATTTTTCGCTCAGATCTGGAAAGTGTATATCCAATCCAACCTGTTAATTTTCCAGTTTTCTTTTTAATCACAAATTCTAAACCATACGCTCTTCCAATTCCTTTCAATAATTCACCTTCAATAAGATCATTAGATTGTAAATCAGCACCATTTCGGTAGTCAATTTGATTTTGCATGTCTTTATAATACGTTTCAATGTTCATCTCGTACGTATTTTCTTTGAAATTTTTAAACCAGCCAATAGAGATTTGATCCGCAATTTCAGGTTGTGTATTTATACTTGATGGAATCCATAAATCTGTTGGAGAGCTTGTTGTTGTGTTAGAAATTAAGTGCAAATACTGTGCGTTTCTTGAGTATGCAACTTTAATCGAAGCAGTTTTAGAATAAACATAACTCATCGAAACACGTGGTTCTAAAACAGGATAATTTTTGACAAATGAATTATCTTTAAAAGTTGTAGTGTCGGTTACAGAACCAGAAGTATTGTAGGTATATACGTTTTCTCCGTTGCCAAGCATAGAGAATGCACTTCCTCTTAAGCCATAACTAATGGTTAATTTTTCAGTTGCATTCCAATCATTGGTTATATACAATGCTGATTCTAATGATTTGTTAGGTGTTAACCTTACTAGATTAATAAATGATGATTCAGCGGCATCTACTTGACCAGGAATAATACTGTGTCGAATAACATTGACACCAAATTTCACTTTATTCCGAGTATTAGCAAAATATTGATATTCATGTTTTAGATTGATGTCGTTAATGGACGAAGTGACCGAAAAACTTAAATCAGCATTGCTAATGGCAATTTTGTAATCGTATGAACTTACAATGAATGACGTGTTAGAGAACCATTTTCCATTGATAATTCTGTTCCAACGAATTGTACCCGTCGCATTTCCCCAGTCGATCCCAAACTGCGTGCCAACACCAAGTTTATCACGGCCAAAATAACCAGACAAAAACAATCGGTTTTTATCATTTAATCGGTAATTTAATTTTGCATTTAAGTCATAAAAATAAAGTGAATTCCCTTTAAATTCATCTGATAAGCCAAGAAAAACATCGGCGTAGGTTCTTCTTCCTGAAATTAAAAAAGAAGCTTTGTCTTTAACAATCGGACCTTCCACATTTAATCGAGAAGCAATTAATCCAATTCCACCACTTACATTGTAACGATTGCTATTTCCTTCGTTCATTTTTATATCTAGAACAGAAGAAAGGCGTCCTCCGAAATTAGCTGTTTGATTTCCTTTGTATAAAACAGCATCTTTGATCGCATCAGAATTAAACGTAGAAAAGAAGCCGAGTAGGTGAGAGGCATTGTAAACAGGTGCTTCATCTAATAAAATTAAATTTTGATCTGCTGAACCACCACGTACATAAAATCCAGAATTTCCTTCCCCGGCACTTTTAACACCTGGCAATAATTGCATAGTTTTTACAATATCTTTTTCACCAAATATTACAGGTATTTTTGCGATTGCATTCGGGTTTAAACGTTCAACACCCATTAACGGATCTGTAATATTTTGGTCAAGTTTTTTTGCAGTAACTTTTACTTCGTTCAACGTTTTGTATTTATCTGATAGAGAAACCAACTGAATGTTTATACGTTTGTTTTCAGATAAATCAACTGTCATTTCTTTTGCAAGATACCCAATAACTGAATAAGAAATCGTGTAATTTCCTTTCGGAAGGGAGATGGAATAAAAACCATATTCATTGGTGCGAACACCATTGTTTGTTCCTATTATTTTTACTGTTGCATCAATGATTTCTTCTCCTTTTAATGAGTCGGATATGGTTCCACTTAATGAGAATTTTGTTTGAGACCAAGATATAAATGTGGTTAAACTAAAGAGTGTGATTAAAAGTATTTTCATGTATTGTTTATTTCATTGCAAAAATCGTAAATCATTTTCACATATAAACAATTAAAAATGTTAAAGGTTTAAAAATTAAAAGGTTTCTTGTCCTTTTAATTTCTCAGCATTCTCAGCCATTTTTAACGAATCAATCATTTCTTTCATATCACCGTTCATAAATGCACTTAAATTGTACATTGTTTTATTGATTCGATGATCCGTAATTCTTCCTTGTGGATAATTATAGGTTCTGATTTTTGCAGATCGGTCACCGGTAGAAACCAATGTTTTGCGATGAGCAGCGCGTTCGTTATGCAATCGATCTAATTCAGCTTGGTATAATCGTGAACGCAATACAGAAATGGCCTTTTCTAAGTTTTTGTGCTGGGAACGACCGTCTTGACATTCAACAACAACTCCGGTAGGAATGTGCGTTAAACGAATGGCTGATTCTGTTTTATTAATGTGCTGACCTCCTGCTCCTGATGCTCTAAACGTATCTTTACGCACATCGTTCATGTCAAGGTTGAAATCCACTTCTTCAGCTTCAGGTAAAACAGCAACTGTTATTGCAGAAGTATGAACGCGACCTTGTGATTCTGTTTCAGGAACACGCTGAACGCGGTGAACACCCGATTCAAATTTCAACATTCCATACAAGCCCAAACCTGTAATTTCCATTGAAATCTCTTTGTAACCTTTAATAGTTCCTTCCGATGAATTAAGGATTTCATATTGCCATCCCATTTCTTTGAAAAACATCGTGTACATTCTAAAACAATCTTCTACGAAAATACACGCTTCATCTCCTCCTGTACCTGCACGCAATTCCATGATGGCATTTTTATCATCTTCCGGATCTTTTGGAATCAATAAAAGCTTGATGTCTTCTTCCATTGTTGGACGAACTTGTTCTAACTCATCGATTTCCATTTTAGCCATCTCACGCATTTCTGGATCGGTTTCGCTTTCCAATAATTGTTTTGCACTGGCAATGTTGCCTACTAAATTTTTGTAGTTTTTGTAAACAGCATCAATTTCTTCTAAATCACGGTATTCTTTATTCAATTTCACATAGCGTTCCATGTTTGAAATGATCTCAGGATCAGTAATCATGGTCCCAACTTCGATAAATCGAAAATGGATAGCTTCTAATTTGGATAATAAATCACTCATTTATACTAAGATTGAATGCTTTTTATTTAATAATTGAATGTTCCGTATGGAGATTCAATTGTTAATTTTTTTCCGTCATTGCTTTTTTCAACGCGACCTACTATTTGAGCATCGATGTTGAACGATTTAGAAATAGTAATTATTTCTTCTGCTATAGAAGGATTGACATAAATTTCCATACGGTGACCCATATTGAAAACTTTATACATTTCTTTCCATTCTGTTTTGGATTCTTCTTGAATCAATTGAAACAAAGGAGGAATTGGAAATAAATTATCTTTGATGATGTGAACGTCGTTTACGAAGTGAAGTACTTTCGTTTGAGCTCCTCCAGAACAATGAACCATTCCGTGAATTTCACTTCTGTGTAGATCTAAAATTGCTTTAATAACTGGAGCATACGTTCTTGTTGGTGAAAGAACGAGTTGGCCAGCATTGATTGGAGAACCTTCCACAGCGTCTGTTAAGTTTTTAGTCCCAGAAAAAACTAACTCTTCCGGCACACTAGGATCATAACTTTCAGGGAATTCTTGTGCAATGGATTTATTGAATACATCGTGTCGAGCTGATGTTAAACCATTGCTTCCCATTCCACCGTTGTATCCAGTTTCATAGGTCGCTTGACCAAATGAAGCCAAACCAACAATCACATCGCCTTCTTGAATGGTGTGATTTGAGATCACATTGCTTCTTTTCATGCGACAAACTACGGTTGAATCAACGATAATTGTTCGAACTAAATCACCAACATCTGCTGTTTCACCACCCGTAGAGTGAATGCCAATTCCTTGTTCTCGTAAAGTAGCTAACAATTCTTCTGTACCATTTATTATAGCTGCAATAACGTCTCCAGGAATTACATTTTTATTACGGCCAATTGTAGAGGACAACAAAATTTTATCGGTAGCACCCACACATAATAAATCATCAATATTCATGATTAAAGCATCTTGAGCGATGCCTTTCCAAACTGAAATATCACCCGTTTTTTTCCAATAAGTGTAAGCTAAAGATGATTTTGTTCCAGCGCCATCAGCATGCATAACGATGCAATAATCTTCATCACCTGACAAGTAATCGGGAACGATTTTACAAAAAGCTTGAGGAAACAAACCTTTGTCCACATTTTTAATTGCATTGTGAACATCTTCTTTTCCTGCAGAAACACCACGGAGATTGTAACGAGTATCAGCCATAAATATTAATTAAAGTGCAAATTTAAGGAATAATTGGGAACAAAAGTTATTAGACTACAGTCGCTTTACTAACGTTGCGGTACAAGTATGAATTAAAAATATGTCTTCTAGCAAAACGAGCTAAAGTAGGCGAACTGTTTAATTTGTTGTACACATTTTTCTGTACACCAAAGTATTCATACGTACTTCCATTTTGAAACGTAACTTTTAAAGTTAACCCTTTGTATTGGTAATCTTCTATTGCATTGGCCGTTATCGTTTCTGTGTATTCTGCCAACGTTTGTTCATGTGTTTCAGGAGCGATTGAAACCAAAAAATGATATGCATCAATGATTGATTTACTTTTGATTTCAGCTTCCTTTAATTTTGGATCGCCCTCTTGAAATTTATCAGGATGCCATTCCTTTACTAATTTTCGGTATTTTGCTTTTAATGTGTTTAAATCTGCTGTTTGATCTACATCAAATAATTTTCTGTATTCAATAATTCTTTTCATTTTGAAAGGTTTTTTTGTTGAAATTAAAAACTAACAAAGATTTAGTTGGCACATTAAAGCGATAAAAACCTTGTGAATTTTATTGTTTTGGGTGCAAAAGTACACAATTTTTCATGAAGTTTTTGAAACAAAATCGTTTAGATTTTAATTTGAAGCGGAACCGGATGCCACAGGTATGATTACGATGAAAGTACTACCAACATTTTCAGAGGATACAACTTCAATTTTTCCTTTTAATTGTTGAACGATGTGTTGCACAAGTGCCAAACCAATTCCTGAGCCATCTATACTGGATCCTTGGTGTTCAAATTTTACAAAACGGTCAAAAATCTTCGTCAAGTTTTCTTTTTTAATTCCGATACCAGAATCTATTACTGAAATCTCCAACGATTCATTCTTTAATTCAGCCGTAATTTTAATTTCACCTTGTTCCGTGAATTTGATTGCATTTGTAAGTAAGCTTGTTACAACTTGAGTTATTCGGCGAAGATCAGAAATAATGGTTTTGTTAGGAGATAAATTGGTAAACGTGACCGATAGATTTGAGCGAGAGTATTTTTTTTGTTCACTTAGGGCAATTGGGCTTAATACTACAAAAAGATGCTCAATAGAAAACGACTGCTGCATCAGTTGGAATTCAGCCGTTTCAATTTTTGACAATTCAATGATATCATTTATTAATTTCAATAAATTATCACTACTGTTTTGAATGATCTCAACGTATTGTGCGCGTGTTTCTTGATCTTTTTCATCTTCAATCAAACTAGAAAAACCAACAATTGCATTCATTGGCGTTCGGATTTCATGTGACATAGTAGATAAAAATGCCGTTTTTAATTGATCGGAGCGTATTGCTTTTTCTTTTTGAGTAATAAAGTCGCGTTTGATTATATACAATAGGAAAATCAATAATGTAGAATACAAAAAGAAACTTAAATAGATGTCCCACATTCGTTTGTCAGGTGAAGGATAATTAAACAGAAAACGAGGAGCCGTATAATCGATGTAAAATAAAACGACTATGTTTAAAAAGTAAATGGATAGTAAAATGAACAAGGATTTCCCGTGCCAAACCCAAAGTACTAATGCGCCAAAAGCAAAAATGAAAAACAAGACAGGGCCATTTGACAAGTATTTCACATACCACGTAATGTCTAAAAAAGCAATGCCAATGGTTGTTAAAATGAGTTTTGGCCAAAATAGATAGTTGGTATAGCGCAAAACAAAGTACAAAACCATCATAATCACAGAACTTGTACTTGACATGATGAAAGGTTGAATTCTAAAACCATTTATCAAATGAACAACAGATAATATAAATAAAAAGAAAGTAGCCGTCAAACAAGTAATCATAATGAAATAGCGCTCGCTATCCATATTTTCTTTATCGCCAAAAAAGAATCTGATAAGTGTGTTTGGTTTCATTACTTTTAGATTTTGCTTAAAATTACTGTTTATTGCGGAATTTTAATAGTGAAAGTAGTCCCATTTAATTTTGAACTTTCACACACGATTTTACCTCCATGAGCTTCTACGATTAGTTTTACATAAAACAAACCTAAGCCAAATCCTTTTACATTGTGAAGGTTTCCAGTTGGTACACGGTAAAATTTATCAAAAATCAGCTTCACATCTTCTTTTTTAATGCCAATTCCATTATCAGAAAAAGTGAATTCAAGTTGATTATCAATTGTTTTTGTGCTAATTGTGATGTGCGGTATCTTGTCGCAATATTTGATAGCATTATCAATCAAGTTATAAATAACATTCGTGAAATGTATTGGATCGGCGAAAAGAATATGGTTTTCCGCATTTAAGCACAACTCAATATTTCCTTCTTTTTCCAATTGATTGAATAGAAAATTGTCTTTGATTTCAAGCAGCATCGTATCAAGCTGAAGTTGTTCTTTTTTCAAAACCAATGGCTCTGTATCCAGTTTTGCAACATTTAGCACCCGTTCAACTTGGTTTTCCAGGCGTTTATTTTCTTTGTAAATGATGGAGGCGTAACGTTGTAATTTTTCAGGATCGTTGGTGAAATCGGAACGTAATAGCATTTCACTTGACAAGCCGATGGTTGAAATAGGCGTTTTTAATTCATGCGTCATGTTGTTGATGAAATCAGTTTTCACATCCGAAAGGCGCTTTTGACGGTAAATAATGGTAATCGTGTAGGTGAAAAAGATAAACACTAACAAAACAATGATGGAAATATAAATCCAAGGTGAAATCAATTCAGAAGGCTTTTCAATAAATTCAGATAGCACGTTAGGGAAAAATACCGTAAAATAATGGCCATCTTTTTTCCAACTTAATTTAGCAGAAGTGATGCCTGTTAATGTATCAGAAACAGGCGCATACAATGAATCTTTTGTGAATTTTATCAGATTTCCAAAAACGATGGAATCACTAAAACAATCGTAAATACCATACTGAAAATCTTGGTGAATGCTGTGGTTGTAAAATTCTCTTTTCAGTAATGTTTCTAAATAATAAGGATGTAATTCTTCGTTAATATCGACAGTAAAATAATTCGTGCGCACTTGTTTCACAGCGCCATACAAATCGGAACTATCAGCTTTCATGGTTGAGATTTCTTCCAATGCATTTCGCAAGGCAATGTGTACATCTTCCGAAAACTGCTTTAAGTTCAAGCGTTCTTCTTTTTCTTGGATGGCAATGTTTGTTTTTTGAATGGCAATGGTTTTACGCATCCAAATCAATTGAACAAAGAGAATACTTGCCAGCGATATTACGCCTAAAAAAACAACAGCGTTTATGTTTTTACGAATCATTTTTTAATTACTTCTAAGTATAAAGATAAGCATAAAAAAAACCGCAGTCTTACCGCGGTTTAAATTTTATTAAAAGCAAGTCTTAAAATCCTTGAACTCCGTTTACGGTCGTGTATTTCAAAATGTTTTTCTTATCTGGGTGAATGCGCGCAAATGCAGATTGAACCGCCAATGTTCCTTCGTGGAAACCACACAAAATCAATTTCAATTTGTTTTCATAGGTGTTCACATCGCCGATGGCATAAATTCCTGGGATATTTGTTGAGTAATCTAAGGTATTGACTTTGATGGCATTTTTATCTATTTCTAAGCCCCAGTCAGCAATTGGACCCAAACTTGGTTTCAAGCCAAACAATGGAATGAAATGGTCGGTATCGCGAATAATTTCGCCGTCTTTTTGATGCGTAATAACTATTTGTTCAACGTTATCCGCTCCTTTGATTCCCGTAACTTCTGCTTCTGTCACCAAAATAATTTCGCCTTTTCCAGCCATGTCGATTACTTTTTGAACAGAATCTAAATGTCCGCGGAACGAACTACTTCTATGAACCAATACCACTTCTTTTGCGATTTTTTGCTCTGCTAAATAAATCGACCAATCCAATGCGGAATCACCACCACCTGCAATTACCACGCGTTTATCTTGGTAGAAAGCTGGGTCTTTAATGATGTATTCTACCCCTTTATCTTCGTAAGCTTCTAAATTTTCAATCGGTGGTTTACGTGGTTCAAATACACCTAATCCACCAGCAATCATTACGATTGGCGCTTCGTGTTTTGTTCCTTTTACAGTTGTAACAATGAATTTATCTTCTGCCGTTTTCTCAATGGTCATAGCCGCTTCACCCAATGTAAATCCTGGTTTAAAAGGCGCTGCTTGTTCCATTAAATTATCAATTAATTCACCCGCTAAAACGCTTGGAAATCCTGGGATGTCGTAAATTGGTTTTTTCGGATATATTTCTGAACATTGACCTCCAGCTTGTGGTAAAGAGTCAATTAAATGACATTTCAATTTTAATAATCCTGCTTCGAAAACGGTAAAAAGTCCAACCGGACCAGCACCAATAATGATAATATCTGTTTGAATCATGTTATGTATGTAAAAAACGCTGTAAAGTTAATGATTACTTTAAAAACAACTTTAGGGATAAAATGTTCTTTTGAACGATTAAAAGTTTAAATGTATTTTTTGGTAAATTCCCACAAGACGACTCCCGCACAAACGGAAACATTCAAACTGTGTTTCGTGCCAAATTGAGGGATTTCTAAAACAACATCTGAAGCGTTGATTGCCGCTTGATTCACGCCATTGACTTCGTTTCCAAAAATCAAAGCAAAACGATCGCCGGGTAGGGTGTTACAATCTTGAAGAAACGTCGTTTTTTCTGTTTGTTCGATGCTGCAAATGGTTGTATTTTCAGCTTTCAATTGTTGAATCAACTGTGTGATATCCGTCACGTGTTCCCAAGCAACAGATTCAGTAGCGCCGAGAGCAGTTTTTTGAATGTCGCGATGAGGTGGACAAGCAGTGATGCCGCACAAATAGATTTTTTCAATGTTGAACGCGTCGGCTGTTCTAAAAAAAGACCCCACATTCGTTAAGCTGCGAATATCATCCAATACAACGATTAGAGGAAATTTTTTCTGCACTTTAAATGCTTCTTCGCTCACACGGTCCAGTTCCCACAATTTTAATTTTTTGTTCATCGCTACAAAAGTAAGGAGATTATTTGTTGAAACAAAAAAGGGTATAAGTTGGGCGCTCGAGCAGGCTTTTCACTTTAATCTGTTTTGCAATTCTATTTGTTTAGTTTTTCGGCATTCGTTTTTACTTTTTGTTTAAAATTGCAATTTATAAACCACATTAGGGAAAAAACCTAATTGATATGTTGTATTTATTTTCTGTAATTTATTGTCGTAATTTTGAGAAAAAACGTTGGAATGATTGGTAACATTTTGCAAATCTAAAGAAAACGTTTGTCCAATTTTTCTTTGACTACTGTTTAATTTGAATCCAACTTTAAAATCCAAACGATAATAATCTTCATAATTACTACCATTCACATCACTAGAAAGCACTTCTCTTCCAGTTGCAACGGATGCTGTTAAGTCTATTGCAGTGGTTGCTCTTCCTCCAGCGTATGTGAATTTTGTGTCTATTGAAATTCGATTTCGTTTATCTTTTCCAATTTTCCATTCTTTTCCTGCTAAGAAGTTACAAACGAAATTCCCGTTAAACGAAGTGTTTCTGGTGATTCCATCACTTCCTTTGTACTCAGAATTATAAATTGAAGCCGTAACTAATCCATAATAGCCTTTGCTAAAGAATTTTTCAAGTGTTAATTCAACTCCATAATTTGAACCAGTTCCTTTATTTTCTAAACTATCTGTTAAGTCTGTTTTAAAAGTTGCACCTGTATTTAACATCGAATAGCTACTCGAAACTGAGGTAATAGGTACATTATACAAAGCTTGATAATAAATTTCAGTTTTAATACGCCAATCAGCAATCGGCTGAATATTGTAACCCAAAACAATATGATGACTTTTAGTAAATCCTAAGTTTTTATTGTTGTAAAGAATTGAACCATTTATATCTTTACTTTGTAAAAAGTATACATTTATTGGTTGCATTTGCGCATGTAAACCATAACCAAAATTAAGACTACTTTTACTCGTTGTGTTATAAACTAGACCAATTCGAGGCTCTATAGATGATGAATTATTCAATGCTAAATATTGTGAATGTACACCTGCATTAAGCGTTAATTTACTTGATAACGAGTATTTTAAATGTGCAAACGCTTGAATTAAATTGGTGCTACTTGAATAATCCCAAATTTGTTTTTCAGGAGCAAAAATATGATCCTTTGTTTTTAAAGATAAATTGACATCTATGATTTCATCTTGAATACCTACTTTAAAGAAAAGGCGATTGTTTAGTTTTAAATGATATGTTGAGCTAAGAAAATAAGTAGATTTATAAACGTTATTGTCCTCTCTTACATAACTACTATCTGCCATGTGATCATAATCGTATGCGGTCTGAATGGTTGCAGCATAATTAATTCCAACAGTTGAAGTGATAAAAGATTTCGCATTGATTTGCTTAAAATGATTAAAACCTCCAATTCCTATTTTACTATTGAAATCAACTTGGTTCCCATTTCCATAAAGGGTGTTTGTTGACCCGCCGCCAATATTTATTGTGCTTGAAGCTAATATCCCAAAAACAGAGAATTTACCAAGTTTTGTTGTGCCACTTGAAAGTTTGAAAGAAAAATCTTGGTAGGATGGAGTGGCAGTCGTACCAATATTTACACCAACAGCTTGAGCAATTCCAGCTAAAGAATAACGGTAACCAACTAAATAGGATGCATCATTTTTCTTGCTAAATGGACCTTCAGTTGTTAACTCTAAGCCTGTAATTACACCAGCTTGAATAGTTGTTTCTCTTTTTTTGTTATTTCCAGATCTTAAACCCAAGTCAAAAACACCAGCTGTGGCATTTCCATATTCTGCAGGAAAAGCAGAAGTGAAAAAATCTGAATTTTTCAATAAATTGGTATTCAAGGCGCTAACAGCTCCACCAGTTGTTCCAACTGCAGCAAAATGATTTGGATTTGTAACGTTCATCCCATCGATTCTCCATAAAACGCCTACAGGTGAATTTCCGCGAATAACAATGTCGTTTCTACTGTCATCTGGCGCGCTAACTCCAGCAAAATTTGCTGCTAGTCGTGCAGGATCATTTCTTCCTCCAGCATAGCGGTTGACTTCTTCCATAGAAAAAGTTCGGGCACTTACTGTTGCGAGTTTGTTGATTGTACCTCCTTTATTTGTTGCGCTAACTACAATTTCTTTGAGTTGTTTGTATTCTTCTTCCATCGAAATATCAAGAATAACTTCTTTTCCTGAAGTAACTTCAATATTGGGTAAAATCAAGGTTTTATAGCCGAAAAAGACGATTTTTAGTTCATATCTATCTGGAGGTAAATTTTTTAACACATAATTACCAACTGAATCAGAAATACAGCCTAAGTTTAAGTTTGAAAGTTGAATTGTAGCTCCAATTATAGGTGTTTGCGTTAGCTTATCAGTGATAGAACCTCTAATGGTTTGTGAATTGTTTTGGGCAATTGTTAAAACAGGAGTGATTAATAGGAAAAATGCAAGAATTCGTTTCATAATTAAATGTTAGATAAAGAAAAGTGTTCAATAATTAAATTGGATGTTTTAATCTTGTTTTTCTTGCACTCTTTTTTATTTTAATTCTTTCACTTGAGAGATTCCAAATTGAATTGCGTTTAATAATACTTCTAAATCTATGTCTTTCAATGATTTGAAATTTATACAGTAACCAGTGATTTTAGCTTTGCCCAATTTGTTGCCAATAAATTGATTTAAAAGGGTTTTATCTTTTAATCCAATAATATAAACTGAGATACCAGTTGAATGAGCACTCAATCCTACTTGGAAAACGTCTTTTGTTTTTCCTTTTACTGTTTCAAGTTGCAAATTACCGAAGCCAATTGTTGGATTTGTGACTACTTTACCAGCACTATTTTTTCCATCATCGAACCACAATTGATCATTTTTAAACAATGCTGAAATGTGTTGGTACAAGACAAGCAATTCACTTGATTTTGATTCAGTTAGACTTGCAATGTGCGCTGTAATATGTGTTAACGTATCGTTTGGATAGTTCATAAACTAATCTTGAACGTGTAAAAATAAACCAATGTGCTTTTGAATACAATAAATGTAAGATAAATTTCAATTAATCATAAGATTGGATCGCTTGTTGAAAACATCTGCTTGGCTTGTTTTGAAATCTCATAGATTGACTCTAAATTTACCTTTTCAAAATAATAGCAACACATTGGCAAAAGAAAAACAAGATAAAAGCGCGACTGAAACGCCTTTAATGAAACAATACAATCAGATCAAAGCGCGACATCCGCAAGCTTTGTTGTTGTTTCGTGTAGGGGATTTTTATGAGACATTTGGTGAAGACGCAATTAAAACGGCCAAAATCTTAGGAATTATTTTGACAAAAAGAGGAGCCGGTTCTCCTTCAGAAATTGAATTAGCTGGTTTCCCGCATCATTCTTTAGATACGTATTTGCCAAAATTGGTCAGGGCAGGTCAACGCGTTGCAATCTGCGATCAATTGGAAGATCCGAAAATGACCAAAACCATCGTAAAAAGAGGTGTGACAGAATTAGTAACGCCTGGAGTTTCTTTCAACGATCAAGTTTTAGATAAAAACAAAAACAATTTCTTGTGTGCCATTCATTTTGAAAAAGAGAGTTGTGGTATTTCATTTTTAGATGTTTCTACGGGTGAATTTTTAGTAGCACAAGGAAATAAGGAATACATTGAAAAATTAATTCAAGGCTTTGAGCCAACTGAAGTGTTGTTTCAAAAAAACAAATCGAAAGAATACGAAGCACTCTTTGGTGATAGATTTTATACCTTTCGCCTAGAAGATTGGGTTTTTACACCCGATTTCGCGCATGAATCATTGAATAAGCACTTTGGCACGCAATCGTTAAAAGGATTTGGAGTCGATAATTTAGACAAAGGAATTTTAGCTGCTGGAGCCATTTTGTTTTATTTGTCTGAAAACCAACACAATCGTTTGTCGCACATCACGTCAATTGCTAGAATTGAAGAAGAAAAATACGTGTGGCTAGATCGATTCACTGTTCGTAATTTAGAGTTAATTAGTTCTCCGCATGAAAACGCAACAACGTTAGTAGATGTATTGGATCGTACGAAAACCCCAATGGGCGGACGTATGATGAAGCGCTGGATCGTTTTGCCATTGAAAGATGAACAACCCATCAACCAACGATTGCAAGCGGTTGCTTATTTGAAAGAGGCTGATTCTGTTGCGTATGAAATTGGTGAACGTTTAAAAGAAATTGGCGATATCGAACGCTTGATTTCGAAAGTTGCTGTTGGTAAAGTGAATCCGAAAGAAGTGATGCAGTTACGCCGAACCTTGGCTCAGATTGAACCGATTCAATCCAATCTTTCCGGGGCAACCGATGATGGTTTAAAACGAATTGCAAGCCAGTTGAATCCGTGTAATCCATTGATGCAATTGATCGATCAAACCTTGGTGGATGATCCAGCGATTCAAGTTGGAAAAGGATTTATTATTCGCGAAGGATGTCATGCAGAGTTGGATGAGTTGCGTATCATTTCGATGAATGGGAAAGATTACTTGGAAGATTTGCAAAATCGTGAGTCGGAAAGAACGGGAATTCCTAGTTTAAAAGTTGCATTCAACAATGTATTTGGCTATTATTTAGAAGTTAGAAACACACACAAAGATAAAGTACCTGAAGAATGGATACGCAAGCAAACTTTAGTGAATGCAGAGCGTTACATTACGGAAGAATTAAAAGAATACGAAACAAAAATACTAGGAGCGGAAGAAAAGATTCATGCGATTGAGTCGCGCTTATTTCAAGAATTAGTGCTTTCTATGGCTGATTACATTCAGATTTTGCAGCAAAATGCATTTTACATCGCTCAATTAGATTGTTTGTTATCGTTTGCAACGGTTGCCAAAAATAACCAGTATCATTTACCTCAAATTAAATCAGATTTTGCCATAACGATCAAACAAGGTCGTCATCCTGTAATTGAAAAACAATTGAAAGCAGGCGATGAGTATGTTGCGAATGATGTGTATTTGGATACAGACTCTCAGCAGATCATCATGATTACTGGTCCAAACATGAGTGGTAAGAGTGCGCTTTTGCGACAAACAGCGTTGATTTGTTTAATGGCACAAATGGGTTCTTTTGTTCCTGCCGAATCAGCAGAAATTGGACTTGTCGACAAAGTGTTTACGCGTGTAGGAGCATCGGATAATATTTCATCAGGAGAATCCACATTTATGGTTGAAATGAATGAAACCGCAAGTATTTTGAATAATTTATCGGATCGCAGTTTGATTTTAATGGATGAAATTGGAAGAGGAACAAGCACCTATGATGGAATTTCCATTGCTTGGGCCATCGCTGAATACATCCATGAACACCCAAAATCGAAAGCAAAAACATTGTTTGCAACGCATTACCATGAATTAAATGAGATGACCAATCTATTTACACGGATAAAAAATTTCAATGTTTCGGTCAAAGAAACTGGCACGAAGATTTTATTTACCCGAAAATTAGTGGAGGGAGGAAGTGAACATTCTTTTGGGATTCATGTTGCAAAATTAGCAGGTATGCCAACAAAGGTATTGCACCGTGCAGAATTGATGTTAAAAGAATTAGAGCAAAGTCACGATTTAGGCGAAAAGCCAGCTATGAAAGAAAAAGTAAAGAAAGCAGTTGCTTCAGATTCCATGCAATTAAGCTTTTTCCAATTAAATGATCCTGTGTTAGAACAAATCCGAGATGAGTTGGTAAGCATTGATATTAACGCGTTAACTCCGGTGGAAGCATTGATGAAGTTGAACGAAATCAAGAAGTTAACAGGCGGATAAAAAAATAAATTAAAAAAAACCAACAAAGTGTATTGTCTTTTTAGAAAAACTTTATACATTTGTCGCCCGTAACAAACGAAAACATCGGTTTTCAATTTTTGTTTCGGTGTTCAGTCAACTGAATTGAAATATTGCGAGAGTAGCTCAGTTGGTAGAGCACAACCTTGCCAAGGTTGGGGTCGCGAGTTCGAATCTCGTCTCCCGCTCAAGTCCGCTCGGATGGTGGAATTGGTAGACACGCCGGACTTAAAATCCTGTGCCTGTATGGGCGTGCGGGTTCAAGTCCCGCTCCGAGTACTAAAGAGTCTCTGAATCTCAGAGGCTCTTTTTAGTTTTAAAACATTTAAGATATACGAATTGGCTTCCACCTTTCGTATTTGATTAATCCCATTCACTTTGTGTTTGGGATTTTTCTTTTCCAAAAATTTTCCAATCAGTACAAAAAATAGAATAGCATTAAAATGCATTCATAAAATTGTATTTCAAATAATTAATGATTGACCTTGTTTTGGCTAAAGCCAATTTCAATTCTATTTAAAATGCCTCCAGATAAATCTGGAGCCAAAACAAAATCTGGAGGTAAAACAAAATCTGGAGATAAAACAAAATCTGGATGCAAAACAATAATAATCAATGGAAATTGGAATTAATTTTATTCATTATAATATTTGAGTATGAATTGAAATGGGATTGTCCCATGTATATTTGATAAATGAATATGATTAGCGATGGTGTTTTCATATATTTTGATGAAGAATCAATCAATAGAAATGGGATTTATCCCATTTCTATTATTATCAAGAATAAATTGGCTTCAGCCAAATAAATAATCAACCAAAATTTAATCAGTTAAAATATTTTTTTGTAATTTGAATAATGAAATCATTTTACGAAAATTATTATAGTTTATGCCCTTTGTAAAAGTTTATATACATTTTGTGTGGAGCACAAAAAATCGGGCCCCATTTCTTGCTACAAAAGAATTGAGATTAATCATGTGGAATCACATTAGAGAAAACGCAAAATCAAAAGGAATTTTTATTGATTTTATTAATGGCTATAATGATCATTGTCATTGTTTAGTTTCCCTTGGGATAGATCAAACGATACAAAAGACCATGCAATTAATAAAGGGAGAATCTTCTTTTTGGTTTAACAATCAAAATCTGATACCTGAAAAGTTCCAGTGGCAAGAAGAATATTTTGCAGTTTCAGTTTCTGAATCAATGATTGATATAGTTCGAAATTATATTAAAAAACAGGAGATTCATCATAGTAAAAAAACATTTCAAGATGAATATGATGAATTTTTTGAGAAATATGGCTTTCTAAAAATTAATGAGTGACAATCGTTTTGACTAAAGCCAATCTCAATTCTAGTTGAAATTTTTATTAACAATTAGTTTAATAGCTTTTTGTTTGTATTTAAATAGATAATGTATACCAATTTAAAAGTATTTTAAATTCAACTTACAACAATCAATTTTTTTTATCATTTGTAATATTTCTGATTATAAAGAAGGTATATATTGAAATTTTATTATTTTTACCCGAATTAAAAAACTATTTAATATGAAAAAAATATACTTTTTAGGTTTTGCTGCCTTGAGTGTTTTTGGAGTAAATGCTCAAAGAAACATTTCGGAAAGCAAAATGCGTGTTTTTGGAGCTGTTGAAAAAGCGGCTAAACCAATTTTAACGGATCAAGCGTCAACAAAAGCTGTTGTTTGGTCAAACGATTTCTCAACTGCTTCTCAGTGGGCAATTACGAACGCAACAAGTGATGCTCAAAACTGGGTTATCACGAATGTAGCTAACAACACAATGGGTTACAACACAGGAAGCTGGAAAGAAACTTCAATTACTGTTTCTAATGAAAACGGGTACGCTTTATTTGATTCTGATGCAGTTGGTGCTGATGGAGGTATACAAGATGCAAGCATTACATTTTCTAATACAATTGATTTAACTGGTCACCCTAATGTTGTTTTAGAATTTAATCAACGAATTAGAATCTGGCAAACTACTCAATCATTTGTTCAAATTAGTACAAATGGTGGTACAACTTGGACAGATTTTGAAGTAAATGCAGGAAGACCAGTGAGTGTTGCTTTTGAAGAAAAAATGTCAGTAAATATTTCTTCTGCAGCAGGTGGTCAAGCTAACGTTAAATTACGTTTTAATTACAAAGGATCTTGGGATTATGCTTGGATGATTGATGATATTAAAATCGTTGACCAACCATTAAACGACATCGTTAACAATGGTCCTGTTTTCGTTGGAACAAACAATGAAGGTATTGAGTATGGAAGAACTCCTATCGATCAATTAGACGCTAGTTACGAAGTTGGTGGTCAAATCATCAATTTTGGTGTTAATACACAAACAAATGTTGGTGTAGTTGCAAACTTTGGATCTTTTAATGTTCCTTTTACAGTAGGAACAATTTTGTCTGGTGATACAGCCGTTTACACATCTACACAAACACCTTCTTTAAGTATTGGTCAATATAACGGAATTTACACAGCAATCTCTGCTTTAGATATCGTTGGTGGTCCTGAAGCAGCAAACAATGTTGTGAAAAGAAATTTCGCTGTAACTTCAAACATGTATTCTCAAGATGGTATTGGTGTTCATCCAACGGAAAATCTTGCAGTGAATAGTTTTGGGTCAGAATCTTTTGGTAATCCACAAGACACATACTTAGCAAATTACTATTCTTTGAAAGCAACAAATAACTTGATTTCAGGATTTGAAATCGGTTTAGCTTCTTCAAGTGTTGCTGGAAGTGAATTGACAATTTCAATTGTTGATACAGCAACTTTCTTTGCTGATGCAGTAGTTCCAATTGTAGACAATAACGGAAATGCTGCAGAGGCTTTAACACAATATGTTACTGCTGCAGATATCGCTGCAGGTAAAATTGGTATTGCATTTCCTCAAGTAATTTCTTTACCAGCAGGTGCTTATTATGCAGTAGTTAAAACTGGTAACTCTGGATCAACTCCAGTGAGAGTATTAGATGATATTACAATTCCTCAGCCAAACTTTGCTGGAATGGTGAATACATTAAGTGATGCTGGTGCTGCTACTTCTTACACAAATGGAAATTCATTTGCTATTCGTTTGAAAATGGGAGACCAAATGGGTGTTGAAAATGTTACTTCTACGTTTGGTTTAAATGTTTATCCTAACCCTGCAAGCGCAAATGCAACTGTAGCTTTTGATGTAAACAATGCAACAACTGTTGCTATCCAAGTAACAGATTTAGCTGGAAAAGTAATTTATACTTCTTCATTAGCAAATGTTAATGGTGCTCAAAATGTAGTTATTCCTGCACAAGATTTCGCAAATGGAATGTATACTGTTGCTATCAATGTTGATGGTGCAATCGCTACTAAAAAATTAAACGTTCGTAAATAATACGTAGTTTTTATAGTTTGAAAGGGTCGGTTTTTCCGGCCCTTTTTTGTGTTACTAAGTTTGTTTCATTACTTTTGCTCTAAATTTAAATTACGATTATGAAAGCATACGTTTTTCCTGGTCAAGGAGCTCAATTTTCAGGAATGGGTAAAGACCTTTACGACCAGTCTGAATTAGCAAGAGAATTATTTCATAAAGCAAATGAAATTGTTGGTTTCGACATCACTAAAATCATGTTCGAAGGGACGGACGAGGAATTAAAAGAGACGAAAGTTACGCAACCTGCCATTTTTATTCATTCAACAATATTAGCGGCATGTTTGGGAGAATCTTTTAATCCGGATATGGTAGCAGGTCATTCTTTAGGCGAATTTTCCGCTTTGGTTGCCAATAAAACGTTAAACTTTGAAGATGGTTTAAGATTAGTATACAAACGTGCATTAGCAATGCAAAAAGCGTGTGAAATACAACCTTCAACAATGGCTGCAATTCTAGGCTTAGATGATTCAATCGTTGAAGATATTTGTGCTGCAATTGATGGTGTAGTAGTTGCAGCAAATTACAATTGTCCAGGACAATTAGTTATTTCTGGAGCTATACCAGCGGTTGAAAAAGCATGTGAAGCATTGACTGAAGCTGGCGCAAAAAGAGCATTACTTTTACAAGTAGGAGGAGCTTTCCACTCTCCATTAATGGAACCTGCTAGAGAGGAATTAGCTGCTGCCATTGAAGCGACAACTTTCAATGTTCCAATTTGTCCCGTTTACCAAAATGTTACTGCTAAAGGAACTACAGATCCTGCAGAAATTCAACGTAATTTGGTCGCGCAATTGACTGCTCCTGTTCGTTGGACTCAAATTATGCAACAAATGATTGCGGATGGTGCAGCTGAAGTAATTGAAGTTGGACCTGGAAAAGTTTTACAAGGATTATTTAAAAAAGTAGATAGAGCTTTCCCTTGTTCTAGCGCTGAAATTGCATAAAAAAAATATTTTAAATAGATGAAAGGTTCACAATTGTGAGCCTTTTTTTATGGAATTTTTTAAAGATCACATCTTATTTAAAACATAAAAACAAAAAGTCATGAAAAAATGGATGTTAGTAGGTTGTTTGTTTGCAGGATTCTCAGCAATCAGCCAAGAAGCGCAAGGAGAAATTATCGGAACAGTAATCGATAAAGAATCAAAGGAAATCATTTTTGGAGCAGAAGCTTTTGTGCATGACAATGATAAAAAATACCAAGCAATTACAGATGCAGATGGTCGTTTTAGAATCAGTGCAATTCCTTCAGGAACTTATGATTTAATTGTCAGATTTAGAAAAGATACAATTAGTAATCGCATCGAAGTTGTTGTTCCAATGGATGGAATCTGTAATGCTGGTACAATTCTTTTTTCAAAAGAAAAAGAGTTCAAAGCAATTACAGTATATGCTCAAAATAATGATCGAGTAAAATTAGAGTATGGTTTTCTACCCGTTAAAAAATTAACTTCAGAAGAAATAGCACATAGTTCTGCAAAATTCGACATTAAAAGTTTAGCAACATCTATGTCTTCAGAAGTGAAAGTGGATGAAAATGGTGATTTAATGTTTCGTGGCGCTCGAAAAGGGGATATGATTTACATGTTGGACGGTATGAAAAGCACACAGGTGTTCAATGTACCAAGTTGTTCAATTGCAAATATGATGGTTTATACGGGTGGTATTCCAGCCAAGTATGGAGACACAATGGGTGGCGTAATTGTAGTAGAAACAAAAGGTTATTTTGATTTATACCGCGATTGGAAAAGAAGTGAAGCAAAAAAAGAAGCTTTGAATAACTAAATAAAAAAAGGGGTAAGATGACCCCTTTTTTTATTATGCTTTATTTTCGTCGATGTGTTTCAAGTAATTTTTGAGTTCTTGCTCATTTTCATTCTTAAGAATCATTAACATATTGTCAGATTCTACAACGATGTAATCTTCTAATCCATCGATTAATACAAGTTTGTCATTTGGAACATTTACTTGACAGTTTTTCGAATTGAATAAAAATGCATTGTGTCCAATGACTGAATTGTTTTGATTATCTGTTTTTAAATGCTCACTTAAACTGCCCCAAGTTCCTAAATCGCTCCAATCAAAATCTGCCAAAACGACGTCCGTGTTTTTCGCATGTTCCATTACTGCAAAATCAATCGAAATATCTTCACACACTTCAAAACAATGGTTTACTTTATGTTGTTCTTCAGAAGTATTGTATTGACTTAAATCTCCAGCAAATAAACCATGAAGAGCAGGTTGAAATTTTTCTAATGCGGATAAGATGGTAGCTGCTTTCCAAACAAACAGTCCAGAATTCCAATAGAAATTGCCGCTATCTAAAAATGATTGAGCAGTTTTTAAATCCGGTTTTTCTCTGAATTGCAATACTTCTGTTGCGGCTCCAGCTTCAATTTTTTGCGCTACTTCAATATAGCCATAACCTGTATCTGGTCGTGAAGGCAAAATACCTAAAGTTACCAATCGTTCGCCTTGATTTGCTTGATTAATTGCTGCATGTACGATTTCAGAAAAACGTTGTTCTTTTACAATTAAATGATCCGCAGGAGAGATGATCATCGTTGCATCTGCATTTTTTGCTATGATTTTTGCTGCCGCATAAGCGATACAGGGCGCCGTGTTTTTTCGTCTTGGCTCCGTTAATATCTGGTCATAGCTTAAATCAGGAAGTTGTTCTTTTACCAGTTCTGAATAAGCAGTATTTGTTAAAACATAAATATTTTCGCTGGGTGCAATTTGAAGCAAACGTTCGTAGGTCATTTGAATCAACGATTTTCCAATTCCTAATACATCTAAAAATTGTTTTGGTTTTTCAGGAGTAGACATAGGCCAGAAGCGACTTCCAACGCCTCCTGCCATTATTATGCAATAATTATTATTCTTCATTTTTATTTATTTCTTTTGGATACACATTGGCAAGTGCATTGACCAAATATGATTTTTTTGTTTTTATATCTTCACAAATAAAACGTTTGCGACGTAATGGCCCTTTGATAAATTCTCGACCGTTTAATACAAAGGTAGAATTTTTTGGCAATCGCTCTAATATTTCTATTCCTTCAACAGGTTTATTATATGAATTTAACACACGAGAAAGTTGATGATCAGTACAAGAAGAAGCTTTCGTGTTAATTAGTGAATTAACCAAAGCTTTTCGAATGTCTTCTGGTAAATGTTCGCTATTAACTATTGGAATGAGTAATTGTCTATATGCATTTTTCCATTCATCACCATGTGGAGCAACTCTGTTTTTATAGTGATTGTACGTTTGAAGGTGTGCAAATTCATGCAAGGTTGTAATCAGAAAAGAATAGGGATTCATGTCTCCGTTGACCGTAATTTGATGTTTCTCACCTAATGCACTTACTCTAAAATCGCCTAATTTGGTTTTTCTGCCATTGACGATTTTAAATTTTACATTTGAAGCTAAAAAAATTTCAACAACATATGAGACAAATGCCTCAGGAAGGTATTTTTTGAACCCTTCTGTGACTTGTTCTTTTTTTGTTATAGAAGTCGCTTTCATCGTGTAAATTTAAAAGTTTAAGTCAAACATTTTTAATAAAGTTTTCAGCAATTAAATGTGAATCAAAGAAATTAAATTTAACTTTGTATAGCATGAAAGTTATTTCAAATATTGGGAAATATATGTTGATGCTCTTTGTTGTTTTTTCACGACCAGAGAAATTCAAAATATTCCGAAAACGGGTGTTTACAGAAATTGAAGGAATTGGGATAGATTCCCTTCCAATTGTTGCATTGATGTCGGTTTTTATGGGGGCTGTAATTGCTTTACAAACAGCATCAAATATTGATAGTCCAATTATGCCTGATTATACGATTGGTTTTATCACACAAAATAGTACTGTTTTAGAATTTTCACCTACCATTATATCGTTGATATTAGCGGGAAAAGTAGGTTCAAATGTCGCATCTGAAATTGGTACAATGCGTGTTACAGAACAAATTGACGCCTTAGAAATTATGGGTGTTAATTCGCTGAATTTTTTAGTGTTACCAAAAATAATTGCTGCTGTATTGTTTTTCCCAGTATTAATTATATTTTCAATGGCCTTAAGTATGATCGGTGGATGGATCGCTTTAACAGCATCAGGATTATTAACTTCGGAAACATATATCTTAGGAATTCGTTATTATTTCAATGTGTACAATGTGTTTTATGCATTATCTAAAACAGTTGTATTTGGATTTTTAATTGTTTCAATATCGTCTTTTTATGGTTATTACACAAAAGGTGGAGCATTAGATGTAGGTAAAGCATCTACCAAATCGGTTGTAAGTAGTAGCATCGCAATATTAATTGCTAATTTCATATTAACTCAATTGATGTTGTTATGATAGAAGTAGTTAATGTTTCTAAATCATTCGGTACAAAGCATGTATTACAAAACATCAATGCACGTTTTGAAAAAGGAAAAGTGAACCTTGTTATTGGGCAATCCGGTCAAGGAAAATCTGTTTTAGCAAAGTGTATTATTGGTTTGCACGAAATTGACAGTGGTCAAATATTATTTGATGGGCGCGATTTTTCCAAAATGAATCGAT
Source organism: Crocinitomicaceae bacterium (assembly GCA_017984635.1). Lineage (GTDB taxonomy): Bacteria > Bacteroidota > Bacteroidia > Flavobacteriales_D > Crocinitomicaceae > M0103. Next base: position 69,865 of record JAGNZC010000003.1, read on the forward strand.
TGGAGCGAACTGAAATCAGAAAAGAAATCGGTATGTTATTTCAAGGCTCAGCTTTGTTTGATTCGATGACTGTAGAAGAAAATGTCATGTTTCCTTTATCCATGTTTACCAAAATGACGAAAGGTGAAATGCAGAAAAGGGTTGATTTTTGTTTAGACCGTGTTAATTTAACTGGTACAAATGGCTTGCTTCCAGCTGAGTGTAGTGGAGGAATGCAAAAACGAATTGGCATCGCTCGTGCTATCGCAATGAATCCAAAATATTTATTTTGTGATGAACCTAATTCAGGACTAGATCCGTTAACTTCTATCGTAATTGACAGTTTAATCAAAGAAATTACCTACGAATACAATATGACCACCGTTGTTATTACACACGATATGAATAGTGTTATTGAGATTGGGGAGAACATTCTGTTTATATACAAAGGTCAAAATTGGTGGGAAGGAAACCGTCAATCAATCATTCAAACAGAAAACAAAGAGATTGAGAATTTTGTATATGCTTCAGAATTCATGAAAGACATTCGTGAAATGATGCAAACAAGAAACAAACTTCAGAAATAGGCGATATAGCCAAAATGTACTTTTCCATTACTGAAAAGAATGGGATTTGAATATTGTTTCCCCAGTGCGTAAGAAACGGAAAAAAGTCCGATTTTTGTTCCAAAAGAAAACCCAACACCAAATCCAAAAGGTGTGTCTTTATAAAAAGTTACGGCGTTGTTTTCTAAAAATGCTTGATCAAAAAAGGCAAAAACATTTGAGTTTTTATCCAGTAAATACCGGTATTCAATTGATGCGATACTTTTTGTTGTTGCATATAGTTCCTCTTCATTAAATCCACGTAAAGTTGTTTGTCCTCCAAAACGATCTACTTCATTTTGATAAATCGTTGGTGCAATATAGAATGTAGCATTTGCAGCAATTCGAATGATGTTTCTTGCCGTTATTGGTAGGTAGAATTCAATTTTTAAATTCCCTTTATACGTTGTCGAAGTAGTCGTTTTACTAGTGTCGTTTAAGGTTGAATTACGATTGCCGACTGCAATTGATGCTTGAATGAATTTTCCCCTGGAAGGATTGGGTATATAGTCAAGTGAGCGATTGAAATAACTGATGCCATACGCATGCGTTGATACGTTGGATAAATTAGAGAATAATGGATTATTGGAACTTCCTCCCAGTCTTGATGAGCTTGTGTTTTGGTAAAAAAGTGTTAAGTAATTCCCGCTATTTAATTGATATTGTGCGCCAACCATTGTTTTTAGTTCTAAAAAAGTAGTGTCTCGTTTGTACAATTGAAATTGTCCATCAAATCCAAATTTCGTCTTGAATAAAAATGGATAATTGATGGTTGCTTTCAAATTTTGAGTTTGAGCTTGAATACTTCTCCAATTCAAATTAATTTGCTCTCCTCTTTTTAATACATTGACGAGTTTTAAGTCTAATTCACCTGTTAAGTTAACGTCAGAATTATTTGCGTTTTGTTGTAAACCAACTACGCCGTTTAATGATGAAATCGGAACGGATTTGAGGTATAAAAACACTTCAAAGCCATGTTCTGTAAATAATAGTTCAAATGGCTTAATTTCTTTGATATAGTTTAATTGTGTTATTTTTCTTGATAAATCGGATAATATCTTTTCGTTGTATTCTTCTCCAATTTTTAAGTTGGTAAGTGTACTAATGAAATTTAAAGCGATGGAAGAGTCACCTTTAACATGTATTTCCGTAAGTTGAAATTTTGCTCCTTTTTCAATGATTAATTCAGCGCTTAGTTGTTGGTTGTTTTCTTTCAAATTTTTAAGATAACATTTAGCGAATGGATAACCAGATGAAGTGCAAGCATTCAATATTTCTTTCATTACACGACTCAATTCAATGGGTTGAACAGGTGTTTTTAATAACATTTTTTCAGAAATCCGTGCGTTAGAGCGGACTAATTCTAATCCTTCTTTGGATGATGTTAGCTGAATATTCTTGTATTTATTTCCACAATCAAATGAAGTGGTAACATTATTTTCTGTTATTTGAATTGAATCAACGGAGGCTCCTAGGTACCCTTTTTTAATTGCTTCAATTTGTAATTCTTTAAGGAAACGAATTGCTTCTGTCGTGGATTTAAAGTCATTTGGTAGTTTAGTTGTAACTTTTTTATAATCATTCGTTTTAAAGTGTAAAGTGACTTTCTTTTGACAGAATACACCTGTAACAAAAAAGGAAAACACTAAAACAAAGTAAAATCGAAGCATAGTAAATGAACGTATAAGTAGCACAAATAGTTTTAATTCATACAAAAATGAAGATTATTTTTCGCTTAAACATAAAATTGATTATTTTTACCGAATCAAACAACGCAAAAATTTAAAAATGAAAAAATTAATAATTTTATCGATAGTTGGTTTTACACTTACAGCATCTGTAACAGCTTGTAGCACTTCAAAAAGATCAAAATGTGATGCTTATTCACAAAACACTTCTAAAGTAACTACTGTAAACACAGCTAAATAAGCTTTAAAATAATTGAAAGGTCATTGTAAAATGGCCTTTTTTATTTTTTACGCAATACAAAATTCTGACCAAGATAAACTTTACGAACTTGTTCATCCGCTGCTAATTCTTCAGCAGTTCCTGTTTTCAAAATGCTTCCTTCAAATAATAAATACGCTCTATCCGTAATCGATAAAGTTTCTTGAACGTTGTGGTCTGTTATTAAAATTCCAATATTTTTCTTTCTTAATGCAGCAACAATGCTTTGAATGTCTTCAACAGCAATCGGATCTACCCCTGCAAACGGCTCGTCTAACAAAACAAACTTTGGATTTGTAGCCAATGCTCTTGCAATTTCAGTTCGTCTTTTTTCGCCACCTGATAATCGATTCCCTAAGTTTTTTCGAACGTGTGTTAAACTGAATTCCTCTAATAATTGCTCTAACTTTTCTTTTCGTTCGATTTTTGTTAAGTCCGTCATTTCTAATATCGCCATGATATTATCTTCGACACTTAATTTTCTAAAAACTGAAACTTCTTGAGGTAAATATCCTATTCCCAATTGAGAACGTTTGTACATTGGGAAATTAGTTATTTCTGTATCGTCTAAAAATACTTTTCCTGAATCAGGACTTACGAGCCCAACCATCATGTAAAATGAAGTAGTTTTTCCAGCTCCATTTGGACCTAATAAACCCACTATTTCACCTTGATTCACTTCGATCGTTACGCCTTTTACAACCGCGCGACCTTTGTATGTTTTCTGTATGTTTTCAGTGTGTAATTTCACGTTAAAGCTTTATAGGTTGGGGATTAGATTTCTTTTCTGGCGCGTTCACGTTCTGCTTTGCGAGAAACAAGAATTCCAACTTCATATAAAATGACAATTGGTATTGCTACAATTATTTGAGAAACAACATCTGGTGGTGTAATAGCAGCTGATAAAATTAAGACACCAACAATTGCATGCTTACGGTATTTTTTTAAGAAAGCTGAAGATAAGACACCTAATTTCGTAAGTAAATGTGCAACAACAGGCAGTAAGAATAGTAAGCCAGTATAAAAAACGGTTGATAAGATCATGCTTAAGTATGAACTGATCGTAAAGATGTTTTGAATTTGAGAACTTATTTTATAAGCACCAAAAAATTGCACGCTTAAAGGGGCAACAACAAAATACCCAAATAAAATTCCAATAAAAAATAAGATGCTTACGTAAAAAACGATTCCTTTCGCTACAGACTTTTCATTTTGTTTCAATCCTGGTTTAACAAACGACCACAATTGATAGAAAATAAATGGAAAAGACAATACTACTCCGCCCATCAAACTCATCATCAATGCATAACTGAATTGTCCTGACATTGTTGTACTTTGAAAACTAACTGGAATATCTTCAATGCAAATATTGAAATACTGACACATAAGTTTAAATGTGATGAAATTTGAATTTTTCATCGACATAAAAAAAGTATTCATTATCCATTCTTGGAAATAAAACAAGGTGCTTCCAACAACTAAAATTGAAGCTGAAATTCTTACCAAACGCCATCTTAATTCTTCAAGATGGTCTAAAAAAGACATTTTTTTATCTTCTGACATTGTGTGCAAATTTAAGTAATTCCTGTCAATACTTAAAATTTAATACCATCTATCTGTATTTTTACTTAATTAAAGCAGATTGTGCTTATTTTACGCTGTAATTTCTAAGTTGATTGAAAAAATCGTATTATCTTTATGTAAAATTTTAGATAAGTATTTTAAATACACAGAATGGTAAAGAACGATCTTAAAGTAGCACTGCGCAAATATTTTGGATTCGATAGTTTTAAAGGTAAGCAGGAAGCAATCATTACAAATGTCTTAGATGGTAAAAACACATTTGTAATCATGCCTACTGGTGGTGGAAAATCGATGTGTTATCAATTGCCTGCATTGATTTCAGAAGGAACTGCAATTATTGTTTCTCCGTTAATAGCATTAATGAAGAATCAAGTGGATGCAATTCGAAATGTAAGTGAAAATGAAGCGGTAGCACATTTCTTGAACTCCTCCCTTTCAAAAACTGAAATTACACGTGTAAAAAAAGATATTCAAGATGGTGTTACAAAATTATTATACGTTGCACCAGAATCTTTAACAAAACAAGAGAATGTTGATTTTTTAACTTCTGTTTCAATTTCTTTTTTCGCCATAGATGAAGCACATTGTATTTCGGAATGGGGACATGATTTCCGCCCTGAATACAGAAGACTTAGAGAGATTTTTGAGAAAATATCAAATGTTCCGATCATTGCATTAACGGCAACTGCAACTCCAAAAGTTCAATACGATATTCAAAAAAACTTGAATATGTTGGATGCTGTAGTGTTTAAGTCCTCGTTTAATCGTGATAATTTATATTATGAAATACGTCCTAAAAGAGATGTAGAAAAACAAATTATAAAATACATTCGAACGAAAGAAGGTAAAAGTGGTATTATATATTGCTTGAGCCGAAAGAAAGTCGAGGAATTGACAGAATTGTTACAAGTAAACGGAATCAATGCATTGGCATACCATGCTGGACTTGATGCGAACACGCGCGCAAATCATCAAGACATGTTCTTAATGGAAGAAGCAAGTGTGATCGTTGCTACCATTGCTTTTGGAATGGGAATCGATAAACCCGATGTTCGATATGTGATTCACCATGATATTCCTAAATCTTTAGAAAGTTACTACCAAGAAACGGGTAGAGCAGGGAGAGATGGAGGAGAAGGCGAGTGTGTCACTTTTTACAATTACAAAGACATAGAAAAATTAGAAAAATTTCTTCAAGGGAAACCACTTGCTGAGCAAGAAATCGGTAAGCAATTATTGAATGAAATCGTTTCTTATTCTGAAACATCAGTTTGCCGTAGAAAATTTATTTTACATTATTTTGGCGAACAATTTGATGAAAAAAATTGTAATGCTTATTGTGATAATTGTAAACACCCTCGCGAAAAATCCGAAGGTGAAGCTGAAGTTGTTTTATTATTGAAAGTACTTCTAGAATTGCAGGAAACACAGAAAACGAAACATTATTGTTCGTTTTTAGCTGGGAATTTAACATCTGATATTAAAACATACAAACACGACACTTTAAAAGGATTTGGAAGTGGTAAATACAAAGACGAACATTTTTGGAATGCAGTAATTCGACAAGTGATTGTTGCTGGCTTTATTTCTAAAGATATTGAGTCTTTCGGAATCCTTAAAATTACGGATGAAGGGAGAGCATTTTTAGCAAATCCAACAAGTTTTAAATTGATTAAAGAGCATGATTATTCATCTGATGATGAGGAAGATGCAGGCGTTTCCTTAAGTGGAAAAGGGGCTGCATTTGATGATGTTTTATATGGTTTATTAGTTGATTTAAGAAAATCATTATCGAAACAGAAAAATATTCCTCCATTTGTTATTTTTCAAGAGCCTTCTTTGAAAGACATGTGTTTTCAATACCCAATCACTTTAGATGAATTAACTAATATACAAGGCGTTGGAACAGGGAAAGCAGCGCGTTATGGGGCTCCTTTTGTTGCTTTAATCGCACAATATGTTGAAGATAATGACATTGAAAGACCACAAGATATGGTCGTTAAGTCATTGGTGAATAAATCAGGACTTAAAGTTCAATTGATTCAGAATATCGATCGTAAATTGCCTTTAGAAGATATTGGAAAAGCACAAGGAAAATCAATGGATGAAGTGTTGGAAGAATTGGAAGCGATCGTTTCTTCTGGAACACGTGTCAATATCAATTATTACATTGATGATATTTTAGATGCGGATAATCAAAAAGAAATTTTCGATTATTTTAGAGAAGCAGAAACAGATGATTTAAAAGAAGCTTATCATGAATTTGATGGTGATTATTCGGAAGAAGAATTACGCTTGATGCGTATTCGATTCATGAGCGAATTAGCGAATTAACGTTTAAATAATAGCGTATTTAAGCGATAAGACTCATCCCAATATTCAATTTTTAAATAATCTTTTGATGCGTATTTCAGTTTGAATTCAAAAGTATACGTTTCGTTTGTAGATTTGAGGTGGTTTAATTGCAAGCTTTCGTTATTATTGATAAGTGAAAAATCGCCATTATAATTGTATGTATTAGACACCAAAAAAGTTTGATAGTTTAACTGAAAAAGATACTTATTTTCTGAACTGTTGATTGTCAATTGCCCATCTGCTAAGCCTTCGTAGCGAAGGCCTTCATTATCAGTTATACTGAAGCCATCTATTTTCCATGTACCTTTGATTTCTTCTAAAAGTACTTGTTCTTTGTTACAAGCAAATAGTATCAAAAGAATGAAGAAATATCGGACTAACTTTTTCATTAAAATACGGCTATAGACATCATTTTCATTCCTGTAATAAGGGCATAATCATCACTGTCAAATTTTGAGTTATGCACAGCATGTATAATTCCTTTAGCCTCATTTCGAACTCCTAAACGGAAAAAGCAAACTGGAATTTTTTGCGCATAAAAAGCAAAATCCTCAGATGTCATTCGAATCGGTAAATCAATTGTATTTTGAATACCTAAAACTTCTATTGCTTTTGCTTTCAAAGATTGGGTTAATTGAGTGTCATTTTTTAAAAACGGATACCCTTTGCTAATTGTTAAGTCTACAGTTGCACCTTGACTTTCAACAAGTGCATGTATTTGTTGTTCAATTAATGAAAGTGCCTCTGCTCTCCAGTTTTCATCCATCGTTCTAAAAGTACCTTTTAGTTTTGCAGTTGATGGAATAACATTTGTAGATCCTAATGCTTCAAAATGTCCAAATGTTAAAACAGAAGGAATACTTGGGTTACATTTTCTACTAACGATTTGCTGTAATTGAACGATTAAATTAGCACCAATAACAATAGGGTCTATACATGCTGCTGGTGTTGCACCATGTCCACCTTTTCCATGAATGGTTAAATGAATTTCATCACTTGAAGCCATGTACAAACCTTCTTTAAAACCAACTTTTCCACTTTCCATTTCAGGAAAAACATGCAAGGCATACATTTCTTTTACTGTTGGATTTTCAAGTACTCCGTCCGCAATCATTAAGGTAGCTCCACCAGGGTTTTGTTCTTCACCAGGTTGAAAAATTAATTTAACTGGTTGTGGTAATTCTTCGCGTAATTCATTTAGTATTTCTGCAACACCTAATAATATTGAAGTATGGACATCGTGACCACAAGCATGCATTACACCTTTGTTTTTAGAAGCAAAATCTAAACCTGTTTCTTCTAAAATAGGCAAAGCATCTAAATCTGATCTAAGTCCAATACATGCCATTTCGTTGGAATGATGTGACGCTTTAATTAGTCCTGCAACTCCTGTTTTCCCAACGCCTGTTGTATGTTCAATACCTAATTCAGTTAATGTATCAGAAACAAACTTCATCGTTTCAATTTCTTGAAATGATAATTCTGGATGGGCATGCATGTGTTTTCTATATGCAATAACTTTCTCAAAAATGGCCGAAGCTTTTGAATTGATTGTATCTATAATCGTTGAATTCATTTTCCTTTTATTTCTTGAATACTTGAAAAAATTAATTGAAAAGACACATATGCCATGATAATACCAAATGCTAATTTAACAAATTGGGGTGATAATTTTAACGATAATTTTGAGCCGAAATAACCACCAATAACAAATGCAAGTGCAATGATTAATCCATATTTCCAATTTACATTGCCTGTTTTCCAATAATTTGTTAGCGCTAGAAATACTACGGGCATCACTAAAACAAATAAACTAGTGCCTTGCGCTTCATGTTGACTTAACCCCAATAAGAAAACTAATGCTGGAACAATTATTACTCCACCACCTATACCAACAAATCCGCTAAGCATGCCTGCACCTAGTCCAATTGAGAGTAATATTAAAAGCGTTGTATTTGTCATAATTGTTGTAAATGTAATTAAATATTTTTTTGAATTATTCAATCATTAAATTACATCCTCTAATATCGGATTGATCAAAGCGTCCCATGATTTTAAATTGGTGACCATGGATTTGTCCTAAATCTTGTGTAGCGATAAAACTGCAACTATTAACATTTGCAAGGTCAATAACGTTAATACCTCCAGTTTTCTTTTCAGCAACGTAATGAAAAGGATCATTGATGTCTCTGCATAAGATTTTCATCCAATTTGGAGGAGTAAATAATTCATTTTGATCGCTGTAAGCCTGTGAAAGTAATTCTGTCATTCCATATTCAGAATGAATTACTGGAACTTGTAAACCTTGTTTCAAAAGAGTGTGTAACTCACTTTTTGTAAGTTCTTTTCGCCGACCTTTCATACCGCCAGTTTCAATAATTGTTGCCTTTGCTAAATCGATTTGTTGTTCAGCTAAATCTAAAAGTGCATACGAAACGCCAAAAAGCACCACTTTTTTTCCTGAGTTTATTGCTTGCTGGTATCTTTTTTCAACCTCTTGTAATTCATTTAATAAAAAGCCAGATAAGGCATTTGAACTTTCTTGAATTAATTGATCAACCATGTAAACCAAACTGGAAGAACCTTGTTCTAGGTAATTGGGTAAAAGCGCAATAATAATTTGATCTGTTGGTTCTCCAATAAATTGGCGATACGTTTTCAAAAAAGATTGATGATACAATTGAATGTCATTAACCGTATGCTTACTCCGATTATGTTGTGTTGTTCCACTGCTTAAAAAAGTAATTGCAGGTTCAATGGTTGATGCACATGTTACAGAATGAGTTTTGAAAAAGTCAATTGGTAAAAAAGGGATATCTTCTAATTTGGTTGGTCGAACTTTTCCAAGCGAAGCAATAAAATCCTTGTAAATCAAACAATTATTTGCTTGGTACTCATATAACTCGAAGGCAATTTTCTCAAATTCTTCAACGGTTTTTATGTTAAAGAGTGACGAATAATCTGTCATTTAATGAATGATTTCAACACGTTCTTTTGGGTCGTGCTTGTGTTTGAAAAATAAAGCAAACAAGAGAGCTACAATAAGAGCATAAGCAGCAAATAATAACCAAATTCCTTTCCAGTCGTTACCACCATCAGATAGTTTGTAGAATTTTTCAATGATAATTCCACTTGAGAAACTACCCAATATTGCACCAAATCCGTTTGTCATCATCATGAATAGACCTTGCGCGCTTGATCTGATTTTTGAAGAAGTTGTCGTTTCAATAAATAAAGATCCTGAAACATTAAAGAAATCAAAAGCCATTCCATAAACAATACAAGAAACGATTATCATCCAAAGGCCTTCAGCTGGATTTCCATAGGCTAACAATCCAAATCTTAGCACCCAAGCAAACATGCTGATTAACATGACACGTTTAATCCCAAACCGTTTTAAAAAGAATGGTATTGCTAGAATAAATAATGTTTCAGACACTTGAGAAATTGACATGATGATAGTTGAATGTTCAACCACCCATAAGTTTTGATATGCAGTGATGTTTTTAAATTCAGATAAATAAACATCACCATACATATTTGTCAATTGTAAAGCAGCACCTAAAAGCATTGAAAACAAAAAGAACAATGCCATTTTATACGTTTTGAATAATTTAAAGGCATCTAAACCGATGATTTCTCCAATTTTATTGCTTTTTGTAATCGTTTTTTGTGGAGGGCATTTCGGTAATGTAAATGAATAGATTCCTAAAATGATGGCTGAAATTGCAGCAATGTAAAATTGATTTTCAGATGCTTTGTTTCCAGTTAAATTAGTTACCCACATTGCAGCAATAAATCCTATTGTTCCCCAAACACGAATAGGAGGGAAGTCTTTTACAATGTCAAGATTATTGTTTTTTAATACAGTGTATGAAATAGAATTAGACAATGCTATGGTTGGCATATAGCACATCATAGCGAAAAAAATTGTCCAAAAAAAAGCATTTGAATTTGTTACAAATGGAATGTAAGCTAAGATAAGACCACCAACGATATGTAGAATGGCGTATAATTTTTCTACATTAAAAAATCGATCGGCTAAAACGCCCATAATAGTAGGCATGAATAAAGAAGAAATGCCTAAAGTTGAAAAGATAGCTCCAAATTCTGATGGCGACCAGTGTTTTGTATCAAACCAATAATTTGCAATGGTAATTAACCACGCGCCCCACACAAAAAATTGCAGGAAATTCATGAAAATCAATCGGTGTTTCAAAGACAGCATAGTAGAAGAAGTTTTATTTAGAAGTTCTATTTTTTATTTCATCTCGAATTTTAGAAGCAATTTCATATTCTTCGTTTTCCAACGCTTCATTTAATTGTTCATTTAATTCTTCAATTGATAAATTTAAAAAAGAATTTGTTGGTGCTTCAGTTGTTTCTATTGTTTCACCAAGTGTTGGTGTTTCAAATTCATTTTCATCCAGTAAAACTCCTGCGCTAGAAAGAATGGATTCAAATGTATATATCGTAGCATTGAATCGGATGCCAATCGCAATTGCATCTGAAGTACGGGCATCAATTTCTGTGAGTACTCCCTCTTTTTCGCATATTAATTTTGCGTAAAAAATTCCTTCATTTAAATTGTAAATTACTACTTCTTTCACTTGAATAGAAAAGGATTGGGCAAAGCTTTTAAACAAGTCATGCGTCAACGGTCGAGTAGGAGTCATTTTTTCTAATTCGATGGCAATAGCTTGCGCTTCAAAGCTTCCAATGATAATAGGTAATTGTCTTTTCCCACCTGTTTCAACTAATACAAGTGCATACGCACCCGATTGAGTTTGGCTGTAGGAAAGTCCCGCAATTTCTAATTTTATTTTATTCATCCTTCCTAAGAAGTTTAATTGTTATTGAAACAAAGAGGGAAGCAATGCTGCTTCCCTAATTAATTTATTTTCAGTAAAGTTACAATTTTATCATTGTAAATTAATGATTTTCAGCTTTGAATTTTTGAACAGCTGCTGTTAATCTTGGTAAAACTTCAAAAGCATCACCAATGATACCATAATCAGCTGCTTTAAAGAACGGTGCTTCAGCATCTGTATTGATAACAACAATTACTTTCGATCCATTTACACCCGCTAAGTGTTGAATGGCTCCTGAAATTCCAGCAGCTATGTATAAGTTTGGACGAATAGCAACTCCTGTTTGTCCAACATGCTCATGGTGAGGTCTCCAACCAATATCAGCTACTGGACGAGAACAAGCTGTTGCAGCACCTAATGCTGTTGCTAACTCTTCAACCATTCCCCAGTTTTCAGGTCCTTTTAACCCTCTACCTGCAGAAACTACTAATTCAGCTTCTGGAAGTGGAATTGCTCCATCTGGTTTTTTAGTACTGATCACATTTATTTTGGAAGCTGCTACAGAACCATTGAAGGCTTCAACGCTACAATTACTTCCTGTTATACTTGGTTGAATGCTGTTTGGTAATAAAGAGATGATTTTTTTATCACTCATTACTTTAACACTTCCAAATGCTTTTCCTGAGAAAACGTTCACTTTTATTGAACCATCAGCGTTTGGTGCTTCGATTGCTCCAGAAACTAATCCTGCTTTTAATTTAACAGATAATCTTGGTGCAATAGATTTTGCTACAACATCATGTGAGAATACAATTGTTGAAGCATTTTCAGTTGTTGCTACTGCAGCAATTAACTCCGTTAATTGTTGTGTATCATCTCCTGTAATTGCCGCATCAAAAATCACTTTAGACGCTCCATATTGACCTAAAGTAGCCAATAATTCTTGGTTCGATGAACCTGTTGTAATTACGGTTACATTTCCACCCAAGTTTTTACTGTATGTAACGACTTCTAAAGCTGCTTTATTTAATCCGTTGTTACTGTTTATATATACTAATGTAGACATATTAATTTTTTTAAAGATTAAATTACTTTCGCTTCATTGTGAAGTAAAGCTACTAATTCATCCATGTTGGTTGGATCGATGATTTTACAAGCAGATTTAGCATTCGGCATTGTGTATGCTGTGTAAGAAGTCAATGATTCAACAGTAATTGGAGTGATTACTTGTAATGGTTTTGTTCTAGCGGCCATAATTCCACGCATATTTGGAATACGTTGTTCTGCCATTCCTTTAGCACATGAGATAACTGCAGGTGTTTGAACTTCTAAAACTTGAACGCCGCCAACTATTTCTCTCTCTAATTTTAATGTGGATCCAGCAGCATCTAATTTCGTTGCCAAAGAAACAAATGGTAAGTCCATTGCTTCTGCAATCATTCCACCAACTTGAGAACCGTTGTAGTTAATAGTTTCTTTTCCGGTCAACACTAAATCAAATCCATTTGATTTAGCATAATCCGCAATTTGCATCGCTGTATAATAGGCATCAGTTGGGTCTGCATCAATTCTAACTGCCTCATCAGCTCCAATAGCCAATGCTTTACGGATAACAGCTTCGTCACCTGCATTTCCTACAGTTATTATTGTAACGTTACCGCCAATTGTTTCCTTTAATTCTAACGCTCTTACCAACGCATACCATTCATCGTAAGGGTTAACAATGTATTGAACACCATTCTCATCAAACTTTGTGTTATTGTCTGTAAAGGCAATTTTGGAAGTTGTGTCTGGCGATTTACTGATACATACAAGTATTTTCATCTTTATTGTTTTTTTGTCGGTTGCAAATTTAAAACAAAATTTCAGACTAAAAGTTCAATTAAATTTGAAAAAGATCATTTCAAAAATAAATTCAATTTTCCAATAGTTTAAAGCTTTTTGGAATCTTAAGAAAATCAGACAAAGCGTCATTTTTACACTAACTTATGCGTTTTTTTAAAATATCTTTAAACAAAGGGTGTTGTACATTGTTTAAAGTTTATTATTTTTGGCATCCTAAAATTGAATTTATTTATTTCAACGTAGATAAATTTTTCAATTTTTATGAATAAAAATAAAAGCGAATAAATTTATAGCTATGAAAACTGTTCAATTTAGAGAGGCATTAAGAGAAGCGATGTCGGAAGAAATGCGCCGTGATGAATCCGTTTTTTTAATGGGTGAAGAAGTTGCTGAATACAATGGTGCTTATAAAGTATCGCAAGGAATGCTAGATGAATTCGGGCCAAAAAGAGTAATTGATACTCCTATTGCAGAATTAGGGTTCGCTGGGATTGCAGTAGGTGCTTCGATGAATGGTTTACGACCAATAGTTGAATTTATGACTTGGAACTTTGCGATTCTAGCGGCAGATCAAATCATCAATAGTGCTGCAAAAATGTTACAAATGTCTGGAGGTCAATATCATTGCCCTATTGTATTTAGAGGAGGAAATGGTACAGCTGGACAATTAGCAGCGACGCATTCACAATCATTTGAAGCGTTTTATGCGCATGTCCCAGGATTAAAAGTAATCACTCCTTCTAATCCATACGATGCGAAAGGTTTATTGAAAGCGGCTATTAGAGATAACGATCCAGTTGTGTTTTTGGAATCAGAAAAAATGTATGGTGACAAAGGAGAGATTCCAGAAGGCGAATACATTATTCCAATTGGTGTTGCTGATATCAAAAGAAAAGGAACCGATGTAACAATCGTTTCTTTTGGTAAAATAATGAAAGTTGCCTTCGAAGCAGCTGAATTACTAGAAAAAGAAGGGATTTCAGTTGAAATTATTGATTTAAGAACAATACGTCCGATTGATTATGCGTGTGTTGTTGAGTCCGTTAAGAAAACAAACAGATGTGTTGTTTTGGAAGAGTCTTGGCCATTGGCTTCTATCTCTTCAGAGATTTCTTATCATTTACAACGCTATGCATTTGATTATTTAGATGCGCCAGTTATGCGTGTTACACAAACAGATACACCTTTTGCTTTTTCACCAACATTAATTGATGAAGCATTGCCAAATGTAGAACGATTAATTAAAGCTGTAAAAAGTACATTGTATAGAAATTAGAACTTGTTCTATATTTTAACTTAAAAGAGGCTTTTTTTGGCCTCTTTTTTATTTTTAATTTCTTTTATAGGTACTTTTGCTTAAACCTTAAAAATAGTTTATGAAAAAATTAGTAATCGCAGTTTCGCTTTTTGCTGCAATGTTCACACAAAAAGCTCAAGCGCAAGAATATTTCCATGGAATTGGAGTTCAAGCATTGATTGGAATTTATAGTTATGACTATGATTATTCTTTTTTTGATGGAAGTGGTTTTTCTACAGGATCAGAATCAGGTTTATCTATAGCGTCAGTTCCAAGTATATTTTACAAAGCTACATTAGGATTTGAATTATCTAGAAAAACAAATTTTGCTGTATCAGCTTATCCAAGTTTAGGATTTAATTTAAGTTCACAATCAGGTGGATCTTTAGGGTACCAATTTCCTATTATGGCAGAATATTACATGGGTGATATTGATGATGAAAATTTCAACATTGGGTTAGGTTTTTCTTATGGTTTTGCTTCGTCTACATCAGCTGCAGAATTCGGAAGTGGTTTTTCAGCTCCTATTATTGGAGCGGTAGTTGGCCCAACACTTGGTTTAGGTGGTCAGTTTGAATTGAGTGATCGTTTATTGGGTGTTAGAGGTTCTTTCACATATGGTATTAATGCTACTCCAGGTTTCACGAGAGATAATAAATTTTTAATGACAATTGGAGTTTATTATCCATTTGGACAATAAATAGTTTCCTTTTAGGATGAAAAAGCGCTTAGTAGGCGCTTTTTTTATTTCATAGAATCTAAAATAAAAGATGCAAACATCAAAATGTGAAAAAATTCATCTTTTTTAGCTAACTAGTTGGTTTATAAAAATAATTGTTTATCTTTGCACCCCTCAAAGTGTGTTTGGGGGAATTTATTTATTTATAAAATTAAGAGTATTTTATGCCAACTATTCAACAATTAGTTCGCAAAGGAAGAACAGCGGTAGTGAAGAAGAGTAAATCTGCTGCACTTGATTCTTGTCCACAGCGTAAAGGGGTATGTGTACGTGTTTACACCACTACTCCTAAAAAGCCGAACTCTGCAATGCGTAAAGTTGCAAGGGTGCGTTTGACTAACGGAAAGGAAGTCAACGCTTACATCGGTGGTGAAGGTCACAATTTACAAGAGCACTCTTTGGTGCTTGTACGAGGAGGAAGAGTAAAAGATCTTCCAGGGGTTAGATACCACATCGTACGAGGAGCTGAAGATACAGCTGGAGTAGAAGGAAGAACACAACGTCGTTCTAAGTATGGAACGAAAAGACCTAAACAAAAATAATTAAAGCTTTTAAGAGATGAGAAGAAGAAAAGCCAAGAAAATTGCCATTCTCCCGGATCCAAAGTTTAACGATGTTGTTGTAACAAAATTCGTTAATAACTTAATGTACGACGGGAAAAAGAATTTAGCATTTAAAATATTCTACGAGGCAATCGAAATCGTAGATAAGAAAATTGAAGATCAAGAAGGATTAGACGTTTGGAGAAAAGCATTGGAAAATGTCACACCAAGTGTTGAGGTTCGTAGTCGCCGTGTTGGTGGAGCTACATTCCAAATACCTACACCAGTTCGTGAAGAAAGAAAAGCTTCTTTAGCAATGAAATGGTTAATTGGTTACTCACGTAAACGTAATGAGAAAACGATGGCTGGTAAATTAGCGTCTGAAATCATTGCTGCTTCGAAAGAAGAAGGTGCTGCCTACAAGAAAAAAGAAGATACATTAAGAATGGCTGAGGCTAACAAAGCATTCTCACATTTTAGATTTTAATTGATATGGCTAGAGATCTTAAATTTACACGTAACATTGGTATTGCCGCTCACATTGATGCTGGTAAAACCACTACAACAGAAAGAATCCTTTTCTACTCTGGGGTAAATCACAAAATTGGTGAGGTACACGACGGAGGAGCTACAATGGACTGGATGGAGCAAGAGCAAGAAAGAGGTATTACAATTACTTCTGCTGCAACAACAGTTGGTTGGAAATATAGAGGGCAAGATTACCATATTAATATTATTGATACACCAGGACACGTTGACTTTACAGTTGAGGTGAATCGTTCGTTAAGAGTATTGGATGGTTTAGTATTCTTGTTTTCAGCAGTTGATGGTGTTGAGCCACAATCTGAAACAAACTGGCGTTTGGCGAACAATTATAACGTTCCTCGTATTGGATTCGTTAATAAAATGGACCGTCAAGGTGCTGATTTCTTAAATGTTTGCCGTCAGGTAAAAGAAATGTTAGGAAGTCACGCATTGCCATTACAAATCAACATCGGTGATGAAGATAACTTCAAAGGAGTTGTTGATTTGATTAACTTTAAAGGTATTGTTTGGAATGATAGCGACATGGGAATGACTTTCCAAGAAGTTGAAATTCCAGCTGATATCATTGAAGATGCTAGAAGATTAAGAAGCGAATTATTGGAAGCAGTTGCTGAATTTGATGAAACGTTAATGGAGAAATTCTTCGAAGACGAAAATTCATTGACAGAAAGAGAAATTTTAAATGCATTACGTGCAGCTACAATTTCTGGAAAAGTTGTTCCAATGATGTGTGGTTCTTCTTTCAAAAACAAAGGAGTTCAAGCAATGTTGGATATGGTAATGGAAATTTTACCTTCTCCTTTAGATGTTGAAGCAATTACAGGTATCAATCCTAAAACGGATGAAGCAATTACGCGTCAGCCTTCTTATGATGAGCCATTCGCTGGTTTAGCATTTAAAATTGCAACAGATCCTTTCGTTGGACGTTTGTGTTTCGTTAGAGCTTATTCTGGTGTTTTACCAGCAGGTTCTTATGTTTATAATACACGTTCAGAAAATAAAGAACGTATCTCTCGTATTTTCCAAATGCACGCAAATAAACAAAATCAAATTGATGAGTTAGGTGCTGGAGATATTGGAGCTGTTGTTGGATTTAAAGACATTCGTACAGGTGATACATTATGTGCTGAAGGTCATCCAATCGTATTAGAATCTATGGACTTCCCAGATCCAGTTATCGGGGTTGCTATTGAGCCTAAAACACAAGCAGATACAGATAGATTATCTACAGGTTTAAATAAATTAGCTGAGGAAGATCCAACGTTCCGTGTAAATACGGATGAAGAGTCTGGTCAAACGATCATCTCTGGAATGGGTGAGTTGCACTTAGAAATTATTATCGACCGTTTGAAACGTGAGTTTAAAGTTGAAGTAAACCAAGGTGCACCTCAAGTAACTTACCGTGAAGATATTACAGCTACTGTTGATCACAGAGAAGTTTACAAAAAACAATCAGGTGGTCGTGGTAAATTTGCTGATATTGTAGTGAAAATTAGCCCTCAAGACAATCCAGAGAAATCAGGATTAGAATTCATTAACTCAATTAAAGGTGGTAACATTCCTCGTGAATTTGTTCCTTCAGTTGAAAAAGGATTCAAAGAGTCTATGAAAAATGGAGTAATGGCAGGTTTCCCAGTTGAAGCGATGAAAGTTGAATTGTTAGATGGTTCATTCCATGCTGTCGATTCAGATTCATTGTCGTTCGAATTGTGTGCGAAAATGGCTTATAGAGCTGCATTGAAAAATGCGCGCCCAATTTTATTGGAACCGATTATGAAATTGGAAGTAATCACTCCAGAAGAAAACATGGGTGATGTTGTAGGTGACTTAAACCGTCGTCGTGGAATGATGAAAGGAATGGATGATAAAAACGGATCAAAAGTGTTAAAAGCGGATGTTCCATTATCTGAAATGTTCGGTTACGTAACTCAATTACGTACAATTTCATCAGGTCGTGCAACTTCAACTATGGAGTTCTCTCACTTCGCTGAAGCACCTAAAAATGTTGCAGAAGAAGTAGTAGCAAAAAGTAATGGTAAAGTTTCAGCTTAATATTCAGGTAAATGAGCCAAAAAATTAGAATCAAATTAAAATCATACGATTACAACTTAGTTGACAAGTCAGCTGAAAAAATCGTTAAAACAGTAAAAGCAACAGGTGCAGTAGTTAGTGGTCCAATTCCATTACCAACTCACAAACGCATTTACACAGTGTTAAAATCTCCACATGTTAACAAAAAAGCGCGTGAGCAATTTGAGTTATGTGCATACAAAAGATTGTTAGACATTTACAGTTCTTCATCGAAAACTGTTGATGCTTTAATGAGATTAGAGTTGCCAAGTGGGGTAGACGTAGAAATCAAAGTTTAATAATTAAATAGTTAAAGTATGCCAGGAATTATTGGTAGAAAAGTCGGAATGACTAGCATCTACAGTGCCGAGGGTAAAGCAATGCCATGCACGGTGATAGAAGCGGGTCCTTGTGTTGTAACTCAGGTTAAAACACAAGACAGAGATGGTTACGAGGCTATTCAATTGGGTTATGGAGACCGTAAGGAAAAAAATACTCCAAACGCATTGAAAGGTCACTTTAAAAAAGCTAACACAACTCCAAAAGCGAAGTTGGTTGAATTTAAAGGTTTCGAAAACGTTAATCTCGGAGATCTTGTTAATGTAGACATCTTCGAGGAAGGTGAATACGTTAGTATCGTAGGAACTTCAAAAGGAAAAGGTTTCCAAGGGGTTGTTAAACGTCACGGTTTTGGTGGTGTTGGACAAGCAACTCACGGACAACACAATCGTTTGCGTGCACCAGGTTCTATTGGAGCTTGTTCTTACCCAGCACGTGTATTCAAAGGAATGCGCATGGGTGGACAAATGGGTAACAAACGCGTTGTAGCGGAAAACTTAGAAGTTTTGAAAATTCTAGGAGACAAGAATTTATTAGTAGTGAAAGGGTCAATTCCTGGATCTAAAGGTTCAACCGTAACAATTTTGAAATAATGGAAGTAAAAGTATTTGACGCGAAAGGTAAAGCTACTTCTAAAAAGGTAACCCTTTCAGATACAGTGTTTGGAATTGAACCAAACGATCACGCAATTTATTTAGATGTTAAGCAGCATTTGGCGAATCGTCGTCAAGGAACGCACAAAGCTAAAGAAAGAGCTGAAATCGCTGGATCTAGTAGAAAAATTAAAAAACAAAAAGGAACTGGTGGAGCTCGTGCCGGGAATATTAAATCTGGTACTCGTGTGGGTGGTGGACGTATTTTCGGACCAAGACCAAGAAACTATCATTTCAAATTGAACATCAAATTGAAAAGATTAGCACGTAAATCTGCATTCTCTTACAAAGCGCAAGGTGATGCTATTATGGTGTTAGAAGATCTTAAATTTGATGCTGCTAAGACGAAAGATTTTAAATCGTTATTAGCTGCTTTGAAATTAGAGAATGAGAAAGTTCTAATGATATTAGGTGATCAAAATGATAATGTTTATTTATCATCTCGTAACCTAGGAAGAGTTAAAGTCGTAACAGCTGATTCTGTTAATACATTTGATGTATTAAATGCACGTAAAGTTGTTTTGGCAGAAAGTTCAATTGAAGTAATCGAAAAGATTCTAAACTAATTGATGATGAAAGCAATTATCAAAAAGCCAATTATCTCTGAGAAAGCTACAGGAGCAAGCGAAAAATTTAATCGTTTTACTTTTGCAGTTGATAAGAAGGCAAACAAAATAGAAATTAAAAATGCTGTCGAGAAAATGTACGGAGTGAGTATTACTGACGTTCGTACAATGAATTATGGCGGTGGAAAATCCTCTGTTAAATATACTAACAAAGGTATCGTTGAGCAACCAAGTAAACAATGGAAAAAAGCTGTTGTTACTGTTGCAGTAGGAGAAACGATTGATTTATTTAATAATTTTTAAGTAGTTGACAAATGAGTCTTAAAAAATTCAAGCCTATTACTCCAGGGCAAAGACACAAGATCAACAGTGATTATTCAGAAATCACAACAAACGTTCCTGAAAAGAGCCTTGTTGCGCCGATGAAGAAATCTGGAGGTCGTAACAACGACGGTAGAATGACAATGCGCTACATGGGTGGTGGTCATAAACAAAGATACCGTATCGTTGATTTTAAAAGAGACAAGCATGATGTGCCTGCTACGGTTAAAACGATCGAGTATGATCCAAATCGTACAGCTAACATTGCTTTGTTATTTTATGCAGATGGGGAAAAACGTTACATTATCGCACCAAACGGTTTAAAAGTTGGTGATGTTGTTGTAGCTGGAAAATCTGCTGCGCCTAATGTAGGAAATGCACTTTTATTAAGTGATATTCCTTTAGGTACTGTAATTCATAATATTGAATTAAAACCTGGAAAGGGTGGTGCTATTGCTCGTGGAGCAGGTACTTACGCTCAATTGAACGCACGTGATGGTCGTTATGCAATCGTTAAAATGCCTTCTGGTGAAACTAGAATGATTTTAACAACATGTATGGCAACAATCGGTTCTGTTTCAAATTCTGAACACAACTTAGTAGTCTCTGGTAAAGCAGGACGCTCTCGTTGGTTAGGTCGCCGTCCACGTGTACGTGGTGTTGTTATGAATCCTGTCGATCACCCAATGGGTGGTGGTGAAGGACGTAACTCCGGAGGTCATCCACGTTCGCGTAATGGTGTACCAGCTAAAGGTTACAAAACGCGTAATAAGAAGAAGTATTCAGATAAGTTTATCATCGAAAGAAGAAAAAAATAAGAAGATATGAGTCGTTCGTTGAAAAAACCACCTTTTGTACATTACAAGTTAATGAAACGAGTGGATGATGCGCAAGCATCAAGTAGTAAAGCAGTAATCAAAACTTGGTCACGTGCTTCAACTATAACTCCTGACTTCGTCGGGTTAACGTTTGCCGTACACAATGGTAATAAGTTTATTCCAGTTTTCGTAAGTGAAAACATGGTTGGTCATAAGTTAGGTGAGTTTTCACCTACACGAAATTTCCGTGGCCATGGAGGGAATAAAAAAGATAAAAAAAGATAGAATTTAAATAGCAAAGTCATGGGTGCTAGAAAAAGGTTAAGAGCTGAAAATTTGAAGCAGACGAAAAGTACAACGGCAATTGCACGTTTGAACGATTCGCCTATCGCTCCAAGAAAGATGAGATTAGTTGCAGATCTTGTAAGGGGAGTTGAAGTAAATAAAGCTCTAAATATATTGCAACATAATGCGAAAGATGCGTCAACTAGTTTAGGTAAGTTATTGCGTTCAGCAATTGCGAACTGGGAACAAAAAAACGAGGGTAAAAGCATTGAAGAAGAAACATTGGTAGTTCGATCAATTGAAGTTGGTGGTGGTGCTATGTTGAAAAGAATTCAAGCTGCTCCTCAAGGTAGAGCGCACAGAGTAAGAAAAAGATCAAACCATGTTACCATTGTAGTTGATGGTGCAAAATAAGTAGATAAAATGGGACAAAAAACAAATCCAATAGGAAATAGACTTGGTTTCATCCACGGATGGGAGTCTAACTGGTATGGAGGGGATAATTACAGAGATAAAATCATCGAAGATGATCAAATCCGTAAGTACCTTAATGCTCGTTTATCTAGAGCTAGTATCGCGAAAATTATTATCGAGAGAACACTTAAGCTTGTTACTGTTACGATCAACACAGCTCGTCCTGGAGTTATTATTGGTAAAGGTGGACAAGAAGTAGATAAACTTAAAGAAGAGTTAAAAAAATTAACGAAAAAAGAAATCCAAATTAATATTTTCGAGGTGAAACGTCCAGAATTGGATGCTCGTTTAGTATCGGATGGTATTGCTCGTCAATTAGAAGCTCGTATTTCTTTTAGAAGAGCTATTAAAATGGCAATCGCGAGCACAATGCGCATGGGAGCGGAAGGAATCAAAGTTAAGATTTCCGGACGTTTAAATGGAGCAGAGATGGCTCGTTCAGAGATGTACAAAGATGGACGTACTCCGTTACATACGTTCAGAGCTGACATCGATTATGCGGTTTCCGAAGCACATACAACGTATGGTCGTTTGGGTATCAAAGTGTGGATATGCAAAGGCGAAGTTTACGGAAAACGCGATCTTTCTCCAAATGTTGGAATGGCTGCAGCCGCTGCGAAAGCAGGTAATGGTCAAGGGTCAAGAAAACCAATGGGAGCAAAGAGAAAGAAAAAATAAACAGGACAGTAAAATTTACAGAAGATGTTACAGCCAAAAAGAACCAAATTTAGAAGAGTTCAGAAAAGTCGAAACAGAGGTATGGCCCAAAGAGGTAGTACAATTGCTTTCGGGTCTTTCGGATTAAAAACATTGGAGCCTGGATGGATTACATCACGCCAAATCGAAGCATCACGTATTGCCGTTACTCGATACATGAAACGTGAAGGAAAGGTGTGGATCCGTATTTTCCCAGACAAACCAGTTACCTCAAAACCAGCGGAAGTACGTATGGGTAAAGGTAAAGGTGCTCCAAGTCACTGGGTAGCAGTAGTTAAACCAGGTCGCATCATGTTTGAAGCGGATGGTGTGTCATACGAAATTGCTAAAGAAGCATTACGTTTGGCAGCTCAAAAATTACCAGTGAAATGCAAATTCGTTGTCCGCAACGATTATGTTATACCAGAGAAATAGTTATTAATATGAAGCAGCAAGAAATCACAAAGCTTTCAGTTGAAGACGTTAAGAAACGTATATCGGACTTGTCTGAGCAACTAGCTAAGATGAAATTGTCGCACAGTGTTGCGCCAATGGAGAATCCTATACAGATTCGAGATGTCAGAAAAACAATCGCAAGATTGAATACTGAATTAACTAAACGTGAAGCACAGGCTTAGTTGCTTGTTTAAACAAATGAAATTAGCTTGACATGGAAAAGCGTAATTTAAGAAAAGAGCGAGTTGGAGTCGTTACTAGCAATAAAATGCAGAAATCTATTGTAGTTTCTGTAGAGCGTAAAGTAAAACATCCAAAATATGGTAAGTTTGTCAAAAAAACTACTAAATTTGTCGCCCACGATGAAAACAATGACTGTAACGAAGGTGATACAGTTAAAATCATGGAAACACGTCCTTTGAGTAAATCAAAGAACTGGAGATTGGTGGAAATTATTGAACGAGCTAAATAAGTTTTAGTAATGATACAAACAGAATCAAGACTTGCAGTCGCAGATAACTCTGGAGCAAAAACAGTATTAGTAATCCGTGTTTTAGGCGGTACTAAAAGACGTTATGCATCCGTAGGAGATAAAATCGTAGTCGCTGTTAAGAGTGCAATGCCCTCTGGTGCCGTCAAAAAGGGAACGGTAGCCAAGGCAGTAGTAGTAAGAACAAAAAAAGAAGTACGCCGTGCGGATGGTTCTTATATTCGTTTTGATGATAACGCTTGCGTTATCTTAAATCAAGCGGGTGAAATGAGAGGAACTCGTATTTTCGGACCAGTTGCTCGTGAGCTGCGTGAAAACAACTATATGAAAGTTGTTTCATTAGCTCCTGAGGTACTTTAAACTAATTGAAGTTATGCAACAGAAATTACACATTAAAGTAGGTGACACTGTTAAAGTAATTAGCGGTGAATCAAAAGGTCAAGAAGGCAAAGTCCTTACTATAGACAGAAAAAAAATGCGTGCAATTGTTGAAGGTGTTAACTTAGTTAAGAAACACGCGAAACCAAGTGCAGCAGATCCTCAAGGAGGAATCGTGGAGAAGGAAGCCGGAATCCACATTTCAAACCTTATGAACGTTGTTAAAGGTCAAGCTACACGCATTGGCCGTAAAGTTAACACAGAAGGAAAATTAGTTCGTTATTCAAAAAAATCAGGGGAGGAGATTAAGTAATGAGTTATTCACCAAGACTTAAAGAAAAGTACAATGCTGAGATTATTCCTGCATTAACTGAAAAGTTCGGGTACAAAACAATTATGAGAGTACCTAAACTTGAGAAAATTGTGTTGAGCCAAGGAATGGGAGACGCAGTAGCGGATAAAAAGTTAATTGATAATGCTGTTGTAGATTTGTCAAGAATTGCTGGTCAAAAAGCAATCACAACAATTTCTAAAAAAGATATCTCTAACTTTAAGCTAAGAAAAGGAATGCCAATTGGTACGAAAGTAACATTAAGAGGAGAGAAAATGTTTGATTTTCTTGATCGTTTAATTTCAGTTGCATTACCAAGAACACGTGATTTCCGTGGAATCAATCCAAAAGGATTTGATGGACGTGGAAATTTCAACTTGGGTATCAAGGAACACATCATTTTCCCAGAAATCGACATCGATAAAGTAAACCGTATTTTAGGTATGGATATTACATTTGTAACTTCTGCAGAAAGTGATGAAGAAGCAATGGCTTTGTTAGATGCATTTGGTTTCCCATTTATTAAAAAATAAGTAGAAATGGCAAAAGAATCAATGAAAGCGCGTGAGCGCAAAAGAGAAAAAATGGTTGTTAGATATGCTAAGAAACGTGAAGAGTTGACTAAAATTTTAAAGTCAACTGACACTTCTGAAGAAATTCAAGCAGCTAAGTGGGATGCAATGATGGCAATTCAAAAATTGCCTGCAAATTCTTCTAAAATTCGTGTACATAACCGTTGTGGTTTGACAGGAAGACCTAGAGGATATATGCGTCAGTTTGGTCTTTCAAGGGTAACATTCCGTGAAATGGCTTTGTCTGGTAAAATCCCAGGAGTTAAAAAAGCAAGTTGGTAATTTAAACATTAAGTAGGAATATTATGAATACAGATCCTATAGCAGATTTTCTAACCCGAATTCGTAATGCGAGTTCTGCAGGTTTGAAAATGGTAGAAATTCCAAGCTCGAATGTAAAACGTGCAATGACACAAATTTTATTCGATCAAGGATACATCACAAATTACAAATTTGAAGAAGATGACAAACAAGGGATGATTAAAATCGCCTTGAAGTACAACCCATCAACTAAAGTTCCTGCAATTACTAAATTGCAAAGAGCTTCAAGACCAGGTTTAAGAAAATACAGCGGAGCAGTTGATATGCCACGTGTATTAAATGGTTTGGGTATCGCTATCGTCTCTACTTCTAAAGGAGTAATTACTGATAAAGAAGCAAGAAAAAACAACGTAGGTGGAGAAGTTCTTTGCTACGTATATTAATTTTAAGAATAGTTAGAAATGTCAAGGATAGGTAAATCCCCAGTTAACATCCCGAGTGGAGTAGACGTAAAGTTAAACGGAAACGTTGTTACCGTTAAGGGTCCTAAAGGTGAATTAACACAAGAAATCGATTCATGTGTTACTTTATCCATTGAGGACAATACAATAACTTTCAGCCGCGAATCAGACGCGCCTGCACACCGTGCAAAGCATGGTTTATACCGCGCTTTATTGCAGAACATGGTTGTAGGTGTATCGGAAGGGTACAAAAAGGAATTAGAAGTAATCGGTGTAGGTTACCGTGCTACAGCAACTGGTCAACAGTTGGAATTAGCATTGGGATACTCTCACGCTATTATTTTAGAAGTTCCTAATGAAATTAAGGTATCTGCAGACACCCAAAAGGGTAAGGCACCTGTTGTTACGTTAGAATCGTACGATAAACAACTTTTGGGCCAGGTCGCTGCCAAAATTCGTTCCCTTCGCAAACCTGAACCTTACAAAGGAAAAGGTATTCGCTTCTTAGGTGAAGAAATTAGAAGAAAAGCTGGTAAATCTGCAGGTAAAAAATAATTAAGTTATGGCATTCAGTAAAATAAACAGAAGAGCAAAAATTAAAAGAAGAATCAGAAAAAGAATTACTGGTACTTCTAAGGTGCCTCGCCTTACAGTATTCCGAAGCAACAAACAAATCTACGCACAGTTGATTGATGATGCAAACGGAGTAACATTGGCATCAGCATCTTCATACAAAAACAAAGCGGTTGAGAATAAAAACAAGTCTGAACAAGCTGCTGTTATTGGTAAAGAAGTTGCAGAAAAAGCATTAAAAGCCGGAATCGAGAGCGTTGTGTTTGATCGCAATGGTTATCTATACCACGGTAGAGTTAAATCATTAGCTGACTCAGCTCGAGAAGGCGGTTTAAAATTTTAAAAAATGGCAGCACAAGAATTGAATAGAGTAAAATCTGCAGATATAGAGTTAAAAGATAAACTCGTTGCTGTAAACCGTGTTACGAAAGTAACTAAAGGGGGTCGTAACTTCACATTCTCTGCAATCGTTGTAGTAGGTGATGAAAACGGAATCGTTGGTCATGGTTTAGGTAAAGCAAAAGAGGTTACAGAAGCAATTACAAAAGGAATAGATGATGCAAAGAAAAATTTGATCAAAGTTCCAATTTTAAAAGGTACTGTTCCACATCTTCAAAAAGGTAAATTCGGTGGAGCTCAAGTATTATTGAAACCAGCTACTGTCGGAACTGGAGTAATCGCCGGTGGTGCGATGCGTGCAGTTTTAGAAAGTGTTGGTATTCATAATGTATTGGCAAAATCTCAAGGATCTTCAAATCCTCATAACGTTGTTAAAGCAACAATCGATGCACTTTCTAAAATGAGAGATGCTGTTGCTGTAGCAAAACAAAGAGGAATCAGTTTGGATAAAGTATTTAACGGTTAATAGACGAAAAAATGGCTACAATTAAAATTAAGCAAGTTAAAAGCGCTATTAAACGTCCAGCTGATCAAAAAGCTACGTTAAAAGCGTTAGGATTTAGAAAATTGAATCAAGTTGTTGAACATGAAGCAACTCCTCAAATTCTAGGGATGGTTAAGAAAGTACAACACATGTTAGTGGTTGTTCAGTAAAACTTTAAAATCGATTTACAATGAATTTACATAATTTAACTCCTGCATCAGGTTCTGTTAAAAGAGAAAAAAGAATCGCTCGTGGTCAGGGTTCTGGTCACGGTGGTACTTCTACTCGTGGACACAAAGGAGCGAAATCAAGATCTGGTTATAAAACTAAGATTGGTTTCGAAGGTGGGCAAATGCCGTTACAAAGACGTGTTCCTAAGTTTGGTTTTAAAAACATAAACCGTGTGGAATACAAAGCAATCAATTTAGATATTATCCAAGCTTTGGTTGATCGTAAAAATGTATCAGAAATTACTCCTGATGTATTACGTGAAAACGGGTTGGTTTCTAGAAATGAGCTAGTTAAAATTTTAGGAAGAGGAGAGTTGAAAGCGAAGATTAATGTAACTGCTCACAAATTTTCATCAACAGCTAAAACTGTTATTGAAGGTCAAGGTGGGAATTGTTCAGAAATCTAATTAACTTTGCCAATATTTTTAAAATGAAACGTTTTATACAAAATATCAAAAACATCTGGAAAGTTGAAGAGTTAAGAAAAAGAATTATCTTAACTCTTGGACTTATCTTGGTATATCGTCTTGGTTCGTTTGTTATTTTACCAGGGGTAAATTACACGGCTTTGATGAATGCACAAGCTAATGGTGGACAAAATACGTTAGAAACGTTATTGTCTTTATTTTCTGGTGGAGGTTTTACTCATGCGTCTGTTATGGCCTTGGGTATTATGCCATACATTAGTGCTTCTATCATTATGCAATTATTAGGAATGGCTGTACCAGCAGTTCAAAAAATGCAAAATGAAGGGGAGTCTGGAAGAAAAAGAATTAATAATTACACACGTATTTTAACTGTTATTATTTGTGCTTTACAAGCTCCAAGTTACTTAGCATTGTACGTAGAATCTAAAGGTGCTATGCCTGCTGATGCTGGTACATTCTGGTGGACACAAACAATTCTGGTATTAATTGCTGGATCAATGTTTGCTGTATGGCTTGGTGAAAGAATCACAGAAAAAGGAATTGGTAATGGTATATCATTATTGATTACAGTTGGAATTCTTGCTCGTTTGCCAGAAGCTTTTACAGCTGAGTTTGGATTTAATTTAGGTTCAGGTAACTTAATTAAAATGGTGATTGAAATCGTAGCATTTATGTTAGTGGTTTTAGGTACTATATTAATTGTTCAAGGAGTTAGAAGAATTCCATTAAATACAGCAAAAAGAGTTGTAGGTGCGAGAGCAGTTGATGATCAAGGTGCAAGAAATTATTTGCCTATTAAAGTAAATGCAAGTGGTGTAATGCCAATCATTTTTGCACAAACAATCATGACAATTCCAATGATGTTGTTTTCTGGAAACTCTGCTGAACCAGCAGGATTTATTCAAAAAACGTTGGGAGATATGTATGGTTTAACATACAATGTTTTATTAGCATTGATGATTATTATTTTTACTTATTTCTACACAGCGATAATGATTAATCCACGTAAAATCGCAGATGATTTGAAAAGAAGTGGTGGTTTCATACCAGGTGTTAGACCAGGTGAAGAAACAGCTGATTACATTGATACATTGGTTTCAAGAATTACATTCCCAGGTTCATTGTTCTTAGCAGCAATTGCAATTTTACCTTCAATCGCTAAGATTTCAGGTGTAAATGATGCATTTGCTATGTTTTTTGGTGGAACGTCAATTTTAATTATGGTTGGAGTTGTTTTAGATACTTTACAACAAATTGAGTCTTATTTATTAAATCGCCACATGGATGGTTTAATGGAAGGCACACGTGTTAAAGGTAGAAGAGCTCCAAACGAATTATCAGGATTTTAATTATGGCAAAGCAATCTTCAATTGAGCAAGATGGAGTAATCATCGAAGCACTTTCTAACGCAATGTTTAGAGTAGAGCTTGAAAATGGTCACATCATTACAGCTCATATCTCCGGAAAAATGAGAATGTTTTACATTAAAATTCTTCCAGGTGATCGCGTTAAAGTTGAAATGTCTCCTTATGATTTAACAAAAGGAAGAATATCATTTAGATACAAATAGGAATTTCCTTAAAAAGAAAAAAGATGAAAGTAAGAGCATCAGTAAAAAAACGAACTGCAGATTGCAAGATCGTTAAGAGAAAAGGTAGAGTTTATGTGATTAATAAAAAGAATCCTAAACTTAAACAAAGACAAGGGTAAAAGTAAAAAAGTATGGCACGTATTGCAGGTATAGATTTACCAAAAAACAAAAGAGGAGTTATTGGTTTAACTTACATCTTCGGAATTGGAAAAAGTACTTCAAGTAAGATCTTGAAGGATAACGGAATTGATGAAAACATCAAAGTTCAAGATTGGAACGATGATCATTTGTCAGCTATTCGAAATTCGATTAATGAAATTAAAACGGAAGGTCAATTAAGATCTGAAATTCAATTGAACATTAAACGATTAATGGATATTGGTTGTCAAAGAGGAATTCGTCACCGTTCAGGTTTACCATTAAGAGGACAAAGAACGAAAAACAATTCTCGTACAAGAAAAGGTAGAAGAAAAACTGTTGCTAACAAGAAAAAAGCAACTAAATAATAGGCCGTGTTAACGGACGATAATAACAAGCGTTAGCGCAGTTAAAAATTAAATTTAAATGGCAAAGTCTAATCAAAAAAAGAAGAAGAATGTCAAAGTAGAAGCATTGGGTGAAGCGCATATTCAAGCTACCTTCAACAATGTTATTATTTCTTTGACAAACAATGCTGGTCAAGTTATTTCTTGGTCATCAGCTGGTAAAATGGGCTTCAAAGGTTCTAAAAAGAACACTCCATATGCTGCACAAGTTTCAGCAGAGGATGCAGCGAAAGAGGCACATGACTTCGGATTACGTAGAGTGAAAGTATTTGTAAAAGGTCCTGGTGCTGGACGTGAATCAGCAATCAGAGCATTACACAATGCTGGAATTGAAGTAACTGAAATCGTTGATGTTACTCCATTACCACACAACGGATGTCGTCCTCCTAAAAGACGTAGAGTATAAAATTAATTAATAACTAAAGAGCAAAACGATTATCGAAGGAAAGCCTTAATTCATAGTCGCTCTTTTAATAACATAAAAATGGCAAGATATACAGGTCCAAAATCAAAAATTGCACGTCGTTTCAGAGATCCAATCTTTGGCCCAGACAAAGCATTAGACAGAAGAAGTTATGGCCCAGGTCAACACGGTCCTTCAAAAAGACGTGGTGGAAAGCAATCAGAATATGCTATCCAGTTGGGTGAAAAACAAAAAGCGAAATACACTTACGGTATTTTAGAGCGTCAATTCTCTAATTTATTCGAGAAAGCATCTCGTATGAAAGGTATTACTGGTGAGAACTTATTACAATTGTGTGAGACTCGTTTAGATAATACAATCTACAGAATGGGTGTTTCTCCAACACGTCGTGGAGCGCGTCAATTAGTTTCTCACAAACATATTACTGTAAACGGAGAGGTTGTTAACATCCCTTCTTATACATTAAAAATAGGTGATGTTGTTGGAGTACGTGAAAAATCTAAATCTTTAGAGGCTATCACATCTTCATTAGCTTCAAATAATAAGAAATACGACTGGTTAGATTGGAATTCTTCTGATATGACAGGGAAATTATTAAGTGTTCCATCTCGTGACATGATTCCTGAAAACATCAAAGAACAGTTAATCGTCGAATTATATTCTAAATAATAAAAAGCATTAACATGGCAATTCTAGATTTCCAAAAACCTGATAAGGTTATAATGATTCAGTCCGATGAGCATCACGGACAATTTGAATTCCGTCCGCTTGAACCAGGATATGGTATTACTATAGGTAATTCATTACGTCGAATTTTATTATCTTCTTTAGAAGGTTTTGCAATTTCTTCCATTAGAATTGATGGTGCAGATCATGAATTCACTACAATTAAAGGAGTGGTAGAAGACGTAACTGAAATTATATTAAATTTAAAACAAGTTCGTTTCAAACAACAAATTGAAGGAACTGATTCTGAAACAGTTGTTGTTTCAATTTCAGGTCAAGACAAATTGACAGCTGGCGACTTGGGTAAATTTACTTCTGCATTTCAAGTTTTAAATTCTGACTTGGTTATCTGTAATATGGAACCTTCAGTTAAATTAGAAATGGAATTAACGATCATTAAAGGTCGTGGTTATGTTCCAGCTGAAGAAAATAAAGTAAGTGGAGCTCCTTTCGGAACAATTTTCATTGATTCTATTTTTACACCTATCAAAAATGTAAAATATGCAATTGAAAATTTCCGTGTAGAGCAAAAAACTGATTATGAAAAATTAGTCTTTGATATTACTTCTGACGGTTCTATTCATCCAAAAGATGCATTGAAAGAAGCTGCTAAAATTTTAATTCACCACTTCATGTTGTTCTCTGATGAGCGCATCACTTTAGATAGTGAAATTAAAGCTGAAACAGAAGAATTTGATGAAACATCATTGCACATGCGTCAATTGTTGAAAACGAAATTGGTTGACATGGATCTTTCTGTTAGAGCATTGAATTGCTTGAAAGCTGCTGATGTAGAAACGTTAGGTGAATTAGTTTCTTACAACAAGAACGATTTATTGAAATTTAGAAACTTCGGTAAGAAATCATTAACTGAATTAGAAGACCTTGTTGATAACAAAGGTTTGAATTTCGGAATGAATGTTTCTAAATACAAATTAGACAAAGATTAATAATCGAAATAATATTTTGAGATGAGACACGGTAATAAAGTAAACAATTTAGGTAGAACTGCTTCACATAGAAAAGCGATGCTATCTAACATGGCTTCTTCTCTTATTCTTCACAAACGTATTAACACAACTGTTGCGAAGGCAAAAGCGTTAAGAGGATATGTAGAGCCATTATTAACAAAATCTAAAACAGATTCTACACACAACCGTAGAACAGTTTTTAGTTATTTGCAAAACAAAGAAATCGTTTCTGAATTATTCAGAGAAGTAGCTCCTAAAATCGCAAATAGAAATGGTGGTTACACACGTATCATTAGAACGGGTTACCGTTTAGGTGATAACGCTGAAATGTGTATGATTGAATTAGTTGATTTCAACGAAATCTACACAAACGAAAAAGCGAAGAAAAATACACGTCGTTCTAAAAAACCAGCTACTGCTAAAGCAGAAACAGCTGAAGTAGTAGAAGAGACTGTTGTAGAAGAAGTAGTTGAAACACCTGAGGTAGTTGATGCTGTTGAAGAAACTCCTGAAGCACCTGCTGCTGATGAAGCTTCTGAAGAAACTTCTGAAGAAAAATAATATCGATCAAGTGATTGAATATGAAAGGGTAATGGAAACATTACCCTTTTTTTTGAAATCTATTTTTAGAAATCAAATTGAAACCCTAACTTTGTATAAAATTGTATAAATGGAAAATAATAAACCCGCAGTTTTAGTTTTAGCTGATGGAACTGTTTACAAAGGTATTGCAATAGGCGCAACTGGAACAACTACAGGTGAAATCGCATTTAATACTGGTATGACTGGTTACCAAGAAGTATTTACAGATCCTTCTTATTTTGGCCAGATTCTTATTATGACAACGGCTCATATTGGTAATTATGGTGTACATGCAGATGAAATTGAGTCAGATTCGATCAAAATTGCTGGTTTAGTAACAAAAAAATATTCTGAAATTTATTCTAGAACATCTGCTGAAGGATCTTTAGATGATAAAATGATCGAAAGTAAAACAGTTGGGATATCAGATATTGATACTCGATCTTTAGTTCGACATATAAGAAGTAAGGGGGCAATGAATGCTATTATTTCTTCAGAAATTTTAGATGTTGATCAATTGAAATCAATTTTAGCACAAGCTCCATCAATGGATGGGTTAGAATTGTCGTCTAAAGTTGCAACAAAAGAAGCGTTTGAAGTAAAGCCTGAAAATCCAATTTATAAAGTTTCTTTATTAGATTTTGGTGTGAAAAAGAACATCATTCGTTGTTTGGTTGAAAGAGGATGTCATGTTAAAGTTTTTCCTTTACATGCTACAAAAAATGATTTGGATAGCTTTAATCCAGACGGATACATGTTGTCAAATGGTCCTGGAGATCCATCCGCAATGCCTTATTCAATAGATCTTGTAAAAGAATTAGTGGAATCAAATAAACCAATTTTTGGCATTTGTTTGGGACATCAAATACTTGGGTTAAGTCAAGGCTTAAAAACAGAAAAAATGTTTAATGGTCACAGAGGAATTAATCACCCAATTTTAAATGTAAAAACGGGTAAAGGTGAAATCACTTCACAAAATCATGGTTTTGTAATCACAAAAGATAGTATTGCTTCTAATGCTACAATTGCAATTACACATTTACATTTAAATGATGACACGATTGCTGGAATTGAGTTGGTAAACAAGCCTGTGTTTTCGGTTCAATACCACCCCGAAGCATCTGCTGGACCTCACGATTCACGTTATTTATTTGATCAATTTATTGATAACATGCAAAAACATAAACTATGAGTTATATCGCAAAAGTATTCGCAAGACAAATATTGGATTCAAGAGGAAATCCAACTGTAGAAGTTGATGTTTATACTACAAATGGCGTAGTAGGAAGAGCCGCTGTACCATCTGGTGCTTCAACTGGAATTCATGAAGCGGTTGAATTAAGAGACAATGATAAAAATTGTTATAAAGGCAAAGGTGTTTTATTGGCTGTTAAAAATGTAAACTCTATCATCAATGAAGCATTAAATGGAATGGATGTTTTTGATCAAAAAGCGATTGATACTTTAATGATTCGTTTAGATAATACAGAAAACAAATCTAAGTTAGGGGCTAATGCAATATTAGGTGTTTCATTGGCTGTGGCAAAAGCTGCTTCACAAGAATCAGGCTTAAGTTTATATAAATACATTGGAGGAGTAGGGGCTGTTACTTTACCTGTCCCTATGATGAATATATTAAATGGAGGTTCTCATGCTGATAATTTAATTGACATTCAAGAATTTATGGTGATGCCTTTTGGTGCTACTTCTTTTTCAGAAGGGTTGCGATGGGGAACAGAAGTTTTTCACGAATTAAAAGGTGTGTTAAAAGCACGTGGTATGTCAACGAATGTTGGAGATGAAGGTGGTTTTGCTCCAAATTTAAGTTCGAATGAAGAAGCGATTCAAGTTGTTATTGAAGCAGTTGAAAAAGCTGGATTTACGCCAGGAAAAGACATGTACATTGCCTTAGATGCAGCTTCATCTGAATTTTATAATGCTGAGAAAGGTAAATATATATTTGAATCTACTGGAGAAGAAAGATCTTCATCCGAAATGGTTGATTTTTGGGTTGATTGGACAAGAAATTACCCAATTATTTCAATCGAAGATGGCTTAGCAGAAGATGATTGGGCAGGATGGAAATTAGCAACTGAGAAATTAGGCGATAAAGTGCAATTAGTAGGTGATGATTTATTTGTTACCAATACGAAACGTTTGAAAAAAGGAATTGATGAAGGGATTGCTAATTCAATTTTAGTAAAAGTAAACCAAATCGGATCTTTAACTGAAACGATTGAAGCAGTTCAAATGGCTACCAAAAATTCTTATTCATCCGTTATGAGTCATAGAAGTGGAGAAACTGAAGATGCAACAATAGCAGATTTAGCCGTAGCTTTGAATACAGGGCAAATCAAAACTGGTTCTGCTTCACGTAGCGATCGTATGGCAAAATACAATCAATTATTAAGAATTGAAGAAGAATTAGGAGATGCAGCTGTTTATCCAGGTAATGATTTCAAGTTTATTTAATCACAAATTGTGTTGAAATATTAACAAAAAGGGAGGCATTGCTTCCCTTTTTTTGTGAAATCATTTTTTTATATTATTTTTAGCTACTTCAATGGCAACTTACTATTAATTTGTTCGTCATATGATTACAAAACAGTTAAAATGACTACTATAATGAAACAAATACTATACAATGAAAAAGTGATAAATTTTTCATTATTTTTTCTTTTTATTTTTTCATTGAATTTTTTCAATGCACAAACATTTAATTATACTGGTGGGCCTCAAACATGGGTTGTTCCTGCATGTGTTAGTACTGTTACTGTTACAGTAGCAGGTGCAAAAGGTGGTGGAACAAATGGAGGGAATGGTGCTGTTGTTACCGGAACACTATCTGTAACACCAGGACAAATTCTACAAATAAATGTTGGAGGATCAGGAACTTGCCCAACAGCAGGTTGGAATGGTGGAGGAACAGGTCAGCCCTCAGGAATTGGATATCCATCTTGTGGAGGTGGAGGTGCTTCAGATATTAGAACAGCTCCATACGGGTTAAATAATCGAATTATTGTTGCCGGTGGCGGTGGCGGTAATGGCGGTGGACCAACTTCAGGTGCTGGCGGAGTAGGAGGTTGTCCTACTGGAGGCAATGGAGTTACTACATATGGTCAATTTGGAGCAGGTGGGACATTAACAGCAGGTGGAGCAGGTGGTTTAACATGGAGTATTTTAACACCTTGTGGTTTGCCAGGTGCTTTTGGGAATGGTGGGTTAGGTGGAGCTGACGCAAATTTTGGAAATGGTCCAGGAGGAGCAGGTGGCGGTGGTTATTATGGCGGCGGCGGCGGCGGCAGTGACAATATTAGTTTAACATCCGCTATGGGCGGCGGCGGCGGCGGCGGTGGCTCTAGTTTAATCCCTACAAGTGGCGGTTGTAATGCAACGAATACAGGAAATGGATATGTAACTATTTCTACTGGTGGAGTTACTGCTACAAATACCGGACCCTACTGTGCTGGTGGTACTATATCTTTGCAAGCATCATCAGGATTGACCTATAGTTGGGTTGGTCCAAATGGATTTACATCAACAATTCAAAACCCAACGATTACAAATATTACAACTGCTAATGCAGGATCTTATGGGGTTGTTGTAACAGGAACGGGTTGTACAGATACAGCTTATACAACAGTTGTAATCAATCCTGCAATTACACCAAATGCAGGAGTAGATGATACAGTATGTTTTGGTTCACCAATATCTTTAAGTGGTTCATTAACGATTGCAACAGATTCTAAAATTTGGACATACTTAGCTACTGGTATCACACCTACTCCTAATGTTACATTTTCACCAAATTTCACAACTTTAACACCAACTGTAAATGTTAGTCAGCCAGGTTTATATCGTTTTATTCTAAAAGAAACAAATACTTTATGTGGAGCATTTAGAGATACAGTGAGTATTTACGTAAAAAAAATGAACATAACAGCTCAGATAACATCACCTTCGTGTTTTAGTTATTCTGATGGAGAAATACTACTTGGCGGTAACCAAGCTCAAGAATATAGTTTTGATAATAGCGTTACATGGACAAATAATCCATTAGGTACTGGTTTTGTTGCTGGAAATTATACTGTTTGTGTTCGAGACAATAATTTATGTAAAGCTTGTTCAACAATTGTAATTACAGATCCAGTCGCAATTGGTATTGCAACAAGTAACGATACATTGATTTGTCAGAATGGTACCGGTTATTTATCCGCAAGTGCTACTGGTGGTACAACTTATGATTTCCATTGGACAAATATTTCTAGTACAAACGATAGTGTTTCTGTTTATCCAATTGGAGATTCAACTTACTATGTTCAAGCAGAAAGTGAAAATGGTTGTTTGTCAGCTATTGATTCTATAATAGTATCTGTTAGGTTACCAATATCTGGTATTATTTCTCCTCAAGATACTGTTTGTCCTGGTTATCCTGCAACATTGTCAGTAACAGGGAATGACGGTTTAGGTTCTCCATATAATTTTGTTTGGAGTGATGGAAGTACTGGATCAGGTGTTTCTAACACAATTTTTGTTACACCAACAACTGATTCTGTTTACACGGTCACTATAACAGATGGATGTGAATCTAGCCCTTTAACATTAACAACAAAAGTGATTTTAGCGCCAGTTCCAGTACCTTTGATTCAAATTCCGGATGGCATTGATAAAAAATGTGAAATCGCTGATTTTGAAGTGGTAAATATTACAGACACAACAATGTCTCAATCAGTGATATGGAATGTTTCAAATGGCTTGAGTTCTTCAAATTTAGATACACTTTCAATTGAAGGTTTATCTGCTGGGTTATACAATATTCAATTAATCGTTACATCACCTCAGGGCTGTATAGATTCTACTACGTTTAATAACTTTTTAACGGTTCATCCTCAACCTGTTTCATTATTCAAATTTAGTCCAAATCCTGTTTACATGTTTAATACGAACGTTAATTTCACGAATTATTCAACTGGAGCAGTATCATATATTTGGAATATAGATCAAGGTACGCCTTCATTCTCTCAATTAGAGAATCCAACCACTGTATTCCCAGATGGTGAAACGGGTGAATATTTTGTTTCATTAGAAGTTACTTCTGAATTTGGGTGTAAAGATACTTCTCTTCAAAAAGTAGTAGTGATGCCTGAAGTTATAATTTATGCTCCAAATACTTTTACACCTGATAATGATGAGCATAATCAACATTGGGGAATTCATATCGAAGGAATTGATGTTACCGATTTTAATTTATTGATTTTCAATAGATGGGGTGAAATAATTTGGGAGTCTAATGATCCTTCAGCAACATGGGATGGCACCTATAATGGTAGAATCATTTCACAAGGCACTTATTCATGGATTGTACGAGCAAAAGATTTATTGAATGATGGAAAATACGAGTTCAATGGATTTATTAATATTATCAGATAAATGAGAATTTTTAAATTAGTAATAGTTACACTTTTTGTAGCACTTATTTCAAACACTGCATTTGCGCAGCCTTCAAATGATGAATGTTTTAGTGCGATTTCATTAACTCCTAGTTCAACTTGTACTCCGGTTACTGGAACAGTTTTTCAAGCAACGCAATCGATTCCTGGGTGTAATGGTACTGCAGATGATGATGTTTGGTATTCTTTTGTTGCTACACAATCAAACTTGTCCGTAATAGTTTCTGGAACGACTGGATTTAATCCTGTAATTCAAGTTTTTTCAGGGGGTTGTATTTCTCAATCTTCTCTGGCTTGTGTTAATAATACTGGAAATGGAGGTACCGAAGCAGTTTCATTAACTACTCTTATTGTTGGTGTAACATATCATATCAGAGTATATCATTTCGCAGCCACAGCTCCTACGACTCCTACTTTTACAATATGTGTGTCTCAAGCGATTTTAATGCCTAACTGTGCTACATCAACACCGGCTGGAGAAACATGTGCCCTGGCAACATTTATCTGTGATGTGAATGGATATTGCGGTAATACTACTAGTTATGCTCCTGATTCATGGCCAGCTCTATCATCTGCTTTTTGCGGATCAATAGAAAATAATTCATTTATTCAATTTGTTGCGAACGCAAGTACGGTTTCTCTTAATGTTTGGGTTACGTCATCTACATCTAATTTAGGGATTCAGGTTATGATTTTTTCAGCTACATCATGTGGTGGAGCAGTTACAACCCATACCTGTGTCTCCCCTGTTCCTCCATCTGTCTCTTCTTCTCCTTCAGTTGTAACTGCAACAGGATTAACACCAGGCAATACATATTACATGATGATTGACGGCTATGCAGGAGATCAATGCAATTATGTAATTGGTGTGAATTCAGGAATTCAAGTTTCTGGACAAATCAGCGCTCCATCTACCAATCTTTGTATTGGTAACACGGTAACTTTAACAGCGAGTGGTGGTAATGGAATTTATACTTGGGTCCCAAATCCCGAGTTAAGTGCAACTTTAGGTGCTACAAACATCGCAACACCTTTAACTCAAGGGCCACACACTTATTCAATGACTTCAATTTCTTTAAATCCATCTTGTCCAACTGATACCGTCGATATTATCATTAATGCTTATTTGCCGCCTACTCCAAATGCTGGTATAGATGATTCTGTTTGTTTGGGTCAAGTTATTCATTTGGCGGGAACTCAAACAAGTACTGCCAATACAATGAATTGGTCGTTTAGTACTTTAGGTATTACACCAACTCCTTCCGTTTCATTCTCTCCTAACTTTTCATCATTAACACCAAATGTAACGGTGAATCAACCAGGACTTTATAAATTCATTTTAAAAGAGACAAACACGGTTTGTGGTATTGTTAGAGATACAGTTAAAATTTCTGTAATTAAAGCCCAACAAACACTTTCTTCTGTTCAGCCTAGTTGTTTTGGTTTTTCTGATGGAAAAATAATTGTAGATAATTCAATTGCAAATGCGTATAGTTTTGATAATGGAGTGACATGGCAAGCAGATTCTGTTAAAACGGGTTTAGCTGCTGGAACTTACAACGTATGTTCGAAAAATTATTTGAATTGTCAAGTTTGTTCTTCAATTACGATAGTTGATCCACCTCAATTAACTTTTTCAACAAGTAATGATACTATTATTTGTCAAAATGGAACTGCACATTTATCCAGTATTGCTACTGGAGGAAATAGCTTTAATTACACTTGGAGTTTTACTTCGAATCAATCATCGAATCAAGATTTCTCTCCATTAAATGATACAACAATTACCGTTTTTGCAACAAGTGATTTAGGATGTGTAACTTCAACAGAATCTATTGTAATTCAGGTACGTGATTCTTTAACAGGAACTATTCCATCTAATTTAGCTGTTTGTCCAGGGTATCCAGTTTCTATTGATGTTACTACAATAGGTGGAATCGGAGCGCCATATAATTATTCATGGAGCACGGGTCAAACATTGAATGGAAATGGCTCTTCGATATCCGTAAGTCCTTCAACACAGTCAGCGTATACTGTAACGATAACAGATGCTTGTGAGTCAACACCTTTAGTGTTAAGTACTACTGTCAATGTATTGCCATTGCCAATTCCTCAAATAAGTACTCCCATTAGTGAAAAATGTGAGTTAGCATCTTTTACATTGAAAAATGAAACAGATCCTTTAATGACAGATCATCTTATTTGGCACATTTCAAATGGTATGACATTTATTGATCAAGAGACAATAGACGTTGAAAATCTAGTTTCAGGAACGTATACAGTTCAGTTAATTGTTACTTCTCCTCAAGGCTGTATCGATTCAACTACATTTTTCAATTTCTTAACGGTTCATCCGAAACCAGAATCTTTATTTAAATACACACCTAACCCGGTTAAGATGTTTAATACATTAGTGAATTTGACAAATTATTCAACTAATGGTGCTTCTTATGAATGGTTTATCACGAATGGAAACCCTTCGTATTCGAATCAGCCAAATGTAACTACTGTATTTCCTGATGGCGTTACAGGTCAATATCCAGTTTTGTTAGTTACAACATCTGATTTCGGATGTTTAGATTCGCTTCAATTGGATGTGATTGTATTGCCAGAATTAATCATTTATGCTCCAAATACATTCACTCCAGATAATGATGAACACAATCAGCAATGGGGTATTTATATAGAAGGAATAGATATTACCGAATTTAGTCTTCTGATTTTTAATCGATGGGGTGAAACAATATGGGAATCGAATGACCCTAAAGCTTCTTGGGATGGAACCTACAATGGAACTTTAGTAACGGAAGGAACCTACAATTGGATTATTCAAGCAAAAGATCTGACCAACGACGGGAAATATAATTTTAGTGGTTATATAAACGTTATAAAATAATAAAAAAAAAGCTCAGTTTTTCTGAGCTTTTTTTTTGATTTGATTATTGATTCAGTTCTTTCTGTTAATTTTGCAAAAAAACATTTTTATGAAATTAGCAGATTTTCATCAAGCGATATTAGAAGGAGTTCCAACTGAAATTCCATTAAAAAAAGAATATGAAGCATCGATTAATCATGCGCCTAAAAGAAAGGATATTCTTTCTGCTGATGAAAAGAAATTAGCGATTAAAAATGCATTAAGGTATTTCCCTAAGTCACAACACGCGTTATTAATTAATGAATTCCATCAAGAGTTGAAAGACTATGGTCGAATTTATATGTACCGTTATCGACCAGATTATCTAATGCATGCGCGTCCAATAAATGATTACCCTGGGAAGTCGATGCAAGCTAAAGCAATCATGTTAATGATTCAAAACAATTTAGATTATGCTGTTGCTCAACATCCTCATGAATTAATAACGTATGGTGGGAATGGTGCTGTTTTTCAAAATTGGATTCAGTATCGATTAACAATGAAGTATTTGGCTGAAATGACAGATGAACAAACGTTGGTGATGTATTCAGGTCATCCAATGGGCTTGTTTCCCTCTCATAAAGAAGCGCCACGTGTCGTAGTTACTAATGGCATGATGATTCCGAATTATTCTAAACCTGATGATTGGGAAAAATTTAACGCATTGGGTGTGACACAATATGGGCAAATGACGGCTGGGTCTTATATGTATATTGGACCTCAAGGAATTGTTCATGGCACAACTATTACCGTTTTAAATGCTGCTCGTAAAATTTCAAAACAACAAGATGCAATTAGCGGAATGTTATTTGTCACTGCTGGATTAGGTGGTATGTCGGGTGCTCAACCAAAAGCAGCTTCTATTGCTGGATGTATTTCTGTTACAGCGGAAGTTAATCCAAAAGCGGTACAAACAAGACACTCACAAGGTTGGGTAGATGAAGTAATCAATGATTTAGATGCATTGTGTTCGCGCGTTCGAACTGCAAAAGAAAAGAAAGAAGTGGTTTCAATTGCTTATGTTGGCAACGTTGTAGATATTTGGGAAAAATTTGATCAAGAAAACATTTATGTTGACTTAGGTTCAGATCAAACTTCTTTACATAATCCTTGGGCTGGTGGATATTATCCTGCTGGTTTAAACTTTGAAGAGTCAAACCAAATGATGGCTAACGAGCCAGAAGCATTTAAAGTTAAAATTCAAGAATCTTTACGTAGACATGCAAATGCAGTTAATAAGCATACAGCAAAAGGAACTTATTTCTTTGACTATGGGAATGCTTTTTTATTAGAGGCTTCTCGAGCTGGAGCAGATGTAATGGCCGAAAACCATATAGATTTTAAATATCCATCATATGTTCAAGATATATTAGGGCCAATGTGTTTTGATTATGGTTTTGGACCTTTTAGATGGGTTTGTGCAAGTGGAATTTTTCAGGATTTACAAAAAACAGATGAAATAGCATGTGCTGTTCTTGAAAAAATGATGGAGACGAGTCCTGAAGAAATAAAACAGCAAATGGCAGACAACATCAAATGGATCAAAGGCGCACAAGAAAACAAGTTAGTAGTTGGCTCACAAGCACGTATTCTATATGCAGATGCAGAAGGAAGAATGCGAATTGCAGAAGCTTTTAATCAAGCAATAGAACGTGGTGAAATTGGTCCAGTAGTATTGGGAAGAGATCATCATGATGTTTCGGGAACGGATTCTCCGTATCGTGAAACGTCAAACATTTATGATGGTTCTCGTTTTACAGCAGATATGGCCATTCAAAATGTGATTGGTGATAGCTTTAGAGGTGCAACTTGGGTTTCTATTCACAATGGTGGAGGTGTAGGTTGGGGAGAAGTCATCAATGGTGGATTTGGAATGCTGTTAGATGGTTCTAAAGAAGCGGATCGACGTCTAAAAATGATGTTGCATTGGGATGTGAATAATGGAATCGCTCGAAGATCTTGGGCGCGAAATGAAGGAGCTGTTTTTGCAATCGAACGCGCTATGGAAGCAGAACCATTATTAAAAGTAACCGTTCCTCAAAATGTTGATGAAGATTTGTTTACAAAATTAATGGATTGATTGGTATCAATTCATTCGTATTCGTATAGTAAATGTAGCCTTTAACACTTGGATATTTCATTGTGTTTAATAGTGAAATATACTCATTCATTTGTGAAGTGTCTTTTGGTTTAGGTAGTCCCGTTTTGTAATCGATAATAACTGTTTCAGTCGCTTTTAACAGTATCTTATCAGGTCGTTTTGTTGTCAATCCATCAATGATAATTGATTGTTCACTTAGAATCTCAGTTACATTCTCAAAAAGTGCAACATATGCCGGTAGTTTAAATAGTAGCGTTAATTTTTTACAGAGTTCTTCTTGAAATGATCGTTCAATTAATCCTTCTTGTGTCAATGAGTGAACAGTTTGCTCGATCTCTTTTAATTCATTGATTGCGTCAACAGCAATGTGAAATTGATTGCCAAATCGCCGTTCATTGGACAAATAATCTTTTTGAACCATTTCTTTCTTGTCCTGAAGCGCAATTTCAGGATACCAAAGTACAGAAGAGAAATTTTCAGGTATAAAAAATTTAGAACTATTCTTTTTAATACTGGAATGATGTTTTTGTTCACCTATTACAATACTAACTTTTTGTTCGCTTTCAACTTTTGCTTCAGGCAATTTTTTAAAACATTCATGCGCAATCTTACCAAACCCTTTTTTTGTAAAATAATTGAGCACATATAATCGAGCTTCAGGCCGGGTAAATGCAACATAACAAAGGTTTAGAACATCTGTGAACTGCTGATTGAACTCTTCATTGTGAAGGGCACTTATTACGGAAATAGGTGATTTCTCTTTCAATGTTGTGTATAAAATAGTATCATTGGTTTCAAGTAAATATTTTTTTGTTGCTT
This sequence comes from Crocinitomicaceae bacterium, assembly GCA_017984635.1. Taxonomy (GTDB): domain Bacteria; phylum Bacteroidota; class Bacteroidia; order Flavobacteriales_D; family Crocinitomicaceae; genus M0103. The sequence continues at coordinate 113,523 of JAGNZC010000003.1, forward strand.
TTAATTCGATTGAAAAATTAATATTGGGTAAAATCACAACAGGAAATTCAAGGCCTTTAGATTTGTGGATCGTCATGATTTTTATAGCATCATCACTTTCAGGAATTTGAATGGCTGTTTTAGATTTTTGAATATCAAAATGCGTTAAGAAATCTTTTAAATCGGGTCCTTTTTTTAATTCAAAATCGTGAACAAAATCAGCGAAATGATGTAAATATGGATTTTCTAGCTCATTCCAATTCAATAACTTATAGAATAATTGCGTTAAATCATATAGGTTTTCATATTTACAATAAAATTTAGAGACTTGTTGAAATTGATCAATGATAAAAGCGTCAAAGTTTAAAAATTGGTATTTCTTTCCTTCTTTAGAAATTCGTTCTTCTAAATAGGTTTTCATCCCGTTGTATGTTTCAAGACCTTTAATTCTAAAAAACAAGTCGATGAATTTCTTTTGTTCGCTGCTATAACTTGGATTTAATCGAAGTTTCAAAAATGAAATCACAAGTTTTATTTTCAAGTCATGTTTGATTAATAAAGAATCAGCTGAAACGACTTTATAGCCTTTTTCCGTTAACGCATTTGCCCATAAATTGGTTTGTTTATTACGGTCTCCTAACAAACAAATGTCTCCACGTTTAAAGCCATCATTTTCACATGCCGTTATTTTTTCTATAATTTCTGAAATGATATCGATTTCCTCATCTTCAATTTCCTTTGAAATGATATCAACTAATCCCTTTTTTTCAGAGGTTACATCTTGTTTTATTGAAGTGTAAAATTTTTGAGCATCGACTGCTAATTTTTCTTTCAATAAAGGGAATAATGCGTTGTTAAATTCTACTATTTCTTTAGCGGAGCGCCAATTATTGGTAAGAAATGAAATGTTTCCCATTGATCTAAAGAATGCGGAACGCTTTTCAATTTCTGGATCTCCTTCAGGATTGTAAATTGAAGGCAGCGCAACGAATTGTTCAGCAACACCATTTTTAAAGCGGTAAATAGATTGTTTAGGATCACCAACGATTAAGTTTTTATCACCATTTGATAAAGACTCATGAATCAATGGAGCCATATTTAGCCATTGTAATCGAGATGTATCTTGAAATTCGTCTAATAAAAAATTTTTGTACCGAACTCCAAGTCGTTCATATATAAAGGGTGCATTTTCATTTTTAACTAGGTCAGCAATCAGCTGATTGAATTCTGAAATCCGAATTAATTGTTCATTCTTTTTTATGTCAAATAATTCCATCGCCATGAACTTTAGTAGTGCCATGTTGTAGAAGTTAGCTATAAAATGTTTTTGAATAAAATAGGATGCTTTCGTTTCATTATAATAGTCAAATAATTCTGCAGTTGCCTGTTTTATATTGTCAGGAAAAACTTTGCCTTTAGGCGTTTCATTGTAAATACTGTCAATGAACGTTTTAGTGAAAAAATCATCGTCTGGATAGCTCGACAAATTGTTAATAGCTTCATATTTCCTTACTTGATTAGAGCTGTTTGGTAAAGAAGTAGTTGGAATATTTAACGTTGAAAAAAGTGTGTAAACAGCTTTGCATTTGTTTGTAAAAGAATCATTTATATAGTTAAATGATGTTTTCAATACATGGAAATGTTGTGTTGAAAAATCCAATTGCATCAATTTCCCAATCAGTTCTTGGTCTTTTTCCTTGCTTAACAATGAACCAAATTCTACTAATTTATCTCTGAAGTTCCATTTCTCACCTTCGTCTAAATTGTGTTTCGCATATTTGAAAACGGTTTCTGTTAACGTATTTAATCCAGCAGATCCAATTTTATTCATAATGGTATCAACCACTTGTTCGATTAATATTTTTTCTTCCAATATCACATCAAAATCAGAAGGTAAATCCAAATCTCTACTAAAGGAACGAATTAATTTTAAATTGAACTTGTCAATTGTCATTACAAAAAAGTCTTCATAGGAATGTAAAACCGCTTTTAAACAAATTTTTGCTCTTCGATGTAATTCCTCTACAGATATTGTCAATGAATGTGCTAAATCTTCAATCAGTTTTTCATTTTTATTGAGATTTAATTTAGGATAACTAAGTTCGTCTAAGGCTTTTACAATTCTGATTTTCATTTCAATTGCAGCCTTATTGGTAAAGGTCATAGCAATAATTCGAGAAAACCGTTTCACATCTTCTTTTTCAGACAACACAAGTTCTAAATATTCTTTAACCAGGTTGTAAGTTTTACCACTTCCAGCTGATGCATCAACAATTTTCAACGTTTTATTTTCAGGAATTACAGCTTCAGACATGGTAAAATATTCAATTGTTAAAAAGAATAAAATTAAACATTATTCAATGACAATTGCTATATTTGTTAGTATATGAAATGGAATTTTTTAACAATCGTCTGTTGTCTATTTTTGATTTTGTTATCGTGTAAATTGGATAATACAACTCCGTTCGTTCCAGTTTCTACTCATTTACAATTAGTGCTTCAACCAACATTTGGGAACAGTGATTTGCAATTAGATGAAACGTATTTCACAGATGAAGGATACGGAGTTCAATTTACTGATGTTAAATGCTACTTTACAAATATTTCAAACGGAACAAAATTGTTTGCCGATGCTGTGTTATTTGATTACCGTCAAAAAGGAAATTTAGTAAAACAAGTTATTGGTTCTTCAAATGATTTTGATTCGCTTCAATTGAATGTCGGTGTGCATGCTCAATTCAACCATTTAGATCCTTCAACTTTTCCAAATGACAATCCTTTAAATATTGCAATTGCTAATGACATGCATTGGGACTGGAATCCAGGCTATATTTTTGTGAAAATTGAAGCAAAAGTAGATACTATTGCAAATGGAATCGACGAATTCAATCACACCGTAGTGTTTCATGTTGGAGGAGATTCCTATTTGCGTAATTTAGATTTCAACACTGTGAATTGGCAATTGTTGTCTCCAAATTTAGCGCGTTTGAGTTGGAGATTTGATGCTCAAAAATTCCTTAAAAATGGCAGTCAAGTGATTGATTTAAAAACGGAATACTTAACGCATTCAGCAGCAGGACAAGAAGCGTTGACGTTGAAAGTTATGAATAATTTCACCAATGCTATTTCTGTTTATTAATGAAATATTTACTTCTTTTATTTGTACTTGTTTCAATCGTTTTTTCGTGTAAAAAAGAGCACGTTGGATTTCAACCTACTGTTATTGAGTTAGAAACGCCTTCACATTTCCCAAAAATGATTGTTCCTGCTGATAATCCGTTTACCATAGAAGGAATTGAATTGGGTAGGTATTTGTTTTATGAGGAATTATTAAGTGGCGACAATTCAATTTCATGCGCATCCTGTCATGAGCCATCTCTAGCTTTTACAGATACAAATCAATTTTCAACAGGAATAACAGGTGTAAAAGGTACAAGAAATGCCATGCCTTTGTTTAATATGGGTTGGCAAGATTTTTATTTCTGGGATGGGAGAGCAAAAACATTGGAAGATCAAATTTTAGAACCAGTTCCCAATCCAATTGAAATGCACCAGTCTTGGAAAGATGCAGTTGCTAAGCTTGAAAAAAATGAATCTTACAGAAATCGCTTTTTAAAAGCATTTGGTTCACCTGGTATTGACGCGAAAAGAGTGTCAAAAGCCTTGGCACAATTTATTCGCACCTTGATTTCAGCATCTTCAAAATACGATGCAATGTATAAATTTCAAAATAATTTAAGTTTATCCAGTGAAGAACAACAACTATTAGCGATGGTAACTCCCGAAGAATGGGGTGGTTACGATTTGTTTAAAAGTTTAAACGGCGCCGATTGTTTTCATTGCCACAATGGACCAATGCTTCAAGTAAAGAAATTTAGTAACAATGGTTTGGATGCTGTGTTTACAGATGTTGGAAGGGGAGCAGTGACAGCGAATTCAGCGGACAATGGAAAATTCAAAGTCCCTTCCTTGAGAAATCTTCAATTTACTGCACCTTATATGCACGACGGAAGATTTAAAACATTAGAAGAAGTTGTAAATCATTATTCTTCCGGAATTCAACAAAGTGGAACGATTGATCCATTGATCGAATTTGCATTTCAAGGAGGAGTTCAATTGGATGCGCAAGAAAAATCATTGTTACTCGCCTTTTTGAGTACAATGACAGATTATAAATTTATTAATAATCCTAAATTTCAAGACCCAGAGTAACGAGAAGAGACAAAAAATTAGTTTCTTTGTGGCTTGATTCAAAAGTATGATTGACGAACGTAGATTAACAACAGAAGAAAAGGCACTTAAAATCAACTTAACACCAGATATTTATGGCTGTTTTGCTGAAATTGGTGCAGGTCAAGAAGTTGCCGCTAACTTTTTTAAAGCTGGTGGTAGTTCTGGGACAATAGCTTATACGCAGTCTGCATATGATATGAAAGTATCTGATTCAATGTATGGCGAAGCTTCGCGTTATGTGTGCGAAGAGCGTCTAATCACGATGTTGAATACAGAATACGAAACATTAAAATACCGTTTACCTAATAAATACAAAGAATCACGTTTCTTTGCTTTTTGTAATACCGTTGAATCATTAAATTACCACAAAACGAATCAAGGTCAAGGTTGGGTTGGAATTCGTTTTCAAATGAGTTTGGAAGCTGAGCCGAACGAAGTGATTTTGCACATTCAAATGCATGACAATAGCCACAAAGCGCAACAAGAAGCGTTGGGTATTTTGGGGGTGAATTTGGTTCATGCATGTTATTTTTCAGCAGATTTCAATGAATTTTTATCAAGTTTAGTACATCGCTTGCCGCGTGACCGAATGGAAATTGATATGTTGCGTGTTTCTGGTCCAGATATGGAAGAAATTGACAATCGAATCGTAGCCTTGAATTTAGTGAAACGAGGAATTACAGATGCAACCATGTTTGATTTGTGCGGAAATGTTTTGCAACCGGCAGCTGCTTTATATAAAAAGAATATTTTATTGATGCGTGGTCGTTTCAGACCTGTAACAAAAGTGCATATTGACATGATTGAATCAGGCAGAAAACAATTCTTGAAAGAAGAAGATGTTCAAGCTGAAAACGTATGTGAAATTTTTGAATTAACGCTCAAAGATTTAACGGCAGATGGGAAAATTTCAGACAAAGATTTTGTGGATCGTGCCGAATTATTGGGAACTTTGGGTTACACAGTAATGATTTCAAATTATTTGAAACATTATAAAATGGTAGATTATTTAGCGACGATCGCCAAAGGAAAGCGCATGGGTGTAATCGTTGGTGTATACAATCTACATACCATTTTTGATGAGCGTTATTACGACAATCTACCTGGTGGATTGTTAGAAGCATTTGGCCGTGGATTCGGACACAATGTAAAAATGTTTGTATATCCAGCAAACGAAGTGGATTCTGGTGATTTATACTCCTTGAATGAATTGGTCATTCCAAAACACTTGAAAGGTTTATTGCAATATTTGAAAGATAATAATAAAATGGAGGCTATTGAAGAATTTGATAGTCATTTGTTGCACATTATGTCGGATGATGTATTGTCTAAAATCAAAGCTAATGCACATTGGGAAGAAGATGTTCCTGAGGAAGTAGCAAAAGCAATTAAGTTTTATGAATTGTTTGGTTATCACCAAGTGAAAGAGCTAAATTAGTCATGCCTCATATAAAGAATGCACTTATTAGATATCGAATCATCGATCGTTGCATTCGAAATCAATACAAAAAATTCCCGACAAAACAGGATTTAAGAGAAGCCTGCGAAGATGCTTTGTATGGCACAATTGATGGTGCTAATATTTGCGATTCAACCATCGAAAAGGACATGTTTGCCATGAAAATGGAACACGATGCTCCCATTAAATACAGTAAAATAGAGAAAGGATATTATTACGAAGATCCAGAATTCTCTATTAACGACATTCCCTTAACAGAAGATGATTTAAGTTCCATCAAATTTGCCGTTAGTACATTAATGCAATTTAGAGAAGTTGATCTTTTTAAACAATTTGGAAATGCTATTGATAAAATTGTTGACCGTGTTTCGATAGCGAGTAATCCAAATGACCAAGAAATAAATAATTACATTCAATTTGAATCTGCTGTTTCAACTGGAGGAAGTGAGTTTTTACCTCAATTATTAGACGCGATTAAATCGTCGACTCTTGTAACCTTTTCCTACGCAAGTTTTGTTACCGACCAGCCTAAAAATAGAAAAGTAGTTCCTTTATTATTAAAAGAATACCGAAACAGATGGTATTTAATAAGTTTCGATCAAGATAAAAAAGCAATTATTACCTATGCTTTGGACCGATTAAATGAGTTAGCAATTACGGAAGAAGTTGTTCAAAAACCGCAAGATTTCAATCCAGATACTTATTTTAAATATGCGGTAGGAATATCAACAAGTAATAATGATAAACCCATAAAAATTGAACTAGAGGCGAATCCCGTCGCAGCCAAATATATTGCTACTCAACCATTGCATGCTTCTCAAGAAAAAATAAAAGAAACCACAAAATTCACATTGTTTAAATTAGAAGTTTTGGTTTCAGAAGAATTAATTCGAACGCTTTTATCATTTGGGGGAGAAGTAAAAGTAATCAAGCCACTCAGTTTACAAATAGTTTTGATGGAGCGGATTAAAAAAATGAACGAAATTTATAAAATGTAAAAACTACTTGTTTTTAGCCAGAAATTAAAGCTAATTCAGGAGTATATTGTATCTTCGTTGCATAAAATTTTTGAAAATGGAAATTCTTACAACGATCGAAAATGGAGTGTGTCAATTAAAATTAAATCGACCTGCCGTTTTTAATTCTTTCAACAAAGCAATGGCTTTATTATTACAAAGTGAATTAGACAAAGCAGCATTGAATGACCAAGTTAGAGTAATTGTACTAACAGGTGAAGGAAAAGCGTTTTGCGCAGGCCAAGATTTGTCAGAAGCAATTGATCCAGAAGGGCCAGAATTACAAGCGATAGTTCGCGATCATTACAACCCAATTATAGAACGCATTCGTACCATTGAGAAACCAATTATTGCTGCAGTAAATGGAGTAGCAGCTGGTGCAGGTGCTAATATTGCGTTGGCTTGTGATATTACAATTGCAAAGAAGAGTGCCGCTTTTGTTCAAGCATTTTCGAAAATTGGTTTAATTCCTGATTCTGGAGGTACTTATTTTTTACCAAGAATAATTGGTTCTCAAAAAGCAATGGCTTTGTTTATGACGGGTGATAAAATATCGGGTGAGCAAGCGGATCAATTAAATATGATATACAAAGCAGTAGAGGATGAATTGTTTGATGCGGAAGTAAATACATTTTCTCAATCGATTGCTTTGATGCCAACTAGAGCTTTGGGCTTGACCAAAAAAGCGGTTAACGAAAGTTATCGTAATACCTTGACAGAACAACTTGCACTGGAAGAGACGTTGCAAACAGAAGCTGGCTTAACATATGATTTCAGAGAAGGAGTGAACGCTTTTTTAGAAAAAAGAAAACCTGTTTTTAAGGGGGAATAGAAAAATAGATTGGAGAGAATTGGAGTCAGGAGTCAAGAATTAGGAGTGAATTAGATTGGAGATTTTTGAAGTCAGGAGTCAAGATTTAGGAGTGAAGTAGATTGGAGATTTTTGGAGGCAAGAGTCAAGATATAGGAGTGAAGTAGATTGGAGAGAATTGGAGTCAGGAGTCAAGAATTAGGAGTGAATTAGATTGGAGATTTTTGGTATCAAGCTTTTAGAGATTATAGAAAATAATAAGTATTTTGGAAAATGAAACATAATTTTAGAGATCTAGGGATTTGGAAGGATTCATTTGCTATCGTAAAAGATGTTTACGATTTATGTACTCAATTACCATCTGAAGAAAAATATGGATTAAAAAGCCAAATTCAAAGATGCGCAATTTCAATTCCTTCTAATATTGCTGAAGGTTCAGGAAGAACATCAGATAAAGAATTTCTTCATTTTTTGAATATAGCTATTTCTTCTTCTTATGAATTGGAAACTCAATTATTACTTTGTAATGAAATCTTCGCTATTGATGTAGATTTTATTATTGAAAAACTCCATATTAATCAACGTATGATAGGTGGATTGAAACGGAAAATTAATGCATTAAAATAAAACAAATTAAACTATACTATTGGATTCATATTGGAATTGTTTATTGAAATAAGTCCTGTATCTTGACTCCAAAAGTCAAAAAATCTAAAATATGGTAGTAGGAGTATTAGGAGCAGGAACAATGGGAGCGGGAATTGCACAAGTTGCAGCCCAAAAAGAATGCGAAGTTGTTTTGGTTGATTTAAATCAAGATATGTTGACCAAAGCTGAGGCGAATTTAGATAAAGTATTAGCTCGTTTGGTTGAAAAAAACACGATCTCCGCTGACGAAAAAATAAATATTCAAGGAAGAATTACGTATTCAACGGATAGTTCAGATTTTAAAGCATGTAAAATAGTCATTGAAGCAATCGTTGAAAAAATTGATGTAAAACATGCCGTTTTCAAAAACTTAGAAGCTGTTGTTTCATCAGATTGTATATTGGCTAGTAATACGTCATCCTTATCAATCGCATCGATTGGATCTGTTTTATCAAATCCGGGACGTGTAATTGGTATTCATTTTTTCAATCCTGCGCCCTTAATGCCATTAGTTGAAATTATTCCTGCTGTTCAAACCAGTCAAGAATCATTAGATTTTTCAAAAACATTAATTGATTCATGGGGGAAATTTGGTGTTGTCTGTAAAGATACTCCAGGCTTTATTGTAAATAGGGTTGCGCGACCATTTTATGGAGAAGCGTTGCGAATTAATGAAGAAGGAATTGCAGATTTCGCTACTATCGATTGGGCGATGACAGCATTATGTGGTTTTAAAATGGGACCTTTTACCTTGATGGATTACATTGGAAACGATGTGAATTATGCCGTTACAGAATCAGTGTTTGAAGCGTTTTACTATGATCCGCGTTTCAAACCATCGTTTACCCAAAAGCGACACAAGGAAGCTGGTTATTATGGAAGGAAGTCGGGAAGAGGCTTTTATGATTATTCAGAAAACAGTGTTCAGCCTTTACCATTAAAAGATGAGTTGCTTGGACAAACGATTGCAAATAGAATTTTGGCCATGTTAATAAATGAAGCATTTGATGCTGTATTCATGCAAGTAGCATCAGCGGAAGATATTGATGTAGCGATGACAAAAGGAGTGAATTATCCAAAAGGTTTATTGAAATGGGCGGAAGAAATTGGCTGTGATCAAGTTCTTTCAACGTTGAATCAACTTTTCGAAGAGTATGGCGAAGACCGTTACCGTCCTAATCCGCTATTGAAACGTATGGTAAAGGAGCAAAAATCAGTATTTAATTTACGATGAATAAAAAGACACGTCCATATATCATTCAATTTATTATTGGATTTATATTTTTATTCCTTTTTAAAAAATTTCTTTTTAAGGATAATCATGCGATCACATCTGCTTTTTTTGGCTCACTATTAGGAGTTTTATTTACTTTACTTTTTAATTGGATTTTTAAAAAGAAGAAAGATTGATAATTAGATCACTCTTATTAACACCTGATTTTTAACAAAATCATTTAATTTAAACTTCACTTAAATTTTAGGAAACATTAGATCGTGTTCTTTGTCAAAACATTTAACATGACCTTAAAAAGAAAAGTAGAAGTTGCTGTTATTTCAGATGTACATTTGGGTACTTATGGATCCAATGCGAAAGAACTTGTTAATTATTTAGAAAGTATTGAGCCTGAAATACTTGTATTAAATGGTGATATCATTGATATTTGGCAATTCAATAAACGATATTTTCCAAAATCTCACATGAAAGTAATACAAAGTATTACGAATCTATTAACCAAAGGAACCAAGATTCATTACATCACAGGGAACCACGATGAGATGTTTCGAAAATTCGCCAATTTCAGCATCGGTAATTTCCACATTCAAAATAAATTAGTCTTAAAGTTAGAGAGTGGAACGGCTTGGGTTTTTCATGGTGATGTTTTTGACACAACGATGAAACATTCCAAATGGGTGGCTAAATTAGGCGGTAAAGGGTATGATTTATTGATTCTATTAAATACATGTATTAACTGGATTTCGGTAAAATTAGGACGAGAAAAAATTTCATTATCTAAAAAAGTAAAAGATAGTGTAAAAGGAATCATTAAGTATGTCAATAATTTTGAGAATACAGCAGCTGAAATAGCGATAGAAAACGGATACGACTATGTCGTTTGTGGACATATACATCAGCCTCAAATTAAAAAAATCGCAGTTAAAGACAAAGAAGTGACCTATTTGAATTCTGGTGACTGGGTTGAAAATGCAACGGCATTAGAATATTCTGAAGGGAAATGGACATTATACAAACACCAACATACCAAAGAGAAAATTGAAGAAAAAGAAGATTTAAGTTTGAGTTATGCTCAATTGTTTGAAGAAGTAATTGAGAAATTATCTGTAACTAATTAATTGGAAGTGTATGAAAATATTATATGGTATTCAAGGCACAGGAAATGGTCATTTGAGCAGAGCCGAAGAAATTATCCCAGAATTCTCCAAATATGCTGATGTTGATGTTATTATAAGTGGGAATCAATCGCAATTAAAAAGTTCGTTTGAAATTAACTACAAAAAAAGTGGGTTAACTTTTATGGCATCCAAAAAAGGAAAAGTAGACCTGTTAAGTACCATTTTCAAATCACATCCCATCGATTTTATTCGAGACATTAAAAATTTCCCTATTAAACACTATGATTTAGTGATTTCTGATTTTGAACCAATTTCCGCATGGTCCGCGTTAATTCATAATGTGCCAAGTATTGAGTTGAGCCATCAAGCAGCTGTATTACACTCAAGTTCACCAAAGCCAGAAAAGGAAGATGTTATTAGTAATTACATACTTAGTCACTATTGCCCTTCCAAACTTAAATTTGGCTTTCATTTCGAAGAATATGATAAGCAAATTTACTGTCCAATTATTAGAAATGAGATACGACAATTGGACCCAATAAAATCAAATCATTACACGGTTTATTTACCAGCATATGATAATAAGAGAATTTTAGGTATTCTAGCTCATTTCCCTGTAGAATGGCATGTTTTTTCAAAATACACAAAATCAGAGTACAAAGAAAACAACGTTGTTTTTAAACCAATTGAAAAGGAATCATTTACAAATAGTTTAATTTCATGTGAAGGAATTCTATGTGGTGCCGGTTTTGAATTACCTGCTGAAGCATTGTTTTTAGGTAAAAAATTAATGGTGATTCCAATGAGTGGCCAATTCGAGCAAGAATGCAATGCGGAAAGTTTAAGAAGAGTTGGTGTTACTGTTTTAACAGAATTGAGCTTGTCTTTTTACAGAGAATTTAATTATTGGATTAATTTCGAAAAGCCAATAGTTGTCAAATATGAGAATCAATTAACTAAAGTTGTTGAAGATGTTTTAACAACCTTTGAAAACAAACAAATTCCTGAAGTAAATTTTGAACGAATTTTGTTGAATCC
>JAGNZC010000080.1 GCA_017984635.1 Crocinitomicaceae bacterium
GTCTTAACATGAATAGTTGATTTATTCAAATCAAATATAGGTAGCCACTCCGCAGAGCAATATTTTTTAAACAATTTATTTGAAAACATAAGGTAAATTTAATCTATTAAACGTCAAATTTATGTATATCCTGCTAATTTTTAAAATGAAATCTCGATATTTTAAAGCAGTAAAAATCAAGGATTAATATTTTTTTATAAATCTTTTTTAGAACAAAACACTATAAAAACTTAAGGTGAATTAAATAAATCATATTTGGAATTATAAGAATTAATCTGAATATCTAAAAAACATCAATGTTAAAAAGATTAAACACTTTAATTAATGTCAACATTGTCTTAAAGATAAATAACATTTACTGTAATTAGCTTATCGCTATTTAACTCAAAACTTGCCTTTGAAAAATTTGGACGGTTACTAAATCCAATAGATTGAAAATTTGAAAAACCAATTCCTTCTATTGGCAAAATAAACCCTTTATCTATTTCACCATTCTCATTTTCATCATGAAGAATATTTACAGCGTACTTTCCCAGGGGCAGATTACTAAAGGTTACTTTAGAAGTGCCGTTTTGTATTTTTTCTTTCAAAATTTTACAACACTTTTTGTAATGTTCATCGGGAATAGTACCGTCCTTATTGTATAAGGCAAATTGAACAACACCTTTGCAATTTTGCAACTCTTTTACTTCCACAGTTAAAGAATAGGTTTCTCCCTTTTGGTTATTAAATGAAGAAAAGGTCAATAATGATATGCTGACTAGTGGAAAAAAAAGTAGTTGTTTCATTTTAATTCGTTTTTCTATTTGCAATTTTTTCTTTTAATCTGTCTACTAAATAATAAACCATTGGCACTAAATAAACAGTTAATATCAATGATGAAAAAAGTCCACCAATAATTACCCAAGCCAATCCGTTCTTCCATTCACTTGCTGTTCCTTTGCCAAGGGCAATTGGCAACATTCCTATAATCATTGCTATGGTTGTCATTAAGATTGGACGCATACGACCTTTTCCTGCAATTATTAATGCTTCTTTGAAATGTTTTCCCTCCGCTTTCAATTGATTTGTAAAGTCTACAATTAAAATGGCGTTTTTTACTACTAATCCCATGAGCATAATCAATCCAAGCAAAGCAAATAAACTAAGATTATTTAATGATAAATTCAATGCCAAAAACGCACCAATAGCTGCTACTGGTATTGAAAACAATACCACAAATGGGTAAACGAAACTATCATATAAAGCCACCATGATTAAATAAATCAATAGAAACGAAATTAATAGAACAGAACCTAATGCGCCAAAACTATCATTTTGTCTTTTGATATCACTTCCCCAAGTCATTTGAATTTCATCGGGTAAAGGATTGTTTTTAAGATAAGCTACTACATCATCGGCAACTGTTCCCGAAGGTCTGCCAAGTGCGTCAGATGTAAGCGTTACCGCTGGCTGACGATCTTTTCTTTCCAATAAGGATGGGGAATTATCTCGTTCTACCGTTGCAAACTGCGAGACTTCAATTGGCAACCCCATTGGATTAACAATTGAGAGGCGTTGTACATCTTCATAGCTTTGTCTACTGTAACCGTCAAACCAAATTCTTACAGGATATTCTGTTCCGTTTTCTGTTAATGTTGCATCATCATTTCCGGTAAAAGCTGTTCTTAAATTCATGCCAACATAAGCAGTCGTTAAGCCTAATCGTTGCATTTTATCTTTGTCAGGAATTATTTTATACTCGGGACTTCCTTGTTCTACTGATAAACGAACATTATCTGACCCCGGTATTTTTTCAATCACAGATTTTAAATCATTACCAGTTTTCATTACCAAATCTAAATTGCTTCCGCTTAAGGTAATTTCTATTGGGGCTGAACGAGGTATCAATCCTAATGCAGCCATTGAATAATTTATTCCGGGGAATTTCATTTTTAATTCTTCCCTCAGCTTTTTCATAAACTCCTCAGTAGGTTGCTTATTGCGTTCTTTAGCAGATTTTAACTGAATAGTAAATTCAGTTTTATTTGCTGATCCTACACCTAAACTTCCAATGCCTGTGCTCGGACCACCTATGTTACTAAATACAGTAGACACATCTGCTTGCTTGATAATATAGGTTTCTATTTGCTGAGCGATTAAATTGTTTTGTTGAATGGAAGTTGATTTGTCAAACTCTAAAGCCATACGAAATTTACCCTGATCTCCGGTAGAGATAAGCTCTTTACCAATGATACCTTGTTTCATTATTCCCAAAGTAACAGCGAAAAGTACAAGAACTATTCCTGTAAAAATTAACTTATGACTAAGTATCCATTCTAATTGTTTGCCATACCAATTAGTGAACTTTTCTAACTGATGTTCAAAACCAAGTAAAAAACGGTTGAAGAAGTTGGTAGGTTGTAAATCCTCTTTCTTGCCTATTCTTGAAGCTAACCAAGGTGTAAGCGTAAAGCCTACCAATAAACTTGTTAGCGTAGATGTTACAACAACTACCGAAAATTGTTTGAGCATATCCGCAACAAATACTTGTAAAAACAATATCGGTAGAAACACAACCACGTCAACCAAAGTGATCGACAATGCGGAAAATCCAATTTCCATACGTCCATCCATTGATGCAGTACGTTTTTCTTTTCCCATATCTAAATGCCTTTGAATGTTTTCCAATACCACTGTAGCATCATCAACCAAGATTCCAATAATTAAAGACATGGCAAGCAAGGTCATTAAATTTAAAGTGTATCCTAAAAACCACATAACTGCAAATGCTGTAACCAACGAAGTAGGAATAGCGATGATAACAATTAATGAATTTCTAAAACTTCGTAAAAACAAAAGCATCACTAACGAAACTAAAACAACTGCTAAACCCAAGTCAAATACAACCGAATTAACTGCTGCAATTGTATTATCAGTACTATCATCTGCAATGATGAATTTCACGTCAGAATTTTTGTTTTGTGCTTCAATGCTTTTAAATTTTGCACGAGCCATTTTTGAAACATCAACAGCATTGGCATCGCCTTGTTTTTTAAGGAAAATTCCGATACCATCTTTTCCATTATATCTGCTAATAGATGTAGTTTCTTTTATTCCATCAACAACTTGAGCGACATCTTTTACATATACAGGGCTACCCAGCATTGGCATAGCAATCTGAACATTTTTTATGTCATCAATTGTAGCAAATTTTCCTGTTAAACGAACTGAGTTATTCTCCTGATCCGTTTGTACTTTCCCGGCAGGTAAGTCTAAACCTGAACGATTAATTGCCTCAACAACCT
>JAGNZC010000081.1 GCA_017984635.1 Crocinitomicaceae bacterium
GTAATAGTACCTCCATTAACATAAATTTTTGCGCCTTTTTTAACAACGATTTTACTGCTATTACTCATTTGAAGAACAGCAGTGCTATTTATCGTTAATTTTTTTCCGGAAGGAACAATTATATTTCCTGTATAAATTGCTCCGGCGTTTAGTGTTAGATTTGAAGTCAAAACATTATCAGGTAAATCAACTTCCCAAATACCTCTGCCAAGGTACGAAACTCTTAATGTTCCGGCGCATTCATTAACTTCTATCCCGGAAACATAACAATTAGGAGCACCGCTACCATAACAACTCCAAACAGGTGAGGTAGGGCCTGTTGCCGCCGCTAAAATTGCAGCGGTAGTATAAAAAAGGCCGCCGTTTGTCCCAACGAAATAATATTTGTCAGAGCCCCTATTAAATATTTTTATCGAACCGATGGATACGTTTGGTAAATTGTATGTTATATCTTTAACAGTAAAACTTCCCAATCCTGACCAACTATTCACAAGAATATCATAGATTTTACCTTCAACGGTTGAATTCGATATTGAACCATCAGAGAAGATGATATGATTGGTATTTGCATCATCGATGTCAATATCAGTTGGCCATAAACCCTTAGATTTTGTTGTTATTGACCATGCTGGCCATGGTATAGGTACATTCAACCATCCGTTGATTATATTAGAGGCAATAGTAGAATTACCATTATTATTAAGCATTAAGAAATATTCATTGTGTGCCGCTAAAGTTGAAGAATTAACTAAACTAGCTGCAATGACAGAACCTCTGCTTTCGAGGTTCCAGGGAATAGTTCCTAAATAGCTAGAGAAATGGGTTGCTACAAAATCTGATATTTTAAAAAACGGTGACGATCCTGGGCTATTTGTCCTATAAACATCATGAATTTCTCCGTTTATAGTAAAGCCAGCATCGTAAACGTATGCATTTAACTTATCATATGATAATGCATTTGAGAATCCCTTATTGTACGCAGGTGGAGAGTTAATGTTAGTGTAAAAACCTCCACTATATGGGTCGTATGACCATACTTGACCAATCTGAACACTTCCATAAAACCTATCCAAATTATCATCATAAATTGCTGTACGACCATCACCTCCGGCGGTTGAGTAATTACCAAAATACCAAGGTTCATTATATTCACTTCTATGATACAAGCCCGTTTGTTTCTGCATACCTTCGTGATCGGCGGCAACAAGGAATTTTCCAGGATCAACATTTGAGCTGGCAAAATCAACAGTAATAGCTGTTCCGAGCCCATCATTTTTCTGAACCCAAGTACTAGAGGGTACATCAAAAAAATGAATGCCGCCATGATTTGAACTCCATAAATCATTGGTATGAGGACTAAAACCGTATTGCTGATTGTCAACATGAGGTGAATTGAGACCCGTACTTACTTGTGGATTACCAAGAGCATCACTAAACCAAGTTGACCCATCTGCGCCATTAACAAGATAATCCTTATTTAAGTTTGAAACTGCAAATCCGAAATCCCAACCTTCTCTTGATTCAATAAATCCAACTAAAGGAGAATAAGTATTTAGTGTCAGGTCATACTTATAGAGATATGCGTTATTGTCACCTAAATTTTTCCAAAAATAACAAAATAAAATATTTGGATCAGCAGGAGATATTTCTACGTTAGCTTTATCATAGCTATTAACAGCAACCAAAGCTGAAGTCCCAGGAAGACTTTGCCATGTTGACCCGGCATCAGTTGAAAAAATGATATCTGCATACGGTATAAGTCTATTATTAACGTCAACCGTTACCCCATCCCAAACAGCAGCTGTTGCAAACAGGTTATTACTGTTTACGCCAAGCGGATTACCAAGCTGTGGTTTAAAAGTTATATCAGAACAAAAATAAAAATAACCGGGAGTAGGAGATGTATTGTATACTTTTTGCCAAGTAGGACTTGGAGAAAGAGCATTCGTTGTGCGGTAGATTCCGTTAGATGTACTTGCAAAAAGTATATTGGGGTTATTATAATCAGTTGCGATTTTAGAAACCTGAAAATCCCATGCGAGATAAGCATTAAAATCAATTTCAGTTGCAATTTGCTGCCAATTTACACCTTTATCAACCGTTCGCCAAATACCATCGCTTCTTCTTTCAGCAGGTGAGCCTGTACCGTGCCCATGTCCGGTTGCTAAAAACCATGCTTTGTTTGGACCAGTTCCATTGGTGGAAACACAATATGCCGCTGAAACATTTTCTAATTTATCAGTGCCTGCATTCTTCCAACTAATTCCATAGTCCTCACTGTAAAATAATCCA
Source organism: Crocinitomicaceae bacterium (assembly GCA_017984635.1). Classification (GTDB taxonomy): domain Bacteria; phylum Bacteroidota; class Bacteroidia; order Flavobacteriales_D; family Crocinitomicaceae; genus M0103. The sequence goes on from JAGNZC010000081.1 coordinate 2,293, forward strand.
CTCGCCCATGAACCGGTGAATAGTAAATTTGGATCATTAGGATCAAATGTAATAAAAGATGTGGGACCGGTTCCATTGGCATTATCGATTGGATTTGTTGCAGAAGATCTGTTTGGTCCTATTTCACGAAAATATTTATCAAGTATTGAATTTGGTCCGCAAGTTATGGGACCTGCTATCTTTGCAAGAACGTTTACATCATTGTGACCTGCAATTTTCGGTGAAATAAACATGTCCATCCTCCGAAAATTATTCAATGGCCCAGCTTCAGTTGTGTCATTTAGGTTCGCTGCTAACACACTATAAGTTTGCTGACTATAAGTTTTATAATCAAATGGTGTTTGTGAATAAGCCCCGAACAGTGTTTGCGAGAAAAAGAATGCTGTAAGCAAATTTTTTCTATTGATGGTCGATTGAAAATAGTAATTCATGATGATTTTAATTTTATACCAAGATATAATTATTTATTATAAATGCAAAAAGAAAGAACATGAATTTAGCCAGGTTAGAACACTAATGTTAAATCGTCAATTTTCTTTCAGAAAAAGCGGAGGTTTGGATACATTTAAAAGGAAATCAAGATGCTACCTCAAGATTGCACCTTGCTTGACTATAGGGATTAGCGCAGTAAAAAACGGCTTCGTCACACCTGTTTTTTGTGCGGTGGGAGGTTTAACTGATTTTGCTTTTGCCTGCCTTTTGCAAAAGCAAATTGAGTTAAACGTGGGATAGCTGTACTACGGGCGCGCGGCCCGAAAAAGTGCGACGGCTTGTGAGATGGTTGTCCTAATGGCCTTCGGCCAAGAGCGTCTGCAAGCAAAAAAATGAACCTTCAGAATTGTCCGCACAAATGTTGCTATGGAACACGTCCGGAAAAGCCGCTGACGAAAATTTGTTGTCTACCGGGATTTGTCTTTCGGAGACAAAGTCCGCGCGCATTACTTATAACG
>JAGNZC010000049.1 GCA_017984635.1 Crocinitomicaceae bacterium
ATCAAACATCATTGATAAAATTAAATTTAAACAAAAAATTATATAATAAGAATGATCTTTCTATTTCAGGAAATAATGAAACTCAATTTTTATGTTCATCAAAAAAAATTAAAGCAAAAAATTATAAGTTTCTAAGGTTTAAAGATTCATTATTGATTGAAAGCAAATTTGAAATGGATGATTCTATATCTAAACAAAACTTTATTGAGTTAAAAAATTATTTGAAAATCGGTTATTCTAAAAATTCATTAATTATTAATTATCTTTTATTCGAAAATCATACATTTTATTCTAAAATGATTTTTAATCCGAACTTAAAACAAATATCTATTAAAAGAATTGGTGGATTTATTGAAAATGCAACTTTAGAAAAAATTAACATGGTGAAAGTGGATGATCTTCAAGAATTTTTTAAAAGTGTTCCATTTGACAATAATTTTAGTTTTAACTACCAATTTGAATAAAAAAAAATATATGAAATTAAAAATGTGTTTAACAATTACAATGATAATTGTTTTTAAACGAGGGTTTTCTCAACAAAACTGGTTGAATTTACAAACTGGAACAGAGTTTAGTGTCGCATTAAAAAGTGATAAATCACTTTGGGCCTGGGGTAGCAACTTAAATGGTCAATTAGGACTAGGATCGCTTACTTTTACAGTACTTCCACAAAAAATTGGTTTAATAAATGATTGGACAAATATTGCAGCTGGATCATTCCATTGTTTAGCGATTAAAGAAGATAGTTCATTGTGGGCATGGGGTCTAAATAATAATGGACAACTTGGTACAGGAAATACTATTTCATACAATGTGCCTCAACTTATTAATAACCAAAAAAAATGGATTAAAATTGAAGCAGGTCAAACACATTCAATTGCACTTGCAGCAGATTCTACAATGTATGTTTGGGGAGATAATAATTATGGACAATTAGGATTAGGTAATACAATTAGTAAATATTTCCCTGTCCAACTATCTGACTCTTTAAAATTTACGGCAATTGGTGTTGGTGGGGCACATACATTAGGAATTCAAACAAATGGAAGTCTATGGGGATGGGGAGCCAATTTTAATGGACAATTAGGTGATGGTTCTACTTTAGAACATTTATCACCCGTTCAAATTGGGACAGCAAACGATTGGAAAGAAATAGATGCAGGCTTTGAATTTTCTTTAGGAATTAAAAATAATCATAGTATTTGGAGTTGGGGCTTCAATGGAAACGGGCAATTAGGTATTGGTAATACTAATCAACAAATAATACCAAATCAAATTGGAGATTCTTTAAATTGGGTTAAAATTGAAGCAGGATCATCTTTTGGTTTTGCAATTAACACTTTTGGTAATCTATATTCATGGGGGGCTAATACTTTTGGTCAATTAGGTCATGGTAATGAACAATTACTGACTATACCAACTAAAATTGGAAACGATAATGATTGGGATAATATTAGTTGCGCTAAGGGTACAATTTATAATAACGCAATCTTTGGTTATCATGCAATTGGTTTAAAAAATGAAACTGAGACTTTATGTGCGGTCGGTCTAAATAATGCTGGTCAATTGGGAAGTGGTAATCAAATAACTAACTCAATTTTTAATTGTACTATTTTTCTTGGGCAGGATGAATTAGTTTTAAATGAATATTTTGAACTATATCCAAATCCAAATAATGGTGAGTTTTATTTTAATTTACCAGAAAAATATCTTGGAGAATCAATGAAAATAAGTATTTATAATAGTTTTTCTAAATTGATTTCAGAAAGAAACAGTATAATAAACGCTAAAAATCACCTAAAATTAGAACTTTTTTCAGGAGTATATTTTGTTGAAATTCAATTAGAAAATAAGATGTTTAACAGAAAAATTATAGTTCAATAAAAACCTTTTAAACAATTGTAAATTCGGTATTATTTTTAAAAATCAAATTTACAAGCATGCGGCTAAACTTTAATTTGTTTAGCCGTTTTTGAATTTAATCCAAGTATTATGTCCGTACAATTTTATAAAATTTATATTAATTATTTAACTCAAAATCTGGATTAGTGGCTTTAGTTAAGTGCTTGTTATATTTATCGAATCAATGTAACATGGCCATATTTCACGATTGCTTCCCCAAATCCATCGGTTAATTGTAAACGATAAATATAAGTTCCAACCTCCGCTATTGTTCCACTTGGAGTTGTTCCATCCCAACCTTCTGAATAATTGCGAGTTTCAAACAATGTTTGACCAATTCTGTCGATGATTGAAAAAGAGTAATTTGTAGGATTAAAATTGGTGATAACTGGAATAAAAATGTTGTTTACGCCGTCTGGCATAAATGCATTAGGGATATAAATCAATGGATCTATGAAAGTACATGCTTCATTTGATCGACTTTTTTGAGGGTCGTTGTAAAGATTGGATCCTTCAATAGCCTCTATACTATAGCAAACTTTACCATTGAAATTCAAACTTGCTAAAGTGTCGGTATACGTTCGTGTATCACTTGAAACAGTAGCTAATGGAGTAGCTAAGAATACACCATCAATCCCTCTATAAATTTCATAGGCCAAAACAGAACCATTGAATGCTTCATAAGCACTCCATTGCAAATAAGTTTCCACTTTTACATCGTTTTTTTGAACGGCTAATAAAATGGTTGTTGCTTCATTCGAGACAGCGCCTAAACTTCCACAACTATCAATGATTCTTGCTCGATAGGTATAACTATACTTGTTGACATCGACTGCAAAATCCGTATAATTGATTAGGGATGAATTTACAGCTAAGCGAGCAATTTCAATAAAAGGCTCAGCTTCTTTTTTACGTTCAATGGCAATTTTTGCAACACCTGCAGTTGTGTCTATTAAATGAATTAGATCTATTTGCTGTTGATTAACCGTTGCGACTTTTAAATAATGAACACTTGGAAGAGTTGGTGCTACTACAGATAAGCAAATTTTATTAGATGTTGCCGAATTTCCATTTGGAGCGATAGCTTGTATGTAAAAACAATAGTTTTGTAATGCTTCTACATTTAATGTTGCAGAAGTAGAACTTCCTGTCCCCATCAAAATATAATTCCCATTGTTTTTTCTACCGTAAACTTCATAAGTTTGTATACTTGGCCATCCACTATAAGGTGTCCACGATAAATCGATTGTATTGTCACAAATTTGAAGTTCATAATTCAAATACATGCTTGTACTTGGATTTGCTTTTGCTGATGTTTGATAAGTTGGTGGAATGGCTGCTGTAAAACAAGAGTCAAAAGCAGCAACAGAATACGTTAACGGCTCAGTTACATTTATAGATTGTATGTAAGAAGTTGTATTAGTTCCCCAGACGGTATCAATTTCTACTAAAAATCCGGATGAATTAATTCCATAAATGACATATCCGTATGTGTCTGGTTGATTATTTGCATTCCAATTAATTGTCACAAAGGAATTGTTTAATGTGTCAACAGAAACACTATTTATAATTGGAATAGATGGTGTGAGCATGTCTTCAAACAAATCACCATCTACATTCGAAGAAAAATCACACGGTGAATTGGGTAAAACAATTTGATAATTTAATTGAGCTTCACAGATGTAAATGGTGTCTTTGTAAAAAGTAGTTCCAAAAGGAACAGAATCGATCATATTCCAAGTTCCAAGTGGATATTCTCTGTAAATATGATAATAATTACCCATTCCAGAATTAGCAGAAGAACTAGGTGCATTCCAATTTAATACTGCTGTACCGTTTAATGGATTTGTTACATTTAAAAAGATACTTTTAAGGGTATCGCTATATCTTTTGGTGCTGCCATTACAACCAGAAATTACAGATAAATAGTAGTCTTTTGAACTTGTAGGAGTTGGAAAACTATAAGTTGTTGTTGTAGAATTATTAATCGTGCCAATTAACCCATTTTGTATACTATAAATTTCATAGGCAACAAATGTATTTAGTGGGTTAGGAACTGCGTTCCATTCGATTGTCGTTATATTATTACTTTGATTAGAATGTATACAGTTGATGGAAGGTGCTTGAATCACTCCTTGGTTGACAACGTTAATTGTAACCGTTACAAAGTTGATTTTTGGAATTGGACAGAAGTTATCTTGTACTTTGAATACAAAATGATACGGAATAGTATCGTAGGCAATCCCAGCCGATCCAATTAAATGATTACACGCAGTTTGCCAATTAAATGTAGCAGTTACATTGGTCGTACCTGTAATTAATGGTGTGGCATTTAGTGTTGCACAAGGTCCGTTTACACAGCCCGTATTAGCAATAAAGTTAGTGCCGTATTGTAAGCTACTTGCGCCAATTAACACTTCTTGCGGAGCACCATTTTGTAAAGCATCTGTATCTGTAGCACTTAAATTAAAATTCACCAACGTGCCTGCATTAACAGTTGTTTCAAAGAGTCCACCTGAAAAAGGTGGTGTGATTGTTGGAGCATTATTTCCTGTAGCGCAATTTGTAATGGTTAATTGCATTTCTCGTTCGATTTCAGCGATTAAGATGCCATTACGAAAAGATTGTACGCTCACTTTTACCACATAATTCCCAGTAGTATACGATTGAAATGTCAATTCTCCTGAAATTGGATGAATTGAAGCGGCAGAATTTAATGGATTAAATGAAGCGTCAGGTGTAGGAGAAAGAAACGAAAATCCGGGTTCGTAAGGAACAATAATTGGATTGGTTGGAGGGTTAAATGTTCCGGTTGGGAAATTATTGAATGGTGTTGAAAAACCAACATGTATTGAATCTAGATCGCGATCGACAGCATGCATGTTATATTTATACGGATCTCCGGCACATGATATAAAATACGGATCTTGCAAAAATTCTGGAGAATTATCAACACAACCACTTGAACCATTTGTAAACATCTTTGCAGCAAGCGTAATACCTAAAGTTGCAGGATTTGCAATATTTGTAATGGAATTACTTCGAGAAAATGTTTCGTATGTAAAAATCCAGCCTTGAGTCGGAGGTGTACCTGATATTGTTAAAGGAGCACTTTGATACGTTATTTTTTCTATCGCTCCGGCACCATTTCCTCCATTTGTTCCTGTACCACAGGCTAATTGACTTGGTCCACCCGTTACTTGTTGGCAAGCTGGAGAAATATCAATTCTCGATGCAAATGGCAAACTTATAGTTGATAGCGATGGGTGATTCCAAACACGGATCGTTTCAGGAGCTGTGCTCACATCATTTCCATTGCAATCCCTGTAAAAAACTAATTGAAACACATAATTTCCATTGACACATTTCCAAGTGATTTCACCTCCAAGAACATGTGAAGCAGCACTAGAAAAACCAATTCCTACAACCAATAAAACTGTCAACAGTATTTTAAACATGGATACTTATCCTTCTATAACTTTATTATATACGTAAAAAGTTAAAATTTGTTGCTTAACCTGCTGTAACGATTGTCATATCCTCCCAATTCAAGTACTTAATTGCTAATTCTTGAATTCTTTCTGGAGAGATCTTAACAATCGCTTCGATGCATTGGTTGAAATAGTCTAAGCCCATGTTAAATGGTTCAACATGTAAAAACAAATCCATCATAGCATACGAACCATCAGCACTTTTTAGTAATTGTCCAAGCATATAGTTTTTAACTAATTGCAACTCTTCATGTTCAACTAATTCAGTTTGTAATCGGTTGAATTCGTATTTTATTTCTTTTAATGTAGCCTCTTTTTTATCACTCCCAACTTCTGTAGCCACTAAAAAATAACCCATTTCTGTGAGTTCAGCTGCCATCGTTCCGATTCCATACGTATAACCTTTGTCTTCACGTATGTTAGTCATTAAACGACTACCAAAATAATCTCCTAGAATGGTGTTTAATACTTGAAAATCGATAAAATCTGGGTGTTTTTTATTGAATAACATGCGTCCAACACGAATAGCAGTTTGCACCGCATTTTCTTTTTTGATGTGTGTTAATCCAGATTTATTGTGACATTGTTCCGGAAAAGTTGGAACACCATCCATCGCCCAATTACCAGTCATATCAATCACTTCATCAACCTCATCGGTTGAAAAAGCACCAATCAATACAACCTTAGTTAAACCATGTAAATAATTCTCTTTGTGAAAGCGCTTTAAAACAGAACTAGAAACATTCTCAAAATCACTTTCGTTTGCCACACGTCCATAAATAGGATGATTAAAAAGGTGTTGCTGAAAAGTACGTTGTGCTAAATAGCTCACTTTTTCCATTCCAACTTTGAATTTTTGTTTGCGATCGTTGACTAACTCTGTCACTTCATGTTCAAAAAATGCTACATTTTCGATAGCATCTTTTAAAATAGAAAGAACCGGCAACATGTTTTCTCTCAATGCATAAATGGAAACCATTGCATTTTCATTGGAAACAGATGATTCAAAAAAGGCACCTAAACTATCCATTTCATTATTGATTTCAATGGAAGATTTTGAAGGAGTTCCTGAAAGCAACAAACTATTTACAAACGAAGCAGTTCCAATGTCGCCTAAAATTGTTCCGGCATTGAAATACAAATCCAAGCGAGAAGTTTGGTTAGGCACTTCATGCATACTGTATAATTTCACACTGGATGAAATATCAAAAACCAACGGTTTAACAAAGTCAATGGTGTCAATTTCCTTTAAAGTGGGAGTTTGTGTTCTATTTATCATTGTTAATCGCTTTTACTTTTAATAAGGAACAATTTGTTTTTTTCAAGATGTGCAATGCTGTTTCTTGGATGTGATTGGCATTGATTGATTCATAAATTTGATGCTCTTCATTTATACCGTTTGCATCGCCCAATAATTCAAATTGACAAAGATTCATTGCTCGGTTTAATAATCCTTGTTCTTCAAATTCTTTGGATGTTCGCATTTTATTCATGATTCTTTTTAATTCTTCAGAGGAAATTGTGTGTTGTTTCATCTTTTCAATTTCCAACCACAATGCTTTGTCTAACATTTCAAAGGTAACTCCTTCATTTAATTTTCCCGAAATCACCAACAAACCATCGTCCATCGAACCTGTGATATAAGCACCAATTTCTGCGGTTAATTGTTGTTCCTTTTTCAAAGAAACATATAAACGAGAAGATTTATCTCTTCCTAATACATCTGACAATAGATCAGCAACATAAAACAGTTCGTTTCTTCGCTCTGGCATTTTGAATGCATAATAAAATGCATCTGTAGGAACAGCTCGTTCAATCGTTTTTTCACGGTATTCTTCTTGAATTGGTTCCGCTATTAGTATGCGTGCAGGTTTAATTCCAGCTGGAATATCGCCATACCATTTCTCTACCAACGTTTTGATTTCCTCAAATTCAAAGTTTCCAGCAATACATAGAATCGCGTTAGAAGGACAATAGTGTTTTTTGAAAAATGCTTTCACATCTTCCATTTTTGCCTCTTCAATGTGTCTAATTTCTTTACCAATCGTTGCCCATTTGTAAGGGTGTTTAGTATAAGCCAAAGGTCTTAATTCTAACCAAACATCTCCGTAAGGTTGATTCAAATAGCGTTGTTTAAATTCTTCGATAACCACACTGCGTTGAACTTCCAAACTTTTGTCAGTAAAAGCTAACGACAACATTCGGTCACTTTCTAACCACAAAGCAGTTTCAATATTGGTTTTTGGCAATACATCGTAATAATTCGTGATGTCATTCGATGTAAATGCGTTGCTTTCACCGCCAGCCATTTGAAGAGGAGCGTCAAAATCTGGAATATTGACTGAACCACCAAACATTAAATGTTCAAATAAATGAGCAAAACCTGTTTTTTCTTCACTTTCATCGCGTGCACCAACATCAAACAGCGTATTTACTACTGCTAATGGCGTTGTTGGATCTTTATGAAATAAAAGTGTTAATCCGTTTTTTAAAATGTAACGTTCAAAATGTATCATTAAAAATTATATTTTTCTGTAGTTTTTTCTTTCAAGGCTTCGTGGTATCCTTGTATTAATTCTTCCATCACTTCTTTGGCAGACTGAATTTTATCAAATAATCCAGCAACTTGACCAATTTCAAGTTCTCCTTCAATTAAATCTCCTTCAAACATCCCTTTTTTCGCTCTACCGCGACCCAATAAAGTTGTTAATTCTTCAACGCTTGCTCGATTTGCATAACTTGCTTGCACTTTGTTGAAAAATTCATTTTTTAATAAACGAACGGGCGTAAGTTCTTTCAATGTCAACAATGTGTCACCTTCTTTAGAGGCAATCACAGCATTTTTAAAATTAATGTGCGCACTTGATTCATGTGTTGGTACAAAACGACTTCCAATTTGAACGCCATCAGCACCCAAAGTTAATGCGGCTAATATTCCAGCTCCTGTTCCAATTCCACCAGCAGCAATAATTGGAATCGTCACTTCTTTTGCCACCATTGGAATCAAGCAAAAAGTTGTTGTTTCATCTTTTCCATTGTGACCTCCAGCTTCAAATCCTTCAGCAACAATGGCATCTACACCAGCTTCTTGCGCTTTTAATGCAAATTTCACACTAGAAACAACATGTACAACAGTAATTCCATGTTCTTTTAAATGGGCAGTCCAAGTTTTTGGATTACCGGCAGATGTAAAAACAATTGGAACCTTGTGTTGAATAATTGTTGCAACATGCTTGTCGATGTCTGGATACAACATGGGCAAATTCACCGCAAAAGGTTTGTCAGTTGCTTGCTTGCATTTTATTATTTGTTCTTCGAGAATTTCAGGATACATTGATCCAGAACCTATAATTCCTAGTCCGCCAGCATTGGAAACAGCAGCAGCAAGTTCCCAACCTGAACACCAAATCATTCCTGCTTGTATGATTGGGTAGTCAATCGAGAAAAGGGAGGTAATTCTATTTTTCATGTATTAATTTTCTGATTATCAAAGCGCTTTATTCGTCTATAATTCAGCGCTACACGAAAGTACGATTTTTAACTTAATTGAATGGTATAATGATAGATTAAACATATTTTTTTTAATTCCTAGCATTCATTGTTTCAAAAAAATGTAATTTAGTTGACTAACTTTATACAATGAGAATACAATTATTAATTGTTTACCTTTTTTCACATTTTTTTCTTTTAGCACAAGAGAAAGAACATGTGCATTCGGCTCATTATTCATTCATGGAAAACAAAGGTCAATGGCCTTCTTCTGTTTTATTTAAATCAGCTTTTCAAGGTGGAAATTTATGGATTCAACAGAATAAATTCATTTTTCATTTACAGGATTTTTCGGTGCTTCAAAAAATGCACGGACACCCAACAAATAATGGTCCTGAACCAATCATTCCACAAACACTTGTTCATTTGAATTTTTTAGGATCCAATAAAACAGATTCAATCACATATTTTAATCCAAGTAAGCACTATTATAATTTTTTCATTGGCAATGATTCTTCCAAATGGACGAATAATGTTCACAGTTTTTCAGAAGCTGTAATCAATGAGTTTTACAACGGAATTGATTTGAAATTAATTGAAGAGAAAGAACAGTTGAAATACGAATTTCATGTCAAACCTTTTATTGATCCTGCTCAAATTCAATTTGAATATAACGGAAATGAAGCCATTAAAATTGACAAAAAAGGAAATTTAATCGTTAAAACAGCGCTTGGAAATATCATTGAACAAAAGCCAATTGCGTATCAAATTGTGAATGGTAAGTACCAAGATGTAACGTGTGACTTTGTGTTAACGGATCAAAAAGTGGCGTTTAAAATTGGAAATTACAGTAAAAATATTCCTTTAGTTATCGATCCAGTATTAGTTTTCGCAACTTATTCAGGTTCTGTTACCGATAATTTTGGAATGACTGCTACATATGGTCACGATGGGTCAGCCTATTCAGGCGGCATGGTTTATGGAAATGCATATCCAACTCCTGATAATAATGCGTATGATGTTGCCTCAAATTTTACAGTTCCTACAAATGCTAGTTATGGTATTACTGATGCATTTATTTCAAAATATGCAGCAGATGGTTCTACGATGCTTTGGACAACTTTTTTAGGCGGAGGAGATGCTACACAAGGAACCGAAACAGCGCAAAGTATGATTTGTGACGCATTGGATAATGTGTATCTACTTGGTTCAACTTCTAGTATTGATTTTCCCATTGTAAATGGATTTCAGTCAACACATGCAGGAGGACAACTAAATTCAAATCATTATTTTAATGGTGTTTATTTTACCAATCAAGGAACTGATATTTATGTTGCTAAAATCAGTGCAAATGGCCATAATTTATTGGCATCAACCTACATGGGAGGAGCAGGGAATGATGGCGTGAACACAAAAGTTAGTTCTGGAATTTATAATTCTGTTGCTTCATACGATTCTCTGACAACGAATTATGGCGATCAATTCAGAGGAGAAATCATGTTGGATCCAGCAGGAAATTGTTTAGTTGCTTCTTGTTCTCGGTCACAAAATTTCCCTGTGTTAAATGCCATTCAACCAGCCAATGCTGGTATGCAAGATGGTGTTGTGTTTAGTTTAAATGCTAGCCTTTCTTTGTTGAATTGGTCAACGTATTTTGGAGGCAGTAATAACGATGCTTGTTATTCTGTTAAGGTAGATTCAAGTTTAAATTTAATCGTTGGAGGAGGGACTAGTTCCCAAAATTTACCCGCTACATTAGGTAGATTCCAACCCAATTACAATGGCGGAAAAACAGATGGATTTATCACTAAAATAGCTGCTTCAGGCACTTCATTAATTGGAACAACTTATCTTGGAACAACTAATTATGACCAAGTGTTTTTTGTTGAAATTGATCGTGAAAATTCTGTATTTGCAGTAGGGCAATCACAAGGCGGGCAGTTTCCAGTGTTAAACGCCAATTTTGTAAATCCAAATTCTAGTCAATTTATCATCAAATTAGATTCGTTATTACAACAGAATCAACATTCAACTACGTTTGGAAATGGCGGTTCGATGCCTAATATTTCACCTGCTGCGTTCTTAGTGGATCTTTGCGGAAATCTGTATGTTTCTGGATGGGGTGCAAACATTTTACAAGGAACTCCGATGACAGGAATGC
>JAGNZC010000050.1 GCA_017984635.1 Crocinitomicaceae bacterium
GTTTGTCCTGCTAACTGGCAAAAAGGTGACGACGGAATGACTGCTTCTTTCGACGGAGTAGCTGATTACTTGTCTAAACACTAAGAAGAATAAAATTGATGAAAAGCCTCGAGAAATCGGGGCTTTTGCTTTTATTAAAAACCAATATCTTGAAGGCGTCGTTTATCATAGTATTTATATTTTAAATATCTTCTTTGATTTGTCCCATTCTTTCTTGAAAATAATTTTTGATTGAAAAACTATTTCACGCAAATAACTTTCTATTTCATTACCCGTAGTTAGCTTAATATTTTCTCCTTCAATTTTTTTGTCAATAACTTCAAGTATTTCTTCAATTGCCTTATGTTCGAGTTCTTTAGAGTTTAATTGCATTCTAGCTTTGTTAGAAAGAGAATTAAAAGTTGCCATGTTTTGTGTATAATCAAAATAATGTTTTTCGGATTGAACTTTGTCTTCATATTTAGAAGCTATTATATGACATTCGAATGAATTAACTAAATTTAAAGTTACTGAATATAATTTACTAAGTGTATCTCGAAGATCCTCTATCCACCTAATTCTTGCAGATGAAATTATATTAGCTTTTATCTGATATAAAGTAAAAAATCCAGCTATAAAAACTAATAATATTGTTAAGCCGTTTTTAAGCAAATCTGTATACATTTTTTTTAGAATTTGAAGATTACTTGTTGTGAAAGCTGTTAAAGCAATAAAACCAATAAAAATTGATACATTAATTAATACTTTTTTCATTTTATATGTTTAAAATAACTAATCATTTCTCGACTCTCTATAAATGAATTAAAAAAAGTTCAAACAAAAAAATCCCAGCAACATTAAAAATGTCCTGTTTTTTTTACTTCACGAAAAAATAAGAAATTGATTTTCTTTGAGTGGTTATTTGGTTTCATGCGTTAATTACTAATTGAGGATTAAATATACGTAGAAATATTAAACGAACACATACAAAACGAAAAAAAGTAATTATTTACCTACTTTACACACCGTTTTTCACGCTGTAATTAACGCCCATTTAGATTGAAATTTTAGGAACAAAAAAGCTGTTTACTTGTTATTAAATGAATACAGGAATTAATTGATAAACATTAGATGGAACGAAAACAGTATAGCTCAACTGAATTGATTGCCCTTGAAAAGCAACAACGCACGAACTTGATCAATAGCATTGAGGGTTTCAAAAGTGTTGTGTTGGTTGGTACAAAAAGTACCTCTTCGTTGGAAAATTTAGCCATCTTCAGTTCGTTGGTTCATATTGGAGCGCATCCGGCTTTGGTTGGATTGATTTTTAGACCAAGTCCACCCGAAAGAGATACACTTCGAAACCTTTTAGAAACGGGGTTTTACACCATCAATCACATCAGCGAAGCTTTTTTTAAACAAGCGCATCAAACTTCGGCGCGATACGATGCTGGCGTTTCTGAATTCAAAGAAGTTGGTTTAACTCCTGAGTTCAAAGCTGATTTTTTCGCTCCATTTGTTGCAGAAAGCGCTGTACAAATGGGTATTGCTTTCCGTGAAAAAATTGATATTACAATCAATAATACGATCATGGTCATTGGAGAAATTATAGAATTGTATGTACCAGAACATGCCGTAGAATCGGATGGTTTTGTCAACCTTGAAGCGCTTAACACTGTTACGTGTTCGGGATTAGATAGCTACCACAAAACGGTTCAATTGGATCGATTGAGTTACGCAAAACCAACGTTGTCTGTGCGTTCTATTCTCCACAATGACTAAACCTGCCATAAATATTGTTTGGTTTAAACGTGATTTGCGCTTGCAAGACAACGAAGCATTGTGGAACGCTCAACACGCCAATATCCCAGTTTTATTGATCTATTGCTTTGAACCAAGCGTTCTAAATTATGACGATTCAGATGTGCGCCATTGGCGGTTTGTGTATGAATCGATTCAAGATTTACAACAGCAATTGCAACCATTTGGAGCAACTATCCATATTTTTCACGCTGAAGCATTGACCGTTTTCAAAGAACTTGCCGCTCATTTTACCATTAAAACAATTTTTTCACACCAAGAAACGGGTAATCACTTGACCTTTCAACGCGATCTGCAAGTGGGACAATTCTTTCTTTCGAATGAAATTGAATGGCATGAAAGTCAAACAAACGGCGTGATCCGAAAATTGAAAACACGTGAAAATTGGGATGCACGTTGGAAACAAAAAATGAGTTCGAAAACTGTAAATATTGATCCGTCAAACCTTCAATTTGCTGCCATCGATGCTGAACTTATTGCCGTTTTGAAAGGTCCCGAATTACCCAAAACAATAACGACTAGCAACCTCAATTTTCAACAAGGTGGTGAAACCTTAGCTTGGCGCTATTTGAACAGTTTTTTAAAAGATCGTTATTCGAATTACAGTAAACACATATCAAAACCGGCTTTGAGTCGCAAAAGTTGCAGTCGTTTGTCTCCCTATCTTGCATACGGAAACATCAGCATGCGGATGGTGTATCAACAAACGGTAAAGCGCTACGAGACAGCTAGCAACAAACGTGCATTGGCGAATTTCGTGTCTCGTTTGCATTGGCATTGTCATTTCATTCAAAAATTTGAAAGTGAATGTAGAATGGAATTTGAGAATGTAAATCGAGCGTATGATCAGTTGCCAAAATCACGCAATGAATCGTATATCGAAGCTTGGCAAAGGGGAATGACGGGCGTTCCAATCATTGATGCATGCATGCGTTGTTTGGTTGAAACCGGATACATTAATTTCCGCATGCGAGCGATGGTGGTGTCGTTTTTTGTATTCAATTTGTGGCAAGATTGGCGCGATTTGCATTTTTTAGCCCGTCAATTTTTAGATTACGAACCTGGTATTCATTACCCGCAATTGCAAATGCAAGCAGGTGTTACGGGAATCAATACCATTCGCATTTATAATCCGATAAAAAATTCAGAAGATCATGATAGTGAGGCTGTTTTTATAAAAAAATGGATTCCTGAGCTCGCTGAAGTTCCACCCCATTTGATTCACGAACCTTGGAAATTATCGTGGATGGATCAGCAATTATTTGCGTGTGAAATTGGGAAAGATTACCCATTTCCAATTGTAGACATTGAAGAAACACGGAAAAATGCAAGCGATATCGTTTGGTCGTTTCGCAATCAAACGGCCGTAAAAGTAGAAGGAAAGCGAATTTTGGGTACTCATGTTCGTCCACAAAAAACACGTAAAAAAAATGAAGGGAGTAAAAAAACAACACCTACCAACTAAAGTTTGTGTAGCCTGTATGCGTCCTTTCACGTGGCGTAAAAAATGGGAGCCTATTTGGGAAGAAGTAAAATATTGCAGTGACCGTTGTCGTTCGCGAAAAAACACAAAAGCATGAAGCAAGAAAAAACACTGCGTTTAATTTTAGGTGATCAGTTAAATTACCAGCATTCATGGTTTGAACATGTTGCTGAAAATATAACGTATGTAATACTAGAAGTACGAACAGAAACAGATTATGCGCAACACCACATTCAAAAAGTGTTGGGTTTCTTTGCTGCGATGCGTACTTTTTCAGAATGGTTAAGCGCAAACAAGCACAACGTAATCTATTTATCAATAACAGATGCCGACAATCAACAATCGTTTTCAGCAAATATAAAACACTTCATTTCAACGCAGGGTTTTGAACGATTCGAATACCAATTGCCCGATGAATACCGTTTAGACCAAGAATTAACTAAGCTATGCACTGAATTAGCAATTCCGTTTTCTGTAGTGGATTCTGAACACTTTTATACCAGTAGAAATGAGCTGGGTGATTTTTTCCAAGGTAAAAAAACATTCATTATGGAAAGTTTTTACCGAAAAATGCGCCAGATTCACGGAGTTTTAATGGATGGAAATCAACCTTTAACAGGCAAATGGAATTACGATGATGATAACCGGAAGAAAATTCCAAAAACCCATGTTCCTGTTGCACCTTTGCTCTTTGAAAACGATCTTTCTGTGATTCATTCAGAAATCAAGGAAGCCAAAATTAAAACGATCGGGAATTGCAATCCGAAAGCCTTTTTATGGCCCATTAATCGGAAGCAATCGTTGGACTTACTAGCCTTTTTTACCAAAGAATGTTTACCTTATTTTGGTACGTTTCAAGATGCAATGGGTCCGAATTTGTGGTCAATTTACCACGCTCGTTTATCGTTTTCGATGAACACAAAAATGCTATCACCTAAAGAAGTGATAACTGCTGCAATCGCTGCTTGGGAAGCCAATTCAGACACAATTTCATACAATCAACTTGAAGGTTTTGTGCGTCAAATCATTGGCTGGCGCGAATACATGCGTGGAATTTATTGGAATCAAATGCCCAACTACGCTTCGAAGAACTTTTTCAACCATCAAAATAAATTACCCGAATGGTTTTGGACTGGAAAAACGAAACTTAATTGTTTGAAAGATACAATTAACCAATCGTTGGATTACGCATATGCGCATCATATTCAACGGTTAATGATTACCGGTAATTTCGCGTTGTTAGCTGGTGTTCATCCTGACGAAGTCGATGCATGGTATTTAGGAATTTACATTGATGCCATCGAATGGGTCGAAATCACGAATACACGCGGCATGAGTCAATTTGCAGATGGCGGAATTGTAGCAACCAAACCGTATGTGAGTTCGGCAAGCTACATTGACAAAATGAGTCATTATTGCGGCACATGTTATTATTCTAAAGCAATCAAAGTGGGAGAAAAAGCGTGTCCGTTCAATAGTCTATATTGGAATTTCTACGACCAACACGAAGCCTTATTAGCTAAAAATCCACGGATTGGAATGATGTATTCCGTTTGGCGAAAAATGGCACAAGAAGATAAAACCGCATTATTAGAACAAGCAGAATATTATTTAACGCATATCAACGAATTATGAAAACAGCAATTGTTTGGTTTAAAACAGATTTACGCTTAACCGATAACGAAACCATCATCAAAGCAATCGAACAAAACGAGCAAGTGATTCCTGTTTATTGTTTTGATGAAAAACAATTTGTGACAACCTCAACTGGCTTTAAAAAAACAGGTGATTTTCGGGTTCAATTTTTACGTGAATCCGTTCAAAATTTAAAAGAAAACCTTCAAAAAATTGGATCTGATTTATTGATTGTACATGGTCAGCCAGAAGTAGAGATTCCTAAATTAGCTAAAGCATATTCAGCAAGTTGTGTGTACGCTAAAAAAGAAGTTTCCTTTGAAGAAAAAGCGACTGATTTATTGGTAGAGCAAGCGTTATGGAAAGAAAAATGCGAATTAAAAACATACAGCACAAGTACATTATACAATGCCTCGGATTTACCCTTTTCCATTCGCGACATTCCCGATCAATTTACTTCTTTTCGTAAAAAGACAGAAAAAGAAGCTATTATTCGACCAGCATTTGATGCGCCTCTTCAACTAAAGACGCCAACATTACCACATTCTGAATTACCTAGTCTGAAACAGTTAAATGCTTCTGCAGTAGAACCAGATCAACGAGCGGTTCTTTCATTCAAAGGTGGTGAAACAGCGGCCATTCTTCGCTTACACCATTATTTTGAAGGAAGTCATGCCATTGCACAATACAAAGAAACCAGAAACGGCTTGCTTGGCGCAGATTACTCATCTAAATTTTCAGCTTGGCTAGCACTCGGATGTATTTCTCCGCGTTTTATCTACCAGCAATTGAAACAGTACGAACAAACCTTTCAAGCAAACGAATCAACTTATTGGCTTTACTTTGAGTTGTTGTGGCGTGATTATTTCCGTTTCATGTTTAAGAAACATAAAGCTGCTTTTTTCAAGAAAAATGGGTTTCAAAACAAGTCAATTGAAACAGTGGAGAACACGGAACGACTAGAAAAATGGATCCATGGCACAACAGGCCAAGACTTTGTTGATGCCAATATGTTGGAATTAAAATTAACTGGTTTTATGAGCAATCGTGGTCGCCAAAATGTGGCGAGTTACTTTTGCAATGAATTACAGCTAGACTGGCGTTTGGGAGCAAGTTATTTCGAACAACAACTCATCGATTACGACGTGTGCAGCAATTGGGGAAATTGGGCGTATTTAGCAGGTGTAGGAAATGATCCAAGAGGAAATCGTGCGTTTAATTGTGAAAAACAAGCAAATGATTACGATAAAAATGGCGCATATCGAAAAATGTGGCTAAAAAACTAATGATTATCCTTCCTCCGAATAATCCAATGATTTTCCAAAGGTTTCTTTTATTTGCGAGATGCTGAAAAAAGCAACGATTAAGAAGAAGAAGCCTACTATTAATGCGGAAGATGCGTCGTTGAAGCCTTGTGCTAACAACAAACTGAAAAGCAGGGTAATCAATGGAACAGTTCCGCGTACAAAATTGGGAATGGTGTTTGCGGCTGTTGAACGCACATTGGTTCCAAATTGTTCGGCTGCTATCGTTACAAAAATGGCCCAATAACCAGAACCTGTTCCCAATAAAAAGCACATGAAATAATAAGTTTCCAAGGTACAACTTTTGAGTATTATTAAAAAATAAAGCGTGACAAGTGCAGTGAAAATCAAGTAAAGTTTGACTACTTTTTTTCTGCTTTTTAACACTTGACTCAATACGCCAGAAAGCAAATCACCAAAAGATAAACCGATGTATGCATACATTACTGCTTTTCCATTCACGACATTTTTTAAACCAACTAAAGGTCCAAAATTATCTTTTGAGTTCATCACTATCAAACCAATAACAAACCAAATGGGAACACCAATCAACACACAATACAGGTATTTCAAACGGTTTTCTTTTGAACCTAAGAGCACTTTAAAACTTCCCTTTCGAAGGTTCGTTTGTACTTTTGCTGCCATGAAAAAAGAGGACTCTAAAGTACCGACGCGCAACAATAACAGAATAAATCCCATTGCTCCACCAACAAGATACGCGACTTGCCAATTCGCAAAATGTACTTTAAATAATTGGAATAAAAAATCTGAAATTCCCGTTCCTTTTGCACCAACCAAGGAGGCAACAACTGCACCCAATGCTCCAAAAGTTACAACCAACATTGTTCCATAGCCACGTTTTTCTTTAGACATCACTTCAGAAATCAAGGTGATTCCAGCACCTAATTCTCCCGCTAAACCAATACCAGCAATTAAGCGAATAAATATATAGGTATTGACATCTGTAACAAATGCATTGGCAATATTTGCAGAAGAATACAATAAAATCGAACCAAATAAAACTTTTAAACGTCCTCTTTTATCGCCCAAGACCCCCCAAAGTACGCCGCCAATCAACATGCCAATCATCTGAACATTGAACAAAAATTTTCCTGTTGCAGCGATGGATTGTTCGCTTGCTCCTTTCATAATTTGGGTCAAACTTTCAGCTTTTACCACGCCAAAAAGCACCAAATCATAGATATCTACAAAGTATCCAAGGGATGCAACCGTTAATAGAAAAAACAATTGTCGGTTGGATTTATTCAATTCAATAGTATTCATGGAACGAATATAGCATTTTAAACAAAAAAAGCTGTGACCAATTGACCACAGCTTTAATTTTTTTGAACGAATGTTCTTATTGCTTAATGAATTGAATTTCACTATTCAATCGAATGTCATCACTTAAAACAATACTTCCTGCTTCCGTAACAGCACTCCATTTTAATCCGAATTCGCTACGTTTAATTTTACCAGAAATAGTTAATCCAGCTTTTGTTTGTCCGTATGGATCAACCACGATTCCACCAAAATCAACATCTAATTCTACTTTTTTCGTAGTATCACGAATTGTTAAATCTCCAATTAATTTAAATTCATCATCCGTTTTTTTCACCACTTCACTGCTTTTAAATGTCATTGAAGGATATACTTCTGCATTGAAAAAATCATCTGCTTTTAAATGCGCATCACGATCAGCTACTCCTGTATTAATTGAATTAATTGCAGCTGAAAAATTAAATTGAGCTGTTGAAAAATCATCTCCTTGTGTCGTTGCATCTGCTGAGAAATCACTAAAATTCCCACTCACGTTTGTAATCATCATGTGTTTCACTTTGAAACCGATTTCACTGTGCATGTTATCAACTGTCCATTTTGTTTCCATATTCTCTTGTCTTTGATTAAATAATTGTGGGACAAAATTAACGTGGACTCACATCCTATGCATTGACATAGGTTAAGACTTTTGAATTTGTTTTTTCATTCTGCTTAACGACTCTGGTAAAATACCCAAATAAGAAGCAATTTGATGTTGAGGAACCAGTTGTTCAATTCCAGGTGAACGTTGGATCAATTCTTCATAGCGTTCTTTTGCTTTCGCACTGATAGTCAGTAAAAAGCGTTTTTGCATCACCGTTAAATGCTTTTGCGTGATGATTCTGAAAACACGCTCTAAACTTGGAACTTGTTGAAATAATTGCTCTTTTTTAGCCGGATCAATGGTTAAAATTATTCCATCTTCTAACGCTTGTGCGGATACATTGGAGATTTCATTGGAATAAAAGGAAGCCATATCGCCTACCCACCAATCTTTAATGCCAAAATAAAGAACATGTTCTAAGCCTTTTTCATCGCAGTAAAAAACACGAAAAGTTCCAGCTAAGATAAAAGCTTCAGCTGTACAGATTTCTCCTTGTTGGAAAACAAATTCCTTTTTTTTTATTTTTTGAAGCGTATAGGCCGATTTGATCGCATCAATTTCTTGCGAACTCAATTCAACACGTTGTTGAAAATAGGTAATTAATGCAACGTAATCTGAATCGTGTTTCACTAAAATTAAAGTTGATTTTTTTGTTGAATCGCTTCGTAAACGCCATCCCACAAAACAATTCTCATTTGTAATGATTGTTCAATGGCTAGGGCAACTTCTTCCCATTTTTGAGGGTCATTCCCACACAATTGCTCGGTCATTTCAAGGGCTAAATGACTGTGGTGATCGCCATCTACTTCAATATGACGCTCCAAGTAATATTTAAAAACCGAAACTTTTTCTGGAATGCGAGAATAGATGTCATTCACCATGGCATAAAACATTCCAGGAATTAAATCTTCTCTTCCGAAGGTAAAAATAGCGGCTTGTAAGTAATCTTTCCCTGAATAAATACACTCAAATGTAAACGAAACAAATGCTTGAATCGCTGGTGCAACCTTCGCTTCAGTTAATGCTTCATGAACCGATTTTTGAGCAGAAATTTGCGCAATAAATGCATTTATTTGTCCTTTGTCAACGTTTAATTGTTGCATGGCATCCATGTACAATTCAAAATGACTTTTACGAATCCCATTTAAATCTACATCACTTTCTTCGCCTACAACAATTTCATTGATTAAATAACGCGTATTTGCATCGCCTTTTGGCAACCAAGGAACGTTGGTACAAGTCAAGTTGTTTTGTAAAGCTTTCAACAACGACATAAAATCCCACACTGCGAAAATATGGTATTGCATGAAAATAGCTAAATCCTCTTCGTTTTGAATTAAGTTATAAACCTTGTGTTGAATAATTTGTTCCTTTAAAGGTGCAATTCGTTGTTGAATTTGATCGATGTATTGACTCATGGGTTTGAATTTGGTGCAAAATTAATGTTCATTCAGAGTTTAAACAAATTTATACTTGAGTTGTTTTAATAAAAAAACAAAGATGTATCAATTCAAGCGCACACAACTCGTAAAAACAGATTTACAAACCTGTTGGGATTTTTTTTCTTCCCCTAAAAATTTAAAAAAAATCACTCCTCCTTATATGGGATTTGATGTGTTATTAGATATTCCGGAAAAAATGTATCCGGGTTTAATGATTGAATATACGGTGAAACCAGTTTTTTCTATTCCAATGAAATGGATCACTGAAATTACACATGTTGAACCCTTAAAGTTTTTTGTAGACGAGCAACGCAAAGGACCTTACAAAATTTGGCACCACGAACATCATTTTGAATCCGTTGAAAATGGCGTTTTGATGACAGATATCGTTTCCTACGAATTACCAATGGGATTTTTGGGTAGAATTGTACATCCATTTATCGTCGAAAAAAAGTTGAAAGAAATATTCGATTACCGATTTAAAGTCGTAGAAGAATATTTTAAATGATTTTAACTTTTAAACAGACTTAATTCAAGGGATTTTGTATCTTTAGAATCTATTTTAGATGAACAAAGATGCCCTTTAATTCAATTTTTTCCTGGATCATTAAAAAGAGAATTCATCAAATTGATTTATTCAAACAATATCCGTTAGAGGTTCAGGAAGAATTGCGATTAAAGTTGGTAGCTTCAGCAAAAAATACAGTTTGGGGGAAATCGCATCGCTTTTCAACCATCAAATCGTATACTGACTTCAAAAACGCAGTTCCACTTCAAGAATACAATAGCTTATTTCCGTTCATTCAAAGAGCAATGGACGGAGAATTGAATGTTTTGTGGCCAAAAAAAACCAAATGGTTTGCGAAATCATCTGGTACAACCGAGGCTAAAAGTAAATTCATTCCTGTTACAAAAGATTCGTTAGAAGAATGCCATTACAAAGGCGGTAAAGATTTATTAGCACTTTATTACAACAATCATCCCAAACGGAAATTATACAACGGGAAACATTTAATCATTGGCGGTAGTGCTCAAATCAATCAACTTAGTACCGACAGTTATTTCGGTGATTTATCGGCAATCATAGTAAAGAATTTACCATTTTGGGCAGAAATTCGACGAACACCTTCCAAAGAAATCGCATTAATGAGTGAGTGGGAAAGCAAAATTGAAAAAATGGCGCGTTCTACGATTAATGAAGATGTGTTAATTATAGCGGGTGTTCCCAGTTGGACAATGGTTCTTGCCAAAAAAGTGTTGGAAATTAGTGGAAAATCGAACCTTAAGGAAGTGTGGCCAAACCTAGAATTATTCATGCACGGCGGCGTAAGTTTTGAACCCTATAAACAGGAGTTTCAACGATTGATTCCAGATAAAACAATGAATTATGTTGAAACATACAATGCTTCTGAAGG
>JAGNZC010000082.1 GCA_017984635.1 Crocinitomicaceae bacterium
GATTTTATTAATTTTTTAAATCGTATACAAATGTTTGAAAATCAAAGACCGCTCTACACATTAACAGTAGAGGAATTTAAAGAGCTAAGCAAAACTATTGCTTTAGACAACAGTTATTTAATTAAACCTGCTAAAATTAGTGAGGAACCCAAAAGTGATATCATCTATATAGATGAAATTATTCAATTGACAGGCTATAAGGAAAGTACCATTTACTCGAAAGTTTGCAGAAGAGAGATTCCTGTGATTTCTTCTGGAAGACCACTTACATTCTCTCGTGAAGAAATAATTCAATGGATGAAAGATGGAAGGCCTACTGTACCTGAAATGTTAGCCAAAGAATTTTCTAACCTAAAAAACAAGAAAAAATGAAAAATCTTGATGAAGAATTAGAAATTCACTTGGAATCAATTTTAACTCAAGTTGAAACAATTAAAGGTCATTTCAGTAAAAATACTGTTTCATTGGGCAACCATAAATTTGCGATGGATATTTTTTCCTTTGCAATTAAGGGCAAAGAAGTGAAACAGATTCACCTTACTGGTGTATATAAACTTGGAGTTATTCAGTTATTAAAACACCTTGGTATTTATTCGAAAAAAGTATATGACTCAGATGTTTATATTCAAAAAACAGATAATGTTATAGAAGAAATTTCTGTTAAGGACATAAAGATGGTAATAAAATGCTATTTGAATCAATTGGATAAACTAACAGTAGAATTTGATGGACTTGTGGAAGAATATACCATTGAAGCACAAATTGAAACTTTTTACAAGCAAACACATTTAATCATTAATGATGGCTTTCTTGATTATCTCGAAAAAGATGAATCAGAAATTTTAAGTGATACTTCTAATTGCTCTTATATAGCATTTCAAAATGGGATTATTGAAGTAACTGCTGATTCTACAATGAAACTTGAATTTACAGATTTACAAAACAAAGTGGTCTGGAGAAAAAATATCATACAGCGCAACATTGGAAACAAAGTTACTGACGGACACTTTTCAAAGTTTATAAAGAATGTGTGTAACCAAGATCCAAAAAGAATTGAAACACTGAATAGCGCCATTGGCTATCTTCTTCAATCTTACCATTACAGTTCTAGAGGTCACATGGTTATTTTGTATGATGAAATGATAACAGACTTAAACAATCCACAAGGTGGTACTGGAAAGGGCTTGATTGCAAATGCTGTTTCAAGTATTCGGCACACAGTTAAAATTGATGGAAAAAAATTTCGAGGTGACAATCGATTCGATTTTCAAGAAGTAGATTTCTCAACTAGGGTTTTGTGGCTTGATGATGTAAGCAAACATCTTGATATTGACCGATTCAATTCAATTACAACAGATGGGTTCAATATTGAAAAAAAGTTTAAGGATTCGTTAAAAATACCTGCGGCACAGTCTCCGAAAATACTGATTTGTTCAAATATTATTTTGGATTGCACTGGAACAACAAGAAAGCGGAGACAATTCATTATTGAACTTGCGCCATATTACTCAAGTAGAATTGGAACAGGTATTGAAGAACCAATTATTCAAATTCATGGTACCCGTTTTTTTTCTGATGAATGGGACGAGGCTGAATGGAATCGATTTTATTGGTACATGATTGATTGTTTGCATTTCTACCTTTCAAAAGGACTTGTTTTTAATCCTGCAATAAATGTGATCGAAAATAGATCCCGACAATTAATAGGTGAGTATTTTATAAATTGGGCAAAGGATCAGAATTTTGAACTTGGAAAAGATTACCCAACTTCAGTTTTATATGAAGACTACAAAAATCTATATGAAAAAGGTAATGACAAGTTTCTGCAAAGAACATTCAGTAATAAGCTAAGGGCCTTTTTTAACTTGAAAGATTTAAATATGGAGTTTTTTACTAAACCCAATGGGCCGTCTAAAGATTCATATTTCAGAATTAGGAATTAACAATTCCATAAAAGGGGTATACCCTATTTAGTAAAACCTTAATTCTTAATTCCGTGAAAAGTAAATATCAATTTGATTCTTCAAGTAAAAAATTTGTTTGTCCACAATGTGAAAAAAGACGATTTGTAAGAATGGTTGATGGATTAGGTAACTACATATCCGATGAGTTTGGTCGATGTGATCGATCAAGCTCATGTGGGTATTTTAAATATCCAGAAAAATCTGATTCATCTATAAAAATTGATTTTTCACAGCCAACATCAACTCCAACGAAGAAATTGGGACCTCCATCAATAATTGACCTGAAAATTGTTCAACAAACATTAAAAGGATATGATAGAAATCCATTCCACCAGTTTTTATCAAAAATGTTTAATAAAGAAATTGTTGATGCTGTATTTATAGAATATTATGTTGGAAGTTCAAAAAAATGGGGTTGTTCAACAATTTTTTGGCTAATTAGCAAAGATTTTCATGCACGATCTGGAAAGATTATGAAAATTGATGCTACAAGCGGAAAACGTATAAAAAACCCAAGACCTCTTGTAACATGGGTCCATTCTGAACTTGGGTTAAAGGAATTTAATTTGAAACAAGTGTTATTTGGAGAACATTTGTTGTCTAAATATCCTTTTAAAATTGTTTGTATTGTTGAATCAGAGAAAACAGCAGTAGAAATGGCAATCAAGCACCCGAATTATCTATGGTTAGCAACAGGTAATAAAAACGAATTCAAATTAGAAAAACTCAATGTATTATTAGGTCGTAAAGTAATAGTATTCCCAGATACTGATGCGCACAATGAATGGGCGCAAAAAGTAGAAATTATATCAAAACAAATTAATCTAAATATAATTGTATCACCATACCTTATAAATTGTACCATTGCATTGGATCAATCAAAGGGTTATGATTTAGCTGATTTAAAACAAATTAACATAGATTACGCTAATTCGATAATGTTAGATGATTCAATAGAAAACATGAATTTAAGTCGTTTAATCCAGCGTAATCCGTATTTATCTAAATTAATCTATTTGTTTGATTTAAAAACCTTTATTTAAAAGACTTAAATTTCTGAATCCTGTTTTTAGTAATGACCTTATATCAGGTTGAATGTTCAGCATCAATAAAATGAATTAAGTCATTATAAAATGTTTTGAAATGTAATTTGATTTGTAAATCACGTTCG
>JAGNZC010000022.1 GCA_017984635.1 Crocinitomicaceae bacterium
TTGTGATTTACCGTCTTTAATTTGTCTGAAAGAAATTGGTTTTTACATTATTGTCACTTACTTTTTAGTTTGCAAATATAGGGATTATTTTTGAGTTCGTAGGGTCTTGTCAGTATAGCAGCTAACTTATTTATACGTCTCATAAAATGGGACATATACACCTATATTTAGTTGTATACGTCTAGTTTCAATGCGACTTATTTTCAAATATACTGTTTCTTTATAAATTATCAAAAGGTGAAATGATGTTTTGTATGTTGTTAGTACTCACGTGTGTGTACAATTAACTTTGTTGCTGCTTCGCGGTCTGTTGCCTTATTGATTTCATCCACTAACAATTTTTGAATGTAACGCAAATCAGAACTGCTTTTCAGTAAATGAGTAATGATTTGGGTATTTTACATTTATCAATATGAATTCAACTTACATAAAGCCTCCTTAAAAAATCAAACACTTTTAACAACTTTTCCCTCCATTTCCACTAACTTTGCATTCAAATGGAAAAGATGGATCAAAAAATAGTGGTTTACCACAATCCGCGCTGTTCGAAGAGCCGTTGTGCATTGGATTTTTTCAATGAACGCCAACTCGATTTTACAGTAGTGGAGTATTTGAAAGATGTACCAACCAAAGCGGAATTGACAACCATTATTGACCAATTGGGAATTGCGCCCGAAGCATTGATCCGTAAAGGCGAGGAAGAATACAAGCTCCATTTTAAGGGGAAATCCTTGTCTAACGATGAATGGATTGTAGCAATGTTGCAATTTCCGAAACTTATTGAGCGTCCTATCGTAGTAGTAGGAGGCAAAGCAGTTGTTGCGCGTCCAACGGAACGTATTTTGGAACTGCTTCCAACAATTGATAACACAAAATAAGGGAGTAAAATCCCAATGAAAAGCATGAGAACGAAGTATTTTGACTTGATTGACCAAACATTTGATTTTCCACAAAATGAATTTCATTTACGAGAAGATAACTTGTTTTTTCACGGTATTGATTTGATGCGCTTGATTGAAGAGTATGGTACGCCTTTGAAATTCAATTATTTGCCTCAGATTTCTAACAACATCCAACGCGCAAAGGGTTGGTTCCGTGAAGCAATCAGTAATTTAGGGTATTCAGGGAATTACTATTATTCATACTGTACAAAAAGTAACCACTTTTCTTTTGTGTTGGATGAGGTGTTGAAAAACGATGTTCACATCGAAACATCTTCGGCGTTTGATATTGATATCGTGCGCAATTTGTACAATTCTGGGAAATTACCGGATGGTAAATACGTCATTTGCAATGGTTTTAAACCGCAACAATACATTGATAATATTGCTGGGTTGATCAACGATGGCAACTTAAATGTTGTTCCTGTTGTTGACAATACGCAAGAATTACAAGATATTTTAGCCAAAACGGATAAAAATATTAAAATCGGAATCCGCATTGCATCGGAGGAAGAACCTAAGTTTGAGTTTTATACTTCGCGTTTGGGTATTCGTTACCGTGAAATTGTCCCGTTCTACAAAGCAATGTTGAAAGACAATCCACGAGTAGAAGTGAAAATGTTGCATTTCTTTATCAATACCGGCATCAACGATACATCGTATTATTGGAATGAGTTAACGAAGTGTTTGCGTATTTACTCTGATTTGAAAAAAGTGTGTCCTTCATTGGATTCATTGAACATCGGTGGTGGATTCCCAATCAAAAAATCGTTGGCTTTTGACTTTGATTACGCGTACATGGTGCGTGAGATATTAACGCAAGTGCAACGTGTGTGTAACGACAATGACATTCCAGAACCGAATATTTTCACAGAATTTGGTTCGTTTACTGTTGGAGAAAGTGGCGGCGCTATTTTCAGCGTATTGCACCAAAAACAACAAAACGACCGTGAGAAATGGAACATGATTGATTCTTCGTTCATGACCAACTTACCAGATACGTGGGCTATCAATCAACGTTTTATCATGTTGCCAATCAACCGATGGAACGACGATTACGAGCGTGTATTATTGGGCGGATTAACATGCGATAGTGACGATTATTACAATTCAGAGCAACATTCGAATGCCATTTATTTGCCGAAATACGACCGCAACAAAAAGTTGTACTTAGGTTTTTTCAATACAGGTGCTTACCAAGAAACAATCGGAGGTTTTGGTGGCTTGAAACACTGTTTGATTCCCGAACCAAAGCACATTTTGATTCAACGCGATGAAAATGGTAAGTTGCAAACGAAATTGTTTAGCGAGGAACAAACCGCTAATGATTATTTACGAATTTTAGGTTATTAAAAATGGACATGATCACCATTGAAGTGCTAATTGATGCACCTGTTGCAGCGGTTTGGAATCATTTTATCACTCCAGATTCTATTCAACAATGGAACCATGCGTCAGATGATTGGCATACACCACGTGCAAAAAACGATTTTCAGATTGGTGGAAGTTTTGATTACCGCATGGAAGCAAAAGATGGATCGTTTGGTTTTAATTTAATTGGAATGTATCATCTGATTGAAGCAGAACAAACAATTGCGTATCATTTGGAAGATGGAAGAAAAGTGTTCGTCTCTTTTGAAGCGCTAGGTAATCAAACGAAAGTGGTCGAAGTGTTTGAGCCAGAAGCAGTGAATCCAATTGAATTACAACAACAAGGTTGGCAACAGATTTTAACCAACTTTAAATTGTTTGTAGAACGTAGTTTTTAAGTTCGGTTTAGTTAAATTCTTCTTTAGTTGATTGAAAAACGGGTATCGTTTCAAGTGAAAATCATCTACTAATAATTTCATTTTCAGCAAGTTTTCAGATTTCATAAAAACTGATATTTTTTATTGAAAAAAAACGATAAAAAATTAAAAATTTAGTCCATTATTGTTAAGAATTGTGTATTTTTGCAACTCAAAATTAAGAATAGACTTACATTTTTCAATGAAACTTAACACCATCTTCCTAAAAGGAAATTCAAAATTCTCGAATGCACTTCAAGCATGGGCTACCGATCGTAATTTCGAATTGGCTGAATTCAATGACAAATCTGAAAATCCAGATGAAGGCATTGATGGATTGGTTATTTTCAATGAAAACCAAGAATTAGACCGTGAAACGGTTGAAATCAGAGCATTATTCGACAACAATCAAAAGCCAGTTCATAAGATTGATATCAATGGTACATTGATGGTTGGTGTTTCAAACTTGGATTTGTGGTTGGAACGCAACAGCTGTAAAAAAGTATTGATCGTTGGTGCTGATACTTTAGTTGCCAATGTCAATTTGGAACGTTTCATCAGCAATTTGAAATAATTCCGTTCCAATTTTCTTTATTATTTCTTGCTAAATTACACCTTGGATTTTCAATAAAATTCCAGCTTACTCACTTGAATTGTAATTTTCTTATTAATTTGGCGTTATCAAAATAAAAATCATGCGTTTATTGCTAATTACTGTTCTTGTTGTTCCATTTTATCTGTTGAGTCAAACGGATAATTTTCGTTCGCGTTCAGAATTAGGTGTAATGGCAGGAGGAATGTATTACATTGGCGATTTGAATCAATTCAAGCATTTTGATAAAACACAGGTTGCGGGAAGTATTTTTTACCGTTACACGATCAATCCACGTGTTAGTTTTCGTGCCAATGTTGCAATGGGTTCTGTTGAAGCCAATGATGCGGATGCGAGTAACGAATTATTAAAAAATAGAAATTTAAATTTCAGTACTTCAATTTTAGAAGGAGCAGCGGGTGTTGAAGTGAATTATTTCCCGTTTCAGCTAGGAAACCCACGATACAGAGGAACTGCTTATTTATTAGCTGAAATTGGTTTGTTTCGTATGAATCCTACTACTCAATACAACGGGGAAACCATTGAATTGCAACCCTTAGGAACAGAAGGGCAAGGAACAACTTTAACAAGTGAAACGCGCTATTATTTAACGCAATTAAGCATTCCATTGGGTGTTGGTTTTAAATTGTCATTGGGTAAATCAGCCTCTATCAATATCGAATACGGATTTCGTAAAACATTCACTGATTACATCGATGACGTGGGAAGTAATACTTACTTAGATCCAGCTTTAATTGCCAATGAAAGTGGAAGTTTGGCAGCAGCACTTTCAAATCGAAGTTTGGATGGTTCCGTTAATGGGTACAGAGGTTCCACCACCACTTCAGATTGGTATGCATTCTTTGGTTTAGGAATTGCTTTCAAATTGGGCAAGCAACATACGTGTTTCTACCAATAAAAAAAGGCCATCATTTCTGACAGCCTTTCTTTTCAAATTATTTTTTAGTGCTTGTGATTTGGATCTGAATGATCGTGTGCTGCTTGTTTTTCAATGTTGATGATTTCTAAGTCGAACACTAAATCAGAATATGGAGGAATCGCTCCTGGTCGTCCATCTTTTCCATAAGCAGAGAAATAAGGAATAACGATCTTACCTTTTCCACCTTTTCCTAATAATGCCAATCCTTCTTCAAATCCTGGAATCATTTTGTTGTCGATGTAGGTAAAATCCATTGGCTGATTGCGGTCATATGAAGAATCGAATGGTTTTCCATCAGCTCTAAAAGTACCTCTGTAATGAACAGACATTTTATCCCCTTTTACAGGTTTAGTTTTTTCACCTTCGTTTTCAATTACGTAAACTAATCCAGAAGCTGACATTTTAGCTGTTGGGTTTGTTTTCTTAATTTCGTTGAACATGTATTTTTTGTAATCTTCTGTGCTCATCGCTGCAATTTTTTTCATTGCTTCAGCTTGCGCTAATTCAGCATCTCTTTGACGATTGTAAACAGCATTGAACGCTTTGTTTCCGTCCCATTTTTTTGCTTCATCACCGATACGTAAAATCGTAAGTGTGTTAAGCACATCATTTTGAGCGATTGCATTTACAACATCTTGTCCAATTACTACGTGACCAAAAACCGTGTGTTTTCCGTCCAACCAAGGCGTTTCTTTGTGCGTGATAAAGAATTGACTACCGTTTGTTGCAGGTCCAGAATTCGCCATTGATAAAATTCCAGGTCCTGAATGACGTAAGTCAGCCACGATCTCATCGCTAAATTTGTATCCAGGATTCCCCATTCCAGTTCCTTGTGGACAGCCACCTTGAATCATGAAATCTGCAATAACACGGTGAAATTTCAAACCATTGTAAAACGGTTTCAAACGTTTAACTGTATCCATGATGTTTAATGTTCCTTCTGCTAAACCAACAAAATTCCCAACGGTCATCGGTGTTTTTTGGTATTCAAGTGCACAAATAATTACACCTTTATTGGTGTTGAATTCTGCATAAATCCCTGGAGTTAAATCAGTTTTAGTCGCTTGCGCAAAAGAAAACGCCGAGCTTAAAACTGTCATGATGAGTAAAAACTTATTTTTCATAGTTGTTATTTTATTTATTTATTACTTTATTCTTTTTTACAGGCATTAGTCGTTAGTTAATTAGGCATTAGATTTAGATCTCATCAGAATCGAATTCTCGTCTTAAAGTCCTATAATCTTTTCATCCTTCTATCATTTTCACAGGCATTAGTAGTTAGTTAATTAGCCATTAGTTTTAGATTTCAACAGAATCGAATTCTCGTCTTAAAGTCCTATAATCTTTTCATCCTTCTATCATTTTCACATGCTTTAGTCGCTAGTTAATTAGGCATTAGATTTAGAGCTCAACAGAATTACGATTTCGTTTTAAAGTCCTATAATCTTTTCATCCTTTTATCATTTTCACAGGCATTAGTCGCTAGTTAATTAGGCATTAGATTTAGATCTCATCAGAATCGAATTCTCGTCTTAAAGTCATTAATTCTTTAATTCCTTAATTCCTTCATTCCTTCATTCCTTAATTCCTTCATTCCTTAATTCTTTAATTCCTTAATTCCTTAATTCCTTAATTTTTCATTTCTAAGTTAATTTCTTGCGTCGATTCCCCACATCATTTTGTTACGAATTGTATCTAAGAAATTATTGCTTTCAAATTTAACGACATTAATCATAAATTCTGCTTTTGTAACGATAATTTCTTCATCTTGACGAATATTTTTAGAAACACCATCCAAGCTCATCAAGCATTTTCTATCGCGACCTTCGATTTTCAGTTTTATTGGCATATGGTCAGGCACAACCACTGGACGAACATTTAAGTTATGCGGTGCGATGGGCGTTAAAATGTGTACTTGACAACCCGGCGTAATGATTGGTCCTCCACAGCTTAAACTATAGGCAGTTGATCCTGTTGGTGTGGAGACAATTAGTCCGTCAGCCCAATAAGAATTCAAATATTTGTTATCTAAAGAAGCATGAACAGTAATCATCGATGCGGTATCCTTTTTTTGTAAGGTTAATTCATTTAAAGCAAAATTATCTTCACCAAAAATATTTTCTTCCGTTTGAATACGTAACAAAGATCGTTTTTGGAACTCGTAATTTTTAGCTTTTACTTGATCCATTGTTTGCTGGATTTGATCTTTAGAGATATTGGCTAAAAACCCTAATCTGCCAGTATTGATTCCTAGAATGGGTACGCCAGAATCGCGAATAAATCCAACAGATTTGATAAATGTACCATCTCCACCAATGCTCATGGTTAAATCAATTCCTGTATGAAAATCATGGTGCGAAGAAAATTCATCTGTTTTTTCTGATAAATCCATTTTGGCAACCAATTGTTCCTTCAGTTCTTTTTCAAAAACTGGATTCCAGCCAAAATCATTAAAAATGGAGATGATTTCTTTGAAATAGGGAAGGTTGTGACGGTTTACCTTTTGACTATAGATTGCAACATTCATATTAAATATTCAAGTAATTCATAAGTGAATCGAATCTGATTTGGATATCATTGTCACTGGCATCTTTTTGAAATGTTTCTTTTACCAGGTAATCATACCGTTCAAAGGTGCGAATGATGCGACTCAATTCTAATTGATTAATTTTTAAGGTCACTTCGATCTTTGTAGAATCAGGTGACGACATAATATAAGAGCTTAATATACGCGCATTGTTACTTTCAACGATTTGTGCAATTTGCGCCATTGAATAATCGTGTTCATTGATTTCTAGCACAATGATTCCACCTGTTTCCTTGATGCTTCCCGTATTTGCAAAGCTTGTCAATAAGTGAAAAATAGACGTACAACCCAAGTATTTTTCTTCCGAATCTAAAACGGGCATGATACTCAATTTACTTTCTTCCATTCTTTTCAACACATCGTAAACGTGCGCTGTTTCCAGAACATAAGGTCTTGGCAAATGATCAAAAAGCGTATCTAACGATTCTTCCAATGCCAATTTATCCAATAAATCTGCTTCAGAAATCACACCAACAAAATTGTCATTTTTTAAGACAGGTAAATGTGAAACTTTGAATTCATCCATCCAACGAAGTGCTTTTTCACCTGAATCTGTGTGCTTTAACGGTGGAATTTCATCTGTAATTAATGCTAATGCTCTCATAGTTGCTACCAAAGTAGTAATTTCATTTCTAACTTTGTACTTTTGCAGTGTCAAAAATTATACCATTGTATGTCAAAATTAAGTGTCAATATCAATAAGATCGCAACGATGCGCAATGCTCGTGGAGGAAATATGCCTAATGTTGTTCAAGTAGCAATTGATTGTGAGCGTTTTGGAGCAGATGGAATTACCATTCATCCACGTCCAGATGAGCGACACATTACCACACAAGATGTGTATGATTTGAGTCAAGTTGTCACAACAGAATTCAACATTGAAGGCTATCCGGATGACCGTTTTATGAAAATCATTACAGATATTCGTCCGGCTCAAGCAACAATGGTTCCTGATCCGCCGCATGTTTTAACATCCAATGCTGGTTGGGATACCAAAACAAACTTGCATTTATTGACCGATTTGAATCAGCAATTGCGTGCTTTGGGGGTTCGATCATCTATTTTTGTGGACACCAATTTAGAAAACATAGAATTTGCTGCAAAATCTGGTGTTGATCGCATTGAGTTGTATACAGGACCTTATGCTGAAAGGTATTCAGAAAATCCAGCTAAAGCAATAGAAGCATATGTTGCAGCTGCCAATTACGCGAAAGAATTGGGATTAGAAATCAATGCAGGACATGATTTAAGCTTAGAAAATCTTCGTTATTTTAAAGAATGTATTCCATTTTTGGCAGAGGTTTCAATTGGACATGCCTTGATTTCTGATGCGTTGTATTTAGGATTGGAAAATACAGTTCAGTTGTACAAAAAACAATTGCTTTAATTTTTAATGTGAACCGTATTATGCGGGTAGGGAATGGTTATTTTGTATTCTCTAAACAAGCGATCGATTTCAAAGCGAATTTCTGATTTGTAAAAATTAGCATCCCAACTTTGTTCTGCCCAAAAAACCAATTCCAAATCTAATCCATTCGTTCCAAAATTTGAGAGACGCACATCAATTGGTTTTGTTTTTTTAACTTTAGGATGACCAAAAGCAGCTTGTTTTAATAAGCGAGATACCATTTCAGTATTCGTCCCATAATCGACTGTTAACGTGATGATAAAACGAGATAATTCTGTCCCATGACTCCAGTTTTCAACGTATTCTTGCGTTAATTTGGCATTGGGTATAATCAAGACATTTCCTTCACGTGTTTCAATTTGAGTGGTACGCACATTGATTTTAAGAATTTTAGCAACGATGGTCGATTTACCTTGTTCTGAAATTTCTACAACATCGCCTATTTTTATATTTCCCTCAATCAATAATACGATTCCTGAAAACATATCTTTGAACACATCTTGCAATCCTAATCCAATACCAACCAATAAGGCTGCAGAACCAGTTAACAATACGGTTAAATCGATGTCTAAGGTTTTTAACGCACTGACAATCGCGAAAATATAAATGATGTATTTAGCAATTTGAATGTAAACATATTCACTTCCAGCATTGTAATTCGGTTTGTTTCTAAATTGTTTGCTGATGTACAACTTCACAAAGTTGAGCAGCATTTTCGCACCAAAAAACAGTCCAATAATGACGATAATTTGATAAAAGCTTAGTGTGAAATTTTTAGATTCAATTAAATTAAAATTTAAAAAATCACCAAAAGTAACGTTGTCATTGTTGATATTGAAACTCAATACAGCTATGTAACTTGCTACCAAATATACACTTTGACTGAGTAATTTTAAATAGGTGATTTTTCTGCCTTCAACAGCAATATTGGCACTTTTCAAGTAGTCTTTCAGCATGTTGTGAATGACCTTTCTCAATACCAATGCAACAAAATAAATGACACTTAAAAAGATAATGTTCCAAAAACAAACTTTGTAGGGGCCAAGGTAAAATAAAGTATAACTCAACATGTGTTTAACGTAATATAATTCTTCCTAATTTTTCCGCAAATGCGATTTTAATTTTTTCGTAGGTCATTTGTTCTGACAAAGCATCGAGTAATTCTTCATCGCTCATGTCACCGGCCAATTTTAAACGTTCTTGAATAGAACGAATGTGTGCTTCTATCTTCGATGATTTAAAATTGTAAATGGAATGAAAAACAGCTTCTTGCAAACGGTCACTTTCTGAACGCGTTGAAATATTGTACTGTGACAACCATTTTGAACTCAATTCGTATTCTTGAGATTCGATATCAGAAACAAATTGCACAATTGTTTGGTCTTCCAATTGTCTAAAATAGGTGGATGACAACAATTGATTTTCAGCTAAACCTTCTACAATTAATTGGTGAATTTTTGCAAATTTTGGGTGTTCAAATGCCAATTCATCTTTATCCAATTCATGGCAAATAAACTCTGTTACACTCGTTTCTGCTTTTTTACTTGCGCCTTGTTCATCTAGTTGATCCACTTCAATTACACGTGTGCCATATTTGATGAGCAAACGAATCAAGTCATGTTCGCTGTTCTCCGCATTGTTTTCAAGTGTTTCAGCAATTTCAACAGGTTGATTCCCTGTTTGCATTGGTACAGGAATTTGTGCCAATTCAGGTTCTTGCAATTGTTTGGAAACAACGTTTTTACGCAACTTCATCAGTTCATTTGAAATGATGCTTTCTTGAATATCGAACTGACTAGCAATCTGTTGCAAATAAACCGTTCGTGTAATTTGATCGGGAATTAAGGCAACAGAATGTACAATTTCTCGAATTAATTCCGCTTTTTTAATCGGATCCGATTCACCATCTTTTAATAAGATATCTGCTTTAAATGATATGAAATCTTGTGTATGAGCTTGAATGTATGCTTCTAATTCACTTGTACTTGCTTTTTTAGAATAGGAATCAGGATCTTCTCCTTCAGGGAAAAGTACCACTTTTACATTCATTCCTTCTTCTAAAATCAAATCAATTCCACGAAAAGATGCTTTGATTCCAGCTGGATCGCCATCGTACAAAATAGTAATATTTTGAGTGTAACGACGAATCAGTTTAATTTGATCCTTTGTTAAAGAAGTTCCTGAAGAAGATACCACATTTTGTATGCCTGCTTGATACATACTGATTACATCGGTGTAACCTTCACATAAAAAGCAATTGTCGTATTTGATAATATCTCCTTTTGAAAAATGAAGTCCGTATAAAATCTCACTTTTGTTGTAGATGATACTCTCAGGTGAATTGAAGTATTTGGCAATTTTTTTATCGGTAAAAAGTGTACGTCCACCAAAACCTAATACACGACCAGAAACACTGTGAATCGGAAACATAACACGTCCTCTAAAAAAATCAAAGCTACGTTCTTCTTTGGTTTTAACTAAACCAACTTTTTCAAGGTATTCTAATTTGTAGCCTTTTTTTAAGGCTGCTTTCGTGAAATCGTCTCCAGCATTGATACAGTAACCTAATTGGAATTTTTGAATGATGTCTTTTCGAAAACCACGTTCTTCAAAGTAGGAAAGAGCTACTGCTTTTCCTTCATCCGATTCCATTAAATTCTGTGAAAAGTAATTTTTCGCAAATTCATTGATGATGTACAAACTCTCACGTTCAGTAATCGCGGCCATTTGTTCTGCTGTTGCAGGTTCATCTTCCGGGATTTGAATGTTGTATTTATCAGCTAACCATCGCAAAGCTTCCGGATAGGTAAAGTGTTCTTTTTCCATTAAAAAAGTCACAACAGAACCACCTTTGCTCGTTGAAAAACATTTGAAAATTTGTTTGGCTGGCGACACAACAAACGATGGTGTTTTTTCATCTGTAAAAGGACTTAACCCTTTTAAGTTTGATCCAGCACGTTTTAAATTCACAAATTCACCGATCACCTCTTCGATGCGGGAAGTTTGCATAATTTCATCAATGATATGTGCGGGAATTTTAGACATTTTTATTCAGCTGGATAACCGTAATCTTTTTCGGATGCTACTTTTCCTTTTTCATCGTAAACTGTCCAAATACCAACTGTTTTGTCGTTTTGGTATTCACCTCTGTAATGAGGAACTCCTGAAGGATATTTCACGACAGTAAATCCGTTTCTAATCCCTTCTTGGTATTCTGTAAACGATAATTCAGTGCCGTTTTGACCGTAAAAGCGCCAGATTCCATTTCTTCGTCCAAGC
This sequence comes from Crocinitomicaceae bacterium, assembly GCA_017984635.1. Classification (GTDB taxonomy): domain Bacteria; phylum Bacteroidota; class Bacteroidia; order Flavobacteriales_D; family Crocinitomicaceae; genus M0103. The sequence continues at coordinate 11,535 of JAGNZC010000022.1, forward strand.
TTATCTTGCTGTCCTTGAAATTTAATTTGTTTTTTGCCAGGATACCATTCTGTAAAAACTCCATTTTTTACTTCAACCAATAGTTCTTTCTTACCATTTTTAGTAGCTCCATCATTTGATGAACAAGCGGCTAAGCTTAATAACAATATTAGTATTCCAATGTATTTCATAGTATTTTAAATTACAAGTTATTTATCACGTAAAGTGGTATATTCTACCAAACCAATCAATGAATTTTTTGCAGAAGAATCAGGAATAGAAGCTAATAATTCCAAGGCTTCTTCTTTTAATGCGATCATTTTTTGATGTGCATAATGAATCCCTCCATTGTCAATGACTATTGATATAGCACGTTGAACCGCTTTAGGTTGTTCATTTTTATTCTTTACAATGTTTAACAATTCTCTTTTTGTTGCTGCATCAACGGTGTTTAGCACATGAATAATCGGCAAGGTCATTTTGCGTTCTCGAATGTCAATTCCTGAAGGTTTTCCAATTTTATCCGGAGAACCGTAATCAAAAATATCGTCTTTTATTTGAAACGCTAGTCCAACTAATTCTCCAAATTTTCGCATCTTTTCACTCATATCCTCTCGGTTTGCTGCAATTGCACCAGCTTCACAACACGTGGCAATCAACGAGGCTGTTTTTTGACGGATGACATCAAAGTAAATCTCTTCAGTGATATCTAAATGTCGTGCTTTCTCAATCTGTAACAATTCACCTTCGCTCATCTCGCGCACTGCACGAGCAACAACGTGTAGTAAATCTACATTGTTTTTTTCGATCGAAAGCAACAAAACTTTTGAAAGCATATAATCACCTACTAAAACGGCTATTTTGTTTTTCCAAAGGGCGTTGATCGAGAAGAAACCTCTTCGTTCATTCGCATCATCGACCACATCGTCGTGTACTAAAGTTGCGGTATGCAGTAATTCAACTAAAGCAGCAGCATCAAATGTTTTGTCTGTTATTTCTCCCAACATTTTAGAAGTAAGAAACACAAACATAGGACGCATTTGCTTCCCTTTTCGTTTTACAATGTAGTGGGTGATTTTATCTAATAAAGGAACTTTGGACTGCATACTTTTTTTAAAGTGCGCCTCAAATTCAGTCATTTCAGTTTGAATTGGATCTAAAATTTCTTTAACAGATAACATATAACAAATATACGTTATAGAATCACTAAATCAGCAACTTTTGGTTGGAATTTATCCACGATTGTAAAAATTGTAGCTTAAAGAAAAGGTTAAACGATGGATGTAAAAAGTGATTTATTTCAAAACACGTTCTTTTTGATCAATCGCATTGTTTTTATTTGCGAGTTGTCCGCATGCCGCATCAATGTCTTTTCCTCTACTTCTGCGCACATTGACCACCAAATTTTTAGATTCAATATATGCGGCAAAAGCATCTACATTTGCTTTGGAAGCTTGTTGGAATTCGCCACCATCGATGGTGTTGTATTCAATGATGTTGATTTTACAAGGTACGCATCGAGCAAATGCAGCTAATTCTTGTGCATCCTCGATTTTATCGTTGAAGTCTTTGAAAATAATGTATTCAAACGTGATTCTTGCATCCGTTTTTTGGTGGAAATAACGTAACGCATCCGCTAATTCTTCTAAATTATTAGAATCATTAATTTCCATGATGTGGCTTCTCTTTTTATCGTTGGCAGCATGCAAAGAAAGGGCTAAGTTGAATTTCACTTCGTCATCGCCTAATTTGCGAATCATTTTTGCGATTCCTGCTGTAGAAACCGTAATACGTTTAGGCGACATTCCCAATCCTTCAGGAGAAGTGATCATTTCAATTGAACGCAAGGTGTTTTTGTAATTCAACAAGGGTTCGCCCATTCCCATATATACAATATTGGTGAGCGGCGTTCTGTAGCGATTTTCTGCTTGATTTTTTAAGTAAACAACTTGATCTACGATTTCACCAGCCGTCAAATTCCGCATGAGTTTGAGTCGCCCCGTTGCACAAAACGTACACGATAAACTACAGCCAACTTGCGAAGAGATACACGCTGTTGTTCGAGTTGCTGTAGGAATTAACACTCCTTCAACAACTTTTCCATCTCCAACTGAAAAAGCGCATTTAATGGTTTTATCTGAACTAATTTGCTGGTCGTCTAAACGAATCTTATCAATGAAATAGTGTTCGTTAAGTTTTTGGCGCAAGGGAACACTTAGGTTTGACATTTCATCAAAGGAAGTAGCATTTTTTTGCCACAACCACTCGAAAACTTGTTTTGCCCGAAAGGATTTTTCACCAAAAATTGCCATGGATGCTTTTAATTCATCCAATGATAGATTTCTGATATTTACTAGTTCTGTTTGCATCGCAGTACAAAGGTATCGATTTTAATAAGTTTTTTAAAGAAGATTTTGGGAAAGTTATTTAGTCTTCAACTTTAAAATCACTTCTTTAGCTTCTTCTAGTAAATCTGTGTTTTCCAATTCTCTTTTCTCAAAGCCATATTTTGCAGCAGTACACGCTTCAAATAGTGCCTTAATTTTTAGTTGGAACTCATCAGAAATAGCTTGGTCTTGCATCGCTTGGATTACGAGTTGCTAGGAAGTCTGTGTGTCGCTTTTAAAACCACCTACTCAAAATAGAATTCAATTACAGAACCTTTTATAAAAAGTTTACCTGTTCTTCGAAATATAATAAGTTTATCCAAGTCAAAATAGAGAGATCCGTCAATCACTAGAAAATTATTTTCTATTTTAAAAACTCTTGTTTGATATTTTGAAAATTGCTCTTTATATAAACTAGAGGATACTTCCACCGCTGTTATGTTTGGCAATTTGATTATTGAATCAATTTGACTTGTTTTAATGTCAAGTTGGGTCTTTACGTTTTGACTATACGCTAATACTGAAGTCATAATAGACAATAGGATAATACTGCTTTTCATATATTGTTACTTTAATTAAAAAACAAATTCTTAATAGTTATAAATTTTATACGTTTCTTTTAGTGACCTTGCAGCTAACGTTTCGCAGCTTGGCGATCGGCTCGACTTTTAAACAAATCGTTTCTCCGAAGTTAAGATTATTTTGTTTCAAATTTATCATGGTTTCGAAGTGATATTTAGGGGTTGGCGCCATGACAGCTGTTATGGGTTAGCTTTAAAATCTTCTATGACTTTTTAAATTTATTTATTCCTGTGTTTTTTAACTCCTTTAACTCCTCAACCATTTCATAAAAATGCTTTTTATAACTGTCTCCACTTTTATAAGTAACTGGTAAATGAAATAATTCATGATTGGTCTGCCATTCTATAATTGACCAAATTGCAAACCCCCAAAGTAAATCTGAATCTTTCAATTTCAATCTTTCCAAATACTTTGTAATCCTATCTTCTGGTGCAGGGTGAGAGATTGAATTCGAAAATTTGTTTCGTGAAAAACTAATACTGTTAAGCGCAAAGATTAGGGATAATTTACCGGTAAAATCATCTTCTTTTGTTAGCGTTTGAAAAGTCCAATCTAATGCCACATTATCTGCATCAACTTCCATTTTTTGAATATTTTCTGGAGTTCGAAGTTTTGACTCAATAAATGTATGACCAAGAAAAATATGTGCAAATTCATGAAATATAATATATCTTACACAAATAATGAAAACTGAATTAGAAACACCTATTAATCTGTTTTCGTCTTTGCCAAAAAGTTCTGGATTAGGTAACATTTCCTTATTCCAAAAATTATATTCTGTCATCAGTCCATGTACATGATTTCTTAATTCTCTAGCCTCTTTATTTTCATTAGAAGACACTACTTTCCCTCCAATTGGCGTTGTTACGATCATACTATAAATATAGCCCCAAAGGAAGGATAGAAAAGTATCATGCAAAGTTATCTTGAAACCATTTGTTGATGGCCCAATTACTTTTGTGTTTTCTGTCAAGAATTCTAATTTAACATTTGCTAAATTTTGATTTGGTCTTAATTGATGAAGTGATTCTTTAATGTTAATAAAATCAGATTCAATATTACTATAGAAAACTCTAATTGGTTGGTCTCCTGGTTGATTATCGATACCATTAGTAAAATAGTGGCATTTTATGTTTTGTCGCTCATCTACTTTCATGAGTATTTTCTTCGGTTATCATATTTCACCTAACACCTTTTACTGGCTGGTTTTTAAACCATGCAAAGAATGCTTTTCAGTATGTCAATGTCTCTCAATTTCGTTTTTTTTACCATTCTCTCCATTCCTCAGTAATATCATCGTCTCTTGTGTTAAACCCTTTTAAACTCCCTGAAAGGATTATGATTTCAGCTATATCTTCTCGTTGTTCAGTCTCAATAAGTTCATACTCACATTTTTCATTAATTTCATTTAATAAAATAACTGTTTTCTCAACTATAAACATAGCGTCTTTTTTAGAGTCTGCTTTTTCAATATTAATTATGTAATCGTCTATAATATTCATACATTTTTCCACGTCTTTTTCAGTATATGCAGTCTCTCCTGGTTCAATGAAATCAATCATGTTTTGTTTTAATCTAGTGTAAATTTCTTGGATTTCTGTGTTTTTAATAGATGCCATAGTTTTACTTTTTACGTTGTTTCCATTTTTTGATTTACAAGAAAATCCTAAAATGATAATTAATATTAAAGATGTTATTTTCATGTAAAAGATTATTTTTTTGTCTTTATCAACTTTTCCTTCTGTCAAATTTAATCGAAGGAAGATTTCAAACTTGTGAGTAACTTGTATTTATGCTCAACTTTATAGTGTTAATCCAAATATACTATTTTTTTATTTCTATAAATTATCAAACGGGCATTTAATTTGTTGGATGCAGTTGCGCATTCATTTCTAGAAGCGTTTGTTGATTTGCGATTCGCTTAAGCACCCAATTTCCCAATCGTTTCTTTAGCCTCCTCTAGTAAATCTGTGTTCTCCAATACTCTTTTCTCAAAGCCATATTTTGCAGCAGTACACGCATCAAATAGTGCCTTAATTTTTTGTTGGAACTCATCAGAAATAGCTTGGTCTTGCATGGCTTGGATTACGAGTTGCTTGGAAGGTTGTGTATCATTTTTCAACGAAAGAATGGTTACTAATGCCTCGATCATTCCATTTTCGATGTTGGTGTAATACGCGTTTTCTTGCTGTGCTGCAAATGCTTTTTCTGCTTCATCAAAAAAGTCTATTTCAGGGTTTTCAATAGCAACAATTTCAGGCTTATTTTCTACAACGATTGCAGTAGGTGTGTCTTTTTTCTTTCTGAATTGAATGAATCCAACCAATAGCGCAATAACTAAAGGTACTGAAACGGACCAAAACAAAGGTTTTTTTAACAATTGTAGGGTTTCATTTTCAGCAGTTTTTTCAGTAGTTGTTGGTCGAGCTAACTCAATCGAATTTGAAGGTGTAGTAGTGCTAATTGAGGTTTCCAACACTTCAATCGTTTCAGATTTTGTACTCACTTGCTCAAACTGTTCTTTTTTAGGATTGAAGAATGCGATGGTGGTAGAAGGAATTTCTTTTTTACCAGAAAAATTGGATTGAATCGAATAAACATAGGTTATTTTCCCTTCCACACCCTTTTCAGTGTAGTGGTAATTTTCTTTTATTACTGGGTCGCCATAGATTTTAAATCCTGATGGTAAATTTAATGTTGGCGCTTGAATATCTTGAAGGTTTCCAGCTCCTTTTATCGTTAATTTCAAAGAAAAGACACCTCCTTTAGTTAATTGATTGGAGGAAATTTCTTGAGAAATGGAGAAGGATCCAACACCACCATTAAAAAAGGCTGGTTTGTTTGCTGGCAAGGGTTTTATATCAATGGATGCGGGATAAGACGCTAAATCTAAGCCATCAAAATCTTTGTAAAGACTTAAACGAAATGGTTGAATTGTTTTTTGTCCAGCGCCAGTAAAAAACAGTACTTTTTTATCACAATTAAACGTGAAGTAGGGTTTGTTTTTGATGCGTATAGGCTCAATTTTAATGGAAGATAAATCATCTAACTGGTGTTTATCACTCGTGTTTGAAACCGTATAACTTTCGTAGTTCTCAATGTGTGAAGCATTGAATTGTGCGTAAACGCGCGCATTTACAACTAAAGGTTCTCCTTCATAAATCGAGTTTTTAGACTTTTCAATGATTCCAAAAGCAATTTGTCGTAATTGTTGTTTGCTAAAGTTTTGACTTAATTGATTAGGCGTTGGCGTATTTTCTTTTTGAATAGCAACGGAAACCGTATTAGAACGGTACACTTTGTTTCCTTTTTTAATGTAGGCAGGTCCAAATTTATACGTTCCAGGTTTTGAAATGCTGCCACTTTGAGAAAGGTAATAAAAGGAAATAGTTCTCCCAGTCGAATAATCAACCTCAACATTGGAGCCAGACATAACATCGAAACCTTGCGTGAAGTTTTTTGGAAAGTCAATTTCTACATTTCCCTGAATTGTCGATTTCACCGTGATCGTAAGTGGTTCACCAATCAGTCCTTCCGTTGGCGTTACCTCCAATGTTACGACTTGTTTTTGCGCAAAAACAAGCAAATTAATAACGAAGAATAAATAAGTTAAACTAATTTTCATTACCAATTTTTACGTGTGTTTGTGCTGTTACTTTCTGAGCCATTACTGAATTTTTTTCGCTTGGTTGCAGCTTCGGCTTTTGAAATATTGTCTAATTTTTTCTCTAAAGCACTTTTTGACATAGCCGATGAATTCTCAGGACTAGTAGGTTTTTTATTGGCTTTACTAGACGTTGTGTCTGGTTTCGAATTAGTTGATTGCTTTTGAGATTTATCGTCTTCCTTATTCTTGTTTTTCTTTCTTAAAGCTTGGGATAAGTTATAACGTGCTTCTTCGTCAGCTGGATTTTTTTTCAATGCTTTTTTATATGCAGCAATAGCATTTGCATAATTTTTTTCTTCCATAAAACTATTGCCTTTATTGTAATAAATGGCACTTTTTTCTAGTTTATTTTTGGATGCTTTTAATGAATGAGTGTATAAATTTCGAGCTTCTTCAAAGTTCTTTTTTTTGTAAGCACATTGTGCCATTTCAGTTGTAAAGTCGAAATTTTTTGGAGCAGATTTCTTCGCGTTTACATAGTGTTCATAAGCTTTTTCAAAGTCGTTTTTTTGATACAACTCTCGTGCTTGTTCGACTTCTGTTCGCCAATTTTGGGCAAACGAATTAACCGTTAAAAAGAAAACCAGTAAACTACAAAAATACTTCATCGTTTGATTGTAACTTGTTTCGTTGTTGGAAGTTTTATAAGCATTAAGCAGATTAGTGCCAAACCAACAAACCATTGGTATTGTTCTGAACTCACTTCCACCTGCAAAGCTCGTGATTTTCCAACTTCCTTTTGGTTAATTTCTGTTAATAATTTTGAGTAATCAGGAAATGCGGTATTGGCTAACATGGCCGAACCATTCGCTGTCTTAGCAATCGATTTCAAGAATTGTGTATTAACTTTAGAAATAATTACCTGATCATTTTCTGAAAGATATCCTAATTCCGGATGCTTCGGATTTCTTTCAATTGGTCCTCCAGTAGTCGTTCCAATTCCCATGACAAACAAGTCAATCTCTTTTTCTTTCAAATTGGTTAACTCCGTTGTTGGATCTTCTGCATGATTTTCACCGTCAGTAAGCAATAATATGCGTTTTTGACAATCGATAGGAGAAAAAAGGGAACCGGTTAATTTCAATGCTTCATTTATATTCGTTCCTTGATTTGAAATCATGTTGGTTTCAATTTCCTCGATAAAGGTTTTGGCAGAACTATAATCTGAAGTCAATGGGAGTTGAATGAATGCATTGCCAGCAAAAACCACTATACCAACTCGTTCACCTTTCAAATGATTTACTAAGTCTAGTAAGGATCGTTTTGCAATTTCTAAGCGACTCATTTCAAGTGAAATGTCTTTTACATTCATCGAATTAGAAATATCAATGCATAAAACAAGTTCAGATTTCACTTCAGTTGAAGCTACTTTTTTCTTACCAAATACGGGTTGTGCAGAAGCGATGATGATACAAACAATTGCCGTTCGAAATAACCATAAATGAATACGTTTTTTACGAATAGATTGAATCGGTGACAACAGTTCATGCATGGTGAGCGGGATGTTTTTAAATTGCTCATTTTTCCAGTTGATTTTTCGGATATAAATACCGTAAATCGGAATAATAATTAAAAGCAATATAAATGCCTGTGGATTTATAAATCCGAACGTTTCTTTTGTTGAAACAACTAATGGAATACTGTAAAAGAGTAAGAACGCAACTGCCCAAAAAATACCTTCAAATAAAAGGATGGATTTGATTAGTTTTTTAATGGGTTGTATGTGAGACTGTTCAATCATTCAATTTGAATAAAACGTGTGTAACAAACCATTGAATCACCAATAAAATCAATGCAATGGATAAATAAAGATTAGGATCGATTGGATTGCTTGTGTGTGTTTTTTGGTCCAACATTTTACGTTTTTCCAATTGATCAATTAAGGTGTAAATCTCACTTAAACTTTTTTCATCTGTAGCTCTAAAATAGCGTCCGTTGGTTTGTTTTGAAATTGTTTGCAATGTTTTCTCATCAATTTCAACGGGCATGTTTTCATACCGAACGCCAAAAGGAGTTATAACGGGAGTAGGGGCATTACCATTCGTTCCAACACCAATCGTATAGACTGTGATATTTTTTAAACGTGCTAATTCTGCTGCTTCTGTAGGGTCTATTTCGCCTGCGTTATTACTACCGTCGGTTAATAAAATAATAACTTTTGACTTGAGTTGATCATCTCTTAAACGAGCAACTGCTGTCCCTAAACCTGTTCCAATGGCAGTGCCACTTTCTAAATTCTCTCCATTTACTTTGTCAATTTGGTCTTTTAACAACGTGTAGTCTAGTGTTGTTGGACAAGCGGTATAGGCTTCACCAGCAAAAACAACTAATCCAATTCGGTCACCAATTCGGTCATCAATAAATTCTTTCGCTACAGATTTCGCTGCTTCTAAGCGATTTGGTTTAAAATCCATGGCATACATAGATAAAGAAACGTCCATTGCTAAAACGATATCAATACCATTTTTATACCGATTTTGAATTGTTCGATCACTGGATGCTTGAATCGGCTTGGCTAATGTGATGATTAAAAGGGAAAAAGAAATGATGGAAATCCAGCGAGATACTTTTTTAATGATTAGAATTTTCTTTGAAGTATATTGCTTTTGTTCTTCTTCTGTTTTTGAAAATCGCCATGTAACTTGTTTGTTTTCACTTGAACGCATGAACAAAACATAAAGCGGTATGATGATCAATAGCCAGAGCCAACCAGGCGCATCAAACTCAATCCCCAAAAACCCAAAATCCCAATTATTCATTTGTAGTATTTATTTGTTGAATGATTGAAACACACGCACGGATCTTTTCATGTACAGCTAAAATTTCAGTTTCTGAAGGAATAGATTTTGCAAATTTCACTAAATCAGCTACAGTTAATATTGAATCAATCAGTTGAATGAGATGGAGGTCAATTTTTTTCTGCTTTAAAATCAATGTTGTTTCTTGCGTTGTTTTCTCAAGAAAATGAAAGTGGAATTCATCGGATAAATACGTTCTAACGAGGGTTGAAAGTTCAATAAAATGGATTTTTGTTTGGTCATTCTTCCACATTTCTTTCTTTTCTAACGCTAAAATCGCTTGCAATAAATTTTCATGATTCGAACGTGAAAAAGGGGAAGAAAGGTGTGTTGATTTTCTTCGTTTACGCCAATAAAAGAGCAATAAAATGAGTGGTAATAAGATTAAAATCCACCAATAATTTTTTGAAATCGTAGCAATGTCAATGCTTTCAGGAGGCAATTTTTTAAATGATTGTTTGATGTCGTACAATTGCACCTCTTTTTTTTCTGGAACGAGTGAAACAGAGAACTTCAGTATTGGAAAGGTAATTTTGGCTTGTTTGTATTCAATAATTGGACTTTCAATAACAAATTTACCAGCATCCCAAGCAGAAACAGAAATCACTCCTATCCAGTAATAAGTCGAGTTTTTGGAGCGTATGATCGTGTCTTTAATTGTTGAAATGGCTTCAATATTCTTCGACTTTTTTCCTGTTTTTTGATCAAGAACAACAGGAAGGTTCGAGATTTTCAAGGAACCTTTAGTTGGATTTTTTTTCGATAATTCGACAAGATAGGTTACCGTTGCTTTTTCTCCAATTAGCAGTTCATCACGCGAAATAATTGCCCGTGAACTTTGGCTAAATAAGTTGCCATAAAAAACGAGTAAAAAGAAGACAATGCGTTGTTTCATTTTTTACGTTTTTTAAATAATTGAACTAATTGTGGAAATGGATCGTTTTCAGTGGAACAATGGATCGAATCGATTCCTAATTTTGAAAGTGATTTAGCCCATTTTTCTTGATTTTCAATAGATTGTTCTTTGAACGCTTTTTGAATTTTCAAATCAGAAGTATCAACCCAATTTCGTGTTCCAGTTTCTGAATTAAGTAGCTCAACAAAACCTAAATTAGGCAATGCTTCTTCGCTTGGATCGCTAATTCTGACGGCAACTAAATCATGTTTTTTGTGTAAAAAATGGAGTTTATTAAAGGGCAATTCGGCTTCAATAAAATCACTAATTATAAATGTAATGGTTCTTTTTTTCTGGGTTTTATGTAAAAATTCAATGGCACTATTTAAATCTGTTTGTCCATTTGTTTGATTAAAATGAAGGCAACTATTTAATATGTGAAACACATGTTGTTTGCCTTTTTTTGGTGGAATGTACAATTCTACTTTATCCGTATAGATCAAAGCACCAACTTTATCATTGTTAGCCATTGCTGAAAAAGCAAGTGTAGCTGCAATTTCTATAGCTAAATTTTTCTTTGATGTTGTTTTTGTTCCAAAATGAGTTGAACCAGATAAATCAATTAGAAGTAACACTGTTAATTCACGTTCTTCTTCAAAAACTTTGATATGCGGTTCGTTGTAGCGTGCAGTAACATTCCAGTCAATGGTGCGCACTTCATCGCCGTAAGCATAGTTTCGAACTTCACTAAAAGTCATACCACTTCCCTTGAATGCCGAATGGTATTCACCAGAAAATAATTGCTTAGACAATCCTTTTGTAGCAATTTCTAAGCGCTTAATTTTTTGTATGATTGTTGAATTTTCCAAAATGATACGAACGATTCAAATCAAGGTATTTCTATTTTGGCAACAATTTTAGCAACAATTGCTTGAGCGGATAAATTTTCAACCTCAGCTTCATAACTTAGTCCGAGACGATGGCACATTACATCATTCGCAACAGCTCTAACATCTTCAGGAATTACAAATGCGCGTCCTTCTAAAAATGCTACCGCTTTTGCAGCCAATGCTAAATTGATACTTGCTCTAGGTGAGCAGCCATAGGAAATCATAGGTGCTAAATAGTCCAACCCATATTCGCTTGGATTTCTAGTGGCAAAAACTAAATCGACAATGTATTGCTCTACTTTTTCATCTATATAAATTTGACGAACAAACGAACGAGCTTGTAAGATGTCTTTGGCGGATATGATCTGTTGACACTTCGGCAATCCATTTTGTTGAACATTCGAACGAATAATCAATTTCTCTTCCTCTTTTGTTGGATAATTCAACACAATTTTAAGCATGAATCGGTCAACCTGTGCCTCTGGAAGCGCATAAGTTCCTTCTTGATCAATCGGATTTTGAGTTGCTAAAACCAAAAAAGGTGTTGGAAGTTCAAATGTCTCTTCGCCAATTGTAACCTGTCGTTCTTGCATCGCTTCTAATAAAGCACTTTGTACTTTTGCAGGTGCGCGATTGATTTCATCGGCTAAGATAAAATTAGCAAATAAAGGACCTTTTTTAACCGTGAATTGCTCGCTTTTTTGATTGTAAATGAGTGTTCCAGTTACATCTGCAGGTAATAAATCTGGCGTAAATTGAATACGACTAAAATCTACCTGTATCGCTTCTGCTAAGGTTTTTATCGCTAAGGTTTTTGCTAAACCAGGAACACCTTCTAATAACACATGTCCATCAGCTAACAATGCAATCAATAAACGATCAATCATATAGTGTTGTCCTACAATGATTTTACTTATTTCTGATTTTAATTGTTGAAAAGCGAGTGTTTCAATTTTTATTTTTTCACTCAACAATCGAAGCGATTCTGATGGATTTAAAACGGGTGTAGTATCTTCTGTCATTTTAACTTAACTTGAAGAGACAAAGTTGTTAAAGAAATAGCGTTTAACACTTGATTTTGTTGTTAAATAGTGTTAACATTGTTTAAGTAATAAATGAAACCAACTGCTATGGAAGATCGAAATTGTCTTGAATGTAATCAAAAATTAACAGGTAGAAAGGATCAAAAATTTTGCACCGATTATTGCCGAAATGCATACAATAATCGCCAAAATGAAGATAGTAATTCTTACGTTAGAAGAATCAACACGATTCTGCGAAAAAATAGGCGTATTTTAATTCAATTAAATCCAAGCGGAAAAATCACCTTAGATGGAATTACGCTGTCTGAAGAAGGGTTCAATTTTCATTATTTTACTAATATTTACACCACTCAAAAAGGCTCGAATTACTATTTCTGTTACGACCAAGGTTATCTGAAATTAGAAAATGATCAATATATGTTGGTTCAAAAACAAGATTATGTCAAGTAAATAAGCGGATTTAAACTATCTTTGTTATCATGACAATGGATGAACGATTTATGCAACGCTGTATCGACTTGGCCCGCTTGGGGCAAGGATATGTTGCGCCAAATCCAATGGTAGGTGCAGTCATCGTTCACGATGGAAAAGTCATTGGTGAAGGATTTCATCATCAATTTGGTGAACATCATGCTGAAGTGGAGGCCATTCGCTCTGTAAAAGAATCACATTTGTTATCAGAATCAACGGTTTATGTTTCGTTAGAACCATGCGCTCATTTTGGAAAAACACCGCCTTGTGCCGATTTATTGATTGAAAAAAAGGTGAAAAAAGTGGTCATAGGTTGTGTTGATTCGTTTTCCAAAGTGAGTGGAAAAGGTATTGAACGATTGACCAATGCAGGTATTGAAGTAGTTGTTGGAGTGTTAGAAAAGGAATGTCGTGAATTAAACAAACGATTTTTTACGTTTCATGAAAAACAGCGTCCATACGTTATTTTAAAATGGGCACAATCCAACGATGGCTTTTTAGATAAACTAAGGCGCAATGATGAAAAAGGAATTCATTGGATTTCTTCTCCTGAAACTAAAGCATTGGTGCATAAATGGCGTTCGGAAGAACAAAGTATTTTAGTGGGAAGAAAGACAGTTCAAAACGACAATCCAACCTTAACAGTTCGCGAATTTAGTGGTGAAAATCCAATTCGTATTTTAATTGATAGTCAATTGCAATTAAAAAATGAGTACAATATTTTTTCAGAAGAAGCGCCAACTATCGTATTTAACCGCATCAAAAACGACAAAATAGGCTCAGTAGAATGGGTTAAAATTGCAGAAACGGATACGCAATTAATCCTAGATGAATTGTATAAGCGAAACATTCAATCTGTTTTTGTTGAAGGTGGGAGTCGTACCTTACAGTATTTTATTTTCGGTAATGTTTGGGATGAAGCGCGCGTCATTGTTGGAAAAACAAATTTAATTGAAGGAACAAAAGCTCCCGTTATTGCTAAAACACCCCAATTTAGTTATGCTTTTTCGACAGATACCATTTATCACTATTTTAGAAAATGATACCATTTATAGTTGCCATACTTTGTTCGAGTTTAATTTTCGTTTTATTTAAATTGTTTCCACGGTTTAAAATCGATACTTTCCAAGCGATTGTTTTTAATTACGTTACAGCATTTTCTGCTGGTATATTACTTTTTGGATCCAGTTGGAAAGCAGATTATTTGTATAAGGGAGAATGGCCTATTTTCGCACTTTTAGCAGGCTTGTTATTTATTTCTTTGTTTAAAATGATGGGTGATTCTTCACAGAAAAATGGAGTAGCTATGACTTCCATTGCCGTTAAAATGAGTATGGCTTTGTCTATGTTAGCCATTATCATTTTTTACAATGAAGCAATTACATTGTTTAAATTAATTGGAATTGCATTGGCTTTTGCGGGTGTTTTTTTAGTTACTTTTTCCAAAAAAGAACCCACATCTTCTGCATCAATTTGGATGCTTCTAGTCTTATTTATCGGTAGTGGATTTTTAGATTTTATCTTGAATTATGTTCAAAGTAATGCGTTAAATGGAATGAATCCAGGTTTGTTTTCAGCCATTGGATTTGGAATCGCTGGTCTTATTGGATTTGGTGTGCTAGGTGTTCAAATTTGGCAAAAGAAAACGTTGTTTCATTGGCGTAATGTTATTGCTGGAATCGTGTTGGGTATCCCTAATTATTTTTCAATTTACCTATTAATCGTTTCTTATTCATCAACTGGATGGAACGACTCAACTGTGTTAGCAATAATGAATGTATCCATTGTTTTAATTGCAGCTGTTGTAGGATTTAGTTTATTCAAAGAACAGGTGACACGCCGTAAAATACTCGGTATTATTATGGCATTAAGTGCCATTTTAGTTTTATTTTTCGCCAATAAATAAAAAAGGATTTAAGAAGTTTTAGCATCTTTACGAAAAAATTAATCGCATGAAAATTTATCCATTAAACACAGGTAATTTTAAATTAGATGGTGGAGCCATGTTTGGCGTTGTTCCAAAATCTCTTTGGGAGAGAACAAATCCAGCTGATGCTAATAATTTATGTGAATGGTCGATGCGAAGCCTTTTAATTGAAGATGGGAACCGCTTAATTTTAATTGATACTGGTATAGGTGACAAGCAATCTGAAAAATTCTTTTCACATTATTATTTATCTGGGAATGATAGTTTAATTGGAAATTTGAAGAACCTAGGTTTCTCTCCGAATGATGTAACGGATGTTTTTTTAACGCATTTACATTTTGATCATTGTGGAGGAGCAATCCAATGGAATAAAGAGAGAACAGGATTTGAACCTGTTTTTAAAAATGCACATTATTGGAGTACTGAGAACCATTGGCAATGGGCAACTGAACCAAATCCGCGTGAGAAAGCATCTTTTTTGAGTGAAAACATATTGCCAATTCAAGAAAGTGGACAATTAAAATTCGTGGATCGAGTAGGGCATTTTACCAAGAATGTATTCAATCAAATGGATGTGTTATTTGTGGATGGACATACAGAAAGTATGATGATTCCACATATTCAGTACAAAGGCAAAACGATCGTTTACATGGCTGATTTATTGCCAAGTGTTGGACATATTCCTTTGCCATATGTGATGGGTTATGATACACGTCCGTTGATTACGATGACAGAAAAGGAACAATTCTTGAAAACAGCTTGTGATAATAATTACATTCTATTTTTAGAACACGATAGTGTGAATGAATGCTGTACTTTGCAAATGACGGATAAAGGGATTCGTTTAGGCGAAACGTTTAGATTCGATGAGATATAATTAGATTTTTGACATTAAATCCATTAGTCGATTTGAATAACCCGCTTCATTGTCATACCAACCGACCACTTTTACCATGTTGTTGATTACACTTGTTAGTTCAGCATCAAATAAACAACTAGAAGTATTCCCAATAATATCAACTGAAACAATTGGATCTTCGGTATAAGTTAAAATGTTTTTCAAATAAGTTTCAGAAGCAATTTTCATCGCTTGTTTAATTTCTTCAACGGTTGGAGGATTTTTAACTACCATTGTTAAATCGGTAAACGAACCATCTGGAACTGGAACTCTTACGCCACAACCACCTAATTTTCCATCTAATTCTGGAAAAATTTTGGTCAATGCTTTTGCGGCTCCTGTTGAAGTTGGTACGATAGATTGAGCAGCTCCGCGTGCTCTCCTTAAATCTTTGTGTGGTGCATCTTGCAAACGTTGATCCGAAGTGTAACTATGAACGGTTGTGATGTATGCACTTTCGATAGTACATAATTGCATCATTACTTTTAACATCGGTGCCGCGTTGTTGGTTGTGCAAGAAGCGTTTGATAGAAGAACATCCGACTCTTCAATAAGTTGGTCGTTTACACCTAAAACAATGGTTTTAATATCTTCGCTTTTAGATGGTGCGGACAATACAACTTTTTTTGCTCCACCAATAAAATGTTGTTGCAACGATTCTGTCGTTAAAAACAAACCCGTTGATTCTAATACTATTTCAACGCCAAATTTTTGCCATACTATTTTGGAAGGATCTTTTTCTTGCGTAAAATGAATTTCTTTTCCGTTATCAAATACTATTTTAGAATCAATAATTTCAAAGGTATGTTTTAAGCCTCTATGAATACTATCGTATTTTAATAAGTGAGCTAAGGTGTGAATATCTGAAATATCGTTTACTAAAGCAACATCAATTTCAGTAGAATCAAGCGCTAATCTTGTAAAATACCTACCGATTCTACCAAATCCATTTACACCTATTTTCTTCATTTTATTTTTTTACGAAAGTACAAAAAAAGAGCGGTACAATGATGCACCGCTCTAAATTGAATAAATCATTAGCTTATTGACGAACTTCTACAAATCCGTCTTTTTCAAATTCTTTTCCTCCATTGAATGTTCCTTCAATGTGGTAAAAGTATGTGCCATCTTCTACGGTTTTCCCACTTTGATTTTTTCCATTCCAAAAGCCTAATGGATCTGTGTATTCATAAACAACATTACCCCATCTGTTTAAGATAGAACATTTGAAAGTGTTTACTCCATTGAACTTCACATAAAACAGATTATTTCCTGCTTCTGAAGATAAAACAATGACATTCGGAGCCTCAAGAGAACAAGATTCTTCTGTAATAATTGCATCATCAGAGAATGTCCCACATGCACTAGTTGCAGTTACCGTATAAACACCACCTTCGCTAACTGTAATACTAGGACCAGTTTGTCCAGTATTCCAAGTAAAGCCAGTTATTCCAGCATTATTTGTAGCTGTGATAACATGTTCTGAGCCAACGCAAATTGTCGCGTCTTCTATCGATGTAGTAATTGCTGGAGTTAAAGTGATATCAGATGAAACAGAAAGTCCACACATGTTATCTGTAAATGTTACAGTATATGTTCCTGGTCCTGGAATTGTAATTTGTGGATTACTTCCATTTGAAGGGTTAAAACTTATGTTAGAATTAGTAGAAGACCAATTTCCTCCATCAAATGAGACTGTATTTGCAACTTGCATTGTTTCATCACAAATAGTTGTGTCATTAAAAATTGCTGGTGGAACAATCATTACTAAAGTCGAAGAAGTTGAATTGTTACATGCATTATCCGTAAAGGTTATTATATAGTTCCCTGTAGAATTTGCAATAACAGTAGGATTTAGCGTTGAATTATTAGGACTAAATGTAACATTTGGCGATGATGCTGTCCAAATACCTCCCGTTGTAAATGCATCTGTATTAGCAATTTGATAACTCAAACTACACATCGATGAATCATCAAATATTTGAGGGAAATCAGGGTATGTAATTGTAGCAGTAGAAGTCTGTTGACATTCATTGTCTGTGAAACTAACTGTGTAAGTCCCGGGGACAGTTGCATTAATTATAGGATTCATCGCTGTGTTATTTGGCGAAAAAGAAATTTGAGGAGCTGTTGTTGACCAAACTCCTCCAGAAAACGCTATTGTATTCGCTACTTGAAACTGAAGATCACAACCGATTGTGTCGTCAAAAATCGTAGGTAAACCTTGAACAAATACTTGCACAGTAGTATCATAAGAACAGCCAAAATTATCAGTTACATTGTATGTGTAATTATGAAAACCGATTGTTGTAGGTTGAATCACAATGGATGTGTCATTTTGATTAGAAATAATTGAAGGATCTGTATTCCAATAATCTGAGACTACATAATTTGTGTATTGACCTAAACCTGGAAAATACGATGCGTCAAAATATAATCCCCATTCAAAGATGTATCCATCATCAATTCCTAAATTATCTTGAACATAAATAGTCCAAGTTCCATTTACAGGGCACCCTGTGAAATTAGAAAATGAAATTTCTGGAGAATATGTATCAATTGGATCTACAGAATTTCCGTTTGCATTATTTCCTGCAGCAATTGAAATGGGAACGGTGTTAGTCCAGTTGGTAGCCATTGTTCCGATAGTATTAAAAACCGAACTAAAATAATAACTCCATCCATCTCCTGGACCACCTCCACCTGAATCGTCAATTGGATCTCCTAAGTAGGTTCCGCCGCCGCTAGTTCCACCAGTAATAAATCCAGGATTGTATGAATTTACTAAGGGTACAATTAAACCGGAAGGACATTTCAGCCAAATTTCTAAATCGCCTGCATAGGAATGCTCCATATTAATATATACCTTGTTCAAAGACTGGGCATTTTGAATGTTACTTCCAGCTGGAAAACCTGTGATTTGAATAGGAGCTTGGTATTGCTGTCCAGATCCATCTGGTAAATAAGTTAATCCTGCAAGAGCACCTCCTAACTGGAAAGAGCCTGGAGGAATAACAATACCAGCTGTATCTGTAGGAGTTACACCACCAATTAAATTGGTTTGATCACCTAAACAAAAAGCAGAATCAATTGGGCCAGTTTCGGCAAAAATAGGAATTTGTGAGACTCTAATTTTTGCATATAGGGTAGAAGATTGTGGAAATTGATCTGTTAATTTAAGCGTTACTAAAAACCCAGCTCTTGTTTGTGGGGTATACCAGATTGAATCATTACTTGGGTAAGTCCATGTACTTCCTGTGATATTCCATGAAATGTTAACAGTTGAATTGATGTTTTGAGAATAGCCATATCCAGTGGTCTCCTCTGAATAAGGGAAAAGAGGCTTGGCAACAAATAAAACACTATCGCCAAAACAGATATCAACATATCCAGTATCTGCAGGATTTAATGCGTTGGTTGTTGAGCCATTTACATAAGCCTCTAAATGCATTTCAAATGGTTGAAATTGATTTCCACAAGAGACATTTCCTAGCCAACCTGTTCCTTGATTAGTTCCATTAGAAATAAAGACTACTGTCAAACATCCACTTGGATTATTCCAAGTAGCAGTATGCTGAAATCCATTTGGATCAGTAGAGCTATTGTGAACGCCTAATAATGGAGATGCTGTGCTTGGCCCATCATAAACTCTAATAAAGTCAGAACTATGAACATCAAAAGTGTATCCAGCATTTGTAGCGAAAGTTATAGTTGCTTTTGTTCCTAAGTTTAAATCCGGACAAAATGTAATAGTGTCATTATAGTTTGCAGGGTAATTGCCTCCTTGACCTGGATCTTGGAAATTGGTTGAACCAACTCCAAAAGTTGTACAGTTCATTGGATTTGATTGAGGGTGACCAGCGTCACCCATAGTTACTATTTGAGCGTTTGATGAATAAAACGCTAAAAGTAAGATTAGTAATGTGACAAATTTTTGCTTCATTATCTTCTTGAATTTAATTCGTTCATCAATAACCATTCTGATTTAACAACTAAAACTTTGTTCGTATCTTTAATTTTGAAGTATTGATTCTCTTTTGTAATCGTAAGCCCTAATTCTAAGAAGGTTGCTTTGTTTTTTTGATCGTAAGCAATAGTCCCTTGAATTTGACTCATTTTTTCTACAGGCATTTCAATTACATACAATGCATTATCTAGCGCATAATTCAACATATTGAATTGAGCTAAATTCTCATTTTTCATTGTGATGAGTTGGCTTTTTGAATACGTTTTTTCTAATCTTTTATCGAAATCTTGAGAAAAACTTGTTAAATTAATAGCTAAACATAGTAAAAGTAAAGATGTAGTTTTCATAGTTTTTATTTTAATAGTTTAAAGACCCAAATTGTTTAAAAAAAGTTGCATTTGGGGATAACTGTTCTATTTATTAACTGCTAAAGTAAGGAATATAACTTAAATTTGCATCTTAATATTTAAGAAAAAACCAAAAAAAATATGGAAACAAAGGAATTGCAGCGAGTTGCATCCCAAGTAAGAAGAGATATTGTAAGAATGGTAGCAGGTGTTAATTCTGGTCACCCAGGCGGCTCTCTCGGTTGCGCTGATTTTTTGACAATGTTGTATTTTGATACAATGAAGCATTCAACTGATTTTACAATGGATGGAAAAGGAGAAGATTTATTCTTTTTATCTAATGGACACATATCGCCAGTTTGGTATAGTGTTTTAGCACGTGCTGGTTATTTTCCTGTTGCAGATTTAGGGACGTTTAGAAAATTATCAAGTAAGTTACAAGGTCATCCTTCAACCGATAAAAAATTACCTGGGATCCGAATGGCTTCAGGTTCTTTAGGTCAGGGCTTGTCTGTTGCAATTGGTGCTGCTCGTGTGAAGAAAATGAACAACGATGATCGTATTGTTTATTGTTTACATGGTGATGGTGAATTGCAAGAAGGACAAATCTGGGAAGCTGCAATGTATGCTTCAGCTTATAAAGTGGATAATTTAATAGCAACAATCGACTACAATGGTCGTCAAATTGATGGCGATGTTGAAGATGTATTGTCTTTAGGAGATTTAGCTGGTAAATGGGCTGCTTTTGGATGGGAAGTATTGGAAATGAATGGTCATGATTTCGACGACATGAAAGCAACAATGGCAAAAGCACATGGTTTATGTGGAAAAGGAAAACCTGTAGTTATTATTATGAAAACTGAAATGGGTCAAGGTGTAGATTTCATGGTTGGTTCTCATAAATGGCATGGTGTTGCACCAAATCCAGAGCAGTTAGCAAATGCATTAGGTCAATTAGAAGAAACGTTAGGAGATTATTAAATTCGACTTGAAGCAGCTACTTTTCATAGCTTTATTTACTGTTCAATCCTTTGCTTTTGGGCAAAGTGAATTGACACGCATCTTATTTATTTTAGATGCATCGAATAGTATGAATGCAAAATGGGGGCAACAAACACGTATAGATGCTGCAAAAGATTTGCTTGTACAAACGATGGATAGTTTACGCGATGTTTCAAATTTAGAAATTGCTTTACGGGTATATGGTCATCAATCGCCAATTACAGCAACGTATCAGGATTGTAACGATACGAAATTAGAAGTGCCGTTTTCTGCCGGAAATATTGATAAAATAAAAAGTAGAATACGCTCAATTGAAGCAAAAGGGACAACACCAATTGCACGTTCTTTGGAAGCGGCCGCAGGTGATTTCCCATCATCAAAATCTCGTAATATCATTATTTTAATTACGGATGGTTTGGAAGCATGTGATAATGATCCTTGTGTGATTGCTAAAAAGTTGAAAGATAAAGAAGTTAAAGTTACTCCGTTCGTTATTGGTTTAGGAATGGATCTTTCTTATTTGGATAAATTTAATTGTATTGGAACGTATGCTGATGCTGAAACAGCTGCTTCATTTGAAACGGTTTTGAGAAATGTTATTCAAAAGGCATTATTAAATACGACAGCTCAAGTCAACTTAAACGATTTGTCTAAAAATCCTAAAGAAACAGATGTTACTTTTTTCATGTATGAAGCGGGAACAAAAAAGATGAAATATGCTTTTGAACACACGTTGAATCGCTTTGGGAATCCAGACACATTGATTTTAGACCCTTCAATTAAGTATGATTTAGTGGTCAATACGCTTCCAGCTGTTGAGTTGAAAAACATTACGATTAAAAAAAACACACATACAATCATTCCAGTTGATGTGCCTCAAGGTTATATCAATGTTCGTTTTGCAGATGCAACGAAGCCTTATTTTGTAGAGGCACGTGTTTTACAAAGTGGACAAAATTCTACGCTAAATGTTCAAAAAATCAATAGCGTGGAGAAGTACTTAGTAGGAAAATACGATTTAGAAATATTGACATTACCAAGAATTTACACACATGTTGATGTAACGCAATATTCAACAAGTTATGTCGATATTCCAGCACCAGGATTTTTAACGTATCAAACATCTAATCCTGTAATCGGACAAATTTTTGTCAAAAACACAAAAAATGAATTAGAATGGGTCTGTAATTTGAATACAGCACTTAAAAATGAATTAATTCAATTACAACCAGGGGCTTATAAATTAATTTATAGACCTAAAAATAGTAAATCAACATTAACAACAAAAGAAGTTGATTTTAGAATTAGTGGAAATAAAAAAACATCAATAACAATTTAATATGGAGTTTGAAATTTTAGGAAACAAAGACACACGAAGTGGATTTGGAGAAGGTTTAGCAGAATTAGGTAGAACGAATGAAAATGTAGTTGCTTTGTGCGCTGATTTAATTGGTTCTTTGAAAATGGATGCGTTTAAAAATGAAAATCCAGATCGTTTCTTTCAAACAGGAATTGCTGAAGCAAATATGATTGGAATGGCAGCAGGTATGACGATTGGCGGTAAAATTCCTTTTACTGGAACATTTGCCAATTTTTCTACGGGTCGTGTGTATGATCAAATCCGTCAGTCGGTAGCGTATTCTCAAAAAAATGTCAAAATCTGTGCTTCTCACGCTGGTTTAACATTGGGTGAAGATGGTGCAACGCATCAAATTTTGGAAGATATCGGGATGATGAAAATGTTGCCAAACATGACAGTGATTGTTCCTGCTGATTTCAATCAAACAAAACAAGCAACGATTGCAATTGCAGATCATAATGGTCCTGTTTATTTGCGTTTTGGTCGTCCAGTGATGCCAATTTTCGTAAAACCAGATGCTGATTTTGTAATCGGAAAAGGTGACGTATTGCAAGAAGGTACGGATGTAACGATCATTGCTTGTGGTCATTTAGTTTGGAAATCTATTGAAGCAATCCAAGTATTGGAAGCGCAAGGAATTTCTGTTGAATTGATTAATATGCACACGATTAAACCGTTGGATGTTCAAGCAATTTTGAAATCAGTTGGAAAAACAGGTTGTGTTGTCACGGCAGAAGAACATATGGCAAATGGTGGATTGGGTGATTCTGTTGCTCAGGTATTAGCGCAACACATGCCATGTCCACAAGAGTATGTTGCAGTAAATGATTCTTTTGGAGAAAGTGGAACACCAATGGAATTGATGACAAAATATGGAATTGATGCACAAAATGTTGTGGATGCAGCATTGAAAGCAATCAGTCGTAAAAAATAAATAGAGATAATGAGGAAAGAAGATTTTATCCAAAAGTTGGGTCAAACGAATCAATTTCCTTATTTGATTGATGTTGATCGAGCGGAAGGGATTTATATTTACGATAAATCTGGAAAAGCGTATATGGATATGATTTCAGGTGTGGCAGTGAACAATTTAGGACACGGCCACCCAAAAATCATTTCTGCAATTAAAGATCAAGCTGAAAAGCATTTGCATGTCATGGTGTATGGTGAGTTTATTCAAGATGCACCTTTGGCATTCGCTCGAAAATTAACTTCATTATTACCTAAACAACTCAATTGTGTGTATGCAGTAAATTCTGGTACAGAAGCAATTGAAGCTTCGTTGAAGCTTGTCAAACGAGTTACAGGACGAACAGAATTAGTTTCATTCAGAGGTTCGTACCACGGAAGTACACATGGATCCATGAGTGTTTCTGGAAATGAAGTGAAGAAACAAGCGTTTCGACCTTTGTTGCCCGATGTTCGTTTTCTCCAACATAATTCAATAGAAGATTTAACACAAATAACTACCAAAACAGCTGGTGTCTTGATCGAAACGGTTCAAGGAGATGCAGGCGTTCGCGTTCCTTCCAAAGAATTTTTAGTTGCTTTGCGCCAACGTTGCGATGAGGTGGGTGCTTTGTTGATTTTCGATGAAATTCAATGTGGAATGGGAAGAACAGGTACTGTTTTTGCCTTTGAAAAATTTAATGTCGTACCTGATGTGTTAGCTTTGGGAAAAGCATTAGGAGGTGGTTTGCCAATTGGAGCAGTTGTTTCTTCGCATGAAAATTTGTGGGAATTTACCTACAATCCAATGTTGGGGCACATCACTACATTTGGAGGTCACCCATTGGTTTGTGCAAGCGCCAATGCTTTTTTGGAAGTATTGACAACTGAAATAGATTTCAATGAAGTGGAACGATTGGGTGAATTATTAGCTTCAATTATAGGTCAAAGCGAAGAGATAAAAGAAATTCGTCGTTCAGGAATGTTGTTTGCATTTGATATGGAATCTTTTGAACGTGTTGAAAAAGTTGTGAATGCTTGTTTGGAAAAAGGATTGATAAGTTTTTGGTTTTTATCACATCCATACAGTTTCCGTCTTTCACCGCCTTTAACTATTTCGGAAGAAGAAATAGTCAAAGCTGGTACAATTATCCTGGAAGCAATTAAGGAAACAGCTTAACTTATTTTTTAGGCACAAATAAAAGTGAACTGGTATTTACACAGTGTCTTGTTTCTTTTTTCGTAAAACCTTCGCCTAAAAAAATATGTCCTAAATGCCCTTGGCAATTTGCACAAATAATTTCTGTGCGCATTCCATCTTTGTCTGGAACACGAATAACTGCTCCTTCAATTTCGTCGTCAAAACTTGGCCAACCACAATGCGAATCAAATTTATCAGAAGAATGGTATAATGGAGTATTGCATCTTCTGCAGGTATACGTTCCTTCATCTTTTTTATCGTAGTAATCACCTGTAAATGGGCGATCTGTTCCTTTGTGAACGATTACGTATTCTTCTTGAGGTGTTAATTGATTAAAGTTGCTTGTGTCCATTTTTGCTTGAATTAAACTATTTTTCTGTTCCACTTGTGCGTGACAAGCGGTCAAGAAAATTAAAACAACTAAACTGAATAAAAGTTTCATCATTCGCGTAATTGTGCATTTAATTTATCCGCTAATTCCATTCTTATTTTCCCCATAATGGCATCAATCTGATTGTCTTTCAAGGTGTTTTCAGCATCTTGAAATTGAAAAGAAACCGCGTATGATTTTTTCCCTTCTTCTAGATTCTTTCCTTCGTACACATCAAACAAACCGATTTCTTTGAGTATTTTCTTATCACAATTACGCGCTATTGCTTCGATTTCAGAAAATTGTACAGCATTATCCAGTAGTAAAGAGAAATCTCTTCTTGCCATAAATGTTTTA
The DNA here is from genome assembly GCA_017984635.1 of Crocinitomicaceae bacterium. GTDB lineage: Bacteria > Bacteroidota > Bacteroidia > Flavobacteriales_D > Crocinitomicaceae > M0103. Next base: position 36,624 of record JAGNZC010000022.1, read on the forward strand.
GGTAATTCGCTGTAGTTGATTTTGACAAACTTCAAGCAATCAATGATTGCATCCCAATCTAAATCAGCTACAAACACCTCATTTTTTATACCAAAGTGTTTTTTGCTTGCTGCAGTTACCCATCCAATTTCTCCAACTTTTTGTTTCAAAATGGAAAGTTGAACGCCATCTTGTAAAATGCTGTTTTTTAATGCATTTTCTGTGACAAGTTGTTGTAAGCCAAGGCGACTAAATATGGCATTTACCAATCCTTTTAATGAATAAAAAGAAACAGTTTCTTTAGAAACATTCCACGATTCAGCTTCTTTTTTTCCTGTCAATACTAAAATCAAGCGTTTATTCTCTGAATAACCACTTGCATATTTATGGTAAACTTTTCCAAATTCAAATAATTTTAAATCGGGATGTTGTCTGTTTTGATTGTGGGCAACAACTTCTAATGTATTGAAAATCAATGATTGTCGCATCACGTTTAATTCCAAACTGAGTGGATTCAATAATTCCACATTTTGTTCAGATTTGAATCGTTCTCCACCTAATTTTTCAACGTAGTCAGATGATGTCAGCGAATTATTCAATAATTCATACATTCCTTTTCCAACCAACATTTCAGCAATCGCATGTTGTACTTTTTCAACATCCGGCTTTTGAGAGGTAGGAACAGAAGTATTTAACTTTTCTGGAAGTGGCACATTGTTGAAGCCAAAAATGCGCAACACTTCTTCGATAACATCGGCTTCACGGGTTACATCTACACGGTAAGCAGGAATTTCTAGTGTTAATTGCGCGTCTTTTTCTGCACAAATTTTAATGTCTAAATTTGTAAGAATTGTTTTGATATCGCTGCTAGAAATTTCTGTTCCAATTAATTGATTACAACGGTTTATGTTAAACTCAATTGTTTTATTCTCCATTTTTTCTGGATAGTGTTCTGCAACGTTCATTGCAATTTCACCACCAGCTACTTCTTGAATTAACAAGGCTGTTCTTTTCAATGCATATTCAGTCAAATGAGGATCTACCCCTCGTTCAAAACGAAAACTTGCATCCGTATTTAAATTATGTTGTTTTGCCGTTTTTCTAACAGAAACAGGATTAAAATAAGCTGATTCTATAAATACGGCTGTTGATTGATCATTAATTCCAGAAGTTAAACCACCAAGAACACCTGCAATGCACAAATCTTCTTGGCCATTTGTTATCATTAAATTGGTTGCAGATAACGTTCGTTCGACACCATCTAAGGTTGTAAATTTAGTTCCTTCTGTTGCTGTTTTAACAACAATTTTACCGTTTAATTTGGCTGCATCGAATGCGTGTAAAGGCGTTCCTAATTCGCGCATCACAAAGTTGGTACAATCTACTACATTGTTAATCGGTGAAATACCAACAGCACGCAAACTATTTTGCAACCATGCTGGAGACGGTTGAATCGAACAATTTTTTATACTTACGCCTAAATAGCGAGGACATAAAGAGCTGTCTTCTACTTCGATTGAAATAGGAAGTTCATTCGTTGCCACTTTAAATGCATCAACACTTGGAAGTAGTAATGATAAATTGGCTTTTTGATGGAAATTTAAATAAGCGATAACATCACGCGCAACGCCAATGTGTCCCATTGCATCTGCACGATTCGGTGTTAATCCTATTTCCAATTGGTAATCATCTTCTAATTCAAACAATTGGGCTGCTTTTGTACCAACGACTGTTGTTGGGTCCAACACAAGAATTCCAGCGTGAGATTTCCCCAATCCTAATTCATCTTCTGCGCACAACATTCCAAATGATTCAACACCTCGAATCTTTGAAACTTTAATTTTTAAAGGTTCTTCAGGAGAAGGATAAAGTGTGCAACCAACTGTTGCAACGATTACTTTTTGTCCGGCAGCAACATTGGGCGCGCCACATACAATTTGAACGATTTCTGAACCTAAAGAAACGGTTGTCACTTTTAATTTATCTGCATCAGGGTGTTTTTCGCATGTCAAAACTTCTCCAACAACAACGCCTTCTAAACCTCCTTTGATTGCTTCTATTTTTTCAACACTTTCTACTTCAAGTCCTGTTTCAGTTAGAATTACTCCAATCTCTTCTGCTGAAAGTGTTGTGTCAACGTATTTTTTTAACCAATTGTATGAAATCTTCATAGTGTATGCCCTTTAGAAACGCTGTTTCTATCTTTTAATAATATTTTTTGTCCATTAAATAATTTTGGACGTAATCTTTAACTCCTTCTTCCAATGTGTGAAAACCGCCAGTATATCCAGCATCTAGCATTTTTTGCATGTTCGCTTCTGTAAAATATTGGTATTTATCGCGAATATCAATGGGTGTATCGATGAAAGAAATATCAGCCTCTTTCCCAAGACTTTTAAACGTATTGGTTGCTAAATCTAAGAAGGTCCGAGCTTTCCCTGAACCTAAATTATAAATACCAGAGTGCGGTTTTTTCTCCATCAAAAACAAACAAACTTCTACCACATCTTTTACATAAACGAAATCGCGTAATTGACCACCATCCGTATAATCTGGATTGTGTGAACGGAATAATTTCATGCTGTTGTTGGCTTGTATTTGGTAAAATGCATGAAAAATTACACTTGCCATTCTGCTTTTGTGGTATTCATTAGGGCCATAAACATTGAAAAACTTCAAACCTGCCCAAAATGGCGGGAATATAGATTGTTGCAAGACCCACTTGTCGAAATCATTTTTTGAATCGCCGTAAGGATTTAACGGTTTTAATTGAGGAATCGTTGCATGATTGTCATCGTATCCAAATTCACCCAAACCATACGTCGCGGCAGATGAAGCATAAACCATCGGAATGTTGAATTTTACACATGCATTCCAAACAGCTATTGAATAATTGACGTTTAATTCATCAAAAATTGTTTTGTCAAATTCCGTTGTATCGGTTCTAGCTCCAATGTGATAAATCATGGACACTTCTTTCCCGAAATCTTCCAACCAAGCAATAAAATCTTTACGACCAACTTTTGCAGTAATCGTTTTACCTACTAAATTTTCCGCTTTTTCAGTTTTTGAAAAATCATCGACAACAATAATATCTTCGTAACCAGCTTTATTTAAGCGACTCACTAAACAGCTTCCGATGAAACCTGCTGCGCCAGTAACAACAATCATATGTTATTTTTTAAAATAATCCGTTAATTTCACCATCAATCGCATTGATGATTTTCCCTAAATCTTCTTGATTTTCAGGAAAACGATTGTTATCCACATCAATGATCAATAATTTACCTTTATCGTAGGTAGAAATCCATGCTTCATAACGTTCGTTCAAGCGTTTTAAATAATCCAACCGGATACTTTCTTCGTAATCACGGCCACGTTGTTGAATTTGATTCACCAATGTTGGAACAGAGGCACGAAGGTAAATCAACAAGTCAGGAGATGAAACAAATGAATCCATTAAGTTGAACAATGAAAAATAATTTTCAAAATCGCGTGTAGTCATCAAGCCCATTGAATGTAAATTAGGAGCGAATATGAAAGCATCTTCATAGATTGTACGATCCTGAATAACATTTTTTTCAGTAACTTGAATTTCTTGTATCTGAGTAAAACGACTGTTCAAATAATAAATTTGAAGGTTAAATGACCAACGTTGCATGTCTTCGTAAAAGTCATTTAAATATGGATTTTGTTCAACATCTTCGAAATGAGTTTCCCACCCGTAATGTTTAGCCAACAACTTTGTTAAAGTTGTTTTTCCCGAACCGATATTTCCTGCGATTGCAATGTGCATAGTATTCTAAATTTAGACCTGCTAAATTACAACATTTGCTAGAATTAGTTGTGTAAATTAAGCGTGTATTTATAAATTTTATTCTCTGTTCGAAAATAGAAATAATTACCGGATAATTTGCACTCTTTTACTCCTTTTATTGGAAAAAATAGCTTTTTAAGCTCTAGATTTTTTGTGTTAAAAAATTCAATTTGATCATTTTCACAACCAATTACAAAATCACCTTTGATTGTTAAGGCATTAAAAACAGGAAATTCAAAACAATTTTTCAAGCTTCCATACATATCAAACATGCATATTTTACCAGATTTATCAGCGACAAACAGTTGATTTTTTTCTTCTTTCATAAATAGTATCTCTTTTAGGTTTAGCATACTTAAAAAGATTCTAATTTCTTGAAATTGGCTATTGGTTCGACTTAAGTTTAATAATATAGCAGTAGAATTTTGTTGGTCAAGCACCCACAATTTTTCTTGTTGGGAAGATCTTGAAATCAACCGAGCATAACTTATTTGAAAATCGCTTAATTCTATGCAATTATCACTTTGCGTTAAGGTATTGTCTAAAAAGCAAACCGTTTGTTGTTCTTCCGAAAAAGCGACAATTTTCATACTGTTGATAATTTCAATTGCACTTAAATTCCCAAATGATTTGATGCTTTGTTTGAATTTTAAATTTCCTAATGAATCCGATTTGGAAAGTATATTATTAGAAGAAATATATAAATTGTTTAATTCATCAACGGACCAAGCTACATTGTTCTCAGCTTCAAATTCTTTTTCCAATTTCCAATTGTTTTCTTGTGCTTTAACAACTGAAACAACCGTAAGTAACAAAAAAAGGATGGATTTTTTTAGCATGGTTGATGTATTAATTTAGGCTAAGATAGCCAATATTTCTTCAACTATTTTTCGGTTATTTGATAATCTTGGAACTTTATTTTGCCCTCCTAATTTTTCAATTGATTTTAACCATTTGTTGAAAGTGCCTTCAGGAAGAATACGCACAACTGGCTTTTGCAATACTAAATCAGATGCTCTTTTTGCAGCATAATCTGAGTTGATTTCACCTAATTTATTGTCTAAAAAAGTTGTAAATTCATGAGTGTTTTCAGGTTCTTTTGTAAATTCAATGAACCATTCATGTCCGCCTTTTTGATCTACTTCCATATAAATTGGACAAGCTGTAAATTCTTTTAACTGACTCTTGGTTTGTTCACATGCATAAGCAATTGCCTTTTCCGCATTGTCAACAATGATTTCTTCGCCAAAAGTGTTGATGAATTGTTTGGTTCTACCTGTTATTTTGAATCGAAAGGGTTTTAAGTTCGTGAATTGTATTGTATCACCGATGATATAACGCCACAATCCGCCATTGCTTGAAATAACGAGCGCATAATTTTTATATAGTTCAACTTCCTCTAAATTACATACTTCTTTGGAATGGATTCCATCGAATGAACTCATTGGAATAAACTCATAATAGATACCATAATCTAGCATCAACAATAATTCATCAGAATGCAGTTGGTCTTGAATACCAAAAAATCCTTCAGAAGCATTGTATGTTTCAACATAATTCATTGTTTTATCTGGAATCAATCGTTGAAACTCCTGTTTATAGGGTTCAAAACTTACGCCGCCGTGCATGAATAATTCTAGGTTTGGCCACACTT
>JAGNZC010000051.1:0-7949 GCA_017984635.1 Crocinitomicaceae bacterium
AATGTATAGGGAGGTATTCCTCCAAAAGGAATGACTGTAGCCGTTCCAGAATTTGGAGTTACTGATGGAGTTGTTGTCATTGTTGCTGAAAAACCAGTACATGGGTTTAATACTGTTGATGAACCTACAACAAATGTAAAATTAACTGGTCCCAATATACCTGTATAAGAAACATTGTATGTAGATGGACATAAATTTTGAATAGAAAACCCACCGTTTTGTATTATTATTGCTCCTGAATTCATCCAAACAATTGAAGTTGGATTTGCAGTTGAATCAACTAACGAAGCAGTACCATCACAAAAATTTGGTCCTGTTGTATTTGTTATGTTCACTAATGATTGGGCTGATGCTGTTATTGAAAATGCAAGTGCAACAAAGAAAAGCAACAATGAATTAGTATTTTTTTTCATATTAGTAAGGTTAAGTTATTAATTATGAAATCATAAATCTTTCAAAATCAATGTAAACATAATGTTTATTTAGAATAATTTCAAACATATTTTTTAATCCAACTCTTTTTTATTAAGGAATTACATCTATCACATGGATATCAACATAATTGCATAATTAAATAAATATAGTATTTTTCGGTATACTAATTCTAGAAACAAAAAAAGAGGTTGAATTACTCCAACCTCTTTTCTCAATAAATTTTATGCTTATTTAATCAACATGCGAACGATATTTTTACCACTTATTTTGATTGAAATAAAATAAGTTCCTTTTACTAAACTTACTGTTTCTATGTTTAAATTCGATAAGTCATTAAATTCTTTAAAACCAACTAAAGAACCTTGAAGATTAAAAAGTTCTATTGTACCACTGCTTTTTTCTTCTAACCCTACTTCTATATTATTTTCAAAAGGATTTGTAATATATAATTCAGCTATACTCTCCTCTATTCCTAAAGAATAACCTGGCAATAGAACTTGATCAGAGATTACAATAGTTTTAATATCTTGAGATTTTTGGTAGCAGGTAATTGTTAATGTTGCAGCAAAAACTCCAGGATTTGAATTATTAGTTAAATAAGGCACGGTAAATGTTGTTGATACGCCATTTGAATCAACTAAAATCCATGTAATTAATACGTTTCCGTTTAAACCATTTGTTGCTCCGCCAATAGCAGCAGATGATAATGCAGCAAAATTGATCGTACAATTTGTCATGCTAACATTTCCTAGGTTTCCTATAACTGAAGAATTAGGGAATGTTGTATTATTAATGTTTACTAAAGTATCAAATGCAATAAACGTTGAATCATACGAAACACAATTGTTTGCATCTGTAATCATACATCCGTAATATCCAGCGCATAAATTTGAAATACTTGCTGTCGTTGCGCCATTATTCCAAACATACGAATAAGGTGTTGAACCACCTACTGTTGTTACAGAAGCTGAACCGTTACAAGGAGCAATTGTATTTGCGTTTTGTGATGTAATTGAAGTAATAAAGTTTGCACAAGGATTTAAGTTTGAACCTTGTACAACTCCTGAAACAGAATAAGTACAACCATTTGAAGAATAAACAATACAGTCAATAAATCCAGCTCCAACATTATTAAGAATTGAGCTTGAATTAGACGTAGTACTCATATTTCCATTATTCCAAGAAAATGTATAAGGAGCTGAACCTCCAGAAGGAGTTACAGTAACTGTTCCAGAGTATGGAGCTACTGATGCTGTTGTTGTCATTGTTGCTGAAAAACCAGCACAAGGGTTAACTACAGAAGACGAACCTACTACAAAAGTAAAATTAATTGGTCCAAACATTCCAGAGTAAGTAACGATATACGTTCCTGGACATAAATTCTGAATAGAATAACCACCATTTTGTAAAATCGCTCCACCATACATCCAAACAATTGTAGATGGGTTTGCAGTTGAATCAACTAATGAAGCTGAACCATTGCAAATATTAGGTCCTGTTGTATTGGTAATATTGACCAAAGATTGAGCTGATGCTGTAATCGAAAATGCAAGCGCTACAAAGAAAAGTAGCAAAGATTTAGTAAAAGATTTTTTCATAATTATTTAATTAAGTTATCGATTTTAAAATACATAAAGCTTTCAGAATCAACACAAATTTAGAAATTATTTTGTTTATATCAAACGATTTTTTTCAATCCAACTCTTTTTCTATCTGGGTCAACTTCTAACACTTGCACATCAACGTGTTCGTGTAACTGAATGAAATCTGCTGGATTTTCAACGTATACTTCAGCTAATTGAGATTTATGAATCAAGCCATTTTCTTTGATACCAATATTCACAAATGCGCCAAAGGCCGTTACATTTGTTACAATACCTGGTAAGATCATCCCTACTCTTAAGTCGTTAATTGTCCGAATGGATGCGTCAAATTCTAAAACTTTTGCTGTTTTACGGGGATCTCTTCCTGGTTTTTTCAACTCTTTTATTAAATCTTCAAACGTAAATGAATCGATTTCTGGATAATCAGCCGCTTTTATTTCTTTAATAACCGATTCATTACCAATTAAATTGGGTAATTCGATTTTTAAACGCTTCGCCATTAATTGAACAAACTTGTAGGTTTCTGGGTGCAATGCTGAATTATCCAAGGGATTCTCTCCATCTCTAATTCGTAAAAAACCCGCTGCTTGTTCAAATGCTTTGTCGCCCATTCGTTTTACATTTTTCAAATCATTTCGACTTTCAATGCGCCCTTTTTCAGTTCGGTAAGTGATGATGTTTTCAGCTAACGTTGGACCCAACCCTGAAACATAACATAGTAAATAAGAAGAGGCCGTATTGACATCCACTCCAACAGCATTTACGCTTGAAACAACCACATCATCTAAGGCATTTTTCAATAGCGTTTGATTCACTTCGTGTTGATACTGCCCTACTCCTACTGATTTCGGGTCAATTTTCACTAGCTCTGCCAATGGATCCATCAAACGTCGACCAATTGAAACAGCACCTCTCACCGTTACATCATAATCTGGGAATTCTTTTCGTGCTATTGCACTTGCTGAATAAATAGACGCACCATCTTCTCGCACTGAAAAAACGGTTAAATCGCGATCAAACTGAGTTTTTTTCACTACATATTCTGTTTCTCTTCCAGCGGTTCCATCCCCAATTGCGATTGTATCAATTTTATACGCTTGCACCAATTGCGCCAATTTAGCCTGTGCTGCTTTTGTTTCATTTTGAGGTGGATGCGGAAAAATTGTGGCATTGGTTAGTAATTCTCCAGCTTCACTGATACAAACAACTTTACAACCCGTCCTAAATCCTGGATCAATTGCTAATATTCGCTTAGAACCTAAAGGAGGAGCTAGCAACAATTGTCGTAAATTGGTAGAAAAAACGTGAATAGCAGCTAAATCTGCTTTTTCTTTGGCTTCTTGTATTACTTCATTTTCCAATGATGGAGATAACAAACGCTTGTATGCATCTTTTGTCGCAGTTTTGACTAATTCGCTGCATGCATCGTTTCCTTTTACATAAAATCGTTCTAAAAATTCTAAGGCTTCTTCTTGAACCGGTTGCGCTTTTAGGGATAATAATCCTTCTCGTTCTGCACGATAAAGTGCTAAAAAACGATGCGAAGCGCATTTATACAAAGGTTCCGAAAAATCAAAATAATCGCGGTATTTTTCAGCTAATTCTTCTTTTCCTTTCACTAATTTTGATTGCAATAACGCTTTTCGTTGAAACAATTGGCGTAAACGTGCTCTACTGGTTGCATTTTCATTGATCCATTCAGCAATAATGTCTTGCGCTCCTGAAATTGCCATATCTTCATCAAATACTTCACCTTTCACAAAACGTTCTGCCATTTGTAATGGATCGCCACCACGTTGTGACATGATCATTTTGGCCAAAGGTTCTAAACCCAATTTCTTCGCCTTATCTCCTTTTGTTTGTCTTTTTTGTTTGTAGGGTAAATACAAATCCTCTAACAAAGCGGAATCGAAACAACTTTCAAGTGCACTTTTTAATTCTGGAGTCAATTTACCTTGTTCTTCAATGGCATGAATGATTGTTTGTTGACGTGCAATCAATTCATCGTATTTTTTGGCAGCATCTCTTATGGCTGTTATCTGAACCTCATCCAAGCCTTTGGTTGCTTCTTTTCTGTATCTTGAAATAAATGGAACGGTAGCACCTTCTTGTAATAATTGCAAGGTGTTTTCAATAGATTTTGAAGGTATAGATGTTAAATTTATTATGTATTGTGCTTGATTCATTTGCCAAATTTTAGTGTAAAAATGCCATTTATTTTTTGATTTTAAAAGTGAAAGAACTGTTAATGTTGCCAATTAATTTGGTAAGGTGGATTGGTATTTTTAACTTAGTATCAAATTAATGTAGTTTGAAAAAAATAATCATTTGTTGTATAAGTTGTTATGTGTTACTTTCTTTTATTCAATTTAAAGAAGAAATAGGATTAGCAAGTTACTACTCTTCCATCATGGAAGGTAGAAAAACAGCATCTGGCGAAGTCTTTACGCAGAAAAAATTAACTGCAGCGCATAAAACATTACCATTAGGAACATTCGTAAAGGTGACTAATTTAAATAACGATTCAATCGTCATTGTAAAGATAAATGATCGTTTATCGAAACGTTCTGGTCACACGATTGATCTCACGTTAACAGCCGCAAAACAATTAAATTTTGTAAGAAACGGTTCTACAAAAGTTAAAATTCAACCAACTAAATAATATGAAAAAATTAGTCTTACTTCTATCTATAGGTTCAACTTTACTAGCATGTTCACCAAAAACAGGTGAGATTGTTAAGCTTGAAAGAACAACAATCATGACACCATCTGCAGATTTAGCAAATGGTTTTGAATTGTATCAATCGAATTGTGGTGGATGCCATGAATTAAAAAATGAATTAGCTTATTCGAAAGAACAATGGCAAGTTATTTTACCTAAAATGGCTAAAGAAGCTCGATTAGATGCTTCACAAGAAAAATCAATTAGTAACTACGTTTATTGGAGAATTAATCAGAAATGAATGATTCAACAGTAATTGTAAAATAAATAACCATTTATTAAAGCGCTTTGATCATTCAGTTGAATTTAACAACAACAAAGCAACTAAATTTTGTAAGAAACGGCATAAAATCATCCAACAAATTAATATGAAAAAAACACTTATTTTAATTTTTATTGGTGCAACAATCATAGCATGTTCACCAAAAAATGGTGAAATCATAACAACCGAAAGTACATCAATCACTTTTCCCACAACAGAATTAGCGAATGGATTTGAACTATACAAAGCAAACTGTGGAAGCTGCCATAAATTGAAAAAGGAAATGAACTATTCTAAAGAAAAATGGGATAAAATTTTGCCAAGAATGGCTAAAAAAGCAAAATTAAATGCTTCACAAGAAAAATCTATAGGTAACTATATTTATTGGAGAATAAATCAAAAATGAAATGAAATGAAACGAATTGATTTCATTAAATTAATCGGAGGCGCATTCGCAATGACATCATTTAACACTATTACGAGTCTATCAAATACTTTGCCTGAAAATGATTCTCTAATGCCTGTTGCATTTATTGGTCATGGCTCACCAATGAACGGAATTGAACAAAACGAATTTTCATCCTATTGGGAAAAACTCGCCACAAAATTTGAAAAACCTAAAGCCATTATTTGCGTTTCTGCTCATTGGCTAACGAAAGGCACTGCTGTTACTGCCAATTCCTTTCCGGAAACTATCCATGATTTTGGCGGATTTCCAGATGCTTTATTTCAAGTGCAATACCCAGCAAAAGGAGACCCTGAATTAGCTCAAGAAACGGCACATTTAATTCATTCTACTGAAGTACATTTAGATCATGAGTGGGGTTTAGACCATGGAACTTGGACTGTTTTACGTCACATGTATCCTGCTGCAGATATTCCCGTTATTCAGTTAAGTATTGACTATACACAACCCGCCAACTATCATTATGAATTGGCAAAACAATTACAATCGTTACGAAAAAAAGGCGTTTTAATTATTGGAAGTGGAAACATGGTACATAATTTAAGAATGGTAGCATGGGATAAAATAAATGAACCATTTGGTTTCGACTGGGCACTTGAAATGAATTCAATTTTTAAATCAAAAATAATGAACGGTGATCATGCAGCATTAATAGATTACACTCACTTAAATAAAGCTGCATCGTTAGCTATTCCAACACCTGATCATTATCTACCCTTAATCTATTGTCTTGCGCTTCAAACGAAACAAGATAAAATTTCATTTTTTAATGACAAACCAATGGCTGGCTCATTAACCATGACTTCAGTTTTAATCCATTAATTTATTTACATGTCATTACCTTTTTCTCATCTCAAAATCATTGATTTATCTACCGTTCTTGCCGGTCCTTCGGTCGGAACATTTTTTGCAGAATTGGGTGCTCACGTTCTAAAAATAGAACATCCTAAAAATGCAGATGTTACTCGAAGCTGGAAATTGGCTTCAGAGGTCGCTTCGGAATCGGTTTCTGCCTATTTTTCAGCAGTAAATTATAAAAAAGATTACCTATCTCTTGATTTAAGAAATGAAAAGGATTACGCTACATTTATAGATCATGTTCAAAATACAGACATTTTACTTTCAAATTTCAAAAAGGGTGATGATGAAAAATTAAACGTTACGGACGAACAACTTCGATCGATTAATCCATCATTAATAATTGGTAAAATTACTGGTTTCGGAAATGAAAGCGATCGTGTTGCATATGATTTAATTTTACAAGCTGAAACAGGATTCATGTCAATGAATGGAACACAAGAAAGTGGCCCTGTAAAAATGCCTGTTGCATTGATTGACGTTTTGGCAGCTCACCATTTAAAAGAAGGCTTATTAATTGCTTTATTGCAAAGACAAACATTAAAAAAAGGCACTACAATTACTGTCTCACTATACGACGCAGCAATTTGTAGTTTAGCCAATCAAGCTTCAAATTATTTAATGGAACAACATATTCCGAAACGAATAGGCAGTTTACATCCAAATATTGCACCGTACGGAGAAATTTTCACGACCAAAAACAACGATCAAATCACTTTTGCCATTGGAAGCAATCAACATTTTGAAAAATTATGTACTTTTTTGAAATGTGAAGAATTGATCGATGATGAACGATTCATCGAAAATAATGTTCGTGTAAAAAATAGATTACTATTATTTAACTTGTTACAAGACAAGATAAAATTTATTGAAACAAAAACACTATTAAATGAAATGCATAAACGCTTTGTGCCAGCTGGAGAGATAAAAAATTTAAAAGCAGTTTTTCAAGAGCAAGCTGCGCAAAGTTTAATTCGAAAAGAAACCATTAACGGAAAAGAAACACAGCGTATTACTTCAATTGGATTCCAATGGAAATAAGTATAAGAACTCCTGAAACGGAATTAGAATGGGCAAATTATTACGATTTGCGTTATCGAATTCTTCGTGAACCATTAAATCAATTACGGGGTTCTGAGAAAAATGAAGGCGATGTATCTGGAATTCATTTTGCCCTATTCGAAGACATCCAATTAATTGGTATTGCTCGGTTGGATAAAATGGATGAAACTATTTATCAAGTTCGTTTTGTAGCTATTGATTTACCCTTCCAAGGAAAAGGTTATGGCCAATCAATCATGAAGGCTGTTGAGGACAGCGCACATCAACTAAATGCCACTAAAATCATTTTACATGCACGTGAAAACGCAGTTGAATTTTACAAAAGTTTAGCCTATTCTCTTTTGGAACCAAGTCATTTATTGTTTGGGCAAGTTCAGCATTACTTAATGGAAAAGATACTTTAGAAAAAAGTTACTTTTTCAAACGTTCTTCTATTTTTTTGGTCACCAACGAAAACAACAATTTCGCGTCTTTTTCATTTAATTTTCGAGCAAAACGTATCATTTTACCAAAGTATTCGAATTCGATTCGCTCACCACC
>JAGNZC010000051.1:8049-10885 GCA_017984635.1 Crocinitomicaceae bacterium
CTTGCTTGTTCTTTCAAATTCACTTCTAATGTAGCGTTACTATTTGTTGGGTTTGGATAGATTTTAACAACATCATCTAATTGCGCTGTTAATTCTGCAACACCTGCAGCAACACCAAAATCATAACCATTCGAAACAGCTTGAGCAATTGTAGCTTTCCCTGCATTGTCGATTTTCCCTGTTGGATCAATTAACATACCAATGATGTGAATTTTACTTTCATCCCATCCTGCAGGTAAAATAAATAAGAAATTCACAACATGTGCATCTCCAGCATTTACAGTTGATGGGAAGCTATTTGCAAAACCTTCAAAAGATGGTTGGATAGCTCTTGCTACATGATTATAAACCATTTGTGCTGCTGGAACTGGATTAGGCAATGCTTCAAAACCTCCCATAACTCCATTGTTTCCTCCAGCATATGCATTAGATTGACTCCATCCTGAACCAGTACCTGTTACATCATCCTCTGTTAAGACACAAGCTATCTTGTAATTATTGTTTGCAGCCGCTTGAAAATTGGAAGTGATAGAAACATACAACATACGAGTTGCTGGATCCCAAGTTGCTCCATTTTCAATCAATGCAGTTGGCGCTACTTGTAAACGAGTATAAAAATCAGTAGCCATTCCAGAAGGATCAACATCAGCACCTCTATCTACCAATGAACTAGGGTAACCACCAATTAATGTCCCAATTCCTGTGTCATAAGTTGCTACCGTCATTGGATCGCCATTGTGAACAGCTATACCTGCCCAAAAATCTGCAAATTCATTTTCAAATTTATCCATAAAAACAGTTCCTCTTGGACACCATTGACACCATGTACCTGTTGCTTCTTCACCAACAACCATTTTTCCTGTTGCTGGAACAATTGGATCTACAGTTATTGAAGCAACATTATCCGTTGCATCATTATCAGCACCTTGACCATTAACATTACTTACTGTATAAGACAGAACATTCGAACCTGCTACTAAATTCAAAAGAGAAGTCAATGTAAACGATTGCTCCGCTAATGAAGCCATATTCAAACCTGAATACGATTGGTTGATATTATTCCCATTGTAATTCAATGTAATATCAAAACTTGTAATTGCGCTCGTTCCTAAATTGCGAACTTTAAAGTTTGGTACAACAGTATTTGTCGCAATATTTCCACCATTAAAACCTGCAAACGTTACGCCAGCATTTTTTACTGGTAAAGTATAAGGAGTTGTAACCGTGTGGAAATCATCTAAATAAAAAGCTGCATTGTATGGCGATGTTGCATCAACAGGGTAAATATCAATACTTTCTATTTGATTAACTGTATTAGCAAAATATCCAACAGAAACGTTATTGATGAAAATTTCCCATTTGTTAATGTTAAAGTTGATGTTCATCTTAAAATTAAACCAAGTACCTTGTGGAAAAGCAGCACTAAATCCAGCTACTTGATTAAAAGTTAAATTACCTGCATCACTAAAAAAGGCATCTAAAGCGTAGGTTTGTCCTATCGTTGCAGTTTTCTGCAAATTGAAATAAGCTGCTTTTCCTGCATCAATTTTCATGTTAAAATCCATAGAAAATTGACCTGTATTCAACACCCCAAAATGACGTACTAAATCTGTGGGACCTCCACTTTGAGCTGTTGAGGCAAAATACAATGAATTCGAAGGTGATGAAGATGCTGCATTTGAAACCAATACGTCTTCGTTTCCTCCTGGAGCATTACTCCAAGTAGTCCATGCACCTGCACTTTGAGGACATAGTTTTTGACCTGCAGTATACGAATCGAAGTTATCCGTAAATGTTTGAGCAAATAAAGTTGAGGAAGCTATTAATCCTAAACCAAATAGTAGTTTTTTATTCATACGATAAATATTAGTTTTTTAGTTTTCAATGGTTTAAATATAAATAAAATTTATTTAAAATAACGAAAATCTTGACCAGCTTCAATACTTTTAACAGCTGCTAAAATTAATCGAATCGTATTTTCAACATCTTCCTTTTGAACCGTTTCAACTGTTGTATGCATGTAACGTAAAGGCAATGAAATTAATGCACTGGCAACGCCTTCATTTGAATAAGCAAAGGCATCTGTATCTGTTCCTGTTGCACGAGAAACTGCTGCTCGTTGAAATGGAATTTTATTTTCTTGTGCGGTTGCAATTAATTGCTTTAATAAATTATTTTGCACAGCTGGGCCATAAGTTAAAACAGGTCCATCGCCTGATTTCAAATCGCCATTTTCAATTTTATCTACCATTGGTGTATGCGTATCGTGGCAAACATCCGTTATAATTGCCACATCCGGTTTGATTCTTTTGGCTATCATTTCTGCTCCACGTAACCCAACTTCTTCTTGCACAGAATTCACAATGTATAACCCAAAAGGCAAACTTGTTTTTTCTTCTTTTAACAAACGTGCAACTTCTGCAATCATAAATCCACCTACTCTATTATCGAGTGCTCTTCCGACGTATTTATTTTTATTTAAAATCATAAATTCGTCTTCAAACGTAACCACACAACCAACGTGAACCCCTAATTTTTCAACGGCTTCTTTAGAATCACATCCACAATCTAAAAAGATGTTTTTCATGCTTGGTGTTTCTTCTTTTTGAGCACGCATATGAATAGCTGGCCAACCAAAAATGGCTTTTACAATTCCTTTATCTGTATGAATATTGACGCGTTTAGAAGGTGCAATCATGTGGTCAGAACCACCATTTCTGCGCAAATAAATAAAACCGTCTTTGGTAATGTAATGTACAAACCATGAAATTTCATCTGCGTGTGCTTCAATAACTACTTTGTAAGGAGCTTCTGGATTGATTACTCCCACAACAGA
>JAGNZC010000083.1 GCA_017984635.1 Crocinitomicaceae bacterium
GCCATTCCCATGGTGTGCAAATAAATACGGCATCTACATCCTTTTGTTCAAGAAGCTTTTTGTATGCATGCGGACCATCTGTGAAAAGTTTAGGAGGTTTTTGTCCTGCATCAGAAACTGCTTTCACTGCTTTTGCTGTAGTAATCGGGTCTATATCACATATAGCGGTCACTGTAATATCTTTCCTAAGAAGCGCCAGCTCCAGTGTACCCAAGCCTCGGGCACCGACGCCTATAAATCCAATCCTCACTTTATCATTAAAAAATCCTGCACTTCTTATACTAAACACTTCCGATGACAAACCCACTGCGGCAATGGTTGCTGTATTTTTTATAAAATTTCTGCGTTGCATATGTATATCCTTTTTAAATTTTAGCAAATATAATCATTCCTACAAATTTCGAATGACGAATGATGGATTACGAATTGGGCCGTCTACTCGATTGTGGACTGCCTATTTATCTGTCGTCATTGCTTCTTTCAATTTTCTCTCGGAAATACTAATAACTAAAATGTCATTAAACGTCTTCAAATTCGTAACGGCAAATTTTGTCGGCAAGCCATTGCTTGATAACTCCCACATTGTATTATTATTTGTTTTTTTATAAATTCCATCCCATTGTCCCGCCAGGATTAAATTATTGTGATTTAGTACATTGAAAGTATAAAGTTCCTTCGGTAAACCACTTTGAAGAGATTGCCAATTTTTACCGTCTGTTGAAGACAATAATAATTCATTATAAGTCATTGCGTAAATCTGATTTTTGTCTGAACTAATATTGTGCATACTAAATTGTGGTGATGAATTTATCCAGGATTTGTCCGCTTGTTGAGTAAAAATGCCCTTGTTGGTTGCCAAATAAAAACTTCTGTTAAAAATAGTTGCTCCATTGGTTTGCAATGAATTTTGTCCGAATTCTAAGTTCCAACTGTCTGAAGTTTTGTTGTATGAATAAAACCCGTCATTTGTACATACATATAGAACATTGTTGAACTCACAAAAACGCCTGATTGTCAAGTTTGTTAGTCCATTATTTAGGTTTTCCCAATTTTTTCCATTGTTTTTTGTATAAAAAACACCTTTAAATTGAGTTCCAACAAAAATGGCACTATCAATGATTGCCATAGAACCGATATTCCCTTCTATGATTTGTTTGTCGGTCGGAACGCTTTCCCAAATCTTGGACTTGATATTGTAAATGTAAACTCCATCGTCTTTTGTCGCCACTCCAAGGATTTGATTAGAAGTAGCAATTCCGCCCAAACCAATTTTGATTTTTTCTGGCAATTCATTACTTGAATTTATCCAATTTGCTCCATTGTCATAGGAAAAATAAATTATTCCATTTTGAACATCTTTTTGAGTGCCACTTGTCTGTGAATTACAAGAATTCAAAATAAATGTTGTAAAAATCAGGAGGTAAAGTTTAATCATTTGTATGTTTGATTTTTCGGGTCTTTTAGGTTGAACATAACACAAAGGAAAGTTGGTGAATGCCATCCCACAAAAGACAGAAATGGCAATATTTCCAAAGGCTTCATCAACTTTACAAGTTGAAAGCCCGTCCGTCCTTTGGCGGTAGGCCGCTGCTGATTATAAGGATAACGCTTTCAATAAAATGGGCTCTCAATGCTATCTTTTGGTTTAATTTAATGTCAAATATAATCAGGATTTTTTAAACTCAAAATAAATTGGTTTGCGAAAAGTTTATTTTCCAATGTATTCATTTTGAGTATAATGGCGACAGAATTATTTGTCTCGATGAAGACATGAGTATCATCGTCTTTGAATAAATAATTCTCGTCGGTATGTTTCAGGATGATTTTCGAAAGTTTTCCGGCGACGGCACAATTTAAATTATACTACTAATGCCTTTGTAATCTATCTGCATCGGAACGGGAATAGTCAAGACACCTTTCGATACCCTCATATAATACACAATTTTGCCTGGCCTTTAGTGGGATTTGCACCCTGCATGATTAATCAATCCAACAGGGTGAAAATCTGGCAGAGTTTATCCGACTACACAGGCGGACTACCGAAGGTACAGTTCTCCGCCTGAAGCGGATTCATGGTTTGTGCAGCGCACCACTAAAACTTATTTGTTCTGGGCTGGGCTTTTTTTCTCAATCGTCAATACCTTTTCCGTCAAGTATTTGCTGATAATATTTTTCAATTCTCGCTTGACGTGTCTTGGGTTGTTTGGCTTGATTGAAGTAGAATAAATATCCTTTTTGTCGTCCGGGAGTTAAGGAATAAAATGCTTGATTGAATGTTTTGTCTTCGTCTAAAACCTGTTGAAATTCTTGAGGAACAGGATAGTCAACCACTTTTTTCAATTCAATTTTTTTTCCGGATTTTTCAATTTCAATCGCTTGCTTGATATAGTTCAGAATCACAGATTTCTGCGTTTTGATTTGCTCTGTGGAGGTAAATCTGATTTGTCTTGCCGACTGCACATTTTCCGTTTGTTGTATCAAAATGCTTTTTGTGTCCCTTATCAATGCTCCTTTATGAAACAACAAAGCACAATATTCCTTAAATCCGTGAATAAGCACAATGTTTTTGCCTTGAAAAGTATAACAAGGGTGCATCCATTTATAATCTTCATTAAGCGATTTGTTTTCACAGACAATTTCACGCAATAAATCAAATTCTTCTTTCCATTTTTTTGCTTTCTCAAAAAAACGTTCTGCTTGTTCGTTCATAAGGTCAATTTAATTTTTTGTGAAACTGATTTTTCTGTCAGCAGGTCTGAAATACCATGAAAGAACAGTTACAGTCAATAATATCAATGACGGTATAGCATCTGTGAACGGTTGTCCTTTAGTTAAATGAGAAATGAAGGCACCCGACATTGAAAAGAAAAACCCTGCATATGCCCATTCTTTTAATATTGGAAATTTCGGAATTAGTATAGCAATAACGCCCAAAATTTTCCATACTCCAAGGATACTTAAAAGATACAATGGATATCCAAGACTGGTAACTATTTCGTTATACCCGCCTATTTGAAGCATTTGCTGTGTGCCACCTGCCAACATTCCGATTGAAAGAAATATAGTAACTACCCAATAAATGATTTTGTTTCTTTTTGTCATAATACATTATT
>JAGNZC010000084.1 GCA_017984635.1 Crocinitomicaceae bacterium
CAACTAGACAGTTCACTACAATTGGATTTAATAATTGCTTTTGCATTGGTGGTTTTGTATCCTTTCATTCGTAAAACAGGCTGGATAAAACCATTTTATGTCAGTTTTGTGGTAAGTTATATCACGCTGTTTATTCCGCTAAACAGGCACGAAGAAATAGTTTTGTTATTTATTCAACGGTTTTTATTGTTGTCTAGTGTGATGATTCCTTTCGAAATTTTGGATAGCACCACCGATTCTGTTTCATTGAAAACCTTGCCTCATTTGTTTGGAATAGCGAGGACAAAACAAATAGGTTATGTGTTAGTAGGTTTGTTTTGTATTGCCTCTTTTCATGCATTATCCATACACTATCCATGCCTTATCTATGCTTTATCTTCAGGAGTAGCCATTTATTTTTCTTCCCAAGAAAGGAGTTGGTATTACACTTCATTTTGGGTAGAGAGTCTGCCAATCTTTTGGTGGATGCTGTTGCTTTTAAGCAAATAATCAACTTTCAAAACAGAATTTTATTAAATTAGCTAAAAATACCTATTTTATGAATCCGAATTTTACCCGAAGAAATTTCCTTTCAACAGCAACAGTTGCTGGTTTTGGAGCCCTTATTTTGCCCAATTCATTATTCTCCTATAATTCAAATTTCAAAAACGATAAAAAAGTTCGTTTAGGATTTATAGCAATGGGGTATAGAGGACAGGCGCATCTAGAAGAAATGCTAAAAAGAGATGATGTTGAAGTAGTTGCTTTTGCCGATCCTGATCCACGAATGATGGCTATGGGGCAAAAATTAATGACGAAATACAAACAACAACCCGCGAAGGAATTTGGCAACGGAGATTATGATTATAGGAATCTATTGAAAGATCCAACAATTGACGCGGTAATTATTTCCTCTCCTTGGGAATGGCATAAAATTCAAGGTGTAGAAGCCATGTATGCTAAGAAAATAGTAGGTATGGAAGTATGTGGTGCTATGACTTTAGAGGATTGTTGGGAGTATGTAAAAGCCTATGAAGCTACTAAAGTTCCTATCATGATGTTGGAAAACGTTTGTTATAGACGCGATGTTATGGCAGTTTTGAATATGGTTCGAAAAGGAATGTTTGGCGAATTAATTCACGGGCAAGGAGGTTATGAACATGATTTAAGAGGTGTTTTGTTTAACGACGGACAAACTGCCTATAATTCTGGAGTTGAATTTGGAGACAAAGGATTTAGTGAGGCCAAATGGCGAACGAATCATTATGTAAATCGAAATGGTGAATTGTATCCTACTCACGGATTAGGTCCGGTAGCCGTTATGTTTGATATCAATAGAGGGAATAGGTTATTACGATTATCTTCATTTTCTTCTAAATCAAGAGGATTAACAAAATATATTGAAGAACACCCAAAAGGAGGAAAGGATCACCCAAATGCTAAAGTGAAATTTCAACAAGGCGATATTGTAACTACTCAAATTCAATGTGCAAATGGTGAAACTATTTTACTGACCCATGATACTTCGTTACAACGTCCTTATAATTTAGGATTTAGAGTACAAGGTACCGATGGAATATGGCAAGATTTTGGTTGGGGAGACAATAATCAAGGGTTTATCTATTTTGAAAAATTGATGAAACATTCTCATCGTTGGGATAATACCGAAAAATGGTTGCAAGAATATGACCATCCGCTTTGGAAACGTTATGCTAAAGATGCTGAAAATTCAGGTCATGGCGGAATGGATTTCTTTGTTGATAATACGTTTATTGAATGTATTAAACGCAATATTGAGTTCCCTTTAGATGTCTATGATTTGGCTACTTGGTATTCCATTACCCCTTTAAGCGAAAAATCAATTAAAAAGAATGGACAAGTAGTAGATATTCCTGATTTTACCAAAGGAGCATGGGAATCCCGTAAACCAGTATTTGGATTTGATGGAGAATTTTAGTTCGTCAAAAACGCTGCTCATTATGGCAGGTGGCTTAGGTAGCCGTTACAAGGGATTGAAACAAGTGGATGGTATCACTTCCAATGGGGAAACCATTATGGAGTTTTCAATATTTGATGCTCTTGAAGCGGGTTTCACAAAAATAGTGGTTGTGATTAATTCACATTTACCAACATCGTATCTTACAAGACTAGAAAAAATTGCGACGCATCGAAAATTTGAACTTCACCTTGTACTCCAAACTATTGAAAAATTTGTTCCAAAGGAGTTTTCCAAGTTGCTTCAAGAGAGACAAAAACCTTGGGGTACCGCACATGCTATTTTGTGTGCCAAAGCACCTATAAAAGAGCCCTTTGTGGTACTAAATGCTGATGACTATTATGGAAAACAGGCTTTTGTTGAAATGGCAAAATGGATAGATGATGGCCAAATTCAACCCAATCAATTTGCTATGGTTGCTTATCCTATAGCAGTTACTTTGAGCGAAAATGGTTCAGTGTCGAGAGGAATTTGTTCATTGAACGAATCCGGTTATTTACAAGAAGTAGTAGAGCAAACTAAAATACTTCGAGAAGCTGCCGAAATTGTTTTTTTTGAAAATGAAACTAGACAAGTAATTCCATCTAACACCCTAGTTTCAATGAATTTTTGGGGATTCCACCCAACTATTTTTGAAGCATTAGAAAATTCGTTTTACCAATTTTTAGGTTCGAATCCTTCGTCAACTTCAGAAATTTATATCCCAACAGAAATTCAAAAATTTATAGACACCCAAAATCTTCGGGTAAAAGTACTTGCAACTTCAGATAAATGGTACGGAATTACGTATCCCGAAGATAAACAACAATTAGTTGATTTTATTTCAGAATCTGTTAGTAATGAATTATATCCCCGTGAATTGTGGAAATAAATCCAACACTAAATAAAATCATTTGTCATTTTTTGCCTCGTGCAGAAGTAGTTGTTATTTCTCCTATTACAGACGGCTTAATTAATTCAACCTTCAGCGTAGAGTTAGTCGAAGGTGTAAAGAGGAAGAAGTATATTTTGCAAAAAATCAATACCCTAGTTTTTAAAAATCCAAAAGCTATTCAGTCTAATATTGTATTGGTTAGCCGATTTTTAAAAAGCAATAACTACCCACATCCAGTATTGGAATTGTGTGTGAC
>JAGNZC010000023.1:0-9023 GCA_017984635.1 Crocinitomicaceae bacterium
TACGAAAAAAAATACACTGCTGATGGAACAATCATTCAAGAAGGGCAACAGGCAACAATTGATATCAATAACGATGGTCAAATCACTACTGCTGATAAATGGCGTGCAATTGACACATACGTAGATAGAAATAAAGATGGAGTAATCAATATCGATGACCGCTATATCACAGAAAAAGCTGCGCCAAATGTATTTGTTGGTTTATCTATGAATGTTACGTATAAAAATTGGTTTGGTGGGTTCTCTATGAGAGGTGAATTTGGTGGATATATCTACAACAACATTCATTCAGCAAATGGAACATTCCAAGCGATTAATGGAACAACAGGTTCATTGAACAACTTATCTTCTTCTTACTATGAAGATCAAGTTTTGAAAAGTAACGAACGCCAATTGTTAAGTGACCATTACTTAGAGAAGGCAGATTTCTTAAGAATGGATAACATCAACATTGGTTACAAATTTGGGAAATTAAAATTCACGAAAAACAGAGTTGGCTTAAATGCAGCCTTCACTGTAAACAACGTTTTTGTACTAACAAAATACAGTGGACAAGATCCTGAAGTTTCAAATGGTATTGATAATAACATTTATCCAAGACCTCGCGTTTATTCATTGAATTTAACATTTGACTTTTAATTAATTGAAAATGAAAAATACACTAAAATTAGTTTTGTTTGTTGCTGGATTTACCGCTTTAGCGAGTTTAAATTCATGTACAAAACAATTGAATTTAAAACCTAAATATGGTTTTAATTCTGAAGCAGTCTATAAAGATTCTAAAAATTACATCCATGTTTTGGCTAAATTATATGCTGGATTAGCTACTACAGGTAATCAAGGTCCTGCTGGAAGTCCTGATATTGCAAGCACGGATGAAGGTTTCTCAGAATATGTTAGAGCTTTGTATAATTTGCAAGTTTTACCAACTGATGAAGCAGTTTGTGGTTGGAATGATGTTGGTATTCCTGATTTATGTAAATCTACTTGGTCTGCTGAAAACACATTCGTAAAAATGATGTACAACCGTATCTTTTTCCAAATTGCCTTGTGCAATGAGTTCGTAAGAGAAACAACGGACGCAAAAATGGACGAAAGAGGTTTTACAGATGCTGAAAAAACGATGATTCGTGCATTCAGAGCAGAAGCGCGTTTTTTACGTGCATTAAGCTATTCACATGCTATGGATTTATTCGGAAATGTTCCTTTTGTAGATGAAAATGATAAAGTAGGTGCATTTATGCCTGAACGTATCACACGAACTAGCTTGTTCTCTTATGTTGAAAGTGAATTAAAAGAAATTGAAACAGAATTATTACCAGCTTCAACTGTACCTTACGGAAGAGCAAGTTCTGCTGCTGCACAATTCTTATTAGCGCGTATCTATTTGAATGCTGAAGTTTACACTGGAACACAACGTTACCAAGATTGTGCAACGTATTGTTCGAAAGTAATTACAGAAGGAGGATTCTCGTTAGATAATAATTACACAGATTTGTTCAGAACTGATAACAACACATCTCCAGAAATTATCTTCCCTGTAGTATTTGATGCATTATACACACAAAGCTATGGTGGTACAACATTCTTAACGTGTGCTTCAATTGGTGGATCTATGGTTCCTGCTGATTATGGCGTTAGTGGTGGTTGGGCTGGATTAAGAGCTACACCTGAATTTGTCAATAAATATGCTGATTCTACATTAGATGGTCGTTACCAATTCTATACAGATGGTCAAACTAAAGAAATGACAACTTTATCAACTTTTACTGAAGGCTTCGCATTGCCGAAATACCAGAATGTTTCTTCAACTGGTCAAGTGGGTTCAAACAATGGAACAACAGGTCAAAGTGATACTGATTTCCCTATGTTCCGTTTGGCAGATGTTTACTTGATGTATGCAGAATGTGCAGAAAGAGGATATGGAAGTAAAGGAACTGGTTTAGGTTACTTACAACTACTTAAAGACAGAGCTTATGGTTCAAACACTTCAACCTTGGCTGATTATGATTTACAATACATTATCGACGAAAGAGCGCGTGAATTGCACTGGGAATGTACAAGAAGAACAGATTTGATTCGTTTTGATTTATTTGCTGGTTCATCTTATTTATGGGCATTTAAAGGCGGAGATGATGCAGCTGGAACAGCAATTGCACCATTCTTAGAAATATACCCAATACCAAATGCTGATTTGGTATTGAATACAAATTTAGTTCAAAATCCAGGTTACTAATAGTAATCAAAATTTTAAAAGGGAATCGAAAGGTTCCCTTTTTTTATACTTTAAAAAATTCACTCGCTATAAAATCAGCTTGTAAACGTCCTTTTTCAGTTAATACTAATTGATGATTTGAACATTCAACCAACCCTTCGGTTTCAAAAGTGTAGAGTGTTTGATGAAACGCTTCATCTAATGAAGAAATCGCAGAAAGTTGATCAATGGAAACACCCGATGAAGTGCGCAATCCAGTCAGGATGATTTCGTTCCATTGGTCATTTTTAGTCAGCGTTTCTTCTTCAAAATAAGCATTGGATGCAAATTGTTTCAAGTACTTTGAATTATTTGAAATATTCCAGCGACGTGAATGCCCATTGAATGAATGAGCTGAAGGTCCTGCTCCAATATAAGAAACACCTTTCCAATAATTTGAATTATGTACAGCTTCAAATCCTGGCTTTCCAAAATTGGATATTTCATAATGCAAAAATCCCGCTTTTTTTAAATGTTCTGTTAACAGTAAAAACTGGTCACTTTGAGCATCCTCCCCTGCTGGAATGATTTTTTTATCCTTAACTAACTTATTTAACACCGTTTTTTCTTCTACTGTTAAACAATATGCGGATATGTGTTGTATATCCATCTCTAAAACAAAAGAAATATGTTGCCCCCATTCTTCTAACGTTAAATCTGGTAAGCCATAAATTAAATCCACACTTATTGAATTAAAACCAGCTTTTTTGGCAAGTTGAACACTCTGAAAAGCTTCTTCAACTGAATGAGCACGATTCATCCATTTTAAATCTGATGTTTTAAATGATTGCAAACCAATTGAAAGACGATTGATTCCTACATCTTTCCACATTTCGAGTTGTTCCATGTTGATGTCGTCTGGATTCGCTTCCAAGGTGATTTCAGCAGTTGCTGCAACTTGATAGTAAGCCAATACTTCTTGCACTAAAAAATTTAATTCATCAGCCGATAGTAAACTTGGTGTCCCACCTCCAAAATAAATAGATTGAACAGTAGATTTATTTATTTCTTCTTGGCGTTGGGCTAATTCTTTCCCGATTGTAGTCACCATTTCTTTTCTATAATGCTCAAAACTTGTACTGAAATGAAAATCACAATAGGTGCATTGCTGTTTGCAAAAAGGAATATGGATATAAATACCTGCCATGGAACAAAAGTAAGTAAAAGTAGCATTTAAAAAATGTTTGGATTTAGTAGAATGAAAAAGTATCTTTGATATCTAAAAAATATACCATGAAATTCTTATTCGTCCTTCTTACTTTAATGTGTGGTTATAGCATTGCTCAAGACATGAATACATACACTACAACAACCTTAAACAATGTTGTTTATTCGATGGATTATTCTGGTGCTAACCAAAAAGTGATGCAATTCATTCAAAAAAACAACATTGCCATCAGTTATCAAGATGAAAACAAACAATCGCTTTCATTGCATTTTAACTTACCAGAAAATCTGTATGCAAAATACGATTCGTTGATTGAAGGTTGTGGATATTCAACAACTAAAAAATTCAACACTATTAATAATTCCATTCGCGTTTCTGAACTTAAAATTGACATTGCCCATTTAAATGCAAAACAAAAAGAATACAGTGATTTATTGAGTAAAATTGAACAGAAAAATGAGGGAAAAACAGATACTTACCTTAATTTTTGGCGTGAAAAACAAAATTTAGAAGATCAAATTCATCAAAAAGAACGCGATTTATTGTCGTTCAGCACCACTAAGAATCAATATGCTGTTGAACTATTTTTATCAGAAGAATTAACAACTACAGACAATGCACGTGTGAAATTCGTTAACATGCCTGGAGGAGAATTTTCTTATTTAACGATTGATTCACCTACTAAAGGACTAACAGCTGCAAATTACCAAGGTTATTTCTTAAAATACTTATTTACACAAGGAAAAAGCTACATTTCTTTAGGTGTTTATAAAGCAAATTCAGTCCCAGCAGAAGATTCAACCATGTTTTCTGAATTATTTGCGTATTCATTTGGACAAGATTTTTATTCGCGTCACTTAGGCCGAGGTTCTCGTAAATTTTTAAACTTGTATTCTGGATACTCTGTTGGTGGAATGGTGGCTACTGGTAGAACTTCAAAAGAGGATATTTTTTACATTGCCCCTTCAATTGGATTAGAAATTTATAAAAACAAATACTTATTGATTGATTCTAAAGTAAACTACTTTATTCCATTTATGCATAATAAAGAAATGCGTGGATTAAGCGCCAACATTTCGTTAAGTGTTGTTTTTTAATTCGTTTTTATTTATTTATTCAATTATTTTCGTATCTTCAAGTAAATGAAATCAACTTTAATGAACGAAAATAGTTCGCCCGCAGAATTTACAGAACGTTTTATCAATCAAACAAATCAAACAATTTTTTTAACGGGTAAAGCCGGAACAGGTAAAACGACCCTACTCAAAAAAATTATTGAGGCAACGCATAAAAATGCGGTAATTGTTGCCCCTACTGGAATCGCTGCTTTAAATGCTGGTGGTGTTACTATTCATTCTTTTTTCCAATTGCCTTTTGCAGGATTTATTCCTGAATTCGGAGTGTCTCCCCATTTTTCTTCTGCCGTGAAATTTGAAACGAAAGACACGTTAATGCGGCATTTTGCCATGAACAAACAACGGCAAAAAATCATTCGCAACATTGAATTGCTGATCATTGATGAAGTGAGTATGCTGCGTGCTGATTTACTGGATGCGATCGACTGGACCTTGCGCAACGTTCGTAGAGAAAATGCGCCATTCGGTGGTGTACAAGTGCTCTTTATCGGCGATTTATTGCAATTACCTCCTGTTGTTAAACAAGAAGAATGGCAAGTGTTGAGAACGTATTATGACGGGTTTTTCTTTTTTCATGCAAAAGTATTAAGAGAAATTCAACCCTTGTATATCGAGCTTTCGACCATTTACCGTCAACACGATCAAGCATTTATTCAAGTTTTAAATCACCTTCGTGACAATAAAATATCTGACAATGATGTTGAAATATTAAACAAATTTGTTCAACCAGATTTTGATTCTTCAAAAGTTGAAGGCTATATAACGCTTACAACACACAACTCGAAAGCCGATGAAATGAATGCAAAAGCATTGGAGGCATTGAAAGGAAAAAAAGTAACCTTTGATGCTGAAGTCACGGGCGAATATCCCAAACATTTGTTCCCGATTGAAGAGCAAATGGTCTTAAAAGAAGGTGCTCAAGTCATGTTTATCAAAAATGATATTTCCTTTGATAAAAATTACTACAACGGTAAAATGGGGAAAATCAAATCGTTAAGCGATCATGAAATCAGTGTGTTTTTTCCAGAGGAAAACAAAACGATTACTGTTGAGAAATTCGAATGGGCCAATATACGCTATACGCTAAACGATGCAACGGGCGAAGTGAAAGAAGAAGTGATTGGAACCTTTGTACATTATCCATTGAAATTAGCGTGGGCAATTACCGTTCATAAAAGCCAAGGGTTGACCTTTGAAAAAGCAGTCTTAGACGTTTCAGATGTTTTTGCACCAGGACAAGCATATGTTGCTTTGTCACGTTTGCGCACGCTGGAAGGATTGGTGCTTTTGAAACCAATGCGCATGAATGGACTTTCAAATGACCAACAAGTTGTCGCTTTTAGTCAAAATAAAGCCGCTGAAGAGCTTTTACCTAAATACTTGGAACGTAGCACAAAAAACTACTTATTACAATCGTTAAAACAAGCATTTGATTGGTATGATTTAAGTTCTAAGTGGGGCATTCATGAAGCAAGTTATAAAAATGTAGGTAGTAAAAGTGAAAAAGGTAAAAACAAAAGTTGGATAACGATGCAAAATCAAGCGATTCAAACAACCATTGAACCTGCTCGAAAATTTTGCAACCAATTGGATAACTTGTTTTTGAAAGAGCAATTTGATGTTGAATTTTTAAACGAACGCGTGCAGGCAGCTTATCAATATTTCTTCAAAATATTGGACGGTGTATTGACTTCCAATTTGAAAAAAATTGCTGAATTAAGTCGTGTCAAAAAAACAAAACAATACGCAGAAGAATTAGAAGAATTGGATGAATTTCTGACAGAAACAATTCTTAAAATTAAAAAAGCACGTTTACTCATCGAAGCAGTTGAAGCTGGCAGAGAAATTACAAAAGAAGTGGTGTGGAACACAGAAATAGCCAATTACAAAATCAGTAAAATAGCTGCAGTAAAACAAGAAATCAGACAAACGCCAACACTATTAGACGAACCGGAAGAAGACGATATTATTTTCTTAAAAACAAGTAAAAAATTAAGCGTCACCAAAAAGGAAAAGAAAACTACCTACGAACAAACACTCGAGCTTCTTGAAGAAGGGAAAGAAGCAAAAGAAATTGCACGTTTGAGACAATTATCCGCTCAAACTATCAATAGCCATTTTGTGTATTTAATCCGTGCAGAAAAAATTGAATTAAGCGATGTTATGTCACCCAAACGCATCAACGAATTAGGAAACCTATTTGAGGGTTATGAAGGATCTTCGCTTACTCCTTTAAAAGAAAAGTTGGGCAACAAAGTTACTTGGGATGAATTGAAATTGTACCAAGCTTCCACCTTGATCTAACTACATTTTAAATTGGTAGTTATTGTCTTGAACCGATTTTAAGTATTCTGACTGGTCAAATTTGAATAATTTTGCCGGACGATGTTTTACATTTTTTTGACGCTCATTCAATGGCGTTAAATGCAAGGGCTTTATTTTTTTTCTAAAATTTGCTTTATCCATAATTGTATTGAACGCGTATTCATACAATTGTTGTAACTCATTCAACGTAAATCGTTCTGGCAACAATTCAAAACAGATCGGCTCATACGTTAATTTTTGCTTCAATAATTCATACGTTGAGCTTAAAATAGTTGAATGGTCAAAAGCCAATGCAGGAATATCATTCAACGAAACCCACTGAGCCTTCTCTGCCCAAGATGAAGCTTTGATTTCAAAGTCTGTAATTCGAATCAAGGCAAAGTAAGCAATTGTAATAACGCGACCTTGAGGATGTCGTTCTGGACTTCCAAACGTATGTGATTGGTGCATTTCAACATCTGACAAACCTGTTAATTCATGCAAGATTCGACTTGCAGCATCGGGTAAATCTTCGTTTGGATACACTAAATCTCCTGGAATAGCCCAAAAATGCTTAAAAGGCTCCATCCCACGTTGAATCAATAATGCTTTGATTTCTCCTTCTTCGTATCCAAAAATCACACAATCGACTGAAAAAGCAGAAGTAAAGAAATCGTTTATTTCAATTTTATACAAAGACATGTTATTTTGAATAGTTAAAATTGGTGGTTAATTCATTGATTTTGATAGTGAAAGAACCACTTTCTGTAACCATTTTATTGGTAAAGTTTGCAAACATAAGGTCTTTTTCAGAAATCACAAAATTTACGGTTTTGGTCTCCCCTGCTTTCAATGCAATCTTTTCAAAACCTTTTAATCGTTTTCCAAATGTTGTGCTACTAGCAATGTCATCCGTTAAATAAAGTTGAACCACTTCTTTACCATCCATTTTCCCTGTATTTGTGACAGAAACAGATACTTGAATACTATCGTTTTGCTTCAATTCATTCTTAGAGATTTTTAAATTGGAATACGCAAACGTCGTATAACTTAAGCCAAAACCAAAGTCCCATTCTGGATCATACGCATCAAATTGGTTGGTTTTTCCAGAACGAGCTTCGCTTCGTTTCAAATCATAATGTTCAATTACTCCGTTGTATTTTGGATAAGAATACGGTAATTTTCCAGACGGATTATATGCTCCAAAAAGAATATCTGCTATGGCTTCTGCACCGTAATCACCAGGTAAATAGGCTTGTACAATCGCAGCTGATTGATCAACAATTGAACGAATTATTCTTGGACGACCTTCTAATAATACTAAAACAACAGGTTTTTTTGCTGCAAATGCTGCTTCAGCCAATGCTAATTGTGCAGCTGGTAAATCCAAACTGCGAATATCACCAGGTTTTTCTGTTGCTGGTAATTCACCCAAACACAAAACAACAACATCGCATTGTGCCAATTTATTTTTATAATCTGTCGATTCAACTAATTCACATTGCTCCCACCCTTCTTTCAAAGATAATTGTGCGCCTTTGGCGAATTTCGTAGTAGGACCATTCAATGCTTGTATCGCTTGGGCAATCGTTTTACAACCTTTTGTATTGTATGAACTATCCATTCCTTGCCAAGTATGCGTCCATGCTCCATTTAAGTAAATTAAATTATCCGATGTTGGACCAGCAACCAAAACAGCAGTACCTTTTTTTAATGGTAAAATGGAATTATTTTTTAATAAAGTAATGGATTCTAAAGCGGCTTCTTTTGCAGCGTTTTTATGTTGAATACTACCAAATAGTGGGAAATTTTTTGCTTCAAATACTTGTTTTTCATACAAACCTAACTTCATTTTAACTCGCAAAATTCGAGCAACAGCATCGTTCAAACGATTTTCAGAAATGCGTTTTTCATTCATTGCATCTAACAGCAAACGACAATATTCTTTGTATTGCGGCGACAAAGGAACCATGCTCATGTCTAAGCCTGCATTCAGCGCTTGTATGATGGCTTCTTTGTGATTCGACGCAGTGCGATGAACAGATTCCAACATCAAAATATCTTCCCAATCTGAAACCGCAAATCCTTGGAAATTCCATTCTCCTTTTAAAACTTCCGTTAATAAATGATAATTAATATGTCCGGGAATACCATTCACTTC
>JAGNZC010000023.1:9123-41139 GCA_017984635.1 Crocinitomicaceae bacterium
ATCGATCCGATTTGAAAATCAACCAAGGCTTCTTGCAATTTTACCTCATCTAATTGAGCGGGTTCTAACACTTTTCCTGAAGCATCTGTTTTCAATAGTGCATCTAAAGTGATTTGACACGTTTGACCCACTTTTTCCTTCAAACTCATTTGACTGATTGCTTCTTGAATACGGGCTTCTAATTGTTCATCCACCTGTGAAAATACCGAAGAAATCACAAAAAATTGTAAGAAAAATAAAGCAGTTAAAAAGTGTATTTTGTTCATTTTTAGCGTTTTAATAAAATCAATTTAACTAAAATTAGTTAATTAAAATGGAAAGATACTAAATATAGTAATTTTTACAATAAGTCACTTAAAAATTATTTATTGACAATTTCACTACAACGAAATACAAAACAATTTTCTAATGTATCTTTATGCTCAAATCAGCATCGTATGGCGAAGTTAAAATCTGCATATTTTTGTCAAAATTGTGGCTATGAAGCCCCAAAATGGCTAGGGAAATGCCCTTCTTGTAGCGAATGGAATACCTTCGTAGAAGA
Organism: Crocinitomicaceae bacterium; assembly: GCA_017984635.1. Taxonomy (GTDB): domain Bacteria; phylum Bacteroidota; class Bacteroidia; order Flavobacteriales_D; family Crocinitomicaceae; genus M0103. Next base: position 9,668 of record JAGNZC010000023.1, read on the forward strand.
AGTCGTTGAAAAAACAAGTTCAACGGTAGTTGCTTTTTCTAAAAATTCTAGAAATGCAAAGCCACAAGCGATTCATACTATTGAAAATCAAGAACACGTTAGAATTAAGTTAAAGGACGATGAATTAAACCGTGTCTTGGGAGGTGGTTTGGTGCCTGGATCGTTGATTTTATTTGGTGGTGAACCAGGAATTGGGAAATCTACTTTGTTGCTGCAAATGGCTATTGAAGAAACGGATTTGTCTGTCTTGTACGTTTCTGGTGAGGAAAGTGAATTGCAAATAAAAATGCGAGCAGAACGCATCGGTTTGTCTAATTTACACTGTTACATATTAACGGAAACCAATCTTCAAAACATTTTCCAGCAAGCGGAAGAAACGCAACCAAAATTATTAATCATTGACTCCATTCAAACCTTATTTTCATCGCACATTGAAAGTGCTGCGGGAAGTATATCTCAAGTGCGTGAATGTACTGCTCAATTACTGCGCTATGCCAAGCAAACGGGCACACCCGTTTTCTTAATTGGTCACATTACAAAAGAAGGTTCATTAGCTGGTCCAAAAGTGTTGGAGCACATGGTCGACACTGTTTTGCAATTTGAAGGTGATCGCAACCATGTTTATCGCTTATTGCGTTCGATTAAAAACAGATTTGGAAGTACGAATGAATTGGGAATTTATGAAATGTTAGGAACAGGTTTGCGTCAAGTGGCTAATCCTTCAGAAATATTGATTACCAATACTGATAATACCTTAAGCGGGATTTCTATCGCTGCCACTTTGGAAGGAATGCGACCGATGTTGATCGAAGTGCAAGCTTTAGTGAGTACGGCAGCTTACGGAACACCGCAACGCTCCTCAACAGGCTATGACAGTAAACGCTTAAACATGCTCCTCGCCGTAATGGAAAAACGTTGTGGATTTAAATTGGGTGCAAAAGATGTCTTTTTAAACATCGCTGGTGGAATAAAAGTGGACGATCCAGCCATCGATTTAGCCGTTGTCGCAGCAGTATTATCATCCAACGCTGATTTGCCGATTAGTAAAAACATTGCGCTTTCTGGTGAAATTGGACTTTCTGGTGAAGTACGACCAGTCAACCGAATCGATCAACGCATTTATGAAGCAGAAAAATTAGGATTCGACAAAATCATTGTCTCTAAATACAACAAAGGCATTGATCAACAAAACTTTAAAATCGAATTGGTCCTTTGCGGTAAAATTGATGAAGTGGTAAGAGCGTTATTTGCTTAAACCAATCCATTTTTCAACAATAAATGTGCGATTTGTACGGCATTTGTCGCGGCTCCTTTACGTAAGTTATCTGCAACAATCCATAAATTCAACGTGTTGGCTTGCGACTCATCTCTTCGAATGCGTCCAACAAAAACAGCGTCTTTTCCCTCCGCAAAGATCGGCATTGGATACGTGTAAGTTGTTGGATCGTCTTTTAATTCAATGCCCGCTTGTTGGTGTAAAAGTTGACGAATTTCAGTCAAATCAAATTCGTTTTCAAACTCAATATTCACCGCTTCAGAATGGCCACCAACTACTGGAACCCTGACAGCAGTAGCCGTAACATTGATTGCTGGATCTAAGATTTTTTTCGTTTCCTGCGTTAATTTCATTTCTTCTTTCGTATAGCCATTGTCTAAAAACGAATCGCATTGTGGAATACAATTTTTATCGATTGCATATTTATATGCCATTTCTGCTTCAATGCCATTGCGTTCGTTTTCAAGTTGTTGAACAGCCTTCACTCCTGTTCCAGTGATCGATTGATACGTTGAAACAACCACTCGCTTCACCTTGAATTTAGCATGTAATGGAAATAAAGTCAATACCAACTGAATGGTGCTGCAATTTGGATTCGCAATGATTTTATCTTCTTTGGTTAATAAATGTCCATTTATTTCAGGAACAATCAACTTTTTAGTTGGATCCATTCTCCATGCAGAAGAATTGTCAATAACAGTTGTTCCAACAGCTGCAAATTTAGGCGCCCATTCTAAAGAGGTATCGCCTCCAGCTGAAAAAATAGCAATGTCTGGTTGCATAGAAACTGCCGTTGCTAAACCTACCACTTGATAGTTTAACCCTCCAAAATCAATGGTAGTTCCAACCGATTTTTCTGAAGCAACGGGAATTAATTCTGTGATTGGAAAATTTTGTTCACGCAATACTTTCAACATAATGTTACCTACCATACCTGTAGAACCAACAACTGCAACTCTCATTTTCTATTTTTTTGAATTCAAGAACAAAATTAGTATATTTAACATCAAAGCACGAATATCATGCAATACTTTATAACCATTCTATCGTTAATTATTATTAACGGCGCTATTGCGCAATTCAATGATTCATTCTCTGATGGTGATTTTTCATCCATCCCTATATGGACAGGAGATGATTCTGTTTTTACTATTTTTTCCTCAGCCGGAAACAACCAACTTCGCTCCAATAAAACAATTCCGAGTTCGAGTTTTTATTTGTCTACACCATGCGCCAGTTTGACCAATTCACAATGGGAATTTTTTACTAAGTTGGCCTTTAACACGTCAAGTACAAATTTCGTAGATGTGTTTTTAACAGCTGACCAATCCAACTTGAAAAGCGCTACGCTAAATGGGTATTTTGTTCGATTAGGCGGAACGTTAGATGAAGTTTGTTTGTACAAAAAAATCAATGGAATTGCTACAAAAATTATCGATGGAACAGATGGAATGCTCAATGCTTCGTCATCGAGTTTGAAAATAAAAATAACGTGTTCAAGTAGCAATGATTGGGAACTATTCTGCGATCAAACAGGAGTTGGAACCGACTTTCAATCGCTTGGAACGATTACAGACAACAGTTTGATGAACAGCAATTTTTTTGGAATTGTCATCACTCAATCAACTGCCTCTTTTTTCCAAAAACATTTTTTTGACGACTTTTATGTTGGAACTATAATTTACGATACTGAGCCGCCGATCTTGCTTTCCGCAACTGTACTTTCAAATCAACTTATTGCATTGAATTTTAATGAGAAATTGAACCAAAATTCCGCCGAATTAATCGCCAACTACTCGCTTCAAGGCACAAATACGATCACCATTAATTCTGCGACGCTCGATCCAATTACTGAAAAAATTGTGCAGTTGTCAACTGAGACATTAATCAATGGAGGAACTTACACCTTAATCGTCGACAGCATCAAAGATTTAGTGCAAAATACAGCCGGAACGCAACAATTAAATGTTCAATACCTCGTTCAAGATTCGGTTCATCCCAGTGATCTCCTGCTAACGGAATTTTTATGTGATGAAAGTCCTTCGGTTGGGTTGCCAAAAGTGGAATACATCGAGATTTACAATAAATCAAGCAAGTATTTCAACTTAAATGGATTTAAAATCAGCGATGGAAGTTCGGATGGAACCATCGGTAATAAATGGATTTTCCCGGGTGAATATGTTATTTTATGTGCGAATAGTTCTGTCGATTCGTTTAGTGTGAATCAGGTTGTTGGAGTGAGTAGCTTTCCAAGTTTAAACAATTCAGGCGATTCCATTATTTTAAAAGATACTGGATTAGTCATCATTGATCAATTAAGCTATACAAGTGACTGGTACAAAGACGAAACAAAAAAAGACGGCGGCTATTCGTTGGAGCGCATTCAGCTAAATGACCCTTGTTCTGATGGTGATAATTGGAAAGCCAGTGTTGCAATAAGTGGTGGAACTCCGGGATTAATTAACGCTGTCAATGACACAACAGCAGATCAAATAGCACCAAACATTCAATCCGTTTTTGTGAGTGATTCCAATCAAATTACGATAACTTTTTCAGAAGGTATGAATCTTGTATCATTAGAAAACAACACCTTTTATTTTATGCCTTCGCTTACGATATCACAACGTGTTCATCCAACGAATTCATCACTTATTTTAACCTTTGATTCCACATTAGTTGGCAGTAAAAACTACATGTTTACATTAGAAAACGCGACCGATTGTTGGGGCAATTCACAGGTGTTAAACGGAAATTTTGTGCGTGCTGAAGTTCCTCAATCAGGTGAGTTAATTATCAATGAATTGTTAGTAGATCCCAAAACTGGTGGCAGTGATTGGATTGAATTGTACAATAATTCCAACAAAGTAGTTGACCTCATCCATTGTCAACTCGCCAATTTTGATGATTCAATAGCGAATTTCAAAGCTGTTCCTGCGCATTTTTTATTGTATCCAAAACATTATGCAGTGCTTGGATCGGATTCCTCTTTCGTGAAAGCAACGTATCCTGCCAGTGTTCCTGGAACATTCGTAGCTTGTGAAACACCTTTTTATCCCAACGATTCCGGATCAGTTTATTTATTCTATGATAGCATCCTGCTTGAAAAAGTAAGTTATTCATCCAACTGGCATTTTAGCTTATTGGACAAAACAGATGGTGTCTCGTTGGAGCGCATTCAACCCACAGGTTTAGCAACTTCAAAAGACAATTGGCATTCAGCAGCAGAAACGATTGGATTTGGAACGCCTGGAGCACTCAATTCACAAACACTTCACCCACAAATAAATGGAGAAATTAGCCTTTCCAATTCAAGCATTTCGCCCGACAATGATGGCTTTGAAGATGTTGTGCTGATTCACTATCAATTTGAAAAAAATGGCTTAGTGGCAAGCATCCGAATTTTTGATGAAGACGGACGTGAAATCAAGCAATTAATCGCTAACGAACTTCTTGGAACAGCTGGGTTTTTTACATGGGATGGAACAACGAATGCGAACACAAAAGCACACATCGGAACCTATGTGATTCTATTTGAAGCATTTTCAATAGCGGGTGGTGATAACTTTACAAAAACAAAAGTGGTAATAGTAGCTGGTAAATTATAACTTTGTACTTTGTAAGTAAAGAATATTAGCTAAATGGTTTCACCAGGCTCAAAAGGATGGATTAAAAAGTACTTTAATTTGATTGAGAAAGATCAAATTGATATTACGATTGCAATTCCTGAGAATGAAACAATTGAAACATACATTCATGCGGCGATTGGTAGAACAGGCTTGATTTTCGGTTACCCAACACGTTTGCATTTTGGCAAGCAATTAGACGATTCGAAATGGACTTCCGAGGAAAAATTAACTGTCATTTTGTTCGAAGCACATTTGTTAATTTACTTGGTCAACAGGCCCAACCAACCATTTAACAGCACTGATTTCATTGACCAATTGGTAGCTTTTTATGGAAAACACAGCTCCTACTCTATTTCAAAATTATTTACCTTCTTTTTGAAAGATACCAAAGAAGAAAGCATCGAAAGCATCCTAAGTAAGCGTGTTGAAATCAAAATGAACTTACTTGAAAACAGGTTCTGGGTCAACTACTTAAGTAATGTATTCAATTATTTTGATGTCATCTTATTTCATCAATTTTTAATCGATCACAACGAACACGATTTTGCAAAGTTTGATGAAATGGCACTCAATGCCTTGACAGCTATCACGATGGCTTCTTATTCTGATGGGGTTGTTGATCAAAAAGAAAAAGCCATTTTTGATGTGTGCTTGGCTTCGGCTAATTTAACCGAAAAAGACCGCGAATACATTCAAACCATCTTTGAAAATGGTGCTAATTTCTCAAATTTTACATCCAATTTGCATCAGAATGTCTTACTAAAACGCTACTTGCTAGACATTTCAACCTTTGTTATTTTCTCCAACAGTGACAAGCATTCAGAAGAAATAGCTTTTTTACAAGAATTGTGCGATTTCCTTGAGTTTGACCTCGAAGAAATGAACAACGCCTATGCATTAACGGAACAATTTATCCTTTCCAATCAAGATAAAATCCCTTTTTTAAGCGAAAACTCAACACTTGAAAAAATGTACAGTCGGTTTTCTAAAAGATGGATCAAAATTCTGGGAAGAAACAAAGATAAATTGGCTGTTGAAGTCAAACAAAGCAAAGAATTGGTTTACTTAATTCGAAAATCTACATCAAAAGAGTTGACGAAAGAAGAAAAAGAATTGGTGAAAACCCAGTTTAAAGATATTGTGCGTTCAATGCCGTCTCTTGCGATCTTTATGTTGCCAGGTGGCGCATTTTTGTTGCCGTTGGTTTTGAAAATCATTCCAGACTTAATTCCATCTGCTTTCAGAGACAACGAGGTGGAGGATTAGTGGTTGACTAAATGTATTAACTATTTTATTATTCTATAAATAGTTGTTATTTTATCCCCTTTTTTATCAAAAAGACCCATTTCAACTCCCTTTTTCAAATCACGACTGGCAGTTGCTGATGAGATTTCTTTAAAAACATTCATATAATCTTTCCTGCTAAATTCAGTTGCACTTACTTCAGAAAAATAGGTCAAGCGATCTTCTGCACTTAAAATTCGATTTTTGACATTGAGCATAGCATATAGCGAATCGTCAATCACATGGAGCATGTAAAGAATAAAAGGTGTTGAATTTCCTAATTTATCACTTTGTGACAGAGCAATATAATATTCGTTTTGAGTTTTATGAATCATATTTTCAAATGGAATGAATTCAAAAACAGGATTTTCTTTCATTAAAATTAAAGTCTGCCACAAGCGACCCATTCTTCCATTGCCGTCTATAAACGGATGAATAAATTCCATTTCATAATGAAATACGCAACTTTTAATGAGCGCCATTTCTTTGGATACCTTGAGATAATGGAATAAATCATTCATTAAATGCGGTACATTTTCAGCAGGTGGAGCCAAATGTGCTATCCGATTGCCAACCATGATACCGACTCCTGTTTTGCGGTATTTTCCATTATCAAAAATTAAACCTTTCATGAGGTATTCGTGTGCCTTGAGAAATGATTTTGAAGACGTTGGTTCAAATGAATCCAATTGTTTATAAACAGTGATGGCATTGATCACTTCGTTCACGTCTTTTTCAGGACCTATAATTCGCTTGTTCTCGATCAAAGCAGTGATTTGCTCCTCTGTGAGCGTATTGCCTTCAATACTTAAGGAAGAATGTATTGTTTTAATTCTATTTTCCTTCCTAAGTTTAGGTGAAGGCTTGTCCAATAACCGTGCGTTTATCTGTCCAAGTTTTTCTGAAACTGAAGCAATTAATTTTAAAATCTCTGGTGTAATTTGATAAGGAGGATTCATTTTACTATACTATCATTTGATACTATCAAAGTTAATATAAATTTGTAGATAGGTTTAACATTTGAACTGTTTTTTTATCGGAAAAACTGATAATTGGAACAAGGTTTCTAAGAAATGATAGATAGTGCTTGAATAAAGTTTGCATATCCGCAGTATTGAAAATTCAACGGAACAAATTTATTTCCTGTTTTTTTATTCATTCAAAAAATTGAAAATATAGTTTTGAATTTCTTTTCTTTGACTGACATTTGCGTTGTCGTCCATTTCATTATGAGTTGTGTTTTCCAACTTAATTATTTTAATATCATACATTTTAAGTTCTTTTTCTGAAGGTAAAACACCGTCATCGGCTGGTTGATCACTTGACCGTAATGAATATACTTTGATTTTTTTTGTTTTAGGCAAACTCATTCTTCTATTGTCCAAAGTAATTATTTTCTCTACTATATTTGGATATTTCTGAGGAAAAAGAGCCGTCATATCACCTCCATTAGAATGTCCAATAATCGAAATATGTTTATAGTCTAATTCAGGATTTGATTTTTTAAGTTCGTTGATAACGAATAAAATATTATCAGCACCCCGTTCCCAAAATGGACGTCTTACAATTTGAGGATTTCCTGCCAATGGTAATAAACTATCAGTGTTAAGTTCGTGTTGAATACTTACAACAAAAAATCCTTTTGAAGCCAAAAATTCTGTCAAATAGGAATATGCTAAATAATCACCCCCTTTATTTTGTCCATATCCGTGACTGAAAATAACTAGTTTTTGTTTTCCAGAAATTTTTGAAGTCGGCTTATAAATGGCAATTGGAATTTCTCTTTGTCTGATTTGATCAAATAAATTGAACGTGTCTAAACTAAATTCGAGTAGAGATTTGTGTTCAACTGATTGACCAAACAATGAATTACTCATCAAAAATCCTAAAGTGAAAATGTAAAGTATTTTAATCATTTGATTTCTCAGTATTAAAATTTCTATTGCAATTCAGTAATTCCGTTTACATCTTTTACCACCAATTCCTCAATCAACCTACAATTTTCTAATGTTGAAAATTGTTCATTTAACACCTTTTGTCGGGCATGAAATGTTTCAACACTAACAACCTTGTTTTTTAATCCGATGAAATGCATTTTATACGATTTTTCATCATTGGCCAATTGGCAAAATTCATCCAAATTCGTTCCTGTGAGCAATTGATCGTTCATGAGAACATGTCCAGAACTTCCCAAACAGGCCAATAATTTTAGTTTAATTCCACTATTCATGGTTGAATAAAGCGTATGAATATGCGCTTGTTGAATCAATTCATTGAGTGCTTGTTCGGATGGATTCGAGTGCAATTCAACGCCTTTTTGTTGGCATATTTGTTGGAGTTTCTTACTCGGATTTTTTCCAGAAATGATTAAATTAAAATCTGGTTCTAATAGAGAATCTAAGGTATTCATTAACCAAATTGCAGCCGTTTCATTTTCAACCACACTTAAATTACCATGAAATAAAGCGAACCGTTTGGTGGTCTGCTGAACAGTATTGAAAGGTGGAATGGATGCAGGTAAAACAAAAACGTTGGAATGAAATTCCTGGAAAAATGATTGATCCGAACTTTTAATTGCCAAAACATACTGCGCTTTTTGTAGAATAGAAAGGTACCTTTTCAACTTGATTTTTTCCAACCAAAAAAATGCTTTTTTTAATGCCGAATGTTGGTGTTGTAATCCGTCATAATATTCATGCTCGATGTTGTGCATACGAACCATCGTGCAACGCCTAGCCAAGCTTGGATGTTCTAAGTAATAACAACAATGCAAACCTTCCAACAAAATGGGCGCATCATCTTGTAAAAGTTGGGCTAACAGGTGTTTGTTTTTTCTCGATTGTACGATGAAAGGCCGCATAGAAAATAACTGCAGCAACGATTTTTTACGTTTGTAATAGATTACTTTCGCATACTTTTCAAGTTCACTCTGTTTTCCACGACCGTATTCAAAAACGTGAAGTGTTATATTAAATCCTAACGATTTCAATGCTTTTATGCGGTAAAAAACATCAATTGCTCCGCCATAATCTGCTGGAAAAGGAACATCAAAAGCTACAATATGTATGTTTTTATTCTCCGGCATAAATTCGATTTAATACTTTTTTTTCGTGTTCCCAATTTTCTATTTGTGCCGCTTTTCTGCAATTTTCTTGTTGCATCTCCAGAAGATTTTGATCGTTTTGGTAAACTTGAATCGCTTCTGCAAGGTTTGCAGGTGTTAAGTCACTTAATACAGTTCCAATTTCATAGTGTGCAACAATTGCTTTCACTTCTACCAACGGCGTACAAATAATTGGGGTTGTAGCATGCATGTAATCAAACACTTTATTGGGAAGTGAGTTGGCATAATTCACATTGGTCGCTTTATCTAATGTTAATCCAACAGAGGCATAATGCGTGTAATACATCATTTCAGCATACGGTCGTTTTCCAAAAAACAGTACTTTTTCTGTCAAGGCATGATCTGTAACGTATTGTTTTAATTGTGGAACAACATCGCCATCGCCTACAATCATCAAAACTGCTCCTTCACACAATGCAAGTGCTTGCACCGCTTCTTCAGCTCCACGATCGATGTTGATTCCTGCTCCTTGCAAAATCACTAAAAATTTATCATCTGGAATGCCTAAGTCCTGTTTAGATGGCACTTCTTTAGGTTGCCACATCGGAGAAATATTTCGAACAACTTCCACTTTCTTTTTGTATTTATCTCCATACATTTTTGCTATCGACGCATTGACCGTATACACCTTTTTAAGCTTTGGGAAAATCCAAATTTCAATCGATTCCCAAATTTTTTGAACTTTTGGTCGGTTAATTAATTCGGGTACTTCGGTGAAATACTCATGTGAATCATACACCAATTCTAACGATGGCTTGAATTGAGATGCTGCATAACAAGGTAATAAAGTATCAAGGTCATTTGAAACCAATAAATGGTGCTTTTTGAACAATAAATAGAAAAACAATCGAATGGAGAATTCGGCATAAAATGCTGGACCTTTATCAAACCACAACGGCAAACGTTTGGTCGCATAAGTTCTAGAATTCAAAGGCAAACTTGATTTTCTTTTGCGCCCAACCAAGGTAACTTGATATCCTTTTTCTACTAAAAAATGACATACTTTATCGACCCGGTTATCCGTATATAAATCATTTGTAACACAAACGATAGCACGTTTCATTTTCAATTGTTTCATTAAAAAAGTGGGCATTTTAAGGTTCCAGTGTTTTCTGTTACGCATCCTGTAAATACAAGTGAAATTTCATGCGAACTTCTCGCTTGATTGTTGATAGCTGACAACACAATATCTGCAGAATAATTCACGGTGAAGCGCGGATTTAATTTGATGCCTGCAAAAAGAATTAGGGCATCTGTATTTCTCCAGCCTAAACCTAAACTCAATCGTTTTTGAAAATCAAACATTCCTTGAATGTCAATTGCCACTGGTCCTGCAGGTGGAATCTTTAACAAAGCTGCAGGTAAAAGTGTAATTTTATCACTGACTTTTAAGCGTGTTCCAGCATACAATAAGGTGTGAAATCGAAAACGAGCATCTGTCCCAAAATCTGTCCAACGACTGCGCAACAAATTATTCAAAACAAGACCAATGTAATAATTTTCACCATTCCACCAAGCACCAAAACTAGCATCCGGAAGTGTAAGAGAAAGTTCTTTTGATATAGTTGGGTCTGGAGCAATCGTAATGGATTTTGACGGATCGTAACCCATTTGAATGATTCCCGCATTCACACCTAAAGAAAGGCGTGTATTCTGTGAAAAATTAAAATGTCCTGCATAAGAAACACCGTAACGATTCGTGAAATAAGGTCCAATTTGATCGGCCTCAAAACGAATCCCAAAACCTTGTCGTGCACTTAAAAAATGCTGCCTCTTTGCAGGCAATGGTAGGGATAAATTAAAAAATCCACTTTTGGGAGCTCCGTCAAAACCAATCCATTGTAGTCTGACTAATGAATGTACTTCTAAGCAGGATTTTATACCAGCGTGAGCTGGGTTTAATGCAAAATGATTGGTTGACCATTGTGAATACTGTGGCATTTGCTGACTAAACAGCGAACAAGAAAAAACAATAAATACAACTACCAATAATTGTTTCATCGCACTAAGTTTATATAGCCTTTCAACATTTCTTTTGATTCATCTCGAAGCTCAATGATATAGTAATAAACACCTTCAGCAGTTCCGCTTCCATCCCATTGTTTTTTTGAAGTATAGCCAATCGATTGATACACTTCTTGTCCCCAACGACTGAAAATTTTAACACTACAATTTGGATAGTTTTCTATCCCTAGAATTTCCCAAGTATCGTTTACGCCATCATTATTAGGAGAAAACGTCGTTGGAATAACTAATTTTTGAGCCACTGTAATTGTAACCGTTGCTTGTGCCGAACATCCATTTTCAACTGCAGTTAATGTATAGGTTGTTGTTGAAGGCGGAGTGGCTATTGGCTGTAAAATCGTTGCAGAACTTAAACCCGTTGTTGGCGACCAACTGAAATTAGATACTGAAGTTGAACCTTGCAATTGAACAGTGTTTCCAGCAGCAATTGATTGATTCGTTCCGGCAGAAACAGCTACAGTCTGAACGTTTATTGGTGCCGTTTGGGTTGTTATTACTTCTTTACAAAGTTGAAAACATTCCGTTTGAACAGCCAAAATATCTCCTTGATTTAAATTACTCGTTTGAAAAGTAGGCACACTCGTTGTAGCAACTACATTCCCATTGATTAACCAGTTAAAATTTGAATTATTCGGACAATTTGAAATGGCAGCAGTAGCCGTAAAAACAGTTCCTTTACAGATGGATGCTGTTGTAGGTGAGAGTGTAATCGAAGGTTGAATTCGATCCACCGCCGCTCCTGAAATTGCTACATTAAATGTTGCTTCCGCTGGAAAACTTGCTCCACCATTTTTATCACCTGAAACCACAAGATAATAAGTTGTATTTGCTGTTAAGCTAATAGCAGAAAGCGAAAAAGCACTCATTCCGTTGGAAACACAATTTCCAATCTGTGTATAAGAAGCAGAATTACATGGCAAATTTGTTGCGATCAATGATGCTTGTAATAGCGAACCTTGCAACGGATTACTTTGAAAAACTAAATTTGAAAAATTCACTAAAACGGAACCCCCTTGAGCATTTGTTGTGAATTTTAACCAAATCGTGTTTCTTGATGGGAAGCAAAAGGTAAAATCATCTTCACATCCACCACAAACAGTTTTTGTTGCACCAATATTGTTGAGTGTATACGTTGCATTTGGACAAATCTCCTTGGCATTCGTACAACCATCGTACATTTCCTGAGCGTTCAAGAAAGAGATGCTAAAAACAATAAAAAGGGAAGTAATAAATCGCATAGAATCGAATAAATTTTAGGACAAATCTACAATTACTAAAATAATAATGACAAATTTATTGAGCTTAAAAACGAAGTTGATTAAATTTGGCATACAATTTAGTGGTTAGAACGTTAAATTGCTGCAATAATTGCATGCTTTTTTATGCAAAACACTTTAAAAATGTTACGATGAATAAAATACTACTTTCTTTAAGCTTATTGCTTTCTTTCAACTTTATTGCACAAAAAGTTGACTACGATCATACATCAAAATGGTTTTTAGGATTCAACATAGGTGGAGCATGGCAAACAACCGATGTCACCAATAAAACAAATCTTGGGTATGGTATAACAATTGGGAAATCATACAATTACGATTATGGTCGCATTTTATCGTTTGATTTAAGAGCACGTTATTTGACGGGAAAGTGGAAAGGGCAAGATTTTGACACAACAGATTTAAGTAATTACACCATTACAAACGGAGTATTAGGAGATTATAATAACACATATGGATATACAATCAATAATTTTGAAACAACTGTACATCGCTTAGGATTAGAATTAGTAATCCATGCAAATTCTTTCAAAGATCGTACGAACATAGATCCATACATTTTTGGTGGTATTGGGTTAACGTGGCATCAAACGTATGGTGATTTACTAGATTTTAAAAGTTCTCAATCAGGTGGTTTGTATTATTATGACCCATCTATTACCTATACACAAACAGATCTTACAACATTGATGGATGGAATTTTAGATACGCCATTAGATGGATCAATGAAAGACAAATTCCGTGTTGGATTTATGCCCAGTTTAGGCTTTGGCTTGGGGTATCAAATTGGGAAATACACAACATTTGGAATCGAACATAAAACGACGTTCACTTTAATTGATGATTTTGATGGATACAGTAAAACGAGTAAATACAACGACATATATCATTACACATCACTTTACTTGAACTTTAGATTTAGAACAAATAACAACGTTGCTAGCAACACAACGAATTCAAATACCAATAGTTCAGGAAAAATAGACACATATACAACTGGCTCAAACGCTTGTCCAAAACCAACCATTCGCTTAGTATATCCAAGTGCGCCAAGTACATCCAATGTTAAAACAGAAACCTACCAATTGTCTACTGAAATCACAAACATTATTTTGAGTCAAGACATTGTATTCATGCAAAATGGAATTCCGATTCAAAATGGCCAATATAACGAACAAACTCGAAGATACACTGCCACTATCGTTTTAGTTCCAGGGCTTAATACATTTGAAGTAAGCGCTAAAAATCAATGCGGGGATGCTAAAAGCAATTTTGTAATCAATTACACACCATGTTTGCCGCCTACAGTAAGTTTTACAAATCCTCTAAATGCAAACGGAACAACAGAAAATGCACAATACACCCTAACCGCAATGGTTTCCAACATGCAAAATGGACAGTTAACGCTTAAACATAATAATTTCAACCTAACCAATTATGCTTATAATACTAACACTGGACTTGTACAAGCTACTGTTTCATTAAGCCCTGGATTGAATTCGTTCTTTATTGGAGGTAAAAATGAATGCGGGGATGTAACACAAACAAGTTCTGTAAACTATACATTTTGTGCGGCACCTGCCATCACATTTATTCAACCAACAGTTGATGGTACTACTGTAAATTCAGCCCTATTTAATTTAAATGCATTGATACAAAATGTAAACAACGGTACAATTATTCTTAAAATGAATAATAAGACAATTTCAAATCCAGCTTTCAATAAAAATACAGGAACATTAACTGCTTCACTCAATTTAATTGCAGGTATTAATACCATTAGTATTACGAGTACAAATACATGCGGAACAGATACTAAAACGATTACAATTAATTACAAACAATGTAATGCGCCACAAATTTCATTAGTGAACCCAACTAACGCAGTTACAACAACTAATAATCCAGCATTTAATTTAACTGCATTGGTACAAAATTCAACCAACATTACCTTAACGAAAAACGGAAGTACAATTAATTACGATTTCAACAGTCAATCAGGTTCATTGCAAGCAACAACGACTTTAAGTCAAGGATCAAATACATTTGTGATTACTGGAATCAATACCTGTGGAACCGATGTTGAAACATTTACGGTAAATTACAATCCGTGTATTGCTCCGCAAGTTACATTGGTGAATCCAACCAACGCAATCACAACAGCCAACAATACGGCATTTAACTTAGCTGCGCTGGTACAAAATTCAACCAACATTACCTTAACGAAAAACGGTAGTACAATTAATTACAATTTCAACAGTCAATCAGGTTCATTGCAAGCAACAACGACTTTAAGTCAAGGATCAAATACATTTGTTGTAACTGCTATAAATCAATGTGGAACTGATGTTGAAACATTTACGGTAAATTACAATCCGTGTGTTTTGCCGCAAATTTCATTGGTGAATCCTATGAATTCAAATTCCACAGTTAATAATCAAACTTTTAATTTAGCTGCTTTGGTTCAAAATTCCTCAAATATCACCTTGACGAAAAACGGTAGTACAATTAATTACAATTTCAACAGTCAATCAGGTTCATTGCAAGCAACAACGACTTTAAGTCAAGGATCAAATACATTTGTTGTAACTGCTATAAATCAATGTGGAACTGATGTTGAAACATTTACGGTAAATTACAATCCGTGTGTTTTGCCGCAAATTTCATTGGTGAATCCTATGAATTCAAATTCCACAGTTAATAATCAAACTTTTAATTTAGCTGCTTTGGTTCAAAATTCCTCAAATATCACCTTGACGAAAAACGGTAGTACAATCAATTACAATTTCAGCAACCAAACAGAATCATTACAAGCTTCAACACTATTGAACCAAGGTGCAAATACGTTTGTCATCACTGCAATCAATGCGTGTGGAACCGATGTTGAAACATTTACTTTGAATTACAATCCATGTGTTACCCCTCAAGTTACCTTAGTGAATCCAAACGATGTGAATTATTCTACCAATAACCAAACTATTAACTTAACAGCTTTGGTATTGAATTCAACCAACACAACATTGACTAAAAACGGAAATGCAATTAATTACAACTTAAACAACCAAACAGGTTCATTACAAGTAACAACTACCTTAAGTATAGGATCAAATACATTTGTGATCACAGCTATTAATCCATGTGGAACTGATGTTGAAACATTTACGGTAAATTACAATCCATGCATTGCGCCTCAAATTACTTTGGTAAATCCAACCAACGCAACGACAACAGCTACTAACCAAACGTTCAATTTAGCAGCTTTGGTGCAAAATTCGTCTAATATAACATTGACTAAAAACGGAAATGCAATTAATTACAATTTAAACAACCAAACAGGTTCATTACAAGCAACAACTACCTTAAGTATAGGATCAAATACATTTGTGATCACAGCTATTAATCCATGTGGAACTGATGTTGAAACATTTACGGTAAATTACAATCCGTGCATTGCGCCTCAAATTACTTTGGTAAATCCTACAAACGCAACGACAACCGCTACTAACCAAACGTTCAATTTAGCAGCTTTGGTGCAAAATTCGTCTAATATAACATTGACTAAAAACAGTAATGCAATTAATTATAATTTAAACAACCAAACAGGTTCATTGCAAGCTGCAATAACATTGAGTCAAGGAATCAATACATTTGTTATCTCAGCTATTAATCCATGTGGAACTGATGTTGAAACATTTACGGTAAATTATAATCCGTGCATTGCTCCTCAAATTACTTTGGTAAATCCTACAAACGCAACGACAACAGCTACTAACCAAACGTTCAATTTAGCAGCTTTGGTGCAAAATTCGTCTAATATAACATTGACTAAAAACGGTAATGCAATTAATTATAATTTAAACAACCAAACAGGTTCATTGCAAGCTACAACAACATTATCTCAAGGTGTAAATACATTTGTGATCACAGCAATCAGTAATTGTGGTTCGGATGTTAAGTCTTTTACTGTCAATTACACTCCTTGTGTTGAACCACAAATTACGATGATTAAGCCATCCACTGCAAACTCAATTGTTTCAAATAATCAATATACAATTGCAGCTTCTCTTCAAAATGCAACGAGTATCACATTGACACAAAATGGTGTAGCAATCAATTATAATTTTGATAACCAAACTGGTTCTTTTCAAGCTCCGTCAACACTGGTTCAAGGAGTAAATACCTTTATCCTAAGCATTAGTAATTCGTGTGGTACAGATGTTGAAACGTTTACATTGAACTTCACTTCGGCTCCATGTGTTGCCCCTCAATTAACAATGGTAAATCCAAATCAAACACCATTTAATGCAGACAATAGCACCTTTAATTTTTCCGCTATTGCTTCATCTCTGTTAAATGCTTCCGTGACTTTGACACAAAATGGCAATGCTGTTACAAATTTGATGATTAATCAAACTACAGGTACAATTCAAAAAAATTGCAACTTAGTAAATGGTGTAAATGTTTTTGTTTTAACTGTAACAAATTCTTGTGGTAGAGATTCTAAAACTATTGAGATCAATCGCAATCCTTGTTTAAAACCCGTCATTAATTTTACAACACCGAATGGTACAACAGTTTATAGTAATCAGTTTAATTTAAGTGCAACGATTCAAAATTTCACTCAAATACAATATAAAATACAAACAAATACAACGCAAGAAGGCATCCTTTTCACACAAAATGGTCAAACAAGTTATGATTTCACGTATAACAGTGAAACAGGTGCTTTTTCAAGCAATGCAACCCTTACGCCAGGTTTAAATACTTTTGTTATTACTGTTACCAACCCTTGTGGAACAACAACTGCAACATTTACAATAAATTATGTTATTTGTAATAAACCAACAATAACTGCGGTTCAAGTATCTAAAAATTCAATTAATGTAAGTGATTCGATTTATAATTTTAAAGCTTATTTAACAGGTGCAAGCTCAAAACAAAATTGTCAATTGAAACTAAATAATCAAATTACCAATATTTTTGATTTTAACACGACAACTAATTTACTATCAGCAACATTTAAATTGAAAAAAGGATTGAATCAATTGAATGTTAAAGTAACATCGAATTGTGGTGAAGAAATTCAAAACTTTTCAATCAATTACACACCATTAAAACCGGTTGTAACGCCTATTAGGCCTAAACCTAGTTTACCAGAAACGAAACCTACAACACCTGAATCAAAACCACCTGGAAGAGGATCTGGAAGAAACAAATAATGAATTAATGAACGTTTCTTTACAACATTGCAATATTGTAAAGATTCCAATTATATCAATGGTTTCAGATTGAAAACCTTGAATAAATTACAAAATTCCTAAAAACAAAAAGAGGCTGCCCATTTGTAGACAGCCCCATCTTTTCCACTATTGTAGATTAGTTTTTAATAAAACGCACTGCATCGATTTGTTTTCCTGTGCTGTCTTTAAAATTAATAACATACATGCCTGGTAATAAATTAATTACCTGAATAAATTCATCTTTGTTTGAACCTGAGCCAATTGACTTTCCATGAATCGTTGAAATATCAAACGTGAAATCACCGTCAAATTTAGTATTTACATGAATTTGATTGTCAGAGGGATTTGGATACACACTAAATAAAGAACCAACTGACTGATCTGAATTACCTTCGTTTATAAAAGTCATACGTGAATAATTTATTGGCATAAACGAATAAGTAATACTATCTTCACAACTTTCAAAAAGTGCAGTTATCTTATTGAAAACCATTCTGTTTTTAGTTGTTTCTAAAAGTGTTGCTAGTTCCGAATAATCGTTTGATTCAATTTGGGTCAGGGCACAGCTATTGTTTAACGCAATCTTTTTTAGAATTGTTGCTAAGCGCACAAAATCATTGTCTAATAATCCTAAATTTAAGATGCTGTCTAATTTATTGGTTTGATTTAAAGACAAGTAATAATCTACTGCAATTGCTTGTAAATCTTCATCGTTACTCAAATTTTGAGTCAAAAATTGACCCACTTTTGAAGCAACTAATTGTGTGGTATCCAATTGCAGTTCCTGCAATATAAGATCTCTTTCTAAATCAGATTTACGTTTTGCCTCGTAATAAGCATCTTTCAATGGTTGATCTGTTGGTGAATTTGCAAGCTGACTTTTTAATACATGCAATTGCGCTAAATTGGTTGACCAACTATTCACTTGATTAAATTGATTAACCGAATTTATCACTGGACAATTATTTGAAGTTGATGTAACTATAACAGGTTGTCCGTTAAATGTTTGTAAAATTGGCAAAACACCATGAACAGATCCGTCTAACGTATAGGAATCTGGCGTGTGAGTAAGTAGTTGATTATAAACATACAATAATTTGTGGTGCGAATTACTCATTACAATATCGTGTTCAATTGTCGCGCTTTCATTAATAGCCGAAAACGCATTGTTTGCCGCGTCTTTTTGTTTTGACAAGAGTGTAGCAGCTGGTGAAGGCGGGCTATAATTTGTTCCTTGGTGGTGATCAATTCGTCCGTTAACGATTGAAAGATCGTGGTTTAATGTACCTCTAAATGTGTTGCATTTCCACTGCAAACCAAGCGTGTTAGAATTTGTTGAGGTCGATAAAGAACTGTTTATCCCTTCAGACTGACCGCCAATTCTTAATGATTCAAAATAATTTCTGTAAATCAAGTTGCTTTTTTCTCCCGAATTATTCACAACAATACCATACGTTTGAGAAGCCGCCAATGATATTGGATCTGCCACATTTGTTATAAATTGATTCCCTTCTACTGCATAGCCAGTTGAACCTTTCATAAATAAACCTGCTGTTTGTGTACTATTTGAAGTATTATTTGGCGAAATTTTAGGCACAATAAACGTGTTGTTCACTACTTTGTGATTCAAGGTATTTAACGTATTAATTCCCAAAAGATTATTGGTGAAATTGGAACCATCTGCATAAAAACTAGCATTTAGAGATGAAATACCACTTGTTGCGTTGATACCGATGTATAAATTATCAAAATTTGATGCATCTGTTGGAATACAGTTAATACCTCCAATAACACATCTTTTTAACACAAAAAACGTACTATTCTTTGCGTTAATGCCAATTCCTCTTTTGTTATATGCATAAAGACCTGGAGTTGAATTGATAAAATCACACCCTAGAATATTGATTCCTTTAACGGCAAGTAAATCGATGTGATTTTTCAAAGGTAGACTTGGGATATTCAACATGCCATTTGTTTCAAATTTTGTATTTGAAATAAGTGACGAATTGTTTGAATTTGATGGGGCATTGTATGGATAAAACTCCACATCACGCTGGTTGTTTTTGAAAAAAGAATTTTCAATACGAAGAATACCTCCTGTTTGGTTTGGTGTAACCTGATAAGTCTTATTTCCATTTGGAAGCGTAATAATTGTATAGCTATTTGCTGCAACACCAATATACGCATGCTCGATAAGTGAATTGTTGATCATTCTGAAACGCCCTTGCTTGGAATTCAAATAACTTCCTTGATTCAATGCACTGTTGCCCCGAACTTCTAAACCGCGCCACATTACATTGCTGCCGCATTGAGCATCTGCACTCAATTTTGAGTTGTCTAAAATTAAATAACCACCCATTGCAGCATTGTTACTATTTTCTACAATAACACGTGCATTTTCACCAAAGAAAATATTCATATTTTTAATGGTCAATGTTTTACCTGCGGGAATGGTAATGTTCTTCGTGATGTACAAAGTGTTGTTTGCAGTTAAATTACTGGCATTTCCAGGCTCCCATACTAAATTGGTTTGATTAACCGTAAAGTTATCTGTGCTGAAAGCTAAATTGCCGTATTGGCTGTAATTTTCATCATCCAATTGGTCTTGCAATAAACGAACACCTTCAGCTAAATTATTTGAAATACCCCAAACCCAAGACAAAGAATAATTGCTTAAACTTTTAAATTGGTTTATAAAATCTGCTGGAAAAGAGGGATTGTTGCTATTTGCAATGCGCGATAGTCGATTGTTTGCTGGAATAAGTATGCCGCCTTGGTTATCCAATTCGATTTGACTGTGGGCATAATCTGGATTTGAACTAACCACTACACGTGTTGTAAATGGATTTGCTGCTGTTAAGTCAAACATGTCAACGGTGCTATTTATTGAAAACAAAGGCATTTGTCGATGTGATAAATAGAGTTTATTTCCATTGGGAGAAAATTCAGCGCCCTTGATGTTGTAATCGTGATTTTCAAAATTTCCAGCTAAATTAGTTTGATAAAGTACTTTTTTTAAACTTCCTGACATATAAGCACCAGTTAAACCATCACAGTCTACTATAAAATATCCTTCTCCAACAAACGTTGAATTAGCTGTATTATAGTCTTTTACTGGAAGCGCAAGCCTTAAATTTCCATTTGGCAAAGTAATCATTTCCATTTCATTAAAATACGAACGTCCAGTTCTTAATGCACCAAAACTATGTTGAGATAGTGTCACTAAATCAATCATATAGTTATCATAACTTAAATTTCCGTTATCTATTTTAAATCTAAATACTCTTGAATCGTTTTGAACATATATAAATCTTTTTCCAGATGTATTGCTTTTGGAAACAGCAAATAAGGTTACCTCTCCTTTTATTGGAGTGACATTACCATTAGGTGCATTTAAAAAATTTGGCCCTACTAAATTTGCAAATTTTAATGGAGAAATTACTCCATTTAACGTTTCTGAATACAAACCTGAGCCTGACAACAAATTATCGTTTGCGTCGTATTCCACTTTTATTTTATCATACACAGCTGTTGAACCAATATCATAATTTCCATCTAATTTATACGTTGAAAAAATGTAAAATTCATTGCCACATTGTTTAGCAGGTACAATCACAACTTCACCTGAAACACCTAGTGGTGCAGTTTCTGGTAAATAAGGAACATTTTGATCTAAATCTTGCCATGGCAAATCACCAATCAATTCTCCCTTTCTATTATATACATGCTCATCAATCATGAAAAACAAAATCTTTGTGCCACTGCCATCCATTTGTATGTTCTGCGAACCAATGGGTTTCTCGCCATGATAACCAGAAATCGTGGCGGGAACTTGGGGGAGAGGGGATAAACCTGAATTTTTATAGTAATTTGGCGCTAAAATTTTAGCCGGATTTTGTGCGTAGACCCAAGCCATGTTGCACAAGATGCTTCCAATGAGGAAGCTTTTAAAAAAGTGTTTCATACTAATAGATTTTTATATTAAGATTAAATAATATTAAACTTAATTTTTTTGATATTTCAATTTTTTAAGTTCTAAATAAGTACATTTACGTTCTAAACTAGAATTATGAAACAACATTTAGGACATAAAGTGCGTCAAATACGCGAATTAAAAGGCTATTCACAAGATTTCATTGCCTCAAAAATGGGAGTCTCACAACGTGCATACAGTAAAATAGAAACCAATGAAACACGTTTGGATTGGGACAAAATTTCAAAAATTGCCGAAATCTTTGAAATTGACCCCCATGAAATCACTTCTTTTGACGATAGTTTAATCTTCAATAACTGCACCCAATCAGGTAAATTTGAGCGTTTTAACAACTACATACCCGAAAAACTAATCGAACAATACGAAAACAGAATCAAGCACCTAGAAGATGAGATTATTTTTTTACGAACTTTTATAAAAAAAGAAGTAATTTGATATGAAGTTCTTAATTTTAGTGTAATTTAGTGCTTATGAAAACACTTTTATTAATAGTTTGCATTGCATTTTTAAATAGCTCATTTTCCCAAAAAATATTTTACCAAGATATTTGTAATTGCGGTGTAACTGGTGCAGGCTTTTCAACAGCATTAGGTTCTGGATCTGGATCTATAAATGTTAATATTGATCCTAATAGCACAATTAAAAAAGCATTTTTATTTGCTCAAAGATTTGGTTTAGCAAATGACACTTCCATTTTATTTAATAATACACTTCACTTTTTTAATAGTCAAAATAGAATAAGTCCAGAATTATTGTGTCAAGGTTCATTTTATGCACTTGAACAATCTTTACATGCTATAGATGTAACTAATGAAATATTACCCAATCAAAATAATTATTTAATAACAATTCCCAATCAAAATTCTTGTGAAGCCTGTCAATATGGTAATATATATTTACTAGTTATTTATGAAAATATTAGTCTTATAAATACTTCTATTTCATTTTATGTAAATGACAAAAATGATGCATACTCATGTAGTTATTTGATTGATACATTAAATCCAATAAATTCATTTTCAGATGTTTTATTTTCTGTTTATTCAGATAGGATTAATGATTATGATCAATTTGACGGTTCTGTTTTTAGCATAAATAATCAGCAAATTGGAATACTCAAAGGGACTGATAATTCTAACTTAAATTGGTCAGGTGGAGGTGTTAAAGGTCATTTTTATTTTCAAAATTCAACCATTTATGGCTTAGATGACGACGACCCATTTCTTCCTTTTGGTGGATCAAACGGTATTAAAAACTTAAATCAGTTTAATTTTGTTAACTCAATAAATTGGAATATTAAATGGGAAAGTTTTGTGCCACCATACAATATTTTTTCTGGATTCTTCCTCGCCTATACCTCCCCTTGCGCATCTTTCCCAACAACAAACTCCCAAGACACCACGGTTTGCAAAGGTGCATATTTGCAACTTTCTGCTAGTGGCGGCGTGAACTACTCCTGGGAGCCTGCGACGGGTTTGAGCTGTGCAAACTGCCCAAACCCTGTGGTGCAAACAGATAGTAGCCAGGTTTATACCGTGCGTATATGGAACAACGATTCTTGCTCGGTGGTGCGCCCAATTCCTGTGCGTGTAAACCAATTGCCCAAATTTGGCAGCATTGCTAGCACGGCAAGTGCGTGCGCGGCGGATAACGGAAAAATTGTGGCTACAGCTGCTGCTGCAACAACCTTGCCTGTTAGTTACAGTTTCAATGCCAACCCGTTTCAATTTAGTTCAACTTATACCAGCACATTTAGTAATTTGGCAGCTGGCACGTATCCCTTTTCGCTCAAAGATGGCAACGGTTGCGTGCGTGATACTGCGGTTGTTGTTTCTCTCAACAACAACGTCAATGCTTTGTTTACTGCCTCCCCAACAAGTGGCGCACATCCCTTGGTGGTCAATTTTAACAACCAAAGCACCAATGCCACCAACTTTGCGTGGAAAATAAACGGCGTTTCTGTTGGCAACAATCTTCCAAGCTATACTTTTACTAGCGCAGGAACCTACACCGTGCAACTCTTCGCTTGGAACAACAACCCAAACTGCATCGATTCATTCTCTTTGCAACTTTTTGTGTATGACACCTTGCTTGTGCAAGTGCCCAATGTCTTTACACCCAACAATGATGGCACAAACGAAACATTCTCACTCCAAAGCAATGTGCCAATTGTTGTGGAAGCAAGCATCATCAATCGCTGGGGAGAAATCGTTTTTAACGGCACAAAAACAGCTAAATCAAACAACGGTTCATACACTACCGAACTTTGGGATGGTAAAAATGCCACCGATAGCGTATATTTTTATACACTAAAATGCAGCTACTTAAACCAAATTAAAAAATTGGAAGGTTTTGTGAGTTTGGTACGGTAGGAAAAAATACTTCTGAAAATTTTTGTTACAATTAAACTAAATTCAATTATTACGTCTATAAATTTTTAAAAATCAATTGATCTAATTATATTCGCACCCTTAAAGAATAAAGAAAATGGCAATTATTGGAAAAATTCGTGAAAAATCAGCTTTATTAGTAATCATTATTGGGATTGCTTTATTGGCTTTTATTTTAGGTGACTGGAGAAAAACGAGCTTTGGTTCTGAAGAACAAATTGGATACGGAACTGTATATGGTGAACGAGTTGACTTTAAACGTTTTGAAGAAAACAGTGCTAAGTTTCAGGAGCAAGATAGAATGCAAGCGGAACAACAACAAAAAGAATATACGCAAGTTGAACAAGATGCTTCAATTGAAAAAGCATGGAATTATTTAACCGAGACGATTCTTTTTGAAAAAGAATACGATGCATTGGGTATTGATGTTAGTCAAAATGAATTTGATTCATACTTGTACGGCCGTGATGGTTTTCAAGTAATGCCTGAATTAGTGCAAGGATTTACTGATCCTAAAACTGGATTATTCAATGAGAAAATGTTGCAAAAAAGAATTCAAGAAATGGAATCTTCTTCTGATCCTAAAGTTCAAAAACAATGGGAAGATAGCAAAACATACTACACAGACAGAAGAAAACAAGAGAAATATTTTGCCTTGGTAAATCAAGGTTTGTACGTTACAAAATTAGAGGCACAAGAAGAATATTTAGCAGCGAAAGAAATTAAAAGTATTTCTTATGTAGCTAGAAGATACAGTGAAATCGATGATAAAGATGTGAAAATCACAGATGAAGCATTGAAAAGCTATTATGAAGAGCACAAAGGAGACAAAAAATATGCTAACAGAACTGCTTCTCGTGAAGTTCGTTATTTCGATGTATTGATCCAACCGTCTAAAAGAGATTCTATGACGTTTGATAAATTATTGAATGGATTGAAAGCAGGTTTCCAAGCAGCTGCAAATGATTCTAATTTCATTATGGAAAATAGTGATGTTAAATTTTATTCTTCTACCAAAATTGCAACTGCTGTTCCTGAAAACAGTGAAAAAGCGCAAAAATTCCAATCTTATCCTATGACGATGGATACTGTTTTCAAAACAGCTAAATTTGGTCAAATTGTTGGTCCTTACACCATTAAAAACAACGTGGTGATTTCAAAAGTATTAGGGTTTACACCTTCACGATTGAAAGCACGTCACATCTTGATTTCCACTAACCAATCAAAAGATGCTAAAATCATTGCTGCAAAACAAAAAACAGCAGATAGTTTAGTAAAATTAGTAAACACTAATAACTTTGAAGAATTTGTTAAAAAATTCAGTGAAGATCCAGGTTCTAAAGATAAAGGTGGTGTTTATGACAATTTCATTGAAGCAGACATGGTGAAAGAATTTTCTACTTTCTGTGCAACTAAACCAATTGGTACCATCGGTATTGTGAAAACAGACTTTGGATTCCACATCATTGAAGTAATGGAGCGTGATGCGAATTACTACCCAGTTGTAGCAAATGTTGTTAAAGCGTTTAAACCAAGTCAAGAAACAATTGATTATAAAGATGGAGAGGTTTACAACTTATTGTACAAATTACAAGCTAAAATAGGCCGTAAAGCAACGATGAAAGGAAAAATCGAAGCATTTGATACCATTGCTCAACGAGCGGGCTATTATGCACGTCCTGTTACAATTGAAGAAAATAGCCCAAAATTATATGGCTTTACAACACCATTTGCTGAAGATAAAATTTTAAAATTAGCTTTTGACGAAAGTGCATTAGAAGGCGATTTAGTTTCTTCCCCAATTAAAGACAAAGACAAATATGTAATTGCAATGTTGTCTTCTATCAAATTAAAAGGTGAACCTACTTTTGAAAACGTAGAAGAACTAATGAAACGTGATTTAATCGAAGAGAAAAAAGCTGAACGTTTCACTAACCAATTATTGAAAGATAAATCAATGACTGCGATGGCAAAACGTTCTAATTCTGAAGTAATGAAAGCGGAGGTTGTTTTTGCTAATCCTCAAATTGCTGGAGTTGGTTTTGAACCTGAAGTAGTTGGAGCGTTGTTCTCTGGATTAAAACCAGGTCAAAAAACATTACCATTGAAAGGTAAAATGGGTGTGTATGTTATTCGAATTGATAAAGCGACGAAAGCACCAGCAACTGCTTCTTACAAAACTGAAAAAGACCAATTATTAAATGCATTGAAAGGAAATGTTCAAGGCTTAGCATTAAATGGTTTGAAGAAAAAAGCAGATATTGTTGACAATCGTCGTTTCTTGAAAGCAGGAATTAGAAGATAATTAGAATATAACTATTTTTAAAAAGGTGTCAGATTTGGCACCTTTTTTTTGTCTTATCAATTTTGTACTTTTGAACCATGAGCGAATTTTCAATAATAATAACTGCAGGCGGAATTGGTAAACGAATGGGTAGTTCAATTCCGAAACAGTTTATTGAGATTGGCGGAAAACCAATTCTATTAAGAACATTAGAAGTTTTTCATGCCTTTGAACCAAATGCACAAATCATTATTACCTTGCCAAATGAATGGAAAACATATTGGTCAGATCTTTTAAAGACTTTTAATTGTGTTATTAAGCACGAAATAGTTGATGGCGGAGATGAACGTTATCATTCGATAAAAAACGCGTTAAAACACTGCAATAGAAACTATGTCGCAGTTCATGACGGTGTAAGACCTTTTGTTTCATTAACAACTTTATCAAGATGTTTTGACGCTGTAAAAATTCATCACCAAGTCGTGCCAGTTATCCAATTAAAAGATTCTTTAAGAAAACGTGTCGATTCACATTCAATAGCTGTCAATCGTTCCGAATTTGTTCATGTACAAACTCCTCAATGTTTTTTAACTGCTTCGTTAGAAAACGCATATGAACAAGCATACCATGAAGGGGTAACAGATGATGCAACAATTGTGGAACAAGCAGGATTTCCAATCTTTTTAGTTGAAGGAAATGAAGAAAATTTCAAGCTTACCTCTCAATTAGATTTAATTCTTGCTGAAGAATTATGTAAAAATTAACAGGATTCATTAACAGGACGTGATAATTTCAGCTTTTTTAACAAAGTAAATCGTTTTATATCAACTATCTTTGTTTCACATTAAGTAAAAATGAAAGTTACAGAACATTTAAAACAAGCAAAAGAAACCTTATTTTCTTTTGAAATTTTACCTCCATTAAAAGGAAAAAGTATTCAATCAATATACGATGGAATTGATCCTTTAATGGAATTCAAACCACGTTTTGTAAATGTTACATATCACAGAGAAGAATTTATCTACAAAGAGCGTGAAAATGGTCTGTTAGAAAAAATTGCAATACGTAAACGCCCCGGAACAGTAGGCATCTGTGCGGCAATTATGAATAAATACCATGTTGATGCAGTTCCTCACTTAATTTGTGGGGGATTTAGCAAAGAAGAAACTGAAAATGCATTAATAGATTTACAATTTTTAGGCATTGACAATGTGCTGGCTTTAAGAGGTGATTCTGTTAAAACGGAAGCAACTTTTAAACCTCATCAAGATGGACACAGTTATGCTGTTGAGTTAATTCAACAAATAACTGAGATGAACAAGGGCAATTACATGATGGATGATATTAAATTAGAACCAACATCGTTTTGCATAGGAGCAGCTGGTTATCCTGAAAAACACTTTGAAGCAATGAATTTAACTACTGATTTACAGTATTTAAAAGCAAAAGTTGATGCTGGAGCAGAATACATCGTGACACAATTATTCTTTGACAATCAAAAGTATTTTGATTTTGTAAACGCTTGTCGAACAACCGGAATTAATGTGCCGATTATACCAGGAATTAAACCAATTAAAGCATTAAATCACATTACTTTTTTACCCAAATTTTTCAAAATTGATTACCCAGAAGCATTGTCAAAAGAATTATTGAAATGTAAAACAAATGCGGATGTTGAACAGCTTGGTATTGAATGGGGAATTCAACAATCAAAGGAGTTGAAAGCGGCTAATGTACCATGCATCCATTATTACACTATGTCTAATTCTAGAGAAGTAAAAGCAATTGCTGCAGAAATATTTTAAAAGTAAACTATGAAATATCTTATTTTATTTATTTGTATCGTATCGATTAACATTATCGTTGGTCAAACTAAAAACCTTCATCTAACCAATGCTATTGTTGTTGGACAAATGGAAAAAGCAGAAGATCGTTATACACTTGAAATTAATTTAGCTGAATTGCTTGTAAATAATGGTGTCAAGGCAAATCCATCGTTAAATATTTTGAAAAGCGGAAATGAATTAGCGCTATTGGCAAATGATTCACTTACTTCAATTGTTAAGAGTAAAGGTTATGATACGTATGCATTAATTTCTGTAAGGGGATACGATACAAATTTTAAAAGAACAACGCATAAAGATCCATTAGCGGTGGCTTTAAGTTCAGGAAATTTATTCCCGATTTACCGCGATGAAATTACTTCAGTTACTTTTGAAGTGATGTTTTACCGCAACGGTCAATTTATCGGTTCTGATATCATCAAATGTGGAAATGTCTCAACAAGAGATGGTGTTTTGAAAAAATTCAGAAAAAACGCTACCAAGAAAATTACTAAAAATTGGAAATAATTTAACGTTGATTATTCAATAATTTCGCAACGTATTTACCGATAATATCAAATTCTAAATTTACCTTTTCCCCTATTTTCAACGTATGGAAATTTGTGAATTCATATGTATAGGGTATAATACATACCGAAAATTCAGTTGCCAAAGAATCTACAACAGTTAAACTTGTTCCATTAATTGTAATAGAACCTTTTTCTACCGTAATGTGTTCACGATTTGGTGCATATTGAAAAGTAAACTTCCACGAACCATTTTGATCTTCAATATTAATGCATTGAGCAGTTGTATCAACATGACCTTGAACAATGTGTCCATCCAAGCGCCCATTCATTTGCATGCAACGCTCTAAATTCACTTTTGTCCCAATCTGCCATGTTCCTAAATTTGTTTTTAACAAAGTTTCAGCAATTGCAGTCACAATATATTGACGATTATTAATCGCAACTACAGTCAAACAACAGCCATTATGTGCTACACTTTGATCAACTTTTAATTCATCAGTAAAATTCGCTTCTACCGTAAAGTGCACATTCTCATTTTCTTTTTTGATGGAAACAATCGTTCCTAATTGTTCAACAATTCCTGTAAACATACTTGATATTTTATACAAAGATAAAGCTATGCATTTAAATCAATCGAAATTAATTTATAATAATTAACTTAATCGCTCAAAGTTGAATTCTTCACATATGCATAAACTCAGTTTCGTTCTGTTACTTTTAATTTTTACATCTTGCAATGTTGTAAAAATGAATGCGAATTACACTACTCGTAAATTTTCAAAAAAATCGATCAAAAATTTCACCTACAAAACAACTGATTTTGAATTAAATTATTGGAAAGGTGGAGAAGGACCAGTGATTTTATTTTTACATGGTTTTGGTGGAGATGCGCAGCTTACATGGAAAAAAGAACTCATTGAATTAGTGAAAAATCATACTGTTATTGCTCCTGACTTATTGTGGTTTGGCAAAAGTAATGCAACACTTCAACCAACATTGAACAATCAAACGATTGCAATTAAACAGTTATTAGAAGAATTAAAAATTGATACTATTTCTATCATTGGTCAAAGTTATGGTGGCTTTTTAGCGCTGAATTTAGCATTAACAAATCCAGGACTCATCCATAAATTATGTATCGCTAATTGTCCTGGAAACACTTATAATAAAGAGGAATTAACAACCGTATCTAACAAGTATAAGGTACAAAATATAAGCGAATTATTCGTTTTTAACAAGGCCGAACAATTACAACGATTGTATTCATTAGCTGTCTATAAAGACCATAAAATACCAACTTTTCTATTCAATCAACTATTTGAACAATATTTCAATCAACACCATAAAGCTTTAGAAGAATTGATGATTAGTTTGCAAAATGAAACTATTTCTACGGCTAAAAACAAAGAGCTTTTCAGTGCCAAAACAACAGTCATTTGGGGAGAAAATGACGCTCTTTTCTCTGTGAAAGAAGGACAAAAATTTGCTGCTTCAATTAATGCCTCATTCTATTCTATTCAAAATTGTGGACACGCAGCACAATTAGATCAACCCAAACAGTTTACAAATGCTGTTGTCTCTTTCTTTAATGATTGACGTCTAAAGCAACCAACTTATAAATTGTTCCTTTTGGTAAAATTTCACGTGTGTAATGACCTGAAAGTTGCCGACAGAGGGTTTCTACCAACTGAATCCCAAAACTCGCTTTTTCGGGTTGCTCCTTCCAATTTCCATTATCAAAATACATAACATCTATATGGTTTTCATTTTTTACAAAATCTATAGAAATAAACCCTTCATCCACAAAAGCATGCTTTAGTGAGTTTGATACTAATTCAGAAATAATCAATGCTAATGGCACAAATGATTTTGAGCCTATGAAATCAATTTCAGAAGTAATTTTAAGTTGAACAGGAATATTGACACTTAAGGATGTTATTAAATCGGCAATAAGCGTATTGAAATAATCCTTGGTATCAATTAATGATAAATTCTCTTTTTGATACATTTTTTGATGAATCAAAGACATGGTCATGATTCGATTAATAGCATCATCAAAATGAATCGTTACTTCTTTTTGAACTAAATCAGATGCTTGGAGACGTAATAAGCTTGTAATCACCTGTAAATTGTTTTTAACACGGTGATGTATTTCTTTTAAAAGGACTGTTTTTTCCTCATTTTTCTCTTTAATTTTAAGATATTGTTCTTGTAAAACAGCATGTGCCGAACGCAAATTTCTTTCCGATATTTTGTTGGATTTTACAGATAAATAAAGATAATACACCATAATAAACATCGGAAATATAAACTCAAGAATGTAACCTATCAAATGTGGAAACGAATAATTTAATAGTGAAACTTCGCCCTTATAATAATTAAACACATAATTGATATAGAGCGATACTATGATGGTTAATAAGACAATTCCATATTTTTGACCTAATTTAAAAAAGGTGAAAACTAATAACATTAACAACCATTCAATTTCAATAATATCACTTTTGTTTTTCAAAAAGTAGATGAATGAAAATATTGAAATTAAAATACTAGCAACTAAAAAAAGAGTTGTGATAAAATAATTTCTTGTTAAATACAT
>JAGNZC010000024.1 GCA_017984635.1 Crocinitomicaceae bacterium
AACCAATACAGTATATGAACCTGTTGCGATAGTATCATTCAAGGCATTTTGATCGCCATTGCTCCATAAATAGGAATAGCTAGGAGTTCCACCATTTGCAACAACCGTTGCTGTTCCTGTTGCATCTCCATGGCAAATAACTGGTGTAGTAGAACCATTAATAACTAGAAGTGTTGGTTGTGTGATTATTCCAATAATAGAGTCAACACAATTATTCGTATCAGTAACAACAACAGAATACGTTCCAAAAGGATAATTGACTAAATCTTGATTGGATGTTGAATCGGACCAAAAATAAGTGTACGGAATAGTTCCTCCACTTGGTGTTAAATTGACAACGCCATTACTACCTCCGAAACAAGAAACATTGGTAATAGCAGTTGTTAATGAAAGAGGTGCTATAGGTTGAGTGATTGTCACAGAAACAGGGAGAATACAATTGTTCCCATCAGTTATTGTGATTAAATAATTACCAGCAATTAATGTATCAATGTCTTGTGTTGTTTCAGAATTGGACCATGAATAAGTATAATTCCCAACACCACCTGCAGGAGTAATATCTATTGCGCCTGTATTGAAACCAAAACATTTAACATTTACATGATTTTCAGTCGCAGAAACAACAGTTGCTGGTTCAAAAATAGTATCTGAAAGAATTAATATACAATTGTGACTATCTTTTATAGTAACCGAATAGTTACCAGCAGTTAGATTTTGAATATCTTGTGATGTTTGATTGTTCGTCCAAATATACGTGTAAGGTGTAATTCCTCCTGCAACATTCACATCTACAGAGCCCGTTGCCAACGTTCTACACAAAACATCAACAGATGAAATGGTTCCAGAAACAGGCGTTGCAGGTTGATTAATAACAACAGAAATAAAAGCACCACATGAGTTAGTATCTGTAACATCCACCGCATACGTTCCAATAGGAAGATTATTCAAATCTTGAGATGTAGCACCTGTGTTCCAAGCATAGGCATACCCGGGTGTTCCATATTGAATAGAAAGGTTGATTGTACCATCACTTCCAGCAAAACATTGAACGTCAGTTTTTACAATAGACAAAATCATAGAATTATTGGGATCCAAGACTGTTGCAGAAATCGTATCGTTACATCCATTTGCATCTGTAACTAAAACATAGTAAAATCCTTGATTCAAACTGTCTAAATCTGGAGTAGTTTTAAAATTATTCCACAAATAGTTGTATGGACTTGTTCCTCCTGTTACAGTTAAATCAATGGTGCCTTGCGTTCCACCAACACACAATGCATCTGTATGTGTGATTCCTAATGTTAAGGGCATAACAGGTTGTGTTACTTGATACGTTGAACTATCCGAACAACCTTTTGAATCTAAAACGATTACCTCATAATTCCCTAATATAAGAGAATCTATGTCTTGAGCTATTTGTCCATTTGACCAAGTATAAGAATAAGGTGCAGTTCCACCTGTAACCGATAAATTTATCGCCCCATCTGAACCATTGTGACATTTTACAGCATCTATTACAGCGGTCAATGCAATAGGTGCAAGCGGTTGAGGAATATTGATTGTATCGGTAGTCAGAACACATAAATGCGCATCTGTTATGGTTAATTGATAATTACCAGTTAAAACAGTGTCAATATCTTCTGTTGTTGCAGCATTTGTCCAAACGAATGTGTAAGGTGCAGTTCCACCAGCGGGAGTAATATTAATTGCACCTGTTGCATCTCCATAACAGTTGATTGATGTAACAATTGAAGTGTAACTTAATGCATTCGATGGCTCAGTTAATTGAATCGTATCGTAATAAAGACATGAATTTGCATCTGTAATACTAACAGAATAAGTGCCACTTAATAAACTATCAATATCTTGTGTGGTTTGACCATTCGACCATAAATAATTGTATGGAGTAGTGCCACCATTTACAGTTAAATCAATCCCTCCAGTTGAAAAACTTTTACAAAGTATGTCAACATGTGTATCACTTGAACTTAAAGGAGCTGTTGGTTGTGTTAGCGTTACAGAAAGAGATTTGCTACATCCATTAGTATCCGTTACAACAACAGTGTATGTTCCAATGCTTAAGTTGGAAAGGTTTTGTGAGTTAGTATTATTCGACCAGGAAAAGGTATATGGGGCCGTTCCACCTGTAACTGCTAAATTAATTGTTCCATTAGAACCTCCAAAGCAGGATATGTTTTGATGCGATTCAGAAAGTTGAATTTCTGAAGGTTGAGTTAAAATAATTGTATCAATAACAACACATTGATTAGCATCTGTAATGGTTACAGTGTTGTTTCCTGCAATTAAATTTGTTGGGTTGGATAAGGTAGAACCGTTGTTCCAAAGATAAGAATAAGGTCCAACGCCTCCTGTTCCTGTAATAGTTGCACCACCGTTGTTTCCATTAAAACAACTGATGTTTGCACCATTGAAATTAGAAAGGTTGTTGAAATTGCCCCCCAAAAGTGTTGGTTGCAGAATCGTAAAATTATTTGTTACAACACAACTATGAACATCGGTAACTTGAATTGAATATGTTCCTGCTGAAACGTTTGATAGGGTAGATGAAGTTGTTGAATTTGACCACAAATAAGAATAAGGAGCGGTTCCATTTGTTACTGCAACACTCAGACTTCCATTTGTTCCTCCGAAACAAGAAACCGAATTATTTGAATTCTGAGTAATTTGCATCGCAGGCTGTGTACCAACGGTTACAGAAGTAGTTCCTGTACAACCATTTGAAAGTGTTATGGAGCAAATGTATGTACCTGGAAGTAAGCCTGTTGCTGTACTTGTTGTTTGTCCTAATGGATCATTCCACAAATAAGTAGCTGTAAGTCCTGAATTGCCATTTTGCATATTGAAAGTTGCACTGGCAGTTCCGTTATTTGCAGTGCTACAATAAGCAGGAGTAGAGGTAGAGCTGTAAGTTGCTGTAATTGTTGGTATGGTAACACTAATTGTTACAGGATTAAAGTTTTGATTTGTTACAGGACTAGGAGAGGAATTTATCGTTACAGAATAAGTACCTGCAGCTAAATTTGAGACTGAAGGAGTTGTAGGATTTCCTGGCGTGTTCCATAAATAAGTATAGGGAGGATAGCCCCCAGAAGGAGTTGCTGTTGCTGTTCCATTCGAATAGCCACATGCAGCTCCAGTTTTAGCAACTGTACCTGTGAAATTAATATTACAATTGATGCTTCCTGTTGAAGGTAAATTAGCATTTTGAGCTAATGTAATTGTACCAGCACCTCCACTAAAATTGGTAGTTAATAATATGTATACTTGTCCTGCAATAGCATTGGCTATATCTACATACTCAGTATTTGAACCTGAAAAAGAACAATCGACAGTTGCACTTGGTATTAAAGTAGGGCATCCTGCTGCTACACTTGTAAAAGGGCCGTACAATGCAAAGTCAACATCAGAAGGAAATCCATTATTACCTATTTGTGTCAAGGTTAAGTGTATGGTTCCACTTGTTGAAATACCTAAAGCGAGCCAGTTTGCATTGGGTGTTGCACCCAAACAACCATATTGGCCAATAGTTGGTGTGCCTGTTAAACTAGTATAAGTTCCTGAAGTTGAGCATCCTGCTTGTGCGCATGTAGCGCCTGGATTTACTTGTGCATAAATAATAAGGTTGACAAAAAGAATAAAAATTATTAAAAACTGCTTAATCATTCACTTATATTTATTGTTCGATTAAAATCTTCTGAAGTAGTTAGTACATAAACGTATAAACGTTAAAAAAGTTGGTTGTTAAATGTTTTTTTTTAATAATAATTTAAATAATATTCCTGAATGTCAAATTAATTCTGGGATCGTTTACCTTTTTGGTTTTAGCAATTTGATGTTTCCAATGGTGTTGTAATTCACCCCCCATAATCAATAAACTACCGTGATTTAGATGAAAAGAATGTTGTTCTTTTGTAGTGTTGTGTTTTAAATCAAATCGTCTTGTTGCACCCAAACTAAGCGATGCGATGATCGGATTCTTCCCTAGTTCTGGTTC
The DNA here is from genome assembly GCA_017984635.1 of Crocinitomicaceae bacterium. Classification (GTDB taxonomy): domain Bacteria; phylum Bacteroidota; class Bacteroidia; order Flavobacteriales_D; family Crocinitomicaceae; genus M0103. The sequence continues at coordinate 4,016 of JAGNZC010000024.1, forward strand.
ATTGTCAGCGTGCCAACCATTGCTGTCGTTACCCGTTCGGTATAAATTCAATAATACAGAATTAAAAGTGGTGTCAATTTTCAAAGAGATTTTTTGCCTGATTTCATTTAATTCTCTCGTGAATTCATGTGTTATTAAACGTTGACCTGAATAGCCATAACTTTTTTGATTGTCAGCATAAAAAGCTTCTAATCTTGGTGTGGCGTATTTTTTTCCAAATAAAACGATTTCTCCCTGCTGCCATTGAATGGTTTGATAAAGATTTTCGAATAGTTGATTGGAAGTATCTTCTGTTAAAAATGAAGGAAAATGAATAATCCACCCATCTTGGAGTTCAATTTTTTGCTTATTCATTAATCGATGTATCCAACTAAGTCATATGTCAAATATCCGAAGATTTCTTTGGTTAAATGATTCCATTTTTCCAAATAATCTACATTAGGAATAAAGTATTGATCCCAAAAGTAGCTTCTTTTTTCACTTGTAAATAAATCTGTAGAAAAAGGAGTAACATTCATTTTTTCATTCTCAAAACATGCAATTGATCTCCGCATGTGTAAGCCTGAAGTGATTAATAAATAGCGGGTTAAATGTGGATAGGATCTATTTAAAATATTTTGAGTTTCGACCGCGTTTTCATGCGTGTTTCTTGAAGTTTCTTCTGTTATTATATCTTGCTCTGGAATTCCCCATAATACTAATGTTGTTTTAAATTGTTTTGCTTCGTGTAAACCTCTATCGGTTATGTAACCACTATCACCAGAAATCAATATTTTTTTAATTTTCTTCATTTTGTATAAAGAAATTGCTTGCCAAATTCGATCTCCTCCACGTCTAATACTTATTCTATTTAATTCAGTGTCATATTCAGCCATTCCAGTTAATACTATTCCAACATCGTATCGTTTTGTATTCTCTAAGGTTGTTCCATGAACTTCCCATATTCTTGCTGCTTCTAAAAATAAAAAAGGATTCGTAAATAATACAATTAGTGCTAAAGATGACCATTTTGCAATCGTTTTAACGCGTTGTTTTTTCCAAAACAGAAAAATCAAACTACTTACTACAAACCAAGTAAAAGGTGAAAGTAAGAATAATGTCGCTTTTGATAAGATAAAAAACATGTTACAAATGTATGAAAATTGTATGTTTTTTATAAATAATATTTACTTGAATGGTTTATTAAATGTTTATAAAGTTGGATATTTTAGTTTTTTTTCTTAACTTTCAATTAGTGTTAACCATTTCTTTCTTCGTTAATTATATGTATTATTTTGATAATTCAATCTTCAATCTTTTATCTTGCTCGAGTTGCACAATTAGTAGTTAATTTTTTAAAAATAAAATCATTATGAGTTCAGGAACTTTTTCCCAACTTTATGTACAACTTGTATTTGCTGTTCAAGGGCGTCAAAATCTAATTTTACCAGCTTGGGAAGATGAATTGTACAAATACATTACAGGAATTATCCAACTTAAAGGCCAGAAATTATTAGCTATTAATGGAATGCCTGATCATGTTCATATTTTAATAAGTATGAAACCAACTTGTTGTTTGTCAGATTTGGTGCGTGAAGTAAAAAAATCTTCTAACAGTTTTATAAAATCAAAGGGTTTTGTGAATGGGAAATTTGAGTGGCAATCTGGATTTGGTGCTTTTTCGTATAGTCAAACAGCTGTTAAAAATGTAATTTCATATATTGATAATCAAAAAAATCATCATAAAAAGAGAAAATTTAAAGATGAATACCTATTATTTTTGAAAAAATTTGAAGTTGAATACAAAGAAGAATATTTGTTTGAATGGATTTGAAAATTTATTCGACCCTTTTGGGTCGTAATGCCCGCACGATTCTCGTGCTAGGGTTATTTCATCCCTACAGGATGATGATTCTATGATTATTTTTAACTTTTCATCTCTTTGCTATGACCCATTAGGGTCAAATAGCACTAAAACCATAACACAAACCATTACCGACCCTGAATGGGTCGAATATCTAACTTTATCATCTTTTATTATGTTGAAATACTACATTTGATACGACACCAATTTCACGCTTTTTACTAACTTTACCAACCACTAATTAGATCATATGAAAGCTATTTTTTTTGTCATTTTTGTAGTTTTGTCCAGTAATTTATCGGCTCAAAACACGCTGAAAATAACCTATTTGAAACAAAATAACGGACAAGTTATTCCGAACCAAGATCCTGTTGTTGTTTTTACTAATGCAAATCAAACAGTACTTTCAACGGAAAAGAACCTGCTGAATAAAGGTGCTTATCCAATGGAAAACACCTTGATTAATAGATCTGATTTTTCTTACATTTTATCGGCTCAATTTAAAGATGGTACAAGTGTAAAAACAAAAGATTCGTTATCGATTGCTCAGCAAAATTTTACATTGTTTGATGAGGTACGAAAAATAAAAGGATATACATGTAAGAAAGCTCAAACGGTTATCAATTCAAATACCATTGAATTATGGTATACTTCTGATTTGAAAGTTGCTGGTTCTCCAACAGTTTTAGGTCAAAAGTTAGGACTTGTATTGGAAGTGATTCGAAATGGTTCTGTTTGGTTAACAGTAGAATCAATTGAAAAAGTAATTGTTTTACCCTCGCTTCTTTCAGTATTTAAGTCTCCAGCTCCATTGGTTGATTTATTAACGTACCGAGATGAATTATTTCAACATCGCTTTACGACCATTCCGATATTTAAACAAGTGAAATTAGCTGAAAAGCAAGATTCAACTCAAAGTGATTTACGCTATTTTACCAATGAATCGATCGTATTAAAAAAAGTGAAGTTCCCTAAAATTGCTTCATCTTCACAGGTTTTTATTTCGGTGAACGAACAGTCTTCAGGTGATGCGTACGATAGAACAGGTTCTGTTTTTATTGTTCCAATGAAAAAAGCGCAATCGTTTTTGGATGGACTCGAAAAAGGTGTTGCGACTTTACCAATTTATACAAATGGAAATGGCAAAGAATACCAAGGTGTTGTTACAACTTCTACTTTTGATCCATTGATTGAATTGGTTCGGTTTTTTACTCCATTTGGCGTTGGACAGTACAACACGATACAAATTAAAGGAAAAAAATGGGCGGAATCGGTTGATTACCGTCAAGACATTTCAGACCTTTCTTCTGAATTATCGGAACAAGAAGTCTATATCGGATTCACTGTTTTTGGCAAGCATACCGTTTCTGTGAATGTGACGATTCATGAAGAAGAAGGCGTTGTTGCATCGGAGAAAAAAGTTGTCCCTTTATTTAATACTTTGAATGTTATGGAGTTTGCCGGACAAAATTACGGTACAATGTTTAGTAATGAAGAAGGTTTAAAAGTGGAATTTAATTTAGAGAAACCGATAAAAAATGCAAAGTTACGTTACATCACAACTGGACATGGTGGTTGGGAAAATGGAGATGAGTTTGTGCCTAAAAAGAATAGTTTATATTTAGATAATTCGTTGGTGCATGCTTTTTATCCTTGGCGACAAGATTGTGGTGCGTTCCGAAATTCAAATCCCGCTTCTGGAAATTTTGGAAATGGATTGTCTTCCTCGGACTATAGTCGTTCAAATTGGTGCCCAGGAACAGCAACTAATCCTGTTTACATTGATTTAGGTGACTTGCAAAGTGGCTTACATACTATACACGTTAAAATTCCTTTAGGTCCTACTGAAGGGAATAGTTTTAGTGCTTGGAATGTTTCAGGTTGCATCATCGGAGAAGAACAAAAATAGATTAGAGAAGAATTGCTTAATTTTACTAAAAAATGGAAAATATGAAATGGTTAGAGGAGTTGTTTGGTGTTAAAGTTACAGACATCAATCAATTCATTGTTAAAATTGGAACCAACTTAATCATGGCTGTGCTTATTTTAGTCATAGGTTTTTGGTTGGCAAAAGTTTTGGCTAAAACTATGCGTAGAATTTTACGCACTAGTCATGTAGACGAAGGTTTAATTACATTCTCAGCAAGTTTTGTTTCAATGGTAGTTAAAGTGTTGGTAGTTGTAACTGCAATTACTCAATTAGGCGTTGAAATGACTTCTTTCGTAGCATTATTAGGTGCAGCAGGTTTAGCTATAGGTATGGCTTTTTCCGGAACATTATCGAACTTTGCTGGAGGAATTATGATATTAGTGTTAAAACCATTTAAAGTTGGAGATACCATTTTAACGCAAGGTGAAAAAGGAGAAGTAAAGGAAATTCAGATTTTTAATACGTATTTATACACAACAGATAACAAAGTGATTATTTTACCGAATGGTCCTGTTGCCAATGGAAATATCACCAATTTCACGAAGGCTGACAAACGAAGAGTTGATTGGATGTTTTCTATTTCATATGGAGATGATTTTGAATTAGCTAAATCATTATTAGCAAAATACGTAGCAGAAGACCAGCGCATTTTAAACGATCCCGAAGTATTTATTGGTATACACTTGTTAAATGCTTCTTCAGTTGATATTACTATTAGAGCATGGGTTTTGACGGATGATGTTCAACCTGTTTTCTATGCTTTAAACGAAAAGGTATATGCTCAATTTGAAGCACATGGTTTACATTTCCCTTTCCCTCAAATGGATGTTCACATGAAAAACGAACTAACTTCCAAGAATTAATTTATTCGAATTTCCTACTATGAAAAAATTAAAAATTAACGGTCACGGACATTTACTTCCAGAACCCCATCAAATCCCTCAATTTATGAAGGATAAAAAATTATTTTGGATTGATGAGGATAAAAAGTTCATGCGCCAAGATGATTGGTCTCGTCCAATTACAGATCCTAGTTTTTTCTTTCATGAGAAATTAGAATGGATGGAAAAATACGACATCGATCATGGTGTTATGTTGAATTTGTCACAAATTTATTGCAATGGTTGGAGACGCCAAGATACATACGACGCCATTCGTTGGCAAAATGATTTCAATGCAAGTGTACAGGCGCAACGTCCTGATAAATTTACATGTGGATTTGTAGTTCAACCCTTATATTTAGATGATGCATTAGCAGAAATCGAACGTTGTGTCACAAAATTAAATCTAACATTACTTTGTTTGCCAACCCATTTTTTAGATGAAAACTGTGAGTGGATCTCGGTAGCAGATGAACGTGTATTTCCAATTTTTGAATTGGCTAATAAATACCATTTAGCCATTGAAATTCATCCCTATGACGGGGAGAAAATGGTGAAGTTGAAAGATGTTTATTGGCGTTTTCATCTGGTTTGGATGATGGCTCAAACGGCAGACACGTTGCATTTGTTTACCTTAAAAGATATATTAACTAAATTCCCGAATGTACGAACGTGTTTTGCACACGGATGTATGTTAGGTCAAGCAAATTATGGCCGCAGGTTACAAGGTTTTGATGGTCGCCCTGACTTATTTGAAGGAACAACAAATCCACGTGAAGCATTAGGTCATCCTAATTTGTTTTTTGATTCTTTAGTGCATGATTCGCATACCTTGCAATTGATTAAAACAAGAGCAGGGGCGAGTCAAATTGTGGCTGGCTTAGATGATCCTTATCCTTTAGGAGAAATGGAAGGTGTGGCACGTTCATACCCAGGAAGAGTGATAGACTTCGCTGTTGAATCTCACATCATCACACAAGAAGAATCCGATGCTATGTGGTCAACCAATGTATTGCGTTGGTTGGGAAAAACGTCTATTTAACGTTTATAATAATTCCTCGATGATTTTATCCATTGAGTAACCTTCTGCTTCAGCGCGGTAGTTACGAACCAAACGATGTCTCAAAATAGGTTTTGCAACTGCTTTTACGTCTTCAATGTCTGGAGAGAATTTACCATTCAATGCTGCATGGCATTTTGCGCCAATGATTAAATATTGTGAAGCTCGAGGTCCAGCTCCCCAAGTGATATAATCTTTTGTGATTTGAGGAGCAAATTCAGAATTCAATCGTGTTTTTCCAACTAATTTAACAGCATATTCCAAAACATTATCTGCAACAGGAATGCGACGAATTAAATCTTGGTATTGCATAATTTGTTCACCAGTCAAAATGTTATTTAACGAAGCAACACTGTCTGAAGTTGTTGCTTTAACGATGGCTAATTCTTCTGTATAAGTTGGATAATCTACCCAAATATTGAACATAAAACGATCTAATTGCGCCTCCGGTAAAGGATAAGTTCCTTCTTGTTCAATTGGATTTTGAGTAGCTAACACAAAGAAAGGTGCAGGTAATTTGTAGTTTACACCAGCAGCTGTAACCGAACGTTCTTGCATTGCTTCTAGCAAAGCAGATTGTGTTTTAGGTGGTGTACGGTTAATTTCATCCGCTAAAATAATGTTTGAAAACAAAGGACCTTTTAAAAATTTAAAGTTTCTATTTTCATCTAATATTTCCGATCCTATTATGTCAGAAGGCATTAAATCTGGTGTGAATTGAACACGGTTAAAGTTCAAGCCTAACGTTTGTGAAATAGTATTTACCAATAAGGTTTTTGCTAAACCAGGAACACCAACCAATAAACAATGACCTCTTGAAAAAATTGATATCAATACTTGATCCACTACATCGTCTTGACCAACGATAACTTTATGGATTTCATTTTTTAATTCTTTGTAATGTGCTACTAATTGTTCAACAGCTGCAGTATCTGACATGGTTTATATTTTCTTCGGTTCTACTTTAATTATTTTTTTAACCATTGATTTTTAAAATCACACTTTTTATATTCATCATCAATACGAATATAAGCATTGGCTAATTTAGATTTAACCCAGTTTTTAATTACTTTTTGTTTTTTATCGTTTTCAGTTGCTCTTTTAATCAACGCATAATCTTCGTTTAAATTAGCCTTATGCGGCTGTGTTCTTTCCAACAAACGAACAATTCTAACTCCTTGTTTGTGATCGTATAAGTTATAGTATAAATTCGGAGAAGAAATTTCACCTTTTGAAAGCGCGTCTGTCAGCAAGAATATTTGCTGATCTACTTGATTTAAATCTTCCATATCCCATGTTTGTTCTCCTGAAATAGGATTTGTGATGATTCCTTTATTTTGATTCGTTGCTTCATCATTTGAATAGGTCAAAACGGCATCTTCCCAAGATATTTTAGAACTCTTTAATAGTTTGTAGCATGAATCCATAATTGCTGCTGATTTTTCCAATTCCATCGGATTAAATTCAGGAATAATTAAAATGTGTTGACACGAATAATCGTCTCCTTTTCGTTCAATTAATTTGATAATGTGATAGCCATATGATGTTTCAAAAATTTCTGACACTTGACCTTTTGATAAAGAGAAAACTGTTGCTTCAAATTGAGGTACCATCATTCCTTTAGATGCTTCAATTTTACCACCTTGTTGTGCGCTTCCCGGATCCATTGAGTTGATTCGAGCTTGTGTTTCAAAGCTTTTCCCATTGATAATATTGTTACGAATTTCAGCTAATTTATCGTAGGCTAATTTTTTATCTTCTTTTGTGATTTTAGGATAATGAACAATTTGCTGAAAACTTAATTGAGAATTGATTAAAGGAATCGAATCAACTGGAATTGTTTTGTAAAATTCTTGAACTTCTTTAGGGGTAACAGCAATTCCATTGGTGATGGAACCTTCCATTTCTTGTGCTAATAATTTGTCCTTGATAACTAATCTAAACTCATCTTTGATCTGAGCGACTGTTTTACCATAGAATGCTTCTAATTTTTCACGACTACCAATTTGTTTTTCTATCAAACGCAAACGATTTTCCATTTCAGCATCTACTTGTTGATCTGAAATTTTAATACTATCTAGTTTTGCTTGGTTAATTAATAGTTCTTGGTACATTAATTCTTCCAAAAGCTCACATGAAGAATTTGGATTTAATTTTCCACCAGATCCAACTAATTGTGTTTTTTGTTGTTCAATGTCAGATTGTAAAATGATGTTATCACCAACTTGTGCTACAACTTTATCGATCATAGTACCTTCAGTTTGACTCCAACTATTCGCAGGAAAAAAGAGTAGGGTAATGGTTACGATCGAAAGGAATGAAAAAATTGTTTTTAAGTTATTCATAAGTTGATTGAAATTAAGCACATAAAGTTGGTGAAAATTGCTTGATAAATGGTGTTTCTTTACCAATTTTTAACAAGCCTTAAAAAAATGAGCCGACCTTATTCGATCAGCTCATCCTTTAACGTGATATTATATTAGTTTCCTAAATTGTATAAAACTGAATTATTGATTTCAATTGGGTATTTTTTTGTTAGTTCATCTAACCAATTTTTCTCTAAATAATTTTGATAATCAGAAGTAATGATACCTTTTGCTTCGTTTAACTCTTTAGTAGCAGGATTCAATATTTCCGCAACTTTAACAACATAAAATTTACCATCAAAAGCATACGATTTGTTCAATCCTTTTACCAATTTTTGATCTTTCAAATAAGGTGTTTCTTCGATTTCAAACTTATTCATACGTACACGCAAGTTTAATTCACTGTCTTTGTTTACAACATCTAAGACATGTTTTGAATTAATCGTGTCATTTTTTAACATTTTAGCGACTTGATCAGCAATTTTTTGTGTCGAACATTCGTAAATAGTTGCATCTAATCGTTGTTTCCACATGTAATTTGAACGATTCGCATTGAAATAAGTTTTTAAACCTATCGTGTCTCTAGATGCTTTGTTCCAAACTTTATCTGACATTACCTCATACAATAAAATCCCATCGTGGTATTCATTTACTAATGCTTTGTATTCAGGATATTTCGTTGTTAATTTAGATTCTTCGTAAGCTAAAATTGTTGCTTTTACCCAATTTTTATATTGCAATTCAACGATGTTTTTAGCAACATCTTTTTTGATGCCTTTGTAGTTCGTTTCTAAATAACTAGCAAAATCTTTTTGAGTATATGTTTTACCGTCTAGTACAAAAAGTGGTTTTTCAGTTTTTAGATTTGTTGGGTGCCATTTACCAATAAAATAGGTTGTATCTAAATTCGCGATAAACCATTTTTTTGATTTTTTAGAATCATCCACAAAATTGTACGTAGTTTTTAATTTTTCCACAAAGAAATCCTGCGTTTTTTTAGATCGTTCGTCTTTATTAACTTTGTTTTGAAGTTCTTTTTTTAATTCATCAAAGCTTTTCAATGGTTTTAATTCCAAACGTTTAATGATGTGAAAACCGTATTCTGTTCTTATTGGTTGACTAATGTCTCCATCTTTTTCAAGAGCATAAGCAGCATCTTCAAATGATGAAACCATACGAGTTGTTGTTCCTGTTCCAAAAGCACCTAATTCTCCCCCTTTTTGGTTTGAGCTTGGGTCATCTGAAAAGTTTTTTGCTAACTCCTCAAATTTCTCTCCATTCATTAGTTTCGTATAGATTTCATGGATTTTCTTTTCCCCGTTTGTTATATCATCCTGAGTTGCAGTTTTAGGAATAGAAACCATGATATGAGCTGTTTTCAAAGTACCGCGTGTTAGACGTGTATCTGTAACTTTAACAATGTGGTAGCCAAAACGTGTTCTAAAAGGCATTGAAACTTTACCCATTGAAGTTTTATAAGCATTATCTTCAAAAGGATAAACCATTTGAAAAGCATTGAAAAACCCAAGATCACCACCATTTGTTTGAGCAGACGGATCTTCTGAACCATTTCTACCTTTTGCAACAGCGGAGAAATCCTCCCCTTTATCAATTCTTGCTTTCATTGCCATGATTTTGTTGTAAGCAATTAAAGTATCAGCTGGAGATGCATTCGGTTCAACACGTACTAAAATGTGTGAAGCACGAATTTCATTTTTAGTACGATCGTACGCTTCTTTTACTAATTCCTGGTTTTTTCCAGCGTCAATTAAGTAAGGCAGTGCCAATTGTTTTCGGTACCCATCTAATTCTTTTTTAAGTTTAGGAAGCGTATCGTAACCTAAAGCTTCAGCTTCTGTCACTTTCAATTTGAATTTTTTAAACAATTCCATGTATTCATCCAACGAAGCTTTGTCGTATTTAGGCTGTTGGTTGTTTTTGAGATAAATCTGTAAAAAATCTGATTTTGTAACGGGTTTACCATTGATTTGCATTAAGATAGGGTCTTGTTGAGCATTAACTCCCAACGCAAAAAATAATCCAATCGCAATTAAAAACTGTTTTTTCATCGTTTATTTATCGTTTAATAATTTGGTTTAAAATAGTAGCGTAAATATAATTCGAACTTTCTATGATTCGTTTTTTTTAACGTTTATTTAATACTATAATTTGGTGCTTCACGAGAAATCGTTACATCATGAGGATGCGATTCACGAACACCTGCTGAAGTTATTCTAACAAATTTCGCACCTTTCAATTGATCAATAGAAGGCGCACCGCAATAGCCCATTCCTGCTCTCAATCCACCAATAATTTGGTACATTACTTCGTTTAAATTTCCTTTGTATGGTACACGGCCAGAGATTCCTTCAGGTACTAATTTTTTGATATCATCTTCTGCATCTTGAAAATAGCGATCTTTAGAACCTTTTTGCATAGCTTCCAAAGAACCCATACCACGGTAAGATTTGAATTTTCTACCTTCATAAATGATGGTTTCACCAGGGGATTCTTCAACACCAGCAAACATAGAACCAACCATAATGGTATCCGCTCCAGCAGCGATTGCTTTTACGATATCACCTGTGTAACGAATTCCGCCATCAGCAATTACTGGAACCCCTGTTCCTTCTAAAGCTTGAGCTACATCATTTACAGCAGTTAATTGTGGTACACCAACACCTGCAATTACACGTGTTGTGCAAATAGATCCAGGTCCGATACCTACTTTGACAGCATCAGCTCCTGCTTCAACCAAGTATTTGGCAGCATCAGCTGTAGCGATATTTCCAACTATTACATCTAATGTTGGGTATTTTGCTTTTACTTCTTTTAATTTATCTACAACACCTCTTGTGTGTCCGTGAGCAGTATCGATTACGATTGCATCAACACCAGCTTCAACCAATGCATCAACGCGCTCAATTGTATCTGGAGTAACACCAACAGCTGCAGCTACACGTAGACGACCATAAGAATCTTTACATGAATTTGGATGTGTTTTTACTTTAATAATATCACGGTATGTTATAAGTCCAATTAATTTATGGTCTGCGTCAATTACAGGTAATTTTTCTATCTTTTTCTGTTGAAGTATGTCTTCTGCTTTTGAAAGGTCTGTTCCGTCTGCAGTTGTAACAATGTTTTCACTTGTCATCACTTCACGAATTGGGCGACTTAAATTTTTCTCAAAACGTAAATCTCTATTCGTTACAATTCCTTTTAATTTTCGGTTATTATCAACGACTGGAATTCCTCCAATACCGTTTTCTTTCATCAATGAAAGCGCATCTTTAACTAAAGCGTCTTCCGACAACGTTACTGGATCCAAAATCATTCCGCTTTCAGAACGTTTTACTTTACGAACTTCTAAGGCTTGTTCAGCTATTGTCATATTTTTGTGAATCACACCAATACCTCCTTGTTGTGCCATTGCAATAGCCAATTTAGCGTCTGTAACAGTATCCATTGCTGCAGAAACGATTGGTGTGTTGACAATAATGTTGCGCGTGAATTTGCTTTTTAATTGAACATCTCTTGGTAGAACTTCCGAATAAGCAGGTACTAATAATACGTCATCGTATGTAAGTCCTTCTTGAATTTGATTGATGTTTGTTAACGACATGTGAACCTATTTTTATAATAAATTCTTGCAAAAGTAAGCATAAATTATGAGATAATTGTTTTTTTAAACGATTAAAAATCGATGAAATAAATAATTATTTATGTTAATTAAATGCAATTTTTTTGTCTGTTAATTAAATTAAGTTTAGACTTGTATTCTAAACATTCAACATGATTCGATTATTCCTTATTGTTAGCTTTTTTTTATTGAATTCAACTGTGTTTGCTCAGCGTTTTATTGATACAACAAAATTAATGCAATTGTCAGGAGTCTCGATATCAGAAATAGATATGAATCCATTACCATATACAACTGTTTATAATAAATCATTGAAAAGAGGAGTCATTGGCGATTATTATGGGTTTTTCTCTATGGTTGTTTTACCAGGTGATACGTTGCTTTTTTCTAATTTCAATTATTCAACTTCTACCTATATCGTTCCAGATACGTTGAAAGACAATCGATATTCTATGATTCATGTGATGCACAGAGATACGGTTAATTTACCAGCTGTTACAGTTTATCCTTGGCCTTCAAGAGAAGATTTTGCACGTGCTTTTGTAGAGATGGAGCCCTACGATGATGCAATGCGTCGTGCGCAACGAGAATTATCTGGTGAAAGTTTAGCCTTTGTAGCGGCTCGTTTAGATAATGATGCTTCTTTAGCTGCTGGTTACGCCTTGAATCAACGTTATTCGAAATTGTACACAAACAATCAAATGCCCGCGAATAACTTGTTGAATCCTTATTCATGGGCTAAACTAATTCAAGATTGGAAACAAGGTAAATTATCTAGACAATAGGCTTTTTAAATAGATTTCAGGAATTAAGTAGGCAGGACTTCAAAATATCAAGACTTCAAGATTTTAGGACTTTAAGACGAAATCGTGTTTCTGTTGAAATCTAAAACTAATGCCTAATTATCCTCTAACGCTTTATACGCTTCTTCCTTCGTTAATTTTATAACTTTACCTATTGGGAGTTCGTTTAATTTTATTTCACCAATTTGAATTCGAATCAATCTCAAGGTTGGGAATCCAACAGCTGCAGTCATTTTACGAACTTGTCGATTTTTTCCTTCTGTAATACTTAGTTCTATCCAGGAAGTAGGAATTGAAGCTCTAAATCGTATTGGTGGAATTCGTTCTTCAATGCAAAGATCTTCAACAATCTTGCAAATCGCTTTCTTTACTTGGTGAAGTTTACCTTTGTGATTAATGGAAATAGAACCATTTTCTAGCGCTTCAATTGCTGTTTTAGTAATCGCACCTTCTACTTGAACTAAATAGGTTTTGTAATGGTTTTTTTCAGGAGTTAATAAGTTGTTTTTTAAATTATTGTCATTTGTGAGTAAAAGTAATCCTTCACTATCTTTATCGAGCCTTCCAATTGCATAAACATCAGAAGGAAAATTGTGTAACTGACCTAATAATAAATCTGTAGGTTCACCTGTAAATTGACACAGATAACCATATGGTTTATGCAACATGTAATAGTGGAATTCCATTATTTTTTACACGTTAAAACAAATGCAGGAGGAAAATTTAAAGGAGTAAATTGAAGATCTATGGAGGGGAACACACGTTGAATATGTCTTTTTATTTGTAAAGAATATTGAAATTGAATGTATTTTCCATTTTCTTTTAAGGCATTTTTTGAAGCAACCAAAATTGTATCTCTCAATTGTTTTGGGAAATTTGATAATGGAAGTGAAGAGATGATGCTATCTGCTACTTCAAATTGATTCTCATTCAGATAATGTTGTATTTTTTCAGCGGAATCGTGGATTAAAATAACACGTGAATCGTTTATTTTATTTTTCAAAGCATTGAAAAAAGTATCATTCAGTTCAAAAACCAATAATGTGGCATCAGGCGCCATTTTTTTAATGATTTCTTTAGTGAAAACGCCAGTTCCAGGGCCTAATTCGACAAGGACTTTATCAGTAGAAAAATCAATGTTATTGAGCATTTTTTTTGCAAGAAATCGAGAACTAGGTGCCATAGCGCCCACCATTTTTTTCTCTTTCCAAAATTGCTTTAAAAATCCTTTTTTTTCAGGCATGACTTTAATCTGCTTTAAGTGCTAATTTACCATTATTAACGATTCCGACAACATTTCCAGTCAATTCTTGACCGATGAATGGAGTGTTACTAGTTTTTGATAAAATAGCTTCTTTTTCAAATGTCCACTTAATCAATGGGTTGAAGATGGTTAAGTCTGCTTTTTGCCCAACTTCGATCGCATAACTTGGAAGTGCTATAATTGCTCGAGCATTAACAGATAAACAACGAATAACAGTAGAAAGATCAAATTCGCTACAATTCCCTAGTGATGCGAATACAGTTTGTAGGTTGATACATCCAAAAGAAGCATTGTCAAATTCTACATCTTTTTCTTCTTTGTCATGCGCTCTGTGATCAGAAACAATCGTATCAATTGTTCCATCTTTTAATCCGTTCCACAAAGCAATTCTATCCGATTCTCTTCTTAAAGGAGGCATGATTTTAAAATTTGAATCAAAACCTAAAACCGCCGTTTCGTTGTAAATTAAATTCATTACATGTACGTCACATGTTACATTTAAACCATTTTTTTTCGCTTTTTTAATTAATTCAACACTTTCAGCGCAAGATATTCCAGATAAATGGATATTTCCGCCTGTGTATTCTGTTAAGCGTAAGTTTCGTTCAATTTGAATGATTTCAGCAATAGTAGGATCCGCTTTTAATCCAGTTTTTGTAGATGCTTCACCTTCATTGACCATTCCTTTTCCAGCAATACTGTAATCGCGTGAAAAAGCCATTATTTTTCCGTTGAAATTTTTTGAATAAAGTAGAGCTCTATACATAATTCCAGCATTTACAGGTGTTAAATCATCGCTGTAAAGTGTAACTCCAGCTTGATGCATGTCATACATTTCAGCTAAATTTTCACCAGCGATTTTCTCCGTAATAGCTCCAATTGGATGGATAGATGTAGTGTGATTTTCTGCTCTTCTTAAAATATATTCGATGGTTGTTTTTCCATCAATAACTGGATGTGTACTTGGAAGAATAGCAACATGTGTATATCCTCCAACAGCTGCTGCATCTAGACCTGAATCTATTGTTTCTTTGTGTTCTTCTCCAGGATCAGAAAAATGTGCTTTTAAATCTACCCAACCTTGAGAAATGTATAAATTTTCACCTTCGATAAGTTGAGCGTCTTCACTATTGATCGTATTTTCAATGGAAATAATCGTTCCGTCTTCAATTAAAATGTCTTTTTGTTGGTCGAATAAAGTTGATGCTGTATCAACAATTTTTGCGTTTTTAATTAGAATTTTCATTGTTTGTATTGATTAATTTTTCCACAATTTTAAAAGTATCATTTCAGCAATTAAAAAGATCAAAGCTAAAAATAGGCATAATTTCCAATATTCGTATGGTTTTTCAAGTTCTACCTGAGTATTGCTTTGTCCATTTTTAATTTCACTTAATTGGATGTTTTTGATGGCTTGATTTTCTAATCCCGTTTTTATTTCTTGTTCAGTCAAATAAGTTGTTTCTGACTCTGATCGATCGTAATTCAATGATAAATAACCTACGCTTTTTTCATTTTTAAGCGAATAATTCCCAGCCTCTAACAATGTTAATGCCTCTTTACCACTTAACGAAAGTTCACTATTAAATCCATTGTCTATAACTTCTGGGATGAAATCAATTTTATCTTTTAACAAGTGAATTGGTGAAGAAGCGTTGTAAGAAGCATAAACAGGGAAAGATGCATCTTTTCCAATAATTAGATTATTTGGAGCTTTTCGTTGACTCATTTCAGCCATTCGTAATAAAATGGATGGATACAGTGCATTCGTAGTGAAAGAACCGAAATCAGGAGTTAAGCAGCTAGAAAATAAAAAAGTAGCTTGTTTACCTGCAGCTCTTAAAAATAATGGGGAACTATTTTGTAATTGAATGAGGTTTAAATGTTGTCCAGTAGTATTAATTTGATATGCTTTGGTCACTGCAGGGAAACGTACATCTTCTTTTTCTTTTTCAAACATTCCTTTGAAAAAAGGGTCGTCGTAATTCAATTTTTTAATTTTAGTACCGCTATTGTTTAACGCTCCTAAATTGGGAAGATTTAATTTATTTAAACACGTATTCCAATCTGAAAAATTAAGTTTTTCACCGGGAAAAAAGGCGATAGAACCACCTGCTTCAGAAAAGCCAACAAGATTTTCTCTAAGTCCAGATGGTATGTTATTTAATCCATTTAAAATAATTAAATCCGCTTTTTTAATAGCGTCTAAAGTGCAGGATTGTTGGTTTATTACACTTGTTTTGTAAAAAGGTTCCACTTTGTAAACCCGTTCAATAGTAGGGGAAGCATTTTCTCCATTTACAATTAACAGAGAAGTAGCGTCATTGATTGAGTATGAAAAATAAAAATCATCATCCCAAAATAATTGCGCGTCATTTAAAGTGATTTTCCCTTTTTTGAATCCACTAGTAATATCGGAATAATTGATAGAAGTGATTGTTTTACTTTTTGCAGGAATGTCAATAAAAACATCGCGTTTTGATCGATCTACCAAACAATGAAGTTCTAAGTTTTGAACCGCTTCTTCACTACTGTTTCCAATTCGAATGAACAAAGTATTATTTTCATTGATTTTTCGAATAGGTGAGTCAAACCAAACTGAGTCAATGTAACAATTTGCTGATTTTTGTGGACGAACAGCGATAGGGTAGTAATAATTTATAGCGTCATTTTTCAACCTTGATAACCGTGATGTTTGTTTTTGAAAGTCGGACAGAAAAATAAATTGACGAACACCTAAGCGTTGAATTGTAGCATGTTCTGTTTCGATAAAAGCTTTTTGCCAATTGATTACATCGTCTAAATTGCGAACCATTGCGGTTGGTGAAATTTTATCTAATTCTTGTAATGCAGTAACCTTCGTTAATAAACGCTGTTCGACACCATCCATTTTGTTGGTGTTTAAAAGGATTCTGGTTTCGACGGGTGCTTTTTTGATTAATTTCCTAGCCATTTCTAGTGCTTCCGATAATAATTCACCTTCAGTACCTTTTGCAGTCATAGAAAATGAATTATCGATGTAAATTGCCATTACGGGTTTCCCGCCGCCATTTGAATCGTTTTTAATTGGAATAAATGGTTGTGCAAATGCAAAAATCAAAGCTATTAAGGCTAATAAACGAGCTAATAGTACTAATAAATGTTTCAATTTTTGGGTTGAACGCGTTTGTTGGTCAATGTGCTGAATGAATTTTAGACTGGAAAAATAAAGTGTTTTATATTTTCTAAAATTGAATAAATGAATGATAACCGGAATTGCCAGCGCAAATAGCGACCAAAGAAATGCAGGGTACACAAACTTCATGCATCAAAAATAAGCAATTTTTAACGAATTCAGGAAGCAATTATCTTGAAAATTAATTTAAATAAATCTTCTAAGCTGTTTTGGTAATTAAAAAAAGCGAAGAATTAATTATCCTTCGCTTTTTCATCTAGTAGGTAAATGAAAGAATTAGTTTACTTTTAATTGTGCTTCTAAATATTGACCAATTTTCAAAGCTCTGTTTTCTCTAATACCTCCGGTAATATCTTGAGTGATTTTGGATTGTAAGTACACTTTTGTAATGTCATTTTCTTGTTTGAAATAAATTCCAGTTAAAATTCTCCATTCATTCAATCCCATTCCTTTTTTTCCAACATAACAATTTGAATCAACGTTCTTTTTTTTGATTGAATAATTAAAATGTAAAAGCGAAAGTTCGATTAGATTGGTTATTTTTTCTTTAGAAATTAATTTATTCACTTCAAAATAATATTCATTTTCTTTTTGACTCATCCAATAGGGAGTAGCTGTTGATTTGTATTCTGTAGCATACTGTTCAAAATTAATTGCAGAAGCAGAATCAGAAAAATTTGAAATTCTCGCTGTTGTAATGCAGCTTGAAAGCATTACTGAGATTCCTAAATTCAATAAGGCTACTTTGATTGATTTTTTTTTCATTTTAAAAGAGTTAATTGGTTGAAAAATTTGAATTAAAACCAACAAAAACACTATCATTACTGATGTGAATAGGAATTTTTTTGATAATACATAACGCAGTAAAAGAGAGTGTGTGTGGTTTCAATTTCTTTTGTGTTTAATAAATGTGCATCAAAACTATATATTTTTTTCAAATCGAGAAACTTTTCAATTATTTTTACATTAAAAAAATGAACTTTAATCAAGATGAGTTAAAAGAATTTTTAGAATTTAAAGTTCAAAAATACAATACAGTATTATTCATTGAACCAGATCCAATCAGTGTTCCACATCGTTTCTCAATTAAAGAAGACCAAGAAATAGCTGGTTTTTTAGCCGCAAGTATAGCTTGGGGAAATCGAAAAATGATCACTAAAAATGGTCATCGTATGTTGGATCTAATAGGAGAGAGTCCGTACGATTTTGTACGATCTCATTCGGAAGATCAACTTGAAAGATTGAGCACGTTTGTTCACCGAACGTTTAACGGACAAGATTTCGTGTATTTCATCAAAGCTATAAAGCATATTTACGAAAATCATAAGGGTTTAGAAGGCGTTTTTAGACAACATCAGACAACTGATTCTTTGCAACCTGCAATACATGAATTGAACCGACTCTTTTTTGAAATTGAACATCCTGCTCGAACGCGCAAACACGTTGCAGATCCGTTGAAAGGTTCTGTTGCAAAACGAATCAACATGTATTTGCGCTGGATGTGTCGCAAGGATAACACAGGAGTTGATTTGGGTATTTGGGATATTGATCCAGCAAAATTAAGTTGTCCTTTAGATGTTCACAGTGGAAATGTTGCTCGAAAATTGGGTTTACTTTCACGAAAACAGAACGATCCGAAAGCTTTAAACGAATTAGATGTTAATTTACGCATTTTAGACGCGCAAGATCCTGTGAAATACGATTTTGCCTTGTTTGGATTGGGCATTTTTGAAGGGTTTTAGTTCAAATTTTAGATGTTAAAAAGTGATTCGTTTGTGTGATAACAGAATTCTATCCGTACTTTTGTGCCGAATTTAAAAATCGTTGCACAAAAATAGAACAAATGAAATCCATTAAAAATAGCTTAATCATTGCCTTAACTAGTGTTTCTTTTTTATCCTATTCACAATTAGATACTGTAAAAACAGATATTCGAGAAATCATTATTAATTTAATACGTACGAAAGTAATTTACCGAAATGTCGTTCAGAATGTCTCGATTATTACAAAAGAGCAAATACAGAATTCCCCTGCAAGAAGTGTACAAGAATTATTGACTATGGTAGCAGGTGTTGATGTACGTCAGCGTGGTGTTGGAGGTGTTCAAGCAGATGTCGGAATTAGAGGTGGTAGTTTTGAGCAAACATTATTTTTATTAAACGGTGTAAAATTAACGGATCCACAAACGGGGCACCATGCAGTAAATCTTCCCATACCCTTGGATGCAATCGAACAAATAGAAATTGTGAAAGGTCCATCAACACGTCAATACGGACAAAATGCGTTTGCAGGAGCAGTGAATATCATTACAAAATTAGGAGAAAAAACATCGGCAGCATCTACCATTTATGGAGCTGATTTTAATACATTCGGTGGAAGTGTTTATATAAATTTACCTGTAAAAAATAAATTGAAACAAGCTATTTCTGTTGCACACGATGCATCGGATGGTTATTGGTATAATTCTGATTACCAAGTAGATAATTTGAATTACGAAGCAAGTTTTCGGTTGAACGGAAAAAGCGAATTGAAAGGTGTTGTTGGCTATACGAAACGTGATTTTGGGGCAAATGGATATTATTCAAAAAGTTTTCCAGATCAATGGGAAGCAACAAAAACAGGCTTTGCATCTTTATCCTATGTATTCAATAATCAACGTTTTTCTTTTCTAGCACGAACTTCTTTGCGAACAAATCAAGATGAATTTAGGTTGAAAAAAAATGATCCAGCATTTTACACCAATCGTCACCGTTCAGAGGTGTTAAGTGGGGAAATGAATGCAACGTACAGATCAAAAATTGGATATACAGGTTTGGGAGCAGAAGTGCGTAACGAAAGTATCAATAGTTCAAATTTAGGGGAGCGCGATCGTCAATTTATTGGATTCTTTTTGGAACATAAAAAGACATTTTGGAATAAAATAGATGTTAATTTAGGTATCCATTCAACGCGTTACAGCACCAACTCGTGGAAGCATTTCCCAGGAATTGACATCGGTTACAATGTGTTCAAATCCTTACGTTCTTATGTGAATTATGGGTTGAGTTACCGCGTACCCACTTATACAGAATTGTATTACGTTGATCCAAGTACATCAAGTAACGCAAATTTAAGTGTTGAAGAAGCTAAAACACTTGATCTTGGACTTATTTATACAAAAGAAAAATGGCGTTTTGAATTGGTTTATTTCAACCGACAAACAACCAATTTGATTGATTATGTGAGGGATTCAAGTACGACATCACCAAATCCAAATAAATGGACGCCTAGAAATGTCGGTCAAGTTAATTTTAATGGTGTGGAAATGTCTGGAAAGTGGATGCCAAATTGGAATCGAATGGGAATTTCAGTTCAAGATATAGCAGTGAGTTACAATTATACTTCAGCCAATGTTGTACAACAAGATGGTATTGAATCGAAATACGCTTTAAGCGCTTTGAAACAACAATTGATAGCTTCGACGACGCTTGAATTCTTTCATAAAATTCGTATTGTTCCTGTTGTTCGTTTTATTGAACGTATGAATTTAAATGCATATACTCTTTTTGATGCCAAAATCATCTTTCAACATCATCCTACATTTAAATGGTTTGCTGAAGCTTCCAATATTTTGAATGAAGAATATGTAGAGGCAGGTTACGTTCAAATGCCAGGCCGCTGGGTAAAAATTGGAATCAGTTTGTCTGTAAAATAAGATGGGCGCTCGAGCGGGCTTTTACTGCAAGTCCTCCTCCGATCCGATAGTTATCGGAATGGAGTGTGGGCTTTTCATGTCAATCCCTAGCGCGTTAAATTGTAATATCGGTTGAAATACTGTTTTAAGTCTTACAACATTGCAATATTGTAAAGAAAAAGATAAATGCTATAAATTGTTTGAACTGAAATAAAAAAAGAAAGCCAACTAAAATTTACAACATTACAATATTGTAAAGATTATAAATATTAGAGGATTATTCCGTCTTGCATCACCAACTTACGATCAGCCATATCAGCCAGAATCTCATTGTGAGTTACAATCACAAATGTTTGGTTCAACTCTTCTCTTAATTGAAAAAACAACTCATGCAATTCTTTTGCATTTTTTGAATCTAAATTTCCAGAAGGTTCATCTGCAAAAATTACTTTTGGTTGATTTATCAATGCTCTACAAACAGCAATTCGCTGTTGTTCACCACCTGATAATTCACTTGGACGATGAGAAGCACGTTCGTTTAAGCCAATCTTATCTAGTAATTTTATTCCTTTTACTTTTGCCTCGTTCATACTTTCGCCTCTTATTAATGCGGGCATGATCACGTTTTCAAGTGCGGTGAATTCAGGTAATAATTGATGTGCTTGAAAAATAAATCCAATCGATTGATTTCTAAATGCAGCTAATTTTTTGGAAGACAAAGAAAAGGGATCAATTCCTCCAATTTCTATTGAACCTGAATCAGGTTGATCGAGCGTACCTAATAATTGTAAGAGCGTTGTTTTTCCAGCACCTGAAGAACCTACAATAGATACAATTTCTCCTTCATTGATCTGTAGGTCAATACCTTTCAAAATAGCTAAATCGCCGTAGGATTTTTGTATGTTGGTTGCTTTAAGCATTTGGTTTTAAATTCAAAATATGACCCATTTTGTCGCGTTTTGTTTTCAAATACAATTCATTGTGAATGTTACTTTCGATTTCCAATCCAACATTTTCAACGATTTCTAAACCATAACCTATTAAACCAGTTCGTTTTGTTGGGTTGTTTGATAATAAACGCATTTTAGAAATTCCCAAATCACGAATGATTTGTGCACCAATTCCATAATCGCGTTCATCGCCTTTAAATCCTAATTCTATATTTGCTTCTAAGGTATCCATCCCTTGTTCTTGCAATTTATATGCTTTCAATTTATTCACTAAACCTATTCCACGACCTTCTTGGTTCATGTAAATAATTGCACCTTTTCCTTCTTTTTCAATGATATCCATTGCTTTGTGTAATTGTGGCCCACAGTCACAGCGACAAGAACCAAAAATATCTCCTGTTATACATGAAGAATGTACACGAACATAAACAGCTTCGTCTTTTTCCCAAGTACCTTTTACCAAGGCCAAGTGTTCTTGCCCAGAATTCGTTTCTTTATAGGCATATAATTGAAAATCACCTTGTGTTGTTGGCATTTTCACATCTACCAATCGTTCAATTAACGATTCATGTTTGATTCGGTATTCGATTAAATCCTCAATAGATACAATTTTTAAATCAAATTTTTTCGCAATTTCAACCAATTCAGGTAAACGTGCCATCGTTCCATCTTCATTCAAGATTTCAACAATTACACCAGCAGGCTCAAATCCAGCTAAACGAGCTAAATCAACTGCAGCTTCTGTATGACCAGCTCTTCTTAAAACACCTTCTTTTTTTGCACGTAAAGGAAAAATATGACCTGGTTTACCTAATTCGCTAGGGTCAGTTTCAGGATCGATTAATGCTAAGATCGTTTTAGAACGGTCACTTGCAGAAATTCCAGTTGTACAGCCATGTCCATTTAAATCAACAGAAACTGTAAAAGGTGTTTCATACGTTGCAGAATTAGAACGGACCATTAAATCCAATCCAAGTTCATCACATCGGTCTTCAACAAGTGGAGCACAAATTAAACCTCGACCATGTGTTGCCATGAAATTGACAATCTCAGGTGTGATATTGCGTGCAGCGGTTAAAAAGTCACCTTCATTTTCACGATCTTCATCGTCAACAACAATAACTACTTTTCCTTGTTTGATTTCTTCAATGGCTTCTTCTATGGTATTCAATGTAAATTTCATGGTCTTTATTTGAGGTGCAAAATTAAGCTAAATATTCTTGAATCAAGAACAAATTTTATTTATTCGAGATCCCTTGTTGAATTAAGTGTGTTAAGTGTTCGTTAGTTATTTTCCAGCTGTATTTTTCTTGCACTAATTTTTGGCCGTTATGTGCGATTTTTCGATACAACTCAGAGTCATTTAACAATCGTTCGATACAAGTGATAAACTCATCTGCCGTATTCGCGACCAATATTGATTCGTTGTGAATAGCATGGATAGCATTATTTGCTAATTCAGTTGTAATACAAGGTAAGCCTACGGCCATCGCTTCCAGTAATTTGTTTTGCATTCCTGTACCAATTTTCATGGGTGCAATGAAAATTTTCCCTTGTAAATAGGAAGTTCGAATATCTTCAACCCATCCATTCAATGAAAGTTGTGGGTATTTAGATATTGTTTTAACTAAAGTTGGTGATGGATTTGCTCCAGCAATCAAATAACGATAAGCTACGTTTTTAGGCACTAATTCTTTCATGATAAAATCAACGGCTTCAATATTCGGCGGATAATTCAAATTTCCTACAAATACCAGTTCTTTGGATGACACAATTTCTAATGGCTCAAAAAAATGTGGATCTATACCATTTGGTATTACTTGAATTTTCTGCTTGTCTGGATGTAAAATTAATTGTTTATCTTGTTCGCTTATGATAGTTTTAACCTCAAAATAGTCAAAAACACTGCGCTCGTATAATTTTAAACGCTTCGATTCCATTTTAAAAACAAAACGGTAATACCATGGCGCTTTTTTTATTCTTCGTTCAATTCCCATTGATAAAGCGTCCATGTAATCTAATGTTTTAGGACAAGCATGGTAATTCTTTACATATTCTGCTGCGCGAATTAATTGACAATAAATATAATCGGGTTCTATTTCATGGAGTAAACGATTGATTTTTTGTTGGCCAATAAACGAATAAAAATAACCAATTTGAAAGGGTTTATTACTAAAGAATGTTAAGAAAACATTGAGTACAATACTTAAAACCGAACGCTTTATAACAGTGATTTGAGTGCAAAAGGGTTCCAATTCTGCGATTTGATCTGCTGTGATTTTTTGATCTGTTAATGCAATTAAATGGATGGAAAAACGCTGCGCTAATTCTTTGAGTTGATAATATGCACGTAACTTGTCACCTTTCTCTAATGGGAAAGGGAAACGTGATACAAGCATCACCAAAGTTGGTTTATTTATTGTTGAAGCGTTCAAGTAATGTTGTTAAAACAGTTGAAAATGAATAATGTTGTTGGATAAATTTTTGTGCATTATGACCAAGTACTTGTCTTTTTTCAGCAGAAGCAATTAATTGAGCCACTTCAGTAATTAGTTCTTCTGTTGTTTTTGCAACAATTAATCCGTCGTTTAAAGGAATTCCTAAAGCACCCATTTCTGTTGTGACAATAGGAACACCAAATGACATAGCCTCCAATAATTTTACGCGCACTCCAGAACCAGCAACTATAGGTGCAACTAAAATTCCATTATGTTGAAAAAATGCTTCTAAATCAGCTACAAATCCAAGGTGTTCAATTCCTTCTTTTGGTACTGTTTTCTCTGAGAATGAGCCGGCTAATTTCAAGGTTAATTCAGGAAAACGTGTTTTTAATGGAGGTAAAATTGACTCTTTTAATAGTTGAACGGCAGTGATATTAGGCTCCCAATTCATAGCACCAATGAAAAAAAGATTGCTTTGAGTATAATCCGTTATTTTCCCGTCTGTTTTAAATGGAATTGGTATAACAGTTGTTTTCGTTGTGATTCCTAATGAATGTATTGATTCAGCATCATTTTCAGTCAATGGGAACAATTCATCAGCTAAATTAAACGCAGCTATTTCATCATTTTTTAATCGATTAGCCAAATAGGTATAGCTCCATTTTTTAAAGAAATTCTTTGTTTCCTTACTTTTTTGTTGCCATAAATGGTGCTCAATGTTGTGAGTGCGAATAAATACACGAATATTTTTTTGTAGTGTAAGGTGTGTCAAGTATGGTGCTAAAAAAATACTTTCTAAAACCACGATGACATCTTTATCAGCTGTGAATGAAACAATGGCTGCTGCTAACTCTTCATTGTAAAACCGACTAATATTATAAGAATCACCTTTGAAGAAACTTTTGATAAACCCAAAAATTGTTGGACGCGTTTTCGTATTGAATTGTTTTACCTCACATTTTTCTGTTATTTTAGAAGGATAATCAGATAAATTAAACGGATGTTTTTCAGTTGAAATACAAAAATGCGACATTGGAAGATTGGATTCCAAAAGGAGTTCCATCATAGCTTGCATTGCTTTGCAACCTCCATCCACAGTCGGATAAACCGGCTTATTTGTTAGGTAAAGAAGGTGCATTTTTTTTAGTCAATCGTGAAACTACTTTTTTCCATTTTGAAGCATCGAAAATGGGTGAATCATTGGCTGCAGCTCTGGTCAACAGAATTGCGATAGGTGTTAAAACGGCTGATGCAAACCACATTCCAACAAAAGGAGATACTACTTGTGATGTTGCTAAACTTTCTCCAGTACTAATCAAAACAAAATAGACCATAAATAACAAAGCTGCAATAACCACTGGCGCACCAAATCCTCCTTTTTTAACAATGGCACCCAATGGAGCTCCAACAAAAAACAAAACTATGATGGCATATGTTAATGCAAATTTCCGGTGAAACTCAATCCAATAACCGTCAACATCGTGTTGAATGCTTTTCATGTATTCAGCTTGTGCTAATAAATTCTCATTTTGTCGACGAATTTTAGATTGTACGTTGGCAATGGCATTTCCTTTTTCAAAATCAGATAATCGAGAGAAAAATTGTGCGGTTTTAGGAACAGAAGCACTAATAACCATTCCATTACCAGAACCATTCATCGAATCCTTTTTGAAATTGATGGCTTGGAAATAGGGGTGATCGTATTTGTAACTTTGCAAGAAATTTAAAAGTGTAGCACCACCATTTTTTTGAACAGAATCTATTTCATGATAAATTTGAAAAACATTCAACATTTCATGTTTGTCTGCAAACAACTCATCTTGCGAACGTTTCAAAGAGAATCCGTCCATTTGAATTTTGTAAGTAGCAACTTCAAAACTGGATTTACGAGCTGGACGCTTATTGTTTTTATTTGGATGAATTGTGCCTTTTGGGTCGAAGCTAGGAGCTTGAATGGACAATTCTTCTAGTACAATTCCTTTTTTTAATTCAAAAAATAAGTTTTTACCGTTGACGGTTTTATACATTTTTCCCTCTTCAGCTCTAATCGTTTTGATTTCATTTGGATTGGTATGGTCGTGAATTAAAATACCTTTAAAAGTATTTCCTTTTCCGCTATCTACTTTTATGGCATATCCTTCTAATTCTCTACTGTATACTCCAGGTTTGATTAATGAAGCAATCTTTGTGTTTTGAATGTCATAGATCAATGAATGCCATTTTAAATTAGCAACAGGAATAATATAATTCGAGAAATACAAAGTGAATGCTGCGATTCCAATAATGGAAAAGGTGAGGGGACGAAGGATGCGATACAATGACAAGCCACTTGCTTTTAAGGCTGTAAGTTCATTGTTTTCGGTTAAATTCCCAATTGTCATGATGGAAGAAAGTAGAACAGCTAATGGCAATGCTAATGGAATTAAGCTTGCGGAAACGTAAAATAATAATTCTAAAATGACAAAGGTACTTAAACCTTTACCCATTAAGTCGTCGATGTATTTCCAGAGAAACTGCATGACAAGTATGAACATGGAAATAGCCAGAGTCACAAAAAATGGCCCTGCAAATGTTCGAATACTAAAAACGTATAGCCGTTTCAATTGAAATTTCTTTTATTGCTCAAAGATAAGAAAACGAATTTAATTGAAGTCTTGAATTTACTTCTTATGCGCCTAAAACACGTTTTAAATCGTGAATTTGTTGTTCCCACAACATGGTTGCTTCTTCAACCTCGTCTTCTTCAGCGAAATCGTTGATTTTTAATACAGCTGCTTTAGTCATCGGGTCTATCTCAAACTCAAGTTCGAAGAAATAATCCGTGTCTTCATCCTTTTCCCATTGAAAACGAACTTTTGAATTTCCTTTTTTACTTAATAAACGCGCTTTTTCTTCGCTACCATCCCAAATAAAGGTATAAATATCATCTTTTATGTTGACATCATCAGCAAACCATTCGCTTAATCCACTTGGGGTATTGATCATCCCCTCTAATACTTTAGGTGATGTTTTTAGTAGGTATTCAAAAGAAATCTTAACTTTTTGACTCATAGTAGCAATGTGCAGTATTATAATTGAACGCAATTTACAAATTTCTTTTCAAACCTTGAGTTTCAATGGCTTATTTGTTATTAACAATTAATGGAACACTTCTAGAATAAAAATTTGATAAAGTCTAAAATACAATTTGTTCACTTTCAATGAGATGCTTATTATTTTAAAAAAAGATGGTTCAAATTTCCTTACTATTTAAAAATAATGTATATTTGCACCCTCAAAACCAATGCTTATTTAAGCAAAACGGCGAGGTAGCTCTCCCGAAAGTTATCGGGAGGTTAAAGCGCAGAAAACGGCGAGGTAGCTCAGTTGGTTAGAGCGCAGGATTCATAACCCTGAGGTCGAGAGTTCAAATCTCTCTCTCGCTACAAAAGAAAGCTCAGTTTAACGACTGGGCTTTTTTTATTAAATAATAATTAGAGTGATAATTCAGGTGTTTTTTTTGAACTCTCTTACATCAAGTAAAAGCCTATTAAACAATTAACGTATTGATTATTAATTAAAAAAATCTAGAGTTGTTTTGGTTTTTTTAACCAATTATTTCTTTACAACATTGCAATATTGTAAAGAAAATTGTCTATTATATAATATTCTTTTAGAGGAGTCTCCTTTTTTATTGTTTGTTTTTGAATAATTTTGGATTAGAAGCCAACAATTCACAGCCACTTCTTCAACTCTCCACCTTTACTATCAATTTCTAAGTAGGTGAAATAGTGCAACCAGTCGCCTAAGTTGATGTAGCGTGCTTGATCGTTTAAAGGAAGATCTAATGGTAAATGGCGGTGACCAAATACAAAATAATCGAAGTGTTCTTTTTGGAGTTGTTCTTGGCAGTAAATGTATAACCATTCATTTTCATTACCCAAGAATTTTTCGTCTTCATTTCCTGTAGCTGCACGGCTTTTTTTAGAAGAATAATTCGCCAACCAAAAACCAAAGTTAGGGTGGATACGGGCAAAACACCATTGGCAAAATCTGTTCTCAAAGACCTTTTTTAAGAATTTGTAGCCTTTATCACCAGGACCTAAGCCATCACCGTGTCCAATGTAGATTTTTTTACCAAAAAATTCGCGAACAATTGGTTCTCTGTGTAATTGAACACCCAATTCTTTCGGGATGTAATCAAAAATCCACATATCGTGATTTCCAGTAAAAATATGAATAGGAATTCCTTTGTCTGTTAATTCCGCAATTTTCCCTTGTAAACGAACAAATCCTTTTGGTATGGCGTGTTTGTATTCAAACCAAAAATCAAAAATATCACCCACTAAAAAGATTTCAAGCGCTGTTGTTTCAATCTGTGTGAGCCAAGCAACAATTTTCTTTTCACGTTCCAAACTTTTTTCATAGGTAGGTACTCCTAGATGAAAATCTGAAGCAAAATATATCTTTTTATCGGTTTGCGTTGTCATTGTTTAATGTCCAAATTGACGTTTTAATTCTTGTTCCAACGCTTCGCCACGCAAGTTGGTTTGTATGATTTTACCTTCTTTATCTAATAATGCAGTAAATGGAATTCCTTTTACTTGATATAGTTGACCAACTTTGCTTTGCCACTGTTTCAAATCACTTACATGGTTTGGCCATGTTAAATTATCTTTTTGAATCGCTGCTTCCCAAGCGTTTTTGACTTTGTCTAAAGATACGCTCATGACAGTAAAACCATCATTTTTGTATTTTTCATACAAACGAACAACGTTCGGATTTTCTTTTCGGCAAGGTCCACACCAAGAAGCCCAGAAATCTAATAAAACAACCTTACCTCTTAAATCAGAAAGTTTCATAGTGGTTTTACCATCTAGTTTCAATTCCTCAAAATCAGGGGCTTGTTTTCCTGGAGCAATTAAATTGGCAGCTTCTTTTTGTGCTTTTAATTGTGTCATTTGTCGCATCAATTCTTTGACAGAATTCGATTCAGGAAAACCTGCGTTTAATTGAGAAACGATCGATTCAAAAGATGCAAAATCATTTTCTTTATCGATTACGCTGATGACTGGCATCAAAGCAGCAGAGTTTTGATTTTGACTTGCAAATGCTTGTAAATCGCGTTGAAAATTAGAATATGCCCCTTGCATAGAATTGTTAATTTCTTCTTGTTTTTCAGGAGTTGCTTGCATAATTCTAACAGCTGAGTCACGTTTTGAGTTCCATGCAGATAATACTTTGATGAAACTATTCATGTTCGCTGTTTCATCCGAACCTACAATGTTAGAGAATTCCGCAATTTTTGTAGCATCTCCATAAACTTTGATGTTGGAATTATTGCGTAATATCAAGTTCACATGATTGGAACCAACTTTTAACACATAGTAATCTGCACTTGGTAAATTGGTCGTTATTTCAAATGTCCCTTTTTTGCTTAATTTTGATTTTGCGAAATCTACATAATGTGTTCCGTAAAATTGAGCAATACTTATTGAATCAGATTTAGTATTGAAAAGTTCACCAGAAACGGTCACTTTTATAGGTGTTTGTGCTTGTGAAAACACAAGGCTTGTTGACATAAGAATCGTTACGAATAGACGCATAGTTTTATTTTTTTAGGATTTCCTCCAATTTTTGTTCCAATTTTTCACCTCTTAATCCAGTTGCAATGATTTTACCATCTTTTCCAACTAATACGGTGTGAGGGATTCCATCAAATTGATACGTTTGAACCAACGGTGTTTTCCAGCCTTTTAAATCACTTACATGATTTGGCCATATTAAACCATCCATTGCTATGGCTTGTTTCCATGCTACAGGATCTTCATCCAAGGAAACAGAGAAAACTGTAAATCCTTTGTTTTTATATTTTTTGTACAAACGAACAACATTTGGATTTTCTCCGCGACAAGGTCTGCACCATGACGCCCAAAAATCGACCAATACAACTGATCCTCTCAAAGAAGATAACTTCACAATTTTACCAGAGGAATTCGGTAATGCAATTTCTGGGGCAAGAACATTTTTAGCTACTCCCTTAGAATTTTGATATTCATTGTATGCACTTTGCAATTGAAAAACTTGACTTTCCATTGTTTCAACAATTGGATTTTCTTTGAAACGTTTTTTTAATGCTTGAGCGACATTACTTAAAACTTGAATATTTGCTGGATCCCAATCTTCAAATCCAAGTGTTGGTGAAGCAGAAGCAGACAAAATCAAATTAAATGAATTACTCGGATTTTTTTTCATTTCAGCAATAGAAAAAGCATCTAATGGCTTTTTTTGTGACACATAAAGTGCTGTAATTTCTCCATCACTCAAACCTTCTGAATTGCTTTGAAGCGCTTGTTGATCTCTTGTGAATTGCATCATGATAGGCATGTAAGCATTCAATGTCATTGTCCAAGGTGCTCCTGATACATTCGGCCGTTCCATGAAATCGCTGAACGAAGTATTGATTTTTATGTTTTCATTTGGAGCAAGGGTAAATGGAATGATTTTGTCTAACGATTCACCCAAGCGCAGTTGATAAATTCCAAAACCTGGAATATTTCCTTTTAATACAAACTTACCTCCAGAACCTATAGTTGTTTTTGCAACATCAATTGTGCCTTTTTGACTAAATGCTTCCAAATACAAGGTTGCTTGATCTGCTTGTGCTATTGTTCCTGAAACGGTGAAATTATCTTCTAAAACAATTTCTTTGTTTTCTGTCGATTGACATGCTACAATTGTCAGGGTAAGAAGAAAGAAATAAACTAATTTTCTCATTAATTTTCGAGTGTTTTACGTAACAATTCATTCGCAATCTTAGGATCTGCTTTTCCTTTGGAAACTTTCATTAATTGTCCCATCAAAAAGCCAATCAATTGGTTTTCTCCATTTCTATAGCGCTCAATTTCAGAAGGATTCGAATTAATCACTTCTTGAATAAATGCCGAAATTCCATCTTCACTTGAGTCTTGTATTAGATTCAACGTTTCTGCAATTTGCAAAGGTGTAGCATCTAATTTTACCAACATTTCAGGGAAAATTTTCTGCGATGCAATCGAAGTAGAAACTTTTCCAGCATCAATCAAAGCAATTAAATCAGCCATACGTGATGCTGTAATAGGAAATTCCTCCATTTCAACACCGTATTGATTCAAATAGGATTTTACATCACCCATCAACCAATTGGCTGCAGATTTGTAATTTTTTGTGTGCAATAGCATTGTTTCGTAATAATTTGCAATGCTTTTGGTATCGGTAAGGATGTAGGCATCGTATTCAGATAAACCGTATTCTTTGGTGTATTTCAAATACAATTCTCTTGGTAATGCAGGCATTTCAGCATGAATAGCCTGAATTTGTTGTTCATCTATTACCAATGGCAATAAATCTGGTTCAGGAAAATAACGGTAATCATTGGCTGCTTCTTTCGAACGCATAGAAATGGTAATTCCTTTTAACGCATCAAAAGATCGTGTTTCCTGTGAAAGCGTTCCACCGTTTTCAAGTTCTTCTATTTGACGGTTGATTTCAAATTCAATGGCACGTTGAACGTTACGTATTGAATTCATGTTTTTCACTTCAACCTTTGTTCCAAATTCTGGGGCTCCAACAAGTCGAACTGAGATATTGGCATCGCAACGCATAGAACCTTCTTCCATGTTTCCGTCGCAAATATCTAAGTAACGCACCAATTTTCTGATTTCAGTTAAATAGTAGTATGCTTCTTGAGAAGAACGTAAATCTGGTTCTGAAACGATTTCTAATAACGGAACGCCAGCACGATTTAAATCAACTAATGTATCGTAGACATCTACATCGTGAATGCTTTTACCGGCATCTTCTTCCATGTGGATACGCGTAATTCCAATTGTCTTTTCAGTGCCTTCTTCCAATTTAATGTGAACTGCTCCTCCTGTACAAATTGGCGTTTTATCTTGCGTAATTTGATATCCTTTCGGTAGATCTGGGTAAAAATAATTTTTTCGGGCAAAATATTGATCGCGTGCAATATCACAACCTAAAGATAAACCTAATTTAATGGCGTATTCAATGGTTTTTTTGTTCATTTTTGGCAATGTACCTGGATGACCTAAGGTGATGGCACTGATATTGGTATTTGGGTGCGCTCCAAATTCATTGACATCGTTCGAATAAGCTTTCGATTTCGTCAACATTTGAGCATGTACCTCTAAACCAATAACGGCTTCGTATTTTGATCTAATTTCTTCTTTCATATGCTTAAATACGTGCAATTAACTCACGCATAATTTTTGTCATTTTTGGTTCTTGACGCGTTGCAACAGCAATCACATCTTGAACACTTACTTTTTGAATTTTTCCTGGTACACCCAAGTCTGTAATGATTGAAATCGCAAAACAAGGAATTTCCATATGGCGCGCAACAATCACTTCAGGTACAGTCGACATTCCAACCGCGTCTGCTCCGATTGCTCTAACATAGCCATATTCAGCTGGAGTTTCTAAAGTTGGACCTGTTAAGCCAGCATAGGTTCCAACAGAAACTTTAATATTGTTTTCTGCAGCGATTTGTTGTGCCAAGGCAATCATTGCAGGGTCATATGGTTCACTCATGTCCGGGAATCGTGGCCCTAACTCATCAAAGTTTTTACCAATTAATGGATGTGCAGGAAATAAATTGATGTGGTCATTTTGAATCATAATTTCACCCACTTCAAAGTCTGGATTAACACCTCCAGATGCATTGGAAACAAATAATTTTTCAATACCTAACAATTTCATCACACGAACTGGGAACGTTACTTGTTGCATGGAGTATCCTTCATAAAAATGAAAACGTCCTTGCATCGCAACTACTTTTTTACCTCCTAATTCACCAAAAATTAATTTTCCTGAATGACTTTCAACGGTAGAAATCGGGAAATTTGGAATGTCCTGGTAAGGAATTTCATCAATAACTTTGATTTCGTGTACCAAACCACCTAATCCAGTTCCTAAAATGATTCCAATTGTTGGTTGAACATTCGTTTTTTCTTGAATGTATGCAACTGATTCTTTAAATTGCGTTAACATAGCGTTCGATTAATTGTATAAATTTATTTTCTTCTTCAATTTTTAAAGCAATAGGTTGGTAGTACCAAGGATAAGTTGTTATTTCCCAATCTACTGAGTGATTTTTTAAACGAGTAAAATCTTTTTCAGTCGTTAAAATAATCGCATCTTGTGCAAAAGTATCAAATTTTTGGTGAATTTTTTCGATATCGTTTTGATTAAACGTATGGTGATCGTTGAATTGCATGATTTCGACTGAATATTTTTTTTCTAATTCAGTCAATAAAGGCTTTGGATTGGCGATTCCGGTTACCAATAATATGGTTTGAAAGGTTTCTTTTTTTGCTCCAAAGGACACGAATTCCTTGTAATCAATCGAAGAGAAAAAAACGTTTTCACATCTTATTTCTTGACGGAAATTCGCCATTGAAATTGGAGATAGTGAAGTTGGACATTTCGTTACTAGAACACAATCCGCACGTTTCACACCAGATGCATATTCTCTTAGATTTCCAGCTGGTAATATATAATCATTAAAAAATGGGGAAGAAAAATCAGTTAGTACAATTGAAAAACCAGCAGAAACAGCACGATGTTGAAATGCATCGTCTAATAATAAAAGATTGTTTTCTGGAAATAAACTCAAAATATTTTGTACACCGATAGCTCTTTTTTCAGCTACAAATACACGCGCTTTTTTTTGGAAGCGTTGCGCATAAAATAAGGGTTCGTCGCCAACTTGTTCAGGTTGACTATCTGCTTTTACTTCTAAAAATCCTTTACTAATCCGGCCGTAACCACGACTCAAAATAGCGACATTAAAATGAGTTAAAAAATAATCACTTAAATAGGCTACAAGCGGTGTTTTACCTGTTCCTCCAACACTTAAGTTACCTATTGAAATTGATTTTTGAGGAATAGAATAACTTTTGAAAAATCCCCAATCATAAAATTTATTGCGAACGAACGTAATCCAACCATACAAGATGGCAAACGGAAATAAGATTTTTCGGACGAATTGCATGTATCAAAGATAGGAAAAAAGTTTGTTTTCTTCTTAATTACACGCAGTAAAATTGATGCTTCAATAAAAATGATTAAAAAAGTGTCAAAAAATTGCTTATTAATTAAGAATTTAATATGTTTGTAAACCTAAAAGAATAAATATGGAGATCGGGAATAATTTAAAATTACTCAGAAAACGTTTGAAAAAATCGCAAGAAGAAGTTGCGCAAGATTTAAATTTAACCCGTTCAACCTATAGTGGATATGAAAATGGGGTGGCACAACCCAATTTAGATAGCTTGATTGCATTTAGTGATTATTTCAAGGTTTCAATTGATGAGTTGGTACGTAAAGATTTTGAAGGTTTTTCAGATAATGAATGGGAACGATTGGACAAAGGATTGTACACCGATTTGAAAGGACAGAAATTAAGAGTCTTAACAGCGATGGTGGATGCAAACGATGAAGAATTAATCGAAATGATTCCCATGAAAGCTAGTGCTGGTTATACATCAGGATATGCTGATCCAGATTATTTAAAAGTATTGCCAACGTTTCATTTACCTTTTTTATCTAAAAGCAAAAAATACCGTTCTTTCCCCATTCAAGGTGATTCGATGCCTCCTGTTGTAGAAGGTTCGTTTGTTGTAGCTGAATACGTTCAAAATTGGATGACTATACGTTCTGGAACTCCTTGTATTGTGGTAACACAAGACGAAGGAATCGTGTTTAAAGTAGTACATAATTTATTAGAAACAAGTCAATCTTTTCAATTGTGTTCGACCAATACTTTTTATGAGCCATATTTAGTGCATGCGAATTCAATTCTAGAAATGTGGCGTTTTGTAAATTACATTTCTCCTGAATTACCCGATATAAAAATGGATGAAAATGAATTGAGTCGTTCGATTCAACAATTACAAAAAGAAGTTCATGCAATGAAAATTGCCTTAGAGAAAAATTAAGCGCTATATTTTTGAAAATTGGATCCGTCAAAGCTGATTTTTTCAGCTAACTCTAGTTCACGAAGTAGTTCTTTGAGTTGTGTTTCGGATAATATTGAAAATTCTAAACACGCTGAAAAGGATTTTGGGTCGATTAAAAATTGAAGTAATTTAGAAGTTTCTTCAACAATTGAAACCTTTGTTTGATTGTGCTCAATGCAATTATCACATTTATCACAATCTGTTCCATTTTGGCCAAAATAATTCACAACAAATTTTGCGCGGCACGTTTTTGTCTGTAAAAAGGATATTGCAGCTGTTAATTTTTTCTCAGCATTGTTTTTTCGATCGAGGTATACTTCGTTGCTTAAGTTTAAATAATCATCTGGAAGCCGCTCGTGCGTGAGTGTTACAGAAGGTAAATTCGTTTGCCAAGAAACATCGATAACACCGTATTTTTCTAAGTTTTGTAATAAAGATTCTAGTTCTTGCTTTGAAATTGACAAACGTTTGCAAAACTCTGGAATGTGTAATTCAAAATAAGTATCAAAAATTCCAGGGTATGAACGTGACATCAATGTAATGATGTTCAAGAATTTTGGATGTTGTATCTGGAAATTGTATAATTCTTTGTTTCCGATGGCAAATTTTACTTTTGTTGGATGAAAAACACCTTCAGAAAAAACCAAATCGTTGTTTAAACCTAAAATTTTCAATGAATTGTATGTTTCGATTGGTTTTAAATTAAACTGCTCGCAAAATTTAAGGATATCAAAGAAATACGTTTCATCTTTTCCAGATCCGATGGCAATTTTCAAGTGATTACAAAGCGCTTTATACGTGTTTTTTACAATTTCAATAGGAGGGAAGGATTGAGTTGTTTTTTTAACCAAATCAGTACAATCCTTTTCTTCCCAAAAAACAATTGCGCGAGATGGGTTTCCATCTCTTCCTGCTCTTCCAGCTTCTTGAAAATAAGCTTCCAATGAAGGCGGGAATTCATAATGCAATACGAAACGAACATCTGGTTTGTCAATTCCCATTCCAAAAGCATTGGTTGCAACCATAACTTTCAACTTGTTTTGAAGCCAATTATTCAACATCAATGCGCGGTCATCTTTTGTCATTCCGCCATGGTAAACGCCAACGCTAATTTTATTGGCATGTAACAAGCGTGCAATTTCTTTTACACTTTTGCGGGTTTGACAATAAACAATTCCACATTCATTGATATGTTGATTACAGAAATCAAGAATTTTTTGTTGTTTATTAATTGTTGGATATGCTTCGTAGCTTAAATTGGATCGTTCAAACGACGCTTCGTGTAATTTTGGGTCTTTTAAACGCAATTCTTTGATAATATCCTTTTGAACCCGATCTGTTGCAGTTGCGGTTAAGGCCATCATTGGAACGTTTGGATGTATGGTTCTTAATTCATGAATTGCTTTGAATGATGGTCTGAAATCATGCCCCCATTCTGAAATACAATGCGCTTCGTCCACTACGATTAATCCGATATTCATTAATTTGAATCGTTCAATAAACAAGCTGGATTGCAAGCGTTCAGGTGAAGTATACAAGAAATCGAGCGCTCCAAATCGAGCATTGTCCAACGTGATGTCAATTTCACGGTAACTCATTCCACTTACAATTGCTTTTGCACGAATTCCTTTGGAAACTAAGTTATTCACTTGATCTTGCATTAGAGCAATCAAAGGTGATATCACTAAAGTGAGTCCTTCTCTGGCCATTCCAGGAACTTGAAAGCAAATAGATTTTCCACCACCTGTTGGAAGTAACGCTAGAACATCGTGTCCGTAAATTGCGTCATCAACAATGGTTTCTTGGATAGATCGAAACGAATCAAATCCCCATATTTTTTTTAGTATTTCTCTGCTTTTTTCCATAGAAAACGGTTTTCAAATTTACGGAAATAATTCTATGTTTTTACATCAATTT
>JAGNZC010000085.1 GCA_017984635.1 Crocinitomicaceae bacterium
GAGGAAAGGGGCATAAAATAGCTTTCAATATTTTAAATATAGGTAGATATAAATTAGGAGATGCTGCGCTTGGAGGTGCTAGAGAAGCATTCAACCAAGCCGTTAAATATGCAAATGAAAGAAATCAATTTAGTGTTTCTATAGGTACTTTTGGTGCTATTAAGCACAAAGTGGGAGAAATGGCAATTAGATTGTTTGCACTCGAAGCAGCTGCTAATAGAGTAGCATCAGATATTGGAAAATTAGAACACGTATTAAGCGCTCAAGGAAAATCGTTTTCTGAGTGTTTGTTAGGTGCAGCTGAAGAATATTCAATTGAATGCTCTATATCAAAGGTGTTTGGTTCCGAAGTGCTTGATTTTGTAGTAGATGAAACGGTGCAAATTCATGGAGGCATGGGCTTTAGCGAGGAAATGGGCGCTGCTCGTGCTTATAGAGATGCTAGAATCAACAGAATTTTCGAGGGTACAAATGAAATCAACCGCTTGTTGATGGTGGATATGTTGCTGAAAAGAGGTATGTCGGGTAAAATTGATATAATGAATTCGGCGATGGCAGTAAGCAAGGAGTTGATGGGAATTCCAGATTTTGGTGCTGGTAATGAGGGTGCTTTTGGAGAAGAAGAAACAGCATTAAAGAATGCTAAAAAATCTATTTTGTTGGTTGCGGGAGCTGGTGTTCAAAAATTAATGCAAAAATTAAAAGATGAGCAAGAGATTTTGATGAATGTTGCAGATATGTTAATCGATGTATATGCAATGGAATCTTTATTGATAAGGGTTAGGAAGATTTATGAAAATAAAGGGGAAGAAGCTTCAGGTCTTTATATAGATGTATTGAAAGTGTTTTTCAATGATGCAATTGCTCGTCTTAATTTTAATGGAAAAGAAGCATTGCAATCTTTTGCGGAAGGCGATGAGCTTAGAATGATGTTGAT
Organism: Crocinitomicaceae bacterium; assembly: GCA_017984635.1. Classification (GTDB taxonomy): domain Bacteria; phylum Bacteroidota; class Bacteroidia; order Flavobacteriales_D; family Crocinitomicaceae; genus M0103. The sequence continues at coordinate 938 of JAGNZC010000085.1, forward strand.
GGGATTGAAGCGATTTACAAAATATGCACCTGTAAATACCAAAAATGCTAGACGCAGAATTGCAGAAAGTATTCTTGAAGCGGGACATTATAATTTATAAGAAAATTATAACCAAATAGAAAGGCACTAATGTAATGTTAGTGCCTTTTTTTGTCCATTTTTAATAAAAGGAGGCAATGTTAATTGCTTTTAAACACGTTTGATTCTTGAAAAACGGATTAATTTTTATGTTTTCTTGGTAAAAAATAAAACCTTCATTTTTTATTTTTTTCGTAAAACGAATGAATGAAGTACTGCCATTTTGGCGCATTTGTTAAGTTTCTATTGCATTCCCCTTTTGTTGTGTTTAATTTTATCTTTCCTTAACGTTTAATAATAGCAGTTTAAAGCTATTGTAAACTTAGGTGAATGTTTTTGTAAATCATGAAAAATGGTCTTGTAAAGGAATGATATTAGCTACACCTTGTACAAAAATACATAATTATGAACACAAAAAATTCAAATCGATTGTTGTTACTGATGATGATGGTATTGCCATTGTTGGGTGCGTGCAAAAAAGAGAATCTTGTTGATAATCAAGGTATTTATCCAGTTTTGACGGTGTCTTATGACGCTAAAAAAGATCAAACTACGGTAAATGCCTATTTGAAACAAGGGGGCAATTTTGGAGTAAACCTTATTCCAGATAAAAATGCTCCAGTTGTTGTGAATAATGAGCCGATGTATGAAAAAACAACACATTGGATAGCGGGTCCTTACTTTGAGAAAGTATTGGATGGTTATCAGTCAAACATTTCCTTTAGCTGGAAAGATGAAACAGGCGTGGTTCGTCAGGAAACCATTTCTGGGTCTACTATCCAATTCAAAACAGCTCAAAGTGCTATTCAAGTAGGTAGCAATGCTTTTTTGGAATGGGATGGACAACCAGTGATGCCGAATGAAACGGTTTCCTTAATTTCTACTTTTGGAAGTTGGAAGCAATTGCAAGTAGGCGAAAAATCAATTCAGCTAACAGCAGACGGACTACATGTTCAATCTGCTAATTTTCCAATCACCAAATTTACGTTAGAAAGAAAATTAATTAAGTCCATTTCAGGCTCAAAAGGGCAAAGTGGACAAATTATTTACGCTTATTCTGACATTAAAAACATGGATATTAATCCAGTTAATTAAATATCGGCTCATTATTCTGACCGAAAGAGCAGCTTCCTTGGGAGCTGCTTTTTTGTTTTAAAAATATAATTTGTTTTAAAACTAGTTTTTTAAATCTGTTATAGCATTTAATAACCACTTTTTTTCGGTTAGTGGATTTGTAGCGATAATATCAGCTTCCAATTTTTTGAGATTTAACTTATCATGATTTAAGCGCACCATTTTTTTCATAAAATGGATAAAGTTTTTATAATTCAATCTATGATAGGCCAATTGTTTTTGCCTATTTAAGAATACAGAAAAACTATCTAGTGTTGCGTCCAAAATTGCCCATTCTTTTAATTCAAAATAGATTTTTACCAACATTGTTTTAGCAGCTAAATTTAGCAGAGGGTCTCCAAAATCTTCTTGTAATAAAATTGGCGTTGTTTTCTCGAACAAACCTTTTGCAAAGTATAACCTCGCCAAATTGAAATTGACCTGATTTTGACGATATTTTTCATTTAAAAAGGGTGCATATTTTTCTATAAACGCTTCAATCCAAACGTATTCATTTAGTTGAAGTGCACAAGAAATAATATTTCTGAAGGTAAACCGGCTCAGTTCATTATGTTCAACAAACAAATTTAGTTGGAGTGCTGATTGATAAAATTCAAATAAATCATTCAGTCTTTCCTTGTTTCCAGAATTCAATGATTTAATACAAAAATTTATTGCAATTAAATGTAAATCCTTTAATTCATTGTTGTTAAAATGAGTTGCATAAGTTTTTAATCCTGTTTTTAAATTATCGAAATGTCCTATTTCAGTTGGATTTTTTAAAGACAATAATGCATTATAGTAGATGAAAATACTTGGTTTGAGTTGCTCTTTGTCGTTTTCTAAATAATTCATTAC
>JAGNZC010000025.1 GCA_017984635.1 Crocinitomicaceae bacterium
CTAACATCGGTTTGGCAATATGGCGGCTGAAGTGCTTCTATGAAACATTTGTGCAAGGTTCAACAGCAGTAATCCTATTGAACTTTTGTGCTAAAAATCCGCCACATCGCCAAGCCGAAAACCGTTATGTGTAACCTTATGACCAAAGAGCAAATTCAATAATTAAATGACAGCATTAAAGACTTTAGGAATACTTTGCATTATATTGGTTTGTTTTGGTGGTGCCATTACGGTTATTGTTGGCGTATTTCAAAAACCTAAACCGACAAAAATTGACAAAGACGGAAAACGTGAATTGAAAATAAATCGAATTAATTATTGGGAGTATTTAATAATAATTCTTCCAGTTTCTTTATTGCTAATCGGACTATTTACTAATGACAGAGAAGAAAAGTTGACCAGCTATATAATTCTTGGACTTGGATATGCTTATTTGCTTTTATCACCTTATAATAATCGTATTGACGTGCCATGGGTAAAGCGGACAGTTTTAATAACCTGCGTGACTCTTGCTATTGTATCGGTTCTACTTTCCAAGACATATTATAATTTTAATTTTCAATCGGGACTGAGTGCTTTGACAGTTTTGTGGTTTCCATTAATGACAACAATTTACCTCTTATCAGCCCGACAAATTATTAAACTAACAACAAAAACTTATCCTCTGACACTTGACCGATATTTTCGAGTAGGACATTTCTCAAACAGACTAAACAGAAAAGCTACATATTGGGACTTGACTTGGACACTATGGAATATTGCAGGGTTTCCAGCGACAATTATTTATATTTTAGTAATCACGAAATGACAAGAAAGGCTACACATAACAGCACCTACAAGAAATTGGCGGTTCAGTGGTTAAATGAAGTTTTGTGCTTCGTATCAAGTTCTGTGTTGGCTGACAGTTTTCGTCTTCGAAATCGCCAACTTCTTGTAGCTGCAAAACGTTAGCAGTAATTTCACAATGACAAAATCATACTCGGAAATAATAATAAAAGAACAACCTGACAACTCTTTATTTAAAAGACTTGCCGACAGAATAGTTTTTGAATTTAAAGCAAAGATTATTGAGAAGATTAACGACTTGGACTCAGCATATTGGGATTTTCAAGTTAAATCTGAAATCATTACCCTTCACCAACAGACATATATAGGAATTTCTGTTTACCCCAAAGACTTAGACAAAGCTTCAATTGCAGCAAATCAACTTGCGGAAAAAATTGCATTCAAGTTAAAATATTCAGACAGCAACTATGACAATTGGATTGTTCTTAAGTATGGAGCACAAATTGAAATCCAATACTTGTTGGAGAATATTATTGAAGCCCGTTTGGAGAAGGGAAAATATATTCAAAAACAATTCAGCGACACTAAGTATGCAACTTATGGACATGAACATTGTGAAATTTGTCAAGTAACAATTTCAGGTGAAGACGTAGCATATTTTGGAGAAACACATTCTGTTTGTGTAGACTGTTTTGATGAATATATTGAAACGGACGACTATATAAACAGACTTGAAAAGTTGGACAAAATTGTAAAAACGAAATGAAGTATCAAGAATTAAATACTGCTAACACACGTCTAGCAAAAAAGCCGTAATTTCATTAACGATAAACAATAATGGAAAAGCTTACGATTATTGAGCGCAAATAATATTAACTTTAAAAATCGGCTTCTTCGCTAGTCGCGAACCCGTTAGCGGTCATTGTAGAACGACACCAACCGACAATAAAAAAATAAATGGAACCGACTTTTAGATGTGGAACAAGAAAAGCAATTGACGAGTTAGCAGAAGAACTAAATCTGCCTAACGAAAAATGGATGCAAGACTGGCCATATGAAGTTGTAATTGCATCTGATATTGAAAAGTATATTGACCATTACCAAACTCTAGCAGATGATGACAAGAAGTTTGTATTAATGGAAGGAATTATACAAGCAACGGAAGACCAAACATCAGAAGAATTGTTTCTAAAATATTGGGAGAGAGTAAAGTTTATCCTTGAAAGAGATTTTAATGTTCATGAATTTACTATTCATTATTGGGCTAGTTTTGACATTGAAAATATCGAAGACTGTTGGAAAATAACACCGTTAATGAGACAACTTTGGTCTGACAATGCCAAATTTAAAAACTGAAATTTAATGCCGAAAATATTTAAATACGTGAATTTGTTTGACACAGAAAAACAACGAACCGCTAACAGCACCTACCCAAAAGGCGGGGTTTCGTCTCCGCTTGACAGTTTTGTGGTAACAGAAAGTTCAGTTCTCCGAATAAACATTTGTGCTGAAAAGCCCGCCCATCGCCAATCTGCAAAACGTTACAAATAAATGCCACTTTACAGAAAATTGATAAATCAAAACATACATATTTGAATTGCCAACCTTTTAAAGTATTTTTGTGTATAAAAAGTAACGTTTGATATTTATATGAAAAATATTGATAAGAACAGTCTAGAAAATGCATATCGCTTGTTTGAATCAAATGATATAAATAAAATAGAAGTTGGAACTACTAAAGGACTCAAGCATATTCACAAATACTTATTTAATGGATTATATGATTTCGCTGGAGAGTTACGCAAAATAAATATTTCAAAAGGTGGTTTTAGATTTGCCAATTCATTGTATTTAGATGAAATTTTGGTTAAAATTGAACAAATGAGCGAGCATAATTTTGAAGAGATAATTGCAAAATATGTAGAAATGAATATTGCTCATCCATTTCTTGAAGGCAATGGAAGATCTATGAGGATTTGGTTAGATATGATCCTTAAAAACAGACTTGGAAAGGTTGTTAATTGGCAATTTGTAGACAAAACACTTTACCTACAATCAATGGAAAGGAGTCCGATTAATGACTTAGAACTTCGAACTTTATTGCAGGAAAATTTAACGAGTGACGTTGACAATAGAGAACTAATTTTTAAAGGAATTGAACAATCCTATTATTATGAAGGATACGAAAAAGAATAATCGTTAAGGATTGAATTTTTAAATTTATCCGTGCCATCAAAAATGAATGATCTTAAAGTTATAGCCAATTTCAGTTTGTTGCTTATTTTAGTTTACAACACTAATTTATATGCTCAGATCGTTTACACCGACATTCCTGATGCGACACCCAATGCTACTTATCCCTTGGATTTAAATAATGATTCGATTGATGATTTTGTTATTCAAATGGGTGCAACAGATAAAATTGTTTGTTTTCCACAAAACAACAATGCTTATGCGGGTGAATTCAATGGTGCTAATTATTTTCCTTGGGCTTTGAATACAAATAGCTTTATTTGCGATACACTCTCTTCGTGGTATGGCTCAAACAATCCTGGGTTTTTAGCATTTAGTTCAAGTAGTGGAAATTGGTTAGGGCAAACAGATAAGTATTTAGCATTAAAACTAAATGTTGGGACAAATACGTATTATGGCTGGGTAAGATTGGATGTTGTAGCAACTGCAACGTCATTTACAGTAAAAGATTATGCCTACGAAAGCACGCCCAATACCTGCATTTTGACGGGACAAATTCCTTTGGGAATCATAGAAAATTCTTCAGAAAACTACATTTCGATTGCACCCAACCCTTTTCATGATATGACAAGCATTCAAACATCTGGCGATTTTAGTTATGGAACTCTAACTATTTACGATGTATTCGGTCAAGTATTAAGCAATCAAGTCATGAGTTCAGATGAAACATTTACGTTTTCGCGCGAATATCTTCCAAGTGGCATTTATTATGTAAGTCTAACTGCAGAAAACAAAGTCATCGGAATAGAAAAATTAGTCTTAATTGATTGAAATCCGATTGTAAAGCTTGCTGATAATGAAAACAACTAATAAACAATCATATATTCAATGAAAACTATCCTGTTTTTTGCTGTTTTGATGCTTCATCTAATTGCTTGCGCACAAACGAACCAGCCTCCTCTTGAACTTTCTAAAAAGTTAGAAGCTTTCAAGTCTGGTTTATGGATCAATGGAGATTATACGATTTATGTTGACCGTTTAGTTTTAGCTGCGAATTTTAAAGAGGAAGTGAAAAATGCTTCAAAGTCAAAAGAATACTATGGCGACAAAGACAGCAACCTCGTGAATTATTTTAATGGAAATGCGACAAGATATCAAAAGGCTGCAGATCAACTTGAAAATGGAAACGATCAAATGGATTTACGTACGCTAATACTTTACAATGGAACTGAAGACATCCGTCAAAACAACGGTTCTTCTACGATTGTTGGAAATGCAGTTAAACAGTTGGTTGAACAAGGCAAAGCTATCGTCTATTACAAAGGCAAACGCATTTTTACCTTGCAACGCTCTTCCGAATTAATCAATCAGAACGATATTTTAAATCATGGGTATGAAACACGCCTATTTTATGACGATAAGGAAAATTGTATCTTTAGAGATTATCATATTATGGGTTGGTAAACGACCATTGATTTTTTGTATCAATGGAAGAATCCATTCATTTTAGCTCGAAATGAACACATAACCGTAAAGGAATTCTATCTTTGCGCTCGAATTAATCGCATTGAAAAAAAATATGTTGAAAAAAGTAAAAATATCGGTGTTGATGACTGTATTCAATACTAATTTAGCATACACGAAAAGAGCCATTGATTCCGTTTTAAATCAAGACTTTCAAGATTTTGAATTGATTATCATTGACGATGGTAGCAAGGAGAATAACCGAGCAGCATTGATGGATTACGTGGAGAAATACGAAGATAAAATCAGTTATATCCGACACAGCAATCGCGGACAATCCGAATCAATCAATCGTGGAGTATTGTTTAGCATTGGTGAATACATTACCATTTTGGACAGTGACGACGAATACAAACCCAATCATTTAAGTGCTTGCTTGCAAGAAATTGATGCCTTGGATTTGATTTGTTCTACTACTGAAACAATCGTCGATAATGAAAACGATTATTATGTTCCAGACAAAAACGACCAAACGAAATTGATCCACTTAGATGAAGTGATCTTGTTTGGTACGCTTTTCGGTCGTAGAAAAGTATTCACAAGCCTTGATTTTCGTTCTGGCTTTGCTGCTGATGCGCATTTTTACGAACAAGCAACACAATTATTTCGCGTAAAAAAATTAGACTTACGCACATACGTATATCACCGAAATATTCCAAACAGTATTTGTGCAACGATCAAAAAAGCTAATTTAATCAACGCTTAATCATGGCTGTTGCTGCACTACATTTTCCGAAAAACACGCATTTGGTCATGGCTTGCCACATAACCGGAATACATGATGTGAATCGGAATATGACACTTCCAGACGACAACTACGAATTAGTAAAAGATTGGGCGGAGTCTATTGCAAGAGCAAATTTAAAAGGGGTTATTTTTCATAATAATTTCTCCGATGAAACGTGTAGCATGTTTCAAAATGAAGCGATATCATTTGTGAAAGTTGATTACGACTCAGAGTTTAATCCTAACGTCTTTCGCTATTTTGTTTACCGAGATTTCTTGCAACAACACTTAGCACAAATCGAAGGAGTTTTTATAACGGATGTGACCGATGTTGTATTGGTAAAAAATCCATTTACAGATCCATTATTCATGCAAAATCCAACTGCACTTTTTTGTGGTGATGAACCCAAAACTTTGCACAACGATTGGATGATTGCGCATTCCGAACATTTACGTAACAACATCTCCGATTATGCAACCTACGAAAGTACGTATGCAACTGAAACCTTGTTGAATTGTGGCATCATTGGTGGAACATCTGCCCTGTTTTTGGATTTTTTAGAACAACTTTGCGCTATTCACCAAGAGGCAAATCGAAACAATAAAACCGCTTTCACTGGTGACATGGGGGCGTTTAATTACTTAGCGCGAACACAATTTAATGAACAAATCATCCATGGTGCGCCTGTAAATACCATTTTTAAAGGGTATGAAAACGAACGAACCGATTGTTGGTTTCGGCATAAATAGAAAAGAAATATGAAAAAAATAATTAACAACCTGCATTACTTCTATCTCTTGTTGACACTCGTTGGTGGTGGATTTACCTTTTATTTTGTACTACTTGGTATAATCGAACACAACGGTAAATTTGATAGTATTGAATTTATTTCAAGTACTTGGATTGATAATTATTATGCAAAAAGTTTGAGCTTGGACTTTTGGACAGGAACAATTGCTGGAACATTTTTTATCATTTTCGAAGGTTTTCGATTAAAAATGAAGCGCATTTGGCTGTATCTAATATTGACGGTATTCATTGCGTATGCTTTTGGTTTTCCCCTATTCTTGTTTATGAGAGCGCTTCATTTGAGAAAATCGAAACAGTAAAATTGAATTTTACCTATATTTTCTCAATACAACAAAAAATAGTGTGTCATTGGAAATAGAACGAATGAGCTAAAAAACTCAGAAAACATATATAAAAGCATCTAATTAAACATTCAATATGCAACTTCCCTTTGAATCGATAAAACAAGTAGCTAGTTTTGAAGAGCTTATAACAACAGATTTTGCCTATTCAATGAATGCAATTTGTTGGGAAAGATCGTTGGAAGGTGATTTTTCTGAAATTGTCAATAAACTAACGTACAGTGATACTACTATTCAAATAGATGAAGAACAACTTACGCAACTTTTACTGAGTCCAAAGGGACAAATTGCACGAAAAACACTGTTAGAAGATTACCAACAATTGAAAGCAATTGGCGCTTCCCCAGAACTAAATGTCTTAAAACAGTACGAAAGAGATGAAGATTTTGTTGTTTTCCCCACAGATGTTTACTCCTTTCACGTTGACAGATCAACTATTTCAGCAGCTACTTATTTATGTACCTATTTTGGAGATTCTAGTGAAATCGTCTCAAATACTGATGCTGTTCAAAAAATCCTTCTTCCTGAAATACGATCAGAATTACTTTCAATTTACAATGGACCATTAGAAGAATTTGATACATTCCTTATTGAAAATTTCTATGATTTACATTATCAAGCAAATCAAAATGCTAAAATCATTCAGTTAGGAATTGGAAATTTATGGAAACTTGCCGTTGATCATCCAAAAATGAAAGTTGAACCGTGTATTCATAGAGCGCCAGAAGAAAAATCGGGACAAAAACGTTTACTCTTGATTTGTTGAGATAACCTTTTGCTAATTTCATCGTAGAGTAGTGCAATATTAAACAATCTAAAAAACGAACTATGAAAAAACAAAAATTATTTTTTTGGATTTCAACAGGTTTAATTGCATTATTTGAAGGAGTTATGCCAGCATTGACATCACAAACAGAACTAGCTAAAGAAGGCATAACACATTTAGGTTATCCACTTTATTTTGGAAATGCTTTGGTGATTTTCAAAGTATTGGGTGTATTAGCATTGATCATTCCAGCTATTCCAAAACGTATCAAAGAATGGGCTTATGCAGGTTTTGCCTTTGACTTTATATTTGCAGCAATCAGTCACGGAGCAGTAGATGGAATCAATGGAAATACATTTTTCCCATTTATTGTTTTAGCTGTTTTAGCTGTTTCTTACATATCGTATCACAAAATCAACGATCAGAAAGCATAATTTTACTACTTTAGTAAAATGAGAAAACGCCAACTTTCTGTTTTGCTATTACTAGTTTTTGCTATTGGAATTGTACTCGTATCTTGTAAAAAAGAAACACCTACTATTCAAGCAATTTCTGCAATTGAAGCTACATTTAATGGCAACATTGACTTGAATCATTTGGAGAATTATGAGGGACAAACAATTCCCGATTACATTTCAAAAGATAATTCAGGCACAAATTTTATTACCGACAAAGGAGCTACATTAGGAAGAGTGTTGTTTTACGACAAAAATTTATCTGTTAACAACACTGTTTCTTGTGCCAGTTGCCACCGCCAAGCGCTTGCTTTCAGCGATACATCAGTAGCTAGTAGTGGCGTAAATGGTTTGACAGGTCGGCACAGTATGCGCTTAGTGAATGCCCGTTTTGGTTCGGAAACGCGATTTTTCTGGGATGAACGCGCCAATACATTAGAAGATCAAACGTCAATGCCCATCAAAGATCACAAAGAAATGGGCTATAGTGGTCAAAATGGCGACCCTTCCATCAACGATTTAATTGTGAAACTAGGATCGCTTGCTTACTACAAAGAATTATTTCAATTTGTTTATGGTACTTCAGAAATCACCGAATTGAAAATTCAACATGCTTTAGCCCAATTTATTCGAAGCATTCAATCCTTTGATTCAAAATACGATGCTGGTAGGGCATTAGTTACAAACGATTTAACGAATTTCTCCAATTTTACGAACCAAGAAAATACAGGTAAAAATCTATTTTTAACCAATCCAGTATTTGATAGTAATAGCGAACGAATCAGTGGTGGATTGGGGTGCAACCAATGTCACAGAGCACCTGAATTTGACATAGATCCATCCAGTAAAAGCAATGGTTTTGGTGGTAGTTTAGCTGGCACTCCGGACGTAACGAATACTAGAGCACCATCATTAAGAAACCTTACAAATAGCACTGGAACGATAAATGGACCGATGATGCATACCGCTATAATAAAAGATTTGCAAGCAGCGATTGGACATTATGGGAATTTAACCAATGCTGCGCTTAACAATACGAATTTAGACTTTCGTTTGAAACCGAATGGAATTGGACAACAATTACACTTAACTGCGCCTGAAATCAATGCTGTGATTGCCTTTTTAAAAACCTTAGGAGGAACCGATGTTTATTCGAATAAAAAATGGAGTAATCCGTTTAAATAATAAATTGAAAATTGAAAAAACCTAATTTCCGTACATCATTAAATACGACTTCAAAAAAGGCATCAATTCACCATTCAATACTTTATCAGGATCATTAACGGTATAATCTGTTCGGTGGTCTTTTACGCGTCGGTCGTCTAATACATAACTACGGATTTGAGAACCCCACTCGATTTTCTTTTTACCAGCCTCTATTTCGTCACGTGACTCTTTTCGTTTACGCAACTCCATTTCGTATAATTGAGAACGCAATAATTGCATCGCTTTTTCTCTGTTTCCAAGTTGCGAACGCGTTTCTGTATTTTCAATTGTAATGCCTGTTGGCGCGTGTTTCAATCGAACTCCTGTCTCTACTTTGTTGACATTTTGTCCTCCTGCTCCACCCGAACGGAAAGTATCCCAACTAATATCAGCAGGATTAATGTAAATATCAATGGTGTCATCAACTGATGGATACACGTATACGGATACAAAAGAAGTCATTCGTTTTCCTTGAGCATTGTAAGGACTAACGCGCACCAAACGGTGAATACCATTTTCTCCATTTAAATATCCGAAAGCAAATTCACCTTCAATTTCCAAAGTAACTGTTTTAATTCCAGCAACATCGCCTTCTTGAAAATTCAATTCTTTTACTTTGTATTTATTTTTCTCGGCGAACATCAAGTACATACGCATGAGCATACCTGCCCAATCACAAGCTTCGGTTCCACCAGCTCCAGCAGTAATTTGAAGTACAGCACTCAAACTATCTTCTTCGCCAGAAAGCATATTTTTCAATTCCAATTCTTCGACTTCCGTTACTAAATTCGAATACGCTTCATCCACTTCTTCTTCTTCAGCAGCACCTTCTTTCACAAATTCAATCAACACTTCGATGTCATCAAATGATGCTTTCAATTGATCGTAAGAAGCAATCCAAAATTTCAAGGAACGAATCGATTTCATTTGCACCTCTGCTGTTTTAGGATTGTCCCAAAAAGTAGGATCTTGTGATTTCAATTCTTCTTCTTGCAATTGCATTCGCTTTTCTTCTATCTTAAGATAGCTTTCAATTGCCTTGATTCGTCCTAAAATGTCTTTTAATTGATCTTGATTAACCATATCGCAAAGTTAATAATAAGTCTAGAAATGGAAGATGTTTGATGCAAACAATCTTTAATCTTCCATTCAATTTAATCTCCTTGTTCATCCAATCCGTGTAATAACATGACGCCAGAACCGCGCACAACCAAATCTTCTGAAACAACTTTTAATTGCTCGCCAGCATAATAGACTTCTACCAAAGAAGGATATTGATAAGATTCAATGGCGTGAAGTGTTAAAAATTGTAGTTGGTTGACATCAAAGTTGGAGGTTTTAATTTCAAACTTACCGAACATTCCTGTTTCTTGTTCCACGAGTAGAATAGTTTGCATGCCAGGTAATGGAGGAAAGCGTATGTTATCTTCTACATGCACATTAAAAATTGGAAATAAAGTGAAATTCAAATCCAATTCATCCGCATCAATTTTAAAAAGTGTTTTCCGTTTCTCTTTTAATTCGATGGAATTACTTTTTTTCAAAGCAAAAAATCGGTACTCGCCACGAGTTGCCATTTCCGACCAATGGTCAAAACCGTAATGTTTGATAAAGTCAAAGTCAAAAAAAAGTCGCTCCCAAGGTAGTTGATGACGCTCTTTGATTGCAGACATTTCTTGAAATTGAGCTAACGGAATATCGCAAACCCAACACCTTAATCCTTTACCAAATAAATTTAAAACAACAGACATAGGGAGGAAAACCGATTTTAATATGGTAACAAAAATAAGCTTAATCCCTTATCATCTAATAAAAAAACAAGCGTATTTTTTGCTTTTTTTTTGTTCATACTTACAATAAGTAAATAAACTTATTAACTTCGTGTTTTGAAACAAAAATTAAGCATATAAAATGAACATTCCACAAAATTTAAAATACACAAAAGACCACGAATGGGTAAGTGTATCAGGTGATATTGCAACAATCGGAATTACTGATTTCGCACAAAGTGAATTGGGAGATATCGTTTACGTAGAAATCGAGACAGAAGGAGAAACATTGGGTCAAGAAGAAGTTTTTGGTTCTGTTGAAGCAGTAAAAACAGTTTCAGATTTGTTTATGCCATTGAGTGGAGAAATCATTGAATTCAATGCTGGATTAGAGTCAAGCCCTGAGTCAGTTAACACAGATCCTTACGGAGATGGTTGGATGATCAAAGTGAAAATTTCAGATACTAGCGAATTAGAAGGATTATTAGATGCTGCTGCTTACGAAGCATTGGTTGGTTAATCTTTACTAAACATAATACATAAAAACCTCCAAAAAAATGGAGGTTTTTTTTATTCATAACAAACAAATTGTTCAATGTTTTCTGGTGAAATGACTGTGCTTTTGTCAATTTCATACGCATTTGTAAAGGTTTTTGAAAAGCGAGCTGTTTGTTTTGGGTTCCACTTAAATTCAACAGCGGTAAATTTTCCATTAACTTCTTCCAAATAATCAATTTCTTGTTGCTGCGTAGTTCGCCAAAAATAACGATCGACATGTTTCTGTTGATAGCTCAACCATTTCATACGTTCTGCAATTACAAAATTCTCCCATAATGCACCTGTATCCGTTCGGTTAGATAACGGATTGAAATTTGAAATGAGTGCATTCCGAATACCTGTATCGTAAAAATAGATCTTTTTCCCCTTTCTAATTTCATTGCGTACATTTCTATTCAACGCTGGTAACGTGAAAATTACAAATGCTTTTTCAAGAATATCAATGTACTTTTCAACTGTGTGTACATCCGCTCCGACTAAGCGACTTATTTCTTGCATAGAAACTTCGCTTCCAATTTGAAGTGCTAACGCTTTTACAATTTTTAGTAATAAAGATGGCTTTTTGATAAAATCCAACTGCAATACATCTTTGAACAAATAACTTTCCGCTAAATCCCTGATTTGACGTTCCGCTTTAGCAGGTTTTGTAACAATTTCAGGATAATAGCCAAATAACATACGCTGCTCAAGCATTCGTTTTTCTTCTATTAATCCGTGGTGTTGAACCATTTCTGCAAAAGATAATGGGTAAAGAAAAAATTCGCGTTTCCTACCCGTCAATGCTTCTTGTGTTTTGGAAGCTAAATCAAATGCTGAAGAACCTGTTGCAATAACTTGTATATCTTTTAAGTTATCGGTAATCAATTTTAAAGTAAGTCCGATTCCAGCTACGCGTTGCGCTTCATCAATAAAAACCACTTTATGCGCTCCAAACATAATTTTTAATTGTGAACTTGTCGTGTTCTCTAATGATTCTCTTACATCAGGCTCGTCTGCATTTAAAAATAAAAATGATTGGTGCTGTTTGGCTATTAAATCTTTTAAGGCTGTTGTTTTGCCTACTTGTCGTGGACCAAATACCAGGATTGCCTTACCTTCATAAAGTTCATCTTGAATTAAATCCATTAATAATCGCTCAACCATACTCTTTTTTTAAGCAAAAATAAGCATTTTTAAATTTTAAATCACAAAATTATTATGTTTTTTATAGATTCAATTCCATTTTAATTATGTTTTTTATGGATTCAATTCTAGTTTAATTATGTTTTTTAATAAATTTAGCGTTAAATTTAATAGCTTGAAGTTGCGCCACCAACATGCTCAATCGGATGCCAAGTGGTTTTTATTTCTTGTGTATCTGAAATATAATGCAATCCTTGTTGTGCTTCATCCATCCAATTTTGATCGTACTGAAACACCCTTTTCACATTGAGCGCTGCGTCTTCTTGAATTGCCTTTAATAACTCAGATGTATTACCTCCGACAACCACTGCATTAACATCCATATGCGATGATAGTGTTGGCTGAAGTTCTGCGGTAGAACCTGTTAAAATATTAACAACACCACCAGGTACATCTGACGAATGCAAGACCTCAGAAAAAGTAATGGCACATAATGGTAATTTTTCAGCCGCTAAAACAACAACAGTATTACCACCACAAATAAGAGGCATTAACAATGACACCAAACCTATTAGAGATGTGTCAGAAGGTGCAATCAATCCCACAACACCCATTGGCTCTGCCATAGAAAAATTGAAATGAGATGATGCAACAGGATTTACTGAACTAACAATTGCTTGGTATTTATCGCACCAACCTGCGTAGTAAACGATGCGGTCAATGGATAAATTAACTTCTTGTTCCGCTTCAATTCTTGATTTTCCTTGTGCACAAATTTCCTCGATAAATTGTGTTCGCCTACCTTCTAAAATTTCTGCAATTCTATACATTATTTGACCTCGGTTGAACGCTGAACGTTCTGACCATGCTCCAGCAGCTTTTCGTGCCGCTACCACAGCATTTCTAACATCTTTTTTTGAGGCTAAACACATATTTGCAAGTGCTTTACCATTTTGATCCATCGGCGTATAAAACCTACCTGATTCCGTTCTTGGAAATTGACCTCCGATGAATAATTTATAAGTTTTTACTATTTCTAATCGACTCATTTTTTCAGTTCAATAGGTTAAACAAATTTTACATATGCTGCTAAGCCATGTACTCCACCTTCTCGACCAAAACCACTTTCTTTGTAGCCGCCGAATGGAGATGTTGGATCAAATTTATTGTAGGTATTACCCCAAATAACACCTGCCTTTAATTGCTTAGATAAATTGAAGAGTCGAGCGCCTTTTTCTGTCCAAATCCCTGCTGCCAATCCATAAGGAGAATTATTGGCTTTTTGAATGACCTCATCAATCGTTCGAAAAGTTTGAATGGTTAATACTGGACCAAAGATTTCTTCTTGTGCAATACGATTAGACTGCGCAACATTAGAGAATAAAGTTGGAGGACAATAAAAACCTTTCTCAGGAACAATACATTCAGGTTGGAACATTTCAGCACCTTCCTCTTTTCCAATTGCAATGTATTGATGAATGGTTTCCAATTGTTTTTTAGAATTGATTGCGCCAATATCTGTGTTTTTATCCAATGGATTTCCTACATACAGTGTGTTTAAACGATCTTTCAATTTAGCAATCACTTTATCCGCAACATTTTCCTGCACAAACAAGCGCGATCCTGCACAACATACATGACCTTGGTTGAAAAAAATACCATTGACAATACCTTCAACTGCTTGATCAATCGGCGCATCATCAAAAATAATATTGGCTGATTTTCCACCTAACTCTAATGTCAATTTTTTAGAAGTCCCAGCAAGTGCTTTTTGAATCTTTTTTCCAACCGTTGTTGATCCGGTAAAGGCAATTTTATCAATATCGGGATGTTGAACGATTGCTTCACCTGTATCACCAAAACCTGTTACAATATTAACAACACCTGGAGGAAGGCCAGCAGCATCGATAATCTCTGCTAATTTCAAAGCGGTTAATGAAGTTGTTTCAGCAGGTTTCAAAACGACTGTGTTTCCAGCGGCTAGTGCAGGAGCAATTTTCCATGCAGCCATCAATAATGGAAAATTCCAGGGAATAATTTGTCCTGCTACTCCAAGTGATTCCACTTTTCGATTTGGAAAAGCATAAGCTAATTTATCTGCCCAACCAGCATAATAAAAGAAATGGTTACATGCTAAGGGAACATCAATATCTCTCGCTTCTCGAATCGTCTTGCCAGCGTCTAACGTTTCTATAACCGCTAATTCTCTAGCTTTTTCTTGCATCAATCGCGCGATACGATAAATATATTTTGCCCGTTCTGAAGCTGGCATCACTGACCAAACTTCTGTATATGCTTTTCGAGCAGCTTGAACCGCAAGATCAACATCTTTTTCGTTTCCATATGCAATTTCAGCAATCACTTCTTCCGTTGCTGGATTGATGGTTTCAAAATACTTACCAGATGATGGTTTTACCCATTTCCCATTGATGTATAAATCGTATTTTTGACTGAGTTGAATGTGCGCTGTTCCCTCCAAAGAAGGCGCATAATCCCACATTTCTATCGAACTCTCTTTTTTTGTTGTCATGTTAATCCATTGAAAAATAATCCGAAGATTGATAAACACCTGTTGAAGCTTTTCTTATTTGCATCAACACATCATTTGCTAAGCTACTGGCACCAAAACGAAACCATTCATTTGTAAGCCAATCATTTCCAACCGTTTCTTTCACCATGACTAAATAGTGAAGTGCTAATTTTGACGTTGAAATTCCTCCAGCAGGTTTCATTCCTATTCTAATTCCTGTTTTATCAAAGTAATCTTTAATCGCCATCAACATGGCATAAGTTACTTGCATAGTTGCTGCGGGTTGTATCTTTCCAGTTGATGTTTTAATGAAATCAGCTCCAGCGTAAATGGCTAAATCACTTGCTTTTCTGACGTTATCTAAGGTTACTAATTCACCCGTTTCCAATATCACTTTCAAACGTGCTTTGCCACAGGCTTCTTTAATTGCAGCGATTTCATCGAAAACGAAATTGTATTCGCCCGCTAAAAATTTACCCCGTGAAATAACCATATCAATTTCATCCGCTCCTTCGTTAACGGCAAAAGTTGTATCTGCTAATTTTACTGCGAATGGTGCTTGACCACTTGGAAATGACGTTGAAACAGAAGCTACTTTTACAGTAGAATGTTGTAAAGCAGTTTTGGCAATTTTCACCATCGAAGGATAAACGCAAACAGCAGCTACGGTTGGTAGGTTCGCTATTTCATCGTGAAGATGTACCGCTTTGTAACACATTTGCTGTACTTTTTGAGGCGTGTCTTTTCCTTCTAAAGTAGTTAAATCAATCATATTCAAGGCCATTTTTAAAGCCTTCAATTTATTTTCTCCTTTGATACTTCTTGTTTGAAAGCGAGCAACTCGTTCTTCTACTCCAACTTTATCAATGGTAGGACATGTTGCAAGTAATTGCTCGATGTGTTGTAATTCGTTTTTCATTTGCACTCAAATTTACAAAAAGAAAGCATAAAAAAAAGGTTCGTAAGAACCTTTCTATTGAATATCATCAGATTATAATTGACCATCTGAATGATAAAATCCATTTTTAAAAACTTTCACTTTTAATAAGATTCCATCTTTATCATATTCATATACTTTTCCGTCCCACAATTGTCCATTTTTAAATGTTCCATCTTGCCAGATTTCGTCATTAGCGTTGTAGGTTTTATTATATCCATTGGGCACAAAAGTTATTCCTTTCGTTTTAGGAACGCCAATTTTAGGAGCAGGATTTTTAGTCACTGCTATAGGAATTGGTTTTTCAATGGCACTTTTTAATTCTAACTGTTCGCTTTTCTCAACATTCCCTGTTCCATCATAGACAATTTTTTCTTTAATGTCCCCATTTTCATAATACCGCGTTGCATTTCCAATTGGATTTCCATTTTCAGCAACATATTCAAACTCCAATTGACCATTAGGGTAATAATGTTTGATTTTACCTGCTTCTTTTCCATTTTCGTTGTAAACACCTTCATATTGAATAGTGCCCGATTCGAAATAACGCTTTAACGAATCAGTGTATTGGTTTTTATAAAAATTACCGCGCTCTTTAACTTTTCCATTTGCATGGTATTTAATAAAATCACCTTGAGGACGATTGTTAACATAGAATCCTTTAACTTTTGGAGTCACTCCGTCTTGGTAAAACTTAATCCAGAAACCTTCTTTTCGATCATCTACAAAAGTTCCTTCTTCAATTTTTCCTTCTAATGGAATGCCTTCAGCAGGTCGATCTTTTCCGAAAAAAATCCACTTTCCTTGTTTTTTCCCTGCTGCATCTTTTTGATTGATTTCTGTTTGGTCACCATTTTGGTTCAATGCAAAGCTACCGTTACATAAAAATAACATACACAAAGTTAATGTAACGAACGCAAGCTTTTTCTGAAATTGAATAGTTTGTTTTGTAGTTTCCATTTTGAACAGTAATCAGTCCTAACAAATATAAATTATTTTTATTAATCCAACAAATTAATATCAACTTTTTCAAGCATAATTTCAACCATTTCTGTAATACCAAATTGTTCTTTCCATCCCCAATTTTCAGTTGCATAGGAATCATCTATTGACTTTGGCCAACTATCAGCAATACTTTGACGAAAATCTGGCGCATAATTAATCTCAAATTCTGGTTGAACTTGTTGAATTGCTTCCGTTAGTTCTTTTGGTGTAAAGCTAATTCCTGCTAAATTATATGCTGATCTTATTTTTATAGCCGCTTTTGGCGCCTCCATTAATTCGATTGTTGCTCGAATAGCATCCTCCATAAACATCATAGGTAAAGCCGTGTTTTCCGATAGAAAGCAAGTATATTGATTGTTTAATTTTGCTTGATAAAAAATATCAACAGCGTAATCTGTTGTTCCACCACCTGGCAAACTAGTATACGAAATCAAACCTGGATAACGAATACTTCTTACATCAACGTCAAATTTATTAAAATAATATTCACACCAACGTTCTCCCGCTTGTTTTGAAATTCCATAAACGGTTGAAGGCTCCATTACAGTAAATTGTGGCGTTTTATCACGCGGTGTTGTAGGTCCAAACACAGCAATCGAACTTGGCCAGAAAATTTTATCGATGTGTTTTTCTTTAGCTAAATCTAGAATAGTAAACAAGCCTTCCATGTTTAATCGCCAAGCAAAATCTGGATTTTTTTCTGCTGTTGCAGATAATAAGGCTGCCAACAAATAAACTTCCTTTATTTCGTTTTCGATAATGAATTGACGAACGTGTTCACGATTTAAAATATCTAATTGAACATAAGGGCCTTGACTTAAAACAGTTGGGCATTCATCTTTCAAATCGGCCGCGTAAACAGCTTCGTTTCCTTTTCGATTTCTAAGCGCAAGAACTAATTCGGTTCCAATTTGCCCACATGCTCCTATAACAATTGTTTTTGACATTGTAATCCAATTTATTTTGGACAAAGTTAAAATTTGCCCGTGTATAAAGTCCAAATTTGACAAATAATTTTCTAAATATAGAAATACTGACCGTAATCATATTTTTTATATTTGTTGAAGTATATTTTTGCTGAATTGAAAACTATGAAAATTAAAAAGTATGCCCTTTTATCATAAATTAGGTAAGTTTCCACATAAGCGCCACACTGTGTATCGTCAAGAAAATGGAAGTTTATACCATGAACAACTTTTTGGCACCATCGGGTTTGATGGCATGTCGTGTTTGATGTATCACATAAATCCTCCTACAATTGTAAAAGAAGTAAAAGGACAAAAAAACATTGCTCCTGAAATCGCAGAAGGCATATCCATGTCGATGCGCAGTTTGATGGGTGCCAACATTGAAGCGAAAGAAGATTATTTAGAAAGTCGTGTTCCGGTATTGGTTAACAGTGATTGTTACATCGAATTAGCTGCGCCAAAAAAATCAATGACTGATTATTTTTATAAAAATGCTGACGCTGACGAGATCATTTTTATCCATAAAGGATCTGGTAAATTAAAAACCCAATTGGGAAATATCGACTTTTCTTATGGCGATTATTTATTAATTCCAAGAGGAATGATATACCAAATGACGTTCGACAATGAAGATAATCGCTTGTTTATTGTTCAATCGTTTAATCCAGTTTATACTCCAAAACGTTATAGAAATTGGTTTGGACAATTGTTAGAACATTCACCCTATTGTGAGCGGGATATTCGTCCTCCTCACGAATTAGAAACATTCGATGTAAAAGGTGATTTTTTGATCCGCATCAAAAAACAAGATGTTTTACATGATTACATTTATGGAACCCATCCGTTTGATGTTGTCGGTTGGGATGGATTTAATTATCCGTATGCTTTTTCAATTCATGACTTTGAACCAATTACTGGTCGTGTGCATTTACCGCCTCCAATTCATCAAACTTTCGAAACGACTGGCTTTGTATTGTGTTCATTTGTTCCACGCCTTTATGATTATCACCCAGACTCAATTCCTGCGCCTTATAATCATAGCAATATAGATTCTGATGAAGTATTGTATTATGTTGATGGTGACTTTATGAGTCGTAACAATATTGAAAAAGGGCAAATTACATTACATCCAGGCGGGTTGCCTCACGGTCCTCATCCAGGTGCATATGAACGCAGTATAGGCAAAAAAGAAACACAAGAATTAGCTGTGATGGTTGATACTTTTAAGCCATTAAAAATGACAAAACAAGCGTTAAATATTGAAGTAAAAGATTACAGTAAATCATGGATTTTATAAGATCCACAAATAAAAAATTATGAGTAAAGTTGTAAAAAACGTTGAATACGGATTAGAAAAAATATTTGATGGAGCGCAAGATTTCTTGCCTTTATTAGGAACAGATTATGTTGAGTTTTATGTTGGTAATGCCAAACAAGCAGCTCATTTTTATAAAACAGCTTTTGGGTTTCAATCGTTGGCATATGCAGGATTAGAAACAGGAATGAAAGACCGCGTTTCATACGTCTTGAAACAAGATAAAATTCGTTTAGTCTTAACAACGGCATTGAATAGCGAATCACCAATTGGTGAACACGTTAAAAAACATGGAGATGGCGTTAAAATTGTTGCTTTATGGGTAGAAGATGCTAGAAGTGCTTACGAAGAAACAATCAAACGAGGAGCGAAATCATACCAAGAACCAATCGTCACAAAAGATGCAAATGGTGAAGTTGTTACAGCTGGAATTTATACTTACGGTGAAACTGTTCATTTATTTGTTGAACGTAAAAACTATTCAGGTGAATTTTTACCGGGATTTGTGAAATGGGAATCAGATTATAATCCAAGTCCTGTAGGTTTAAAATTCATTGACCACATGGTTGGTAATGTTGGCTGGGGAGAAATGAACACATGGGTAAAATGGTACGAAGATGTGATGGGATTTGTTAATTTCTTATCATTTGACGACAAACAAATTCATACAGAATATTCTGCATTGATGTCGAAAGTAATGAGCAATGGTAATGGAAGAATAAAATTCCCAATCAATGAACCTGCTGAAGGGAAAAAACGTTCACAAATCGAAGAATATTTAGACTTTTATGAAGGACCTGGAGTACAACACATCGCTGTTGCTACAGATGATATCATTGAAACAGTTTCGCAATTAAGAGCAAGAGGTGTTGAGTTTTTATCTTCTCCACCTCAAGCTTACTATGATGAAATCCCAGCTCGTTTAGGCGTTCACATGGATATGATGAAAGAAGATATCAAGGAATTGCAAAAATTATCGATCATGATTGATGCTGATGAAGAAGGATATTTATTGCAAATATTTACTAAACCAGTTGAAGATCGTCCAACATTGTTCTTTGAAATCATTCAACGAATGGGAGCAAAAGGATTTGGAGCAGGTAATTTCAAGGCGTTGTTTGAATCTATAGAAAGAGAACAGGAAAAAAGAGGTACACTTTAATTCTAAAATAGTTGTCAAAAGCGTGGTTTTTTCCACGCTTTTTTTTTATCTTTATTCAACGCATTAATCATTTATCCGTTTACTTATGAAAAATCAAGTGCCCTCTACTATCAACAAATCAAGAATCATCAATGGATTATTAGTATTATTGGTTGGAATCGTTTTTTTTATTAAACAGTTAGACGTTTACATTCCAAATTGGCTGTTTACATGGCCGATGCTTTTAATTTTGATAGGAATAATTCAGTTGTTTAAACACAATTTTCAGAAAACAAGTGGTTATATTTTGATTGTAATTGGTTTAGCTCTACAGTTGCATGATTTTTATCCGAACTACATTCAATTACGTTTCTTTTGGCCAATTTTAATTATGGGGGCAGGTGTTTCCATGTTGTTAAAAGGTGGGTTTTTTCAAATCAATAGAAAAAAATCAAATGAAACGGAAAAACAAATTGACCAATTACAATCTTTTGCTTTGTTTGCCGGACTGAAGAAAAAGGTGTCAGCTCAAGCCTTAAAAGGCGGAACAATCACAAGTGTTTTCGGTGGTAATGAATTGGATTTTACCCAAGCAGATTTTGAAAATGAAATCACGCTAGCTATTCAATGTGTATTTGGCGGGATCACATTAATAGTACCTAAAAACTGGGAAATCAACTACGAAGTGAATTCTGTATTTGGTGGTTTAGATGACCAGCGAACACCCGTTGAATTCAATTCGGATGAACCTAAAAAAGTATTGTACCTCGTTGGTTCATGTGTTTTTGGTGGCATAGAAGTATCGAATCAATTAAAATAGTTTCATTAACTTTGTAAAAAAAACAACATGGCGGAAGTAGGAATTATCATGGGTAGCACTTCGGATTTACCGATTATGCAAGAAGCAGCAAAATTATTGAAAGAATTCGATATTGATTTTGAAATCAACGTAGTTTCTGCTCATCGCACGCCTGAATTAATGCTTGAATACGCACAAAACGCTCACAAAAGAGGCATCAAAGTTATAATAGCTGGTGCTGGCGGCGCTGCTCATTTACCTGGTATGACCGCTTCGTTAACTCCTCTTCCAGTTATTGGCGTTCCGATTAAATCTTCCAACTCAATTGATGGTTGGGACAGTATTCTCTCCATTTTACAAATGCCAAATGGAATTCCAGTGGCAACTGTTGCATTAAATGCGGCCAAAAATGCGGGAATTTTAGCGGTTAAAATTATTGGGCATTCTAATCCTGAACTGTTAGACAAATTATTAGCCTACATGGATTCAATGAAACAAACAGTTTTAGAAAGTGGTAAAGATTTAAAAAATAAACTTTCTTAATTGTAAAGAAGGTATTTCATTCTGATTTTTTTAAACGCTTCTAATTCTGGTTCCCACGTTTTTCTGATTTCTTGTGCTGAAAACCCAGCTTGAATTTGATCAACTAATTTATTGTTTCCAGCCAATCTATTAAAAAAAGAAGGTTGATCAATAAAACGAATAGAATCACCTAATAAATCTCGTGCTTGAATCAAATAATTTAAATTGATTTCATAGCGTCTTCGTTGATGCGCCTTGGTAAGATCAAAGCCGTAACAAATTTTATTTTCATGCAATGGGTTTTTCGCCCCGGTCATGGAAGTTGGAATGAATTGAAAATTAGAAGGCGGAAAATTTGGGTGACCATACAATTCAAACGGTTTATTTGTTCCCCTTCCAACACTTACCGTTGTTGCTTCAAATAAACACAAACTTGGGTAAAGAGCCACCGCTAATTCAGATCTTAAATTAGGTGAAGGCGGAACGGGCAAAATATATTTTGTTTTGTGGGCATAATGACGGCAAGCTATTACCCATAATTTACAAGACAAACTGTCATTTAACCAACCTTCTCCATTAATCATCATTGCATATTCACCAATCGTCATTCCATAAACAATTGGAACAGGATGCATTCCTACAAATGATTTATAAGCAGGTGTTCGAACAGGTCCATCGATGTAATGCCCATTGGGGTTTGGGCGATCTAACACAACCAATTGCTTTTTTTGCTCAGCACATGCTTCCATAACATAATGCAAGGTGGAAATATAGGTGTAAAAACGAACGCCTACATCTTGAATGTCGTAGATTACTATATCAACGTCAGCCAACTGATCTGGTGTTGGCTTTTTATTATTACCATATAAGGAAATCAAAGGTAAACCCGTTTTTTCATCTATTGAACTAGCAACCTTCTCCCCGGCATCCGCTTCGCCTCTAAAACCATGTTCTGGTGCAAAGACTTTAACAACGTTTAATTTCATTGCAAGTAAAGTATCAACTAAATGAACAGAACCTATCGTTGACGTTTGATTGCCAACTACAGCAATGTTTTTACCTTTCAACGAGTCCACAAACAAGTAAATTCGTTCGATTCCCAAAACTGGTTTCTGTAGCGAATATCGTGCATGGTTTTCTTCTCTTACAGTGATTTCACTTTCAGGAACAACCTCATCAATGACGACCGTTTCAACATTTTGTCGCTTGACAATTGGACGTACTTTTTCTTTAAAAAAGGAACACGAAGCAATTAAAAAAAGCAAAGCGCTTTTCAGACACAAAAGCTTTATGTACTTTCGTATTCTAAATTGATTATTAGTGTCATTTGAATATTTCATATCGAGAAAAGTGCTCAAAAGCGAGGTGAAAGGTAAGAAAGTTTCTAGACCTATCGTGCGTATTTCTATCATAAGTATTTCACTAGCAATTGTTGTTAACTTAATAACAGTAGCCGTAGTCACTGGTTTTCAGCATGAAGTACGTAAAAAAGTAGCCGGATTTGGTTCACATATTTTAATTACAAATTCAGGTGAAAATAGTATTTTCGAAAGTGATCCGATCTTAAAAAGCCAAGATTTTTATCCCTCTTTAGAAAAAGAAAAAGGCATTGCTTCTATCGATTATGTTGCCTACAAACCTATTTTATTACAAGCCAATAAAAAAGAAAATATTCAACAAGAAATTACTGGAGCAGTTTTAAAAGGTGTTGACCAAACCTATAATTTTCAATTTTATAAAAATCATTTAAAAGAAGGAAGATTACCAAAATTGGATGGCAATAGCATTTCCTATGAATTACTCATTTCAAAACGAATAGCACAGGATTTAAATTTAACCTTAAATGAAAAGGTAGCCGGATTTTTTGTTAAAAACCAACCTATCAAACGTTTATTCACGATTGTTGGAATCTATGAAACGGGCTTAGAAGAATTTGATAAAAAATTTATACTTGGAGACATACAAATTGTTCAACAATTGAATGATTGGGGAATTCAAGCCGCCGTAAGAGTTGCTGATACATTACTAAACAACGAATTATTAATTAAAGCCGAAGTAACAGGAGGCAATGGTACTTATTCGTATGATTGGGGAAATGGCCCTGAAAAGTACGCAGGCTTTACGCTTTGCCCGACAAAAGACACACTCATTCGTTTAATCGTTGCTGAAAAAAATTATGGATTAAAAGATCTAGCTTTAAAAACGGATACAGCTTATTTAAAAATTAACGTCAATGGCGCTTCGACTTGCCAATTTGTTCTTGAAAATGATGCCATTCAACGAACCTACTTAGACGAAATCGGGAATCATTTTAAAATTTTGACAAAAGGCACATCCATTGAATGTCAACAATTAGATGGCAATGGAACAAGTGATCAATTTGTTGGTGGATTTGAAGTGAACGTAGATAAATGGGAAGATTTACCAGAAATTGTAGGGAAATTAAAGAAACGATTTAACTTAATTCCTACTATAAACAATGAGCAATTGAGTGTGAAAAGCATAATTGATACTGAAAGTGATATTTTTATTTGGCTAGGATTTTTAGATTTAAATGTGCTCATCATTATCATTCTAATGTTATTAATTGGAATAATCAATATGGGTTCCGCTTTGTTGGTTTTGATTTTAGTACGCACCAATTTCATTGGGATTTTTAAAGCAATGGGCGCGAATAATTGGACGATTCGGAAAATATTTTTATACCAAGCTGGTTTTTTAATTTTAAAAGGAATGATTATTGGAAATGTGATCGGATTGGTACTTTGTGGGATTCAATACTACTTTGGGATCATCTCCCTTAATCCTGAAGTTTATTACTTGAATAAAGTGCCGATAGAATTATCATTAAGTGCTTGGTTTTTCCTTAATATTGGAACCTTGATCGTTTGTTTAAGTGCATTATTGATTCCAAGTTTTGTCATTACAAAAATACAACCAATCAAAGCAATTCGGTTCAATTAACGCATGCAGTTACAAGGAGCATCAAATAAAATTTCAACCGTTGGCATTTGTTCCTTCAATTCTTTTTGAAAACTATCCGGATAACTGATTCCTTGTAAATCGAGTTTCTTTAAATTTTTCAACGACTTAAAACTAACGGGGAATGAACCGATAGGCGTGTTCCAAAAATCAACATACGTTAAGTTCTCGCAATAACCAATACATTCTGGAAGATATTCCATTGGATTACGATTCGCAATTAATCGGGTAAGTTGCTTTAATTGACAGATCACGCTTGGGAAAATGGTGAAATTATTTTTAGCGATGTCTAAAGTCTGTAAATCACTGAAATCACCAATAAAAGCAGGTAATTGTGTTAATTTATTATTCGTGAAATAAAGTGCTTTTACATGGTGGAATTTTGCCAAGTCATTGGGAACTTCTTTTAATTTCAATTTTTCAAAAGTTATCCCATAAATTGTATCTGGAAATGCATTTTTAGCGATATTCCAAGGATAAATTTTTGGCTGACTCTGTTGAGCAACAACCGATAATTTAAGGACGATTAAAAAAAGTACGAATAGATATTTCATCGAGTTTCAATTGATTTTTTAACGCTTCTATACCATTAAATTTTTGTTCATCACGGGTTTTCTTAAACAATTCAATACGAAGACTTTCACCGTAGATCGTTTGATCAAAATCAAAAATATGAACTTCAATGGTTGGGTCGTTTTTTCCTTCAATAGTTGGACGAACGCCAATGTTCATCATTCCTTTTAAACATTTATTCTGGTAAAAGACTTTCACCGCGTAAACACCATTTTGAGGAATTAATTTTAAATCATTAGCTAATTGAATGTTGGCAGTTGGGAAACCAATCGTTCTTCCTAATTGTTTTCCTTTTACCACTGTACCTGACAATTGAAACGGAGCACCTAAATAATCATTCGCTTTTTCAATATCACCACTAAACAATGCTTCTCGAATTTTAGTAGAACTCACATGAACAGCATCTATATCTTGAGCTGGAATTTCGATTACTTCGAATTCATATGTTTCGGCCACATCTCTCAAAAAATGAATGGAACCTTCTCTATTTTTACCAAATTGATGATCGTAACCAATGACCAATTTCTTTACATGCAATTGATTGACCAACATGTCTCGCACAAATTCCAAAGCTGTTAAGCGAGAAAATTCAAAAGTAAATGGAAAAACAATTACATTTTGCAAGCCCATTTCTTTCAATTTTTCCAATTTCTCCTCTTGTGTTTGAATCAACTTTAAACCATGTGACTCTGGAAAAATGACCATTCTTGGATGCGGAAAAAAAGTAAAAAGAACCGACTCTCCTCCTATTTTGGATGCTTCTTCGTTTAATTGGTCAATGATTTTTTTGTGTCCAATGTGAACACCATCAAAGGTTCCAATTGTTAAAACTGGGTTTTTAATCGCTGAAATAGAAGAAAAATTGTAATAAATATTCACTGTTTGTACTTTGGCTCAAAGTTAATAAAAGCGATGAAACTAAACCAAGCATCCAACAAAACAAATCACATTCAACAGAATAAATGTATTTTTGTACCCTTGAAATTCAGTCGTTCACAAAATGAAAATACTTCCAGCTCATTTTATTCCATTTCACCAATCGATTGAAGGCATTGCGTTACCTGAAAAATTTACATTCCCATTTGTTTATGATCCACATCCATTAGCTGAGCTAGCAAGTAAACAAGTTCAAGAATACCTGAAAAATCAAACTGATTTTGAACATAATTTCGGCTTAAATTCATCCCAAAAAGGCGAAGAAATTGGTAAAATGTTTGGCGTTTTAGTAGTGCAAACTGCAACCAATGAAATCGGTTTTATAGCTGCATTTTCAGGTAAAATAGGTAATTCAAATAAGCATTCTTTTTTTGTGCCACCTGTTTTTGATTCATTACAAGAAGCTTCCTTTTTAGCAACTGGAATGGACGATTTAAAACTTTTTACCGCTAAAATCAATGCCGTAGAATTGACACCTGACTTTCAAAAATTTCGAAAAGAGATCCATGAACAGTTACAGTTACAGCAACTTGAAACGGAAGCATTTCAACTTTTTATAAAACAAGCAAAAGTTAAAAGACAAGCCCTTCGAAAAGAAAAACAAAACATTTTGAGCGATCATGAATATACTCAGCTTGAAAAAAAATTAAACGAGGAAAGTGTTCACCTCAGTTATTCGTTGAAAACAATAAAAGAATATTGGAAAACTAAACTGGAGGAATTATACCATAAAATAGCTCCTTTTGAACAAAACATTGCAGACTTACGTCATCAAAGAGCCGAAAAATCAGCGCAACTTCAACAACAGTTATTCGAGTCTTACTTTTTTTTAAACCAAGCTGGGGAACACAAAAATCTAGGGGAACTTTTCGAAGATACCAAAGAGAATAGGCCTCCCGCTGGCGCAGGAGAATGTGCTGCTCCAAAATTATTGCAGTACGCATTTGCAAACGATTTGAAACCAATTACAATAGCAGAATTTTGGTGGGGAAAATCTCCTCAATCTGAGATTCGACAACATACAAATTATTACGGAGCATGTAAATCAAAATGTGAACCGATTCTTTCCCATATGTTACAAGGCATTGAAATGGATCCAAACCCATTGTTAGTAAATCCCGCTGTGGGAAAAGAAATTCCAATTATTTACGAGGATGAAGCGTTGATCATTGTCAATAAACCCGCCGAATTTTTATCTGTACCAGGAAAAGAAATTAATGATTCTGTTTTTACCCGTATTCAACAAATGCGACCCGATGCAACAGGTCCAATCATTGTGCATCGCCTAGATATGTCAACTTCGGGTATTTTAGTGCTTACCAAAACAGTAGAAGCCTATCACCACTTACAACAACAATTCATAAAAAGAAGCGTAAAAAAAAGATATGCCGCGCTTTTAGATGGCGTTATTATAGAAAATGATGGACAAATTGAATTGCCTTTACGTGTTGATTTAGATGATCGTCCTCGTCAAATGGTGTGTTATGAATATGGTAAAAAAGCAGTAACTTATTGGAAAAAAATCGCTACGATAGATCAAAAAACACTTGTTCATTTTTTTCCTGTTACGGGAAGAACCCATCAATTAAGAGTGCATTCTGCGCATATAAACGGACTAAACACACCCATCTTTGGGGATGACTTATACGGTAAAAAAGCAAATCGCTTGATGTTGCACGCCGAGTGGATTTCTTTTATTCATCCAATTACGAATAAAAAAATTCAGTTTGAAGTCAAAAACGATTTCGAATCATTGCTTTAAACCTCAATTCGATTATTCAATCTTCCTTTTTTATTTAAACATTTTCTCTTTTTTCTTGTTACAATACCACAAAAAAGGTATTTTTGCACAAGATTTCAATTTTATTTATAATTAATCTAAATAAAGAAAGAAAATGGTAACAGTTACAGATACTGCAAAAAAACAAGCGCTTCGTTTGATGGAAGATGATGGGAAAGATGGCTTTTTCATTCGTGTTGGTGTTGAAGGTGGCGGTTGTTCTGGATTAATGTACAAACTTACTTTTGACAACGAAGAAAAAGAAGACGACAAATCATTTATTGACAATGGCATTAAAGTGGTCGTTGACAAGAAAAGTTATTTGTATTTAATAGGTACAACCTTAGATTTTTCAGGAGGATTGAATGGCAAAGGATTTGTTTTTAATAATCCAAATGCTGGTCGTACATGTGGTTGTGGTGAATCGTTTTCACTTTAAAAAGTAAACTATAAAATGGGATATACAGAAAACGAATTAGCCAAAGATCTTGAAAATCAAGAGTATAAATTTGGTTTCGTTACAGATATTGAATCGGACAAAGCACCAATAGGTTTAAATGAAGACATCATTCGCTTTATTTCAGCAAAAAAAAATGAGCCAGAATGGTTGTTACAACATCGTTTAGAGGCTTTTTCAGTTTGGAAAACAATGACAGAGCCTGAATGGGCACATGTGCATTATTCTAAACCAGATTTTCAAGCCATAACGTATTATTCTGCACCAAAACAAACAAAAAAATACGAATCGTGGGACGATGTTGATCCTGAAATGAAAGCTACAATGGCCAAATTAGGGATTTCAATGGAAGAACAACAACGCTTAACAGGTGTGGCGGTTGATTTTGTAATGGACTCCGTTTCCGTTGCAACATCCTTCAAATCAAAATTAGCAGAACTAGGAATCATTTTTTGTTCGTTTTCTGAAGCCGTACAAGAACACCCAGAATTGGTGAAAAAACACATGGGAACGGTTGTTCCTACAACAGATAATTTTTACGCAGCATTAAATTCAGCTGTTTTTACAGATGGATCATTTTGTTACATCCCTAAAGGTGTAAGATGCCCAATGGAATTATCCACTTACTTCCGAATCAATGAAGGAGGAACAGGGCAATTTGAACGAACGCTTGTTGTTGCTGATGAAGGTTCTTATGTTTCGTATTTAGAAGGTTGTACTGCTCCACAGCGTGATGAAAATCAATTACATGCTGCTGTAGTAGAATTAATTGCGCTGGAAAATGCAGAGATTAAATATTCAACGGTTCAAAATTGGTATCCTGGCGATAAAAATGGTTTAGGTGGCGTTTTCAATTTTGTAACGAAACGTGGCATGTGTGAACGCAACGCGAAAATCTCTTGGACACAAGTTGAAACGGGTTCTGCGGTTACATGGAAATACCCATCATGTATTTTAAAGGGTGATAACTCGATTGGTGAATTTTATTCTGTTGCAGTAACGAATAATTACCAACAAGCAGATACTGGTACCAAGATGATTCATTTAGGGAAGAATACAAAAAGTACAATCATCTCGAAAGGAATTTCTGCTGGCTTTTCTCAAAACTCATACAGAGGTTTAGTTCAAATCCATAAAAACGCAACGAATGCGCGAAATTTTTCACAATGTGATTCTCTCTTAATGACTGATACATGTGGAGCACATACGTTTCCATACATAGAATGTAAAAACAGTTCAGCTAAAATCGAACACGAAGCAACTACATCTAAAATTGGTGAAGATCAAATATTCTACTGTTTACAACGAGGAATTTCAGAAGAAAAAGCAATTAGCTTAATTGTGAATGGTTATTGTAAGGAAGTACTTAATCAATTACCAATGGAATTTGCCGTAGAAGCACAAAAATTATTAGCAATTAGCTTAGAAGGTTCGGTAGGATAGAGATTGAAGTCATTTAAAAAAATAAATAATTACTAAAGATTCAATTTGAAATTTTTATTTTTCAATTTGTAATCTTTGCAATAAAAAAAATATGATAACAATAAAAAATTTACACGCCTCTATTGATGGCAAAGAAATTTTAAAAGGATTAAATTTAGAGGTAAAAGCTGGAGAAGTTCATGCAATTATGGGTCCTAATGGCGCTGGAAAAAGTACCTTAGCATCTGTTTTAGCTGGACGTGAAGAATATGAAATTACTGAAGGTGAAGTTGATTTTGACGGCGCTGATTTGTTGGAATTGTCACCAGAAGATCGCGCACGAGAAGGATTGTTTCTTGCTTTTCAATACCCGATTGAGATTCCAGGTGTTTCAAATGTCAACTTTTTAAGAACAGCATTGAATGAAATTCGTGAATACAAAGGTCAGGAAGCAATTTCTGCAAAAGATTTTATGGCCTTAGTTCGTGAAAAATCTGCAATCGTAGAATTAGATGCTAAATTAGCCTCTCGCTCTGTCAATGAAGGATTCTCAGGTGGTGAGAAAAAAAGAAATGAGATTTTTCAAATGGCCATGTTAGCTCCTAAACTAGCCATCTTAGATGAAACCGATTCTGGACTTGATATCGATGCATTGCGAATTGTGGCAAGTGGTGTCAATAAATTAAAGTCACCTGAAAATGCAACCATCGTGATTACGCACTACCAACGTTTATTGGATTACATCGTTCCTGATTTTGTCCATGTTTTATACAATGGGAAAATTGTAAAATCTGGCACGAAAGAACTCGCACTAGAATTGGAAGAAAAAGGATACGACTGGATTAAAGCAGAAGTTGATAAACACTAATTTAAATTAAACTGTGATCGAATGAGCACTACATTGCCAATCAATAAATTAGCAAAATTTACAGCCGCTTTAACTCCAACGTCACTTACATTTTCTCAAGATGTGATAAATGACGCGCATTCTTTACTTAATTCTTCTGAATTTCCAACAACACGTAATGAGCAATGGAAATATACTCGTGTAGGAAAAATTGCAGCGATTGTACCACAAGTTAAAACAGAATACACACGTAAATTACCGAAGTATTCAATTGCTGAAAATGCAGTGACTTTCGTTTTTGAAAATGGTATTTTTAGAAGTGATTTATCCTATGGAGAAGTTATCAATGGTGTAACGATTAAACCTTTATCAGCTTGTACAGCTCAAGAATTAGCCAACATTGGACAATTAGCAAAGAATGAAAAAAGCGTCTTTAACGCACTGAATTTAGCTTTTGCTACGGATGGAATTTACGTTCATATTGCTCCAAACACCAACGTTGAAAAAAAGATACAAATCATTCAGATTTTAACAGGAAATCAAACTGTTGCAAATACTCGTAACTCTATTTTCTGTGATAAATTTTCAAAGGCAGCGGTTATTTTTGGTGCCTTTTCGCAGGATGCGACGGCTAGTTTTAACAATGTTGTGACTGAAATTTTCGTGGAAGAAAATGCCCAATTTACAATTGATAAAATTCAATACGAAGAAGCTGAAAACTATACTGTTTCAACAGAAAATGTTATTCAAGCGAAAGATTCTACATTTTCAATCAATACGTTAACCTTGAATGGGACATTGGTTAGAAACAATCTATCTATACAAGTAGCTGGTACAAATTGTACAACAAATTTGAATGGCGCATACTTGTTAAAAGAAAATCAACACGTTGACAATCACACCATTGTGGATCATTTAGCGCCACATTGTAACTCGAATGAATTGTACAAAGGAGTTATTGATGATAAAGCAACTGCCGTTTTTAATGGGAAAGTATTTGTTCGAAAAGACGCGCAAAAAATCAATGCATTTCAATCGAATGGAAACGTGCTATTATCTGACAATGCTTCAGTGAATTCAAAACCTGAATTAGAAATCTATGCAGATGATGTGAAATGTTCACATGGCTCCACAACTGGACAACTAGATGAAGAAGCTGTTTTTTACTTGCGCGCAAGAGGATTATCTGAAAAATCGGCTCGTCATTTAATGGTTTCAGCCTTTATTGGAGATGTATTAGAAAAAATAGAATCTGAAGATGTGCAACAATTCACGCAAAGTATTTTAAAAGAACGATTTGGATGGGAATTTTAATTCATCCCTAATTCCTTATACAATTTTAAAATCTCAGCCTTGTCAATGTTTTTTGATGTAGCAACGTCAAAAGCTCGCTTGGCATATAGCTTCGCATTTTTAACATCTTTCAATTTAGTGTACAATTTAGCAATCAAATAATTACTATTGTACATGTTATCAATTTCATTGGATCGTTTTGCTAATGTAATTGCAAACAATAAATTTTCTTTAGTTGGCAAACTTCTGTAATAATTAGATGCAATTTCATTCAGCATTTTTTTGTTTTCCCATCCGAAATTTTTGACGTCTTTCTCGACTACTTTTTCATATGCTTTCCAATTTTTTGTTTTTTCGTAAAATTGAACATCGTATAAAAACAAAATACTGTCGACAGATTTTAATTGAAGTGATTCAGCAATTTTATGATTATTAGAATATGCCTCCGCCAAATTGAAATCAAGTGCTTGTTTCATTTCTTTTTTTACAACACTATTCACTTTGATTTCAAAACGTTTTTGAGAAGTCAATTGAATAAATTCATTTTTGTGTCCGCGTATAAATTCAAATTCTTTGGATTGTAAATCATTTACACCTAGTGCCATTACTTTCCAATTTAGAACAGACAACAATTGTGCTTCTGCTTGAGTGGACAAATAACGTTTAGCAATACTTTCCATCTGATCTTTTTGAATACTGCGTTTCAAACTATTTAGATAGGCCAAACAATTTATTCCATTGGTTGTATCTTTATTAAACGCAGCCTCCAACACAGGTTGATGTTTTAATGGATTCAAAGCATTACTTGCTTCTTCAATAAATTCTGTTGCTGACATTTCTCCCGTAAAATTCACAACATCTTTTCCTGTTGAATCTCTGAACAAAAATGCTGGAAAAGAAGGGATTTTATTTTTTTGAATAAATTGAATTCCTGATTGACTTTTACTGTCTAATTTATAATTAACGAAATTTTGATTTAAAAATGAATAAACAGTAGACTGAGTTAATACATTTTTACGCATGTTTTCACAATGCGAACATTCTAAATCATACAAGAAAATAAACAATAATTTATGCTCATTTTTTGCTTGATTAAAGGCGTAATCATAGGTGCTATCAACGAATTTTATTTCTTGTTGTGCTAAAAATTTTGTGCTAAAAAGTATAGCTAGACTAACTATTAATGTTTTCATCAACTTAAATTTCATCTTCTAAATACTGTGCAATATCATCATCATCCATTTCTATGAAATCTTTTAATAACAAAGCTATTTCACTAATGATTTGTGCTTTTTTAGGGTCTTTTGGTGCTGGATTTTCCATGTAATCTTTCAAATGCAATTGTGCCTCTAAAATATGGCGTTCCTCAAAAGCTGATTCCATGTTTTCGATAATAGTTAAACATTCCAATGCTTCCATAAAGTCTCCTTCACAAGCAATTTCAACAAATTCTGGCAAGTAATAACTATAGTCTAATTTACTGTTCCAAAGCGTAGACAATAAAAGAGGACGAATCTGAACAAATTGTTCGTCTTTTATTAATTCAATCATTGCATCCACAGCTGAAGAATCATTTAATGTCGAGAAAAACTCTACGATTTCTTGTTTATTTTTAGGGTCTAACTCTAATTTTAACACTTCAGCAAGCGGTTTTAAAACGGATCTATCTCCGTTCACTTGTAACGCACTTATTGCAGCTGATATTTTTGTTGAATTTCCAGAATTTAAATCTTCAACTAATTTTTTGATTTTAACTTTCATGCGATTACTTATTGTACGTGTTAAATTTGAAGAACAAAGTTAATGAAAATCATGCATTCATGAAATGAAACTTAAAATCTTGTCTATCTTTGTTACATGGTTAAAAAAATTGGCTATATCATTTGTATTGTTTTTACTTTTCTAGGTTGTACACTAGAAAATGCAAAACCTTTACCAGATCAACACGTTGTCATTGCTTCTGATTTTTTACAACCAAAAGATCGATCAATCTTTAAATCGTTTACAAAAAAGACACATATTAAAGTCTACATCATCTCGTTATCTGCAGAAAACATTGTGAAAAAACTTAAGCAAGAAAAAACGACAACCCGCATAGATGCTGTTCTACTTTCTTCGTTGGTCTCAATGAAAAAAATAAAGGACAGTCGTTTAATACAGCATACACAAAACGCATCAATTCTTCCAGTTGCATATAATCCTTATGTTATCTCTCTTTCTAATGACACATTAGATACGCAACAAACGTATCGTGGTGTAATAAATTCTATTAATTGGACGGCTCTTTCTAAAGATCCAACTTATTTTACACCTATGTTAGCTGAAGCAAATCATAGCTTAAGAAAAAAGAAAAGCAACTTTTTAAAATGGTTGAGTGTTTTTGTTGACTCCAAATCACAGCATGACACAACTGCTCTAAATGGAAATCAAATTAGTAAGTATGCTGATTATATGAAGTTAGATTTCGCTTCAAGAAAACAGCTAAAAATTATTTTTCCAACTGAAAAAATATACACAGATGTTGCCTCATTTGCAGTTGTAAAACAAGCAAGGAATTTTACGAATGCTCAATACATTCGTCAACTCATTCAACGTGAAAAAATCAACAAAATTATCGCAGCAAAAGGTAATTTCTTTCCAATTTCAATGACCAAAAAGAGTACATTTTCATACCAAAATCGAACATTTGATTGGATAGTTAACAACCCAATTCAATTAATGAATAATTTCAACTATGTTGAAAAGTGTTTAACTAAAGAAGAAAAAAAATAAAGGCAAATCTATAAGCCGGGTTCTGTATTCTGACCGAAATCAAAACGTCTATCATTTATCTAGCCCCAACTTCACAATTGGGATCCATCGACCTACCCTCCGAGATTGGGCGAGCAACCCTCAAGCCTCGGTTTACATGGTCTTTCAGTCCGTAAGGTTTACCTTGCTACTGTTGTCGCCAACAGCACGGTGAGCTCTTACCACACCTTTTCACCTTTTCCCAAATAATAAATCATTCAGGTAGTTTTCCTTTCTGCGGCACTTTCTGTTCTTAAACAATCGCTTCTTTAAGACCTTCCCGTTAGGAAGTACGGTGCTCTATACTGCCCGGACTTTCCTCTCTTCATCCAAAGATGAACAGCGATAGACCGATTTGCCTTCGTGACAAAGGTAAGTAAGAAAACAACGTGTGAAACGTTAAATCACTGAAAGATTTACAATTTTATGAATTGTTTTGGAAGTGATTTTCCATTTTTTTGAAGGACAACTGAATAAGAACCACTTTTTAAGCTTGAAAGATCCAGATCATACGTTGTATTGGAAACAGTAGGGATTGAAATACACACTTTCCCTAGATTGTCAATGACTTGAATAGACTCTACAATTGAATTAGATACAATCGTTGCTTGATCTTTTACAGGATTCGGAGAAATTGTAAAATCAATTACTTGCTCTTGTATACCCAAATCTAATCCACGATAACTATCTCTGTATTCTATTGCTGTAACTGTTTCATTACTAGCTAATGCATTTGTTGTGATTTTTAATATTGGTTCTTTTTGATTGTTGGTCCACCATTCATATTCGTTGCTTTTTGGAAGAGACAAAGGTATCCACAAACCTCCAATTATGGGTAAAACATAATAAATTGAATCTGTTTCTTTGATTTCGTGTTTGATTCGAATCGCGTTAAAAGTTCCATAAGGCGTTGTAATAGATCCATAACCATCAACAGTTGAAAAACGTTTGCGGTGTTGAATCCATTTTGCGTCTAAAATTGGATTAAAATCAATAAATGTGTAACCTCTTGATGTAAATGAAGTTCCATATTGCACTGGAAAATCATAGCGTTTTTCAATGGTATCAGATTTAAATGGTAATGCGGTTCCTGAAACGGTCATAGCATAACCAATAGAAGTAACAGAATCATTTGATCTGCGTGTTAATTGATTGACATTTTCAATTGAAATGGGTAAAATCTGTGTGATTTGAGCAATGGGTAATAGTGTGTTTTCTAAATAATAACTCGCTTGGTATTTCAATGGGGCAAATAAACCAAAAAAGAATTGTAAAAAAGGAGATGACCCTACTGTATGAAAGTCTTTAACGACCTGACTTGTTGGTGTAAGGTCTGAAAAATCCCAACTTGAATTAGGTCCTGTTGTGCTATAATCGATTGATAAATCAAATGTCTTACTCATTCTTACGGTGTCACCACCTGTTGCGAAATCAATTTTATTTAAAACCAATTGTGCTTGAATGGGAAGAAAACTAAGCAACATAACTAAAAACACGTACTTTTTCATTCGGTAAATTTTACTAAAAATAAAAAGAATACTTGAATACAAACCATTGTGAACGTAAAATAAAATATGTGCTTTGCATGAGACGCTTTAATAGTTGAGAAATTGAAATTATTTCCAAGTAGCATACTATAAATATCCTGAATGATTTCTATCTTTGAGTTCATCAATTGACTCCATGATTGATCTTTTTTGTTAAACGATGATTATACATCTAATTCGACATGCAAAAACAGTTTATCCCAATCGAAATCAAACCGATTTTGAACGCGATTTATTGCCAGAAGGAAAAATACAAGTTGCTATATTAGCTCACTATTTATCAGGTAAAAAGCTGTCCATTGATCATTGTTTTTGCTCTGACTCTCAACGAACTACACAAACGTTAGCAGGAATAAAATCAAGTGTTGAATTAAAAAAAACAACCTTAAATAATGATCTGTATTTATGCTCCAAAAATGAATTCATTGCACATCTAGATCAATTTAATGATGAAAAAGAAGTGATGTTTATTGGGCATAATGACGGGATCTCAAATTTTATCAATTATCTTACAGAAGAACAATGTATTCTTCAAACTTGTGAATATGTGAAAATAGAACTTTTGGTCGATTCATGGAATGCAATAGGACCTGGAACAGGGCGAATCATGGATCAGTTTTATCCGCTTGATCACCTTTCATTTGATTAGGAATAAAGTGATAAATAATTTGTTGTGGCGTAGTTCTTTCTTGAGCGATTCGTTCATTTTCTTCAAGTTGAACCTCAGTCATGCGTTGATTCTCATTCCAAATCGCTTCTAAATCAATCGGTTCAATACCCATTTCTTTTTCGATTTCATACTGGTATTTTGGGCGTTGTGGCCCTTTAGACTTATACAAATATGCCAAAGCTATTCCAACGATTAAACCTACGAAATGACCCTCCCAAGAAACGTGCGCTTTCATTGGGAAAATTCCCCAAATCATACTGCCATAAATAAAAACAACAAACAATGAAATCGCTTGTAAAGGCATGTAATGTCTGATAGCGCCTGATGTAAATAAAAATCCTGCCAAAACATAAATCACCCCACTCATACCAACATGATATGCTCCATTGTTTTCGGCATACATCCACAAAAACAAGCCAGTTAAAAGCCAGCCAAAAAACACTACTTTCAATGCGATTTCTTTGTAGAAATAAAACAAAGCAGTTGTCAGAAAAAAAGTAGCAAATGAATTATTTAAAATGTGTTCAATTTCAAATTTATCGTGAATCAAGGGCATAAATAATATTCCTTTTAAACCTGATAATGTTTGAGGCAATACACCTAATTGATAAAAATCATACCGAAATAAATGTTGAGCCCAAAAAACCAACCACATTGCAAGCACAAGAGTTCCCGCCAAAAAAAAGGCTGCTAAACTACTTCCAAATCGTTGTGTATTGTTTGACATAATCAATGAATGTCAAAAGATATGCCTTAAAAATTTTACTGACAGCTTGTCGTGTTAATATCCTAAAAGGATTCGTAATGAAACAATTAAAACTCCAATTGAATACTTGTTCCTGAATTTTTTTGTGTTGTCAATGTATAATTCACTTTAGCAATTCGTGCGCGTTGTTCCATGTTTTTAAGACCTAATCCTTGTTGAATTACATCCATGTCAAAACCTATTCCATTATCACAAATGATAATTACTTGCTTTGAATTTTCAATTTTAAACACACAATCAATTGATGTACATTTTGCATATTTCAATGAATTATTAATTGCTTCCTGAATGATTCGAAAAACATTATAAGCATCAAACTGATGTAATTTTTCATCTGTAATTTCAGGTGCAATAAACACTGAAAAGTGTACATTATTGATACCATTTAAACGGTCAAAAAGGGCGTTTAAAGCGTTTAAAAAACCATTATCCAATTCTGGTGGCGATAAATTATAACACAAAGCACGCGTTTGATTGATGCTGTCTTGTAGTAAGCTTTTACACTTCTCAACTACTCTTAAATTATTGGAGTCATTGGTTTCAATTTGTTGAATGTATAAATTCAAACCAACTAAATATTGTGCCAATCCATCGTGTAATTCCATGGAAAAACGAGCGCGTTCATAATCCAGTGTATGGTAAATCAATGCGGATTTTTCACGATCAAACTCTTTTTTTGACGTGATATTTTCTAAAAAACCAAACCAATGAAACGTTCCAGTGTCAGAGATATAAAACTTCGCATTGATAGAAAAATGAAAAACACATCCATCTTCAGCAATAAATTTGAATTCATTCTGCCATATTTGATCGTTTAACAATGCTTTTTCACAAGAATCAAAAAATGATTGCCGATCTGATTCGTCTATTTTATCTAAAAAATAGGCTGAATTTTCAATTCCTTTTTTTACATCGAATAAAGGAATTATTTTTTCACTATTAGAACTTATAGCTTTGAATTGGAGCTTTCTATCTAAATTCATTTCCAATTCAAATTGTATAATAGGTAAATTTGGAAAAGTTGTCCCAAGAAGATTTATAGTATTTGACTCTTCTGACGTTTTGGTCGACTTATAAAAAATAAAATGGAAGTTACCATTTAATTCAGTATGTATTGAAATAGCATACATTTGTGAGTCAATTTCAAATGCATTTTTAATCACTTTTGACTCTTTTCTTACGATCACATCACATACCAAACTATAAGAAGTAAAAGATAAAAACTGTTTGAAAAAATCTAAAACGTTTGCACTCTTTTTTATAGAATACCCTTTTTTTGTAACTAAATATTGGAACGAAGTGTTATTGTATAAAATCGCCAATGAATGATGTGCAACAAGAAATGCAGTACTATGTGTATCGAAATTTTTATATTCCGATAGTACTTGTGTTTTATAAAACTGTTTTTCTTTTACAATTTTATTGAAATCAAAGTAAGATGTATTCGTTAAAATCGGAGTATTTGTACGTTGCATTTTTTTTAATTTATACAATGCATATTACATTCCAAAATTAAAATATATTGATTTTTAATTAGTTACGAATCAACCCGCTACGTAGAGTTATCCTAAAATAGGAAAAAATGAAACGTTTTGAGAATTTAATCTCTAACTTTTGAAACAAATACTTTATCTGTGTCAATTTGTGCTTCAACAGCTTCGAAAAATGCGGTCGCTTCATTTTCTGGAACACAATCTACTGGAAAAGAAAGTTGTAAGCCTTTGATGTAATCAAAAAATAAAGATTGTTGGTGAATAGAAATTTTTCTTAATCCTAAAAAATAAACCAATGATACTTCTCGATCTGCTGCAATGATTGCTTTTGATGTAACTCCAATTCTAAACTTCTTCAAGGCTACTCCATAAGCTAAAAAGATAAAATTATCGGTTGTTGCAAACCAAAATGCGATTGCGGGAAACAATGCCTCTGGTGTAATACTATAAAGCGTTGAGCCAACAAAAAAGAGAACAACCGCTTCCATAATTGTGTAAACGATAACTCTTTTAACGCGTTCTTGACTCATTTGCTGGTTCCATTTAAATTTTTGCAATTGATTCACCAAACGCAAACCCATCCATCTTCTTACTGTTCTTCTCAATAAAATGATAAATATAAATAAGCCTAAGGCTAAGAAAATTTCAAATCGATAAGGTAATTGTTGACCTGAAGTTCTTAAAAATTCAATCGGCATGTCAAATCCAACAGCAATGGTAAACAACATCGTTGGAAACAATAAGAACAACAAAAGGGCATTGATGAATTTATTCATTTGGAATCATCTTAAGTTTTCGAATTAACGAATC
>JAGNZC010000052.1 GCA_017984635.1 Crocinitomicaceae bacterium
CTGTGATATAACGGTCATCGATATTGATTACTCCATCTTTATTTCTATCTACGTATGTGTCAATTGCACGCCATTTATCAGCAGTAGTGATTTGACCATCGTTATTGATATCAATTGTTGCTTGTTGCCCTTCTTGAATGATTGTTCCATCAGCAGTGTATTTTTGTTCGTAAACAAAATACGAGAAAGTTGGGTTTCCTAGTTGGTGAACTTGAACCGTGTTTCCAATACCACTAATTCCTCCAACTAAAATACCTGGAGATTTTGGGTCTACCACTTGAGCTAATTTCAATACTTCGTTTTTGTTGTACGATACATTTGTCATTACATCAATACGAAGATCTTTACGAGCAATCAATCCATAATTTAAACTTACCTCAACTCCTGTATTACGCATACTTCCTACGTTTGTTAAAATAGCATTCGTAAAGTTTGTTCCAACTGGTACTGGAACCGTTGCTAATAAATCCGTTGTAGTTTTTTGGTAAACATCAACAGATCCACTTAAACGATCTTTTTTGATTCCAAAGTCTAAACCAATATTGATAGAAGCTGTTTGCTCCCATTTTAAATTAGCATCGTAGCCATTTGGACGGTAAACAGTATAGAATTGACCTCCAAGTGCATATTGTGCGTTCACAGATCCTTCAAAAAAGTTTCCGATGTATGAATAGTCACCAATTCCATCTTGTTGTCCAGTAACACCGTAACCAGCTCTTAATTTCAATAAGTTTAACCAAGAAACATTTTTCATGAATCCTTCTTTAGAAATCACCCAAGCAGCAGACACAGATGGGAAAAGACCCCAACGTGTATCAGTACTAAAACGTGAAGAACCATCATAACGTAACGTAGCATTTACAATGTATTTGTCGTTGTATGTGTAAATTCCACGTCCATAGTATGACAACAATGCGTTTGCAGTGTAAAATGGGTTTTGATTTGCAGCAGCAATAATAGAATCACGTGCTTCATTATAAGTAGCATTGTTCGGGCTAGAAGTTTCCCAATTTTGGAAAGAATAACCAGCAGTTAAGTCAATTAAATGCTTACTTTTTTTCTCAGCATTGTTATAATTTAAATAAGCTTCAATTAATTTGTTTCCTTTAGACTGACGGTATTCACTAAAGCTACCTTTTGAAAAGTAACCACTTGCAGAAGAAGCTTTTGTTGTTACAGTTCCTGTTCCTTCTGATTGATCAATTCCTAAATTAAGCACTGCTTTTAACTGAGTAAAGAATGGTAATTTATAGGAGATTTTAGCATTCCCAATGTAACGATTTACCGCTGATAAATCAGATCGAGAGTTA
This sequence comes from Crocinitomicaceae bacterium, assembly GCA_017984635.1. Lineage (GTDB taxonomy): Bacteria > Bacteroidota > Bacteroidia > Flavobacteriales_D > Crocinitomicaceae > M0103. Next base: position 1,311 of record JAGNZC010000052.1, read on the forward strand.
ATCAACCCTAAAGGATTTCTAGCTGCTAATTGATTTGGCTTACCACTTTTAATCCATTCAAAATAACCGTCATATTGTGAGTTGCCAGAATACACATTTTGTGTAGGGTCAAAAAACGCTGCACCTAATGCACCTCTGTTTGCAAAGGTAGAATTGGTGTGTACATAACGATTGTTGATTTCTAATGCTAAATGATTTTTTAAGAACGTTGGCGTTAAATTTAACGAAACAGATGTTCTATTAAATTTATCTGTCAATAAAATACCATTTTCATAACGATTTCCAAAAGACAAGCGGTAAGGCAATTTTTTAATTCCACCCATAACAGAAACGTTGTTATCTGTAATAAAAGCAGCTCTAAAAACTTCTTTTTGCCAATCTGTATTTCCCATTCCTAACAATGCTTTTTGAGCAGCTGTTCCTTTAGCGTTTACTAGTGTGCGGTATTCATCACCATCTAAAACATCTGCATATTTTGCAATCGTTGATAAAGAGTTTTTAGTATCGAATACTACTTTTACTCTATCTGTTGTACTTCCATCACCTTTTTTTGTAGTAATCAAGATTACACCATTTGCACCACGTGAACCGTAAATAGCGGTCGCTGACGCATCTTTTAATACAACAAACGAAGCAATGTCATTTGGATTAATTAAGGATAAAGGATTGGATGCACCTGCAATTCCACCATTATCTAAAGGAACTCCATCAACAACAATTAATGGATCATTGCTCGCATTGATCGATGTTCCACCTCTTAAACGAATAGTGCTTCCACCTCCTGGCGCGCCATCGTTGGAATTAATTTTAACCCCGGCAACTTTACCTTGAATTAATTGTTCTGGTGTAGAAACTGAACCTTGAACGAAGTTTTTTTCGTTAATAACAGCCGCAGAACCCGTTAAATCTTTTGAACGTGTTGTTCCATAACCAATCACAACAACTTCATCTAACTCTTTTTCATTCGCTCCAAATGCAACATCTAAAACAAGCACTTGATTGTTTGTTAATGTTACTTGTTTTGTAATGTTTTTAAAACCTGTGTTTTTGAAAACAACAGTAAAAGACCCAGCTTCTAAGAGATTGATTTCGTAGTAACCTTTGTCGTTTGAGAATGCCCCACGTGATTTTCCTTCAATCACCACGGAAGCATTAAAAACTGGTTTGCCCTCATCGTCTTTGATTGTTCCTTTGATAACTCCATTTTGCCCGAAGACTGTAGAGCCAATCATTAGAAAAAACAACGATAGCGCAAACGATTTAATCATCATTTTCATACGTTTTTAGTTTTTGTTTTTATAAGTGAGTTTATAGCTTAAGCGTCAAATATATTAAATTTTTTTAAACGTCAAAATGACACTAAGAAAAAATTTATATATTAAAATGTCAATTCTCCTTTATTAGTCAATGTATTAAGAGAAATTATCAAAGTATTTGTTTTTGAATTATAGGTGAAATTTCTTTTCTTATTATCTACTTTTACCTTTTTTGGAGCTTTTTTCATATTGTGAATGACTAAGGTATATGTTTTTGAAACATTGATTGTTTCAGAATCGTTGACAATTTTCCATTGAATATTTCGTTTCCTACCATTTTTTTCATAGTTCATTTTCAACAAACGATAGTGTTTCGTGTCAAAATTATTTGGAGTGACACCATCGTCTTCATATAATTGTCCGCTGCTAATAGATACCGATTCTTCATAGTAAAAATGAATGTTTATAGGTGTCGAAATAATCTCTTCTGTTGCGTTTAAATGTTCAGCAACGGGTATAAACGCTCCAGCACGAATGTATGTTGGAATATGATCGATACAAAGAGCGATTTCTTTTGTTTTTCCTCCTTCAATTAATGAATCTGTATAATAGTCAAACCATTTTGCAGTAGCTGGAAAATACACTTTTTGTAATTGTTTATCACTAGAAAGTACGGGAGAAACTAGGATATCTTTTCCCCATAAATACGTTGTGCTGTTTTCATATAGTGAAGTATTGTTAGGCTCTTCGTAAAACAAAGGACGCATTAGTGGGTGACCTAATTGACTATTTTCAAATGCAATGGTGTAATTATAAGGTAATAATTTATAGCGCAATTGAATTGCAGTTTTGACGATTTGTTTTGTTTCTTCGTCTTTGAATACCACCTCTGAAGGAACAGATTCTTGGGCATGTGGTCTGAAAATGGGTTGAAAAACACCGTATTGTAACCAACGAATGTACAGAGTTCTATCATCAATATCTCCTGCAAAACCGCCCAAATCAGAATGCATATAAGCGATTCCTTGTAATCCCATCTGCAGAGAAATTTCGGGTTGAACTTTAAATCCGCCCCACGATCGATTCACATCACCCGACCAAGGAATCATTCCAAAACGTTGTGAACCTGCTGCACCTGCACGCATTAAAATAAATGGTCGTTCTTTAGGCAGGTAAGTTTTATATCCTTCGTGAATTAACTTTGCCCAGTCGTGCCCATAAACGTTGTGTAATTCATCTGCAGTTCCTGTAGCATGGCGCAATGCGGGGGGGTGAACCTCAGGCTCTCCAAGATCGCCCCAAAAACCTTTAACCCCCATTCTATTTAAATTGAAATAAATATCCCAAAACCATTTTTTGGTTTGCGAAGTATAAATATCTAATAATCCAGTGTTTCCAAAATAAAAATTATAAACGAATGGATTTCCTAAACTATCTTTTGCTAATAAATTGTTTTCTACCGCTTCTTGCCATTTTTTGGAGGTTGTTAAAATAAAAGGTTCTGTAATAAGAACAGTTTTAATGTTTTTAGAAGCAAAATCGTCAATCATTTTTTGAGGAGTTGGAAATGAATCTTTGTAAAATTCTAAATTCCCCAAAGTACCTTGAATTTCTTTCCCAAACCAGTATAAATCTAAGATAACAGCATCCAATGGTATGGAATCTTGTTGAAATTTATCCACGACAGTTCGAACTTCCTTTTCAGAATGGTACCCAAATCGACTGGCGAAATTACCAAATGCCCAGCGAGGAGGTAAAGGTTGTCTACCTGTCAAAGCAGTGTAATTTTCTATGATTTCTTCCCAGTTTTCACCAGCAACTATTTGGTATGTTTTGCGACCACCTATCGTTTCGTATACGAGTGTGTTGTTGTGTTTGGAATCTAAATCTAACGTACCGATTGGTGCATTATCAAAATGGATCAGGTATTTTTCGGAAGAAAACACAATAGGCACGGTATAATTCATTAATTCAGATTTGTTTTCATAACCGTAATGTGCTTTGTTATAAAGAGTCAAACGATTTCCGCGTCGGTTCATTCCTAATGCTCTTGCGCCGCCGCCATACAAAATTTCATGCGAAGTAAGATTAAACTCAAGTGCTTCTCCAGCTTCTATTTTTGAATATCCTAATTTCTCTGAACTCAATAATTTATTCCCTAAGTAATAGCTGATTTGAAAAGGTGATTTAGTAATTTCAACCCTCATTTTATTGGTTAAAAGCACTAATTTATTTTCAGATTCATTAATAGTTAAAAGTCCTTTCTTTGTTTGAAGCACAACTGCATGCGATAGCATACTTGTTTTTTCGTTAATAGGAAAAAAAGAGGTTTCTATGATGAAAGGATTGTAAGCACTTATTTCGTAATATCCATCGGATGTTTGTATTTGAATAGACGATGAGTTTTCTTTAAATCCAATGTATTTACGGCTTGTGTTTTGACCAAATAGGTTACAACTAATTAATAAAAACAAGCCACTTGAAATAATTTTATTTACAATCATATTATTTTTTTAATTCAATAATTAAACTAGATTTTCCAGCAATTTCAAGGTTCTTTTTAGAAAAATCGATCGTTTTGTTTGACAAAATATCGGAACCATTTTTAAAATTGCCCAGTATTTCTTGAAAGCGGTCTAATGAAAGCGTCTGTTGCTCTTTTGAATTGTTGATTACAACCATTATTGTTTCATTATCTGTATATCTGAAGTAGACATACACATTATTTTCAGGAACAAATTGAAGTGTTTTACCTGTTTTTAAAGCTGCTGATTTTTTTCGATAGTTAAACACTTTTTTGGTAAATGAATGGTATGCTTCTTGATCTTTGGTTCTGCCTTCTTTTGTAAATGCATTGTTTGTATCATTTTTCCATCCACCTGGGAAATCTTGACGAATGTCTGCATCACCTTTGTTTTTGTCACCTGCCATTCCGATTTCTGAACCATAATACAATTGAGGAATTCCTCGCACTGTTCCCAATAAGGTCAAAGCAAGTTGATAATCCGCCAAAGAAGGATAAATGGTATTTAAACGCTGTGTATCATGGTTTTCGGCAAAGATTAATAAGTTGTTAGGATTCGCATACAAGAAATCGTTCACGAAATTCTCGTAAAAACGCATCACCCCTTTGTCCCAACCTTGTTTGTCTTCTTTCAATGCCTCAATGATACCATCGTTCAAGGTGAAGTCCATTACACTTGGAAGGTGCGAATTGTAGTGTTGAATGGCACTAACTGGACTGTCTTTTTGCCAAAATGATTGTTGTGCTTGATCGTGCATCCAAACTTCACCAACAATGTTTGTTTTTGGATATTCTTCCATAATTTTGCGCGTCCATTCAGCAATTCCAGCTTTATCATTGTACATGTAGGTATCAACGCGTAAACCATCTACTCCTGAAAATTCCATCCACCATATGTTGTTTTGAATTAAGTAATTTAATACCAATGGATTATTTTGATTTAAATCAGGCATTGAACGAACAAACCAGCCGTCAGAATTTATTTTTAAATCCAAGTCAGAACGATTGGGATCAATTTGTGTAGAAGCACGATACGAAGTTTGTTTGTATCCTGGAAATTGGTGTATCCATGTATAAGTTGGTAAGTCAAATAGCATCCAATGGTTTGCTCCCCAATGATTTGGTACGACATCCATGATTACTTTAATATTTTTAGCATGTGCTTTTTCTACTAAGCGTTTGTAATCATCATTTGTTCCATAACGTGGATCAACTTTGTAAACATCACTTTGACCATAAGTGTGGTAAGAATAATTAGTATCGTTGTCTTCTAATAATGGTGTTGACCAAAGCGCAGTTGCACCCAAATCAGCAATGTAATCTAGGTGATCAATAATTCCTTGAATATCACCACCGTGTCTGCCACCTGGTTTATCTCTATTTAATTTTTCAACAACAGATGGATGAGAATCATTTTTTTCATCCCCATTTGCAAAACGATCTGGCATCAATAAATAAACCATGTCTTCTGAGGTGAACCCAATTCTATTTTTTGAATTTTCGGTTCTCGTCTTCAACTCATAGGGAATGGAAAGTTTTACTTTGCTACCTTGTTTTAGTAAAATGCTATAAGTTCCAGCTTTTGCTCCAGCAGTTTCGATCGTCGCGAAAATATAATTTGGGTTTTCTGTTTTTGATACCCCAAGTAGCGTTAAACCATCCACGGATACGGTGTAATTCGCAATATTTTTGCCGTGCAACATCACTTCAACTGCATGGTGTTCCATGTTCGTCCACCAATTTGGTGGCTCTACGTGTTGTAATAATTCTTTTTGGCTGAATATTAATTGACTTTGTAAGAAAAGTCCGATTAGTAAAAGTGTTTTTTGCATTGTTTATATTTATTCGAAAGTATATGATTTTTGCGATTTCCCATTTTTATCCCACAAAAGTAGCACTTGATTTTTGGTTTCAAGTGGAACAATTTGACCGATAAGATTCGTTGCATACATTGCTTTAAAAGGGGTTTGGGTTATTTCTTCCACGTTCAATGAACAAGGATTTTGTAAATTTTGAAATGCCATTAATTGTTGACGAGCGTTGAAACGTCTAAGCGTTACAAAATCTTCAATAGAATAAGCGATATGACCACCCCAAGCAGTTGTTATGGCATCTAGAAAATCAAAATTAGTAAAATTATAATCGTATCCTTTGTAATCATCATCAAGTGCTGCAACTTCGATCAAAGCTTGTTTTTGTTGCGCTAATGAAACGATTGCTTCTGGTGTATAAAATGCTGTTGTAAATGAATCTATATAATGTGTAAATCGGTCTTTGAAATAAGGCACCGCCATTAACTTTGAATAAAGTGGTCGTGGATCAGTAGTATTTCCCCAAGAATAAATATTTCGATTGGTCCAATTGATATTAAACCAATCTACACCAAAAGTATTATCCATGTCGTATTCGATAAACATAAATTTTCCATCTGATGGTCGTTGGTATAAATAGAAATTATTTTTGTTATAGGCATACCCATCCCAATGGCCACTTAAAATTTCAATTGCGACAGTTTTTAAATACGAATCCACATCAAAAACAGCTTGAATTGCACATGGGAAATTGGTAGAGTTTGTGTTTAAAACGGTAATAAATTGAATTAAACTTTGAAGATTTGTTCCTTTTTTAAGTTCGTATAAAGGCAGGTAATTAGCTTCATTTGTGCCTAAATTTTTAAGGTTTGCACCATAATTCGCTTTGATTAATGTGCCGTTATTATTCAATGGGAATCGTTGTTTCAAAAATTGTTCGTCTATATGTTCTACATTTAGATACAAGCCTTTGTATTCATTGTTGATGTACAACTTGACATAACTTGTTCTAGGTGCAACAACTTCGGCTTGAACTAATAATTGAGACGATAAGTAAGACCTTAAAATTGAAACATCATTGTGTTCTCCATTTAAGTTTAGTTTTTCTAAACTATTCCATTTAACTCCTGATGTATATGAGTTAAAAGCAATTTTAAAAGATTTTTTTGCTGAGTAACGTGATGTATTACCGCGTAAACGAAAACCAACATTGTAAACTGTATCGCTTATTGTAGCACTTTGATAAATAAAAGTGGCTGGATATTCAAAGTTTGCTTCTAAACTATCAGGCCCTAATAACAGGGATAAATCTGAAGTGGATAGTGCTATTTTAACTGTAGCCACTTCGTTTTGAAGAAAAGCATTGGTATTTGCAGGGTGAATATTTTGTCCAATTACAAACAAGTGAACAAAGCAAAACACACTAAAACACACTCCTTTTATGATACCCATCTTTCATTAATTTTAATAGCTAAATGTAAATTTTACACTAAGACGTGTGAAAAGTATAAAAATTTGTTGAAATTCTTAATTAAATGAGAGAATTTGTTGAGATGATTCTGATTAATTCTTCCATTTAGAGTTTGCCAATTCAAGTTGAATTTTGAATGTACAAATAAATAATTTGAATTTTTCCAAAAGAAAAAATTACATTTATCATCTGATTATTAAATAATAATAAAAAAATTATGAAGAATCGTATTCTTTTTCTTTGTGTAAGTCTATACTATTGCAGTACATTGTCTGCTCAAAATTTTTATGACCGAGCAACAGTTCAAACTATCAAGATTTATTTTGCTTCCTCAAATTGGGATGCGATTTTAGATGCAGCAACGCAAACAGATGCTTATGTAATGGCTGATTCAGTGGTGATTAATGGAGTTGCATTTGATAGTGTAGGAGTAAAGTATAAAGGGAACAGTTCTTATAATGCTAACAGCAATAAAAATCCATTCAACATAAAATTGGATTACATCAAAGGAAAACAAGATTACCAAGGTTATACAAGTATTAAACTTCAAAATGGATTTAGTGATCCATCCATGATTCGTGAAGTATTATCGTATGCCATTTTAGAACAATACATGGATTGTCCAAAAGCAAATTTTGCCAATGTATACATAAATGGATCGTTAAGAGGACTGTATTCTAGTGCTGAAGACATCGATGATCGCTTTAATGGGGAACATTATTTTTCAACAGATGGTTCATTTTTTAAATGTAATCCAGTTGGAGGAGCTGGTCCAGGAACCACTGTGAATCCTGACCTAAAATACATCAATGCTGATAGTACTTCTTATTACAATGGATATGAATTGAAATCGGATTACGGTTGGAAAAATTTAGTTGGTTTAATTGATACGTTGAACAATAATTTCGCTGAAATTGAAAAAGTACTAGATGTGGATCGAGCATTATGGATGTTAGCTTTTAATAATGTATTGGTGAATTTGGATTCTTATTCTGGTGCATTTCGTCAAAATTATTATTTGTACCACGATTTGAATCATCGATTTGTTTCAACTATTTGGGATTTGAACATGAGTTTTGCAGGTTTTCCTGGTGGAACAGGGTCTGGTGCTTATACTGCTACGAGTTTAGATCCGCTATCAAATAGTACTTCCAATAACCATCCTTTAATCAAAAAAATGTTAGCTGATCCAATGTACAAAAGAATGTACATGGCGCATTTGAGAACGATTGTTCAAGAAATATTTTCAAATCAAAATTTCGTTACAACTGCGAATACAATTCGTGCAACAATCGATGCGTCTGTTCAAGCAGATCCATACAAGTTTTATACGTATACGCAATACCAAAATAGTTTAACAACTGCTGTAACTGGCGGAGGAGGACCTGGACCTGGTTCATCAATTCCTGGCATCAAAGCTTTGATGGATGCACGTGTTACTTTTTTCAATACAAATGCTAATTACATCCTTACAGCTCCAACAATTTCCAATGTTGGCTCGACAGTTGCCGCGCCAAATTATGGACAAACGGTAACAATTAAAGCAACATGTTCTAACGAATCAACTGTAATGATGGGGTATCGTTTTGAACACCCATTGAAATTTACACGTGTTCCAATGTACGATGATGGTAATCACAATGATGGTGCAGCAGGCGACCATGTTTATGGTGCAACTATTACATTAAATTCTACTACTTTTGAATATTACATCTATGCTGAAAACACCAATGCTGGTTTGTTCAGTCC
>JAGNZC010000053.1 GCA_017984635.1 Crocinitomicaceae bacterium
TAAATGGTGAAGTCGTAGGTAATCCAACGGTAACTGTTTCAACCCTTGCAAAAATTGAAGAAGGTCAAACCAATGCCCTTTCATTTTTATCAAATTCTAAATATGAAGAATTTATCTATACAACTGCGTCAAGTATTTGTATTGTAAATAAAACGTTTGAACCTACAAAAGCACTTCCTGAGTCATTGACACTTGTTAAAGTTGACGATGCTTATGCTTGTTTTGCTAAATTATTGGAGCTCTACAACAACATGAGCAAAAAGCAACCAAAAATTGAACAACCTTCCTTCATCGCAGAATCAGCAAAAATTGGAAACGATGTGTATGTTGGCGCTTTTGCATACATTGGAGAGAATGCTGTAATTGGAAACAATGTCTCAATCTATCCGAATGCTTTTATCGGTGATAATGTGACGATTGGAGATAATACCATCGTTCATCCAAATGCAAGTATTTATGTCGATTGTAAAGTTGGCGCGAATTGCTTGATTCACGCTGGAGCAGTTATTGGCGGAGATGGATTTGGATTTGCTCCCGATGAAAACGGAGAATATCAAAAAATTCCACAAATTGGAAATGTAGTTTTGGAAGACAATGTTGAAATTGGTTCGAATGCGACAATCGATCGCGCAACAATGGGCTCAACCTTCATCAGAAAAGGGGTTAAAATTGATAATTTATGCCAAATAGCCCACAATGTTGAAGTAGGACAAAACACAGCAATGGCTGCTCAAGTTGGAATTGCTGGTTCTGCAAAAATTGGAAAAAACATTATGATTGCTGGTCAAGTTGGAATAGCAGGTCATTTATCCATCGCAGACGGAACTATTATTTTAGCACAATCAGGTGTTCCATCAACTATTCGTAAGAAAACAATCGTCATGGGAACACCAGCGATTGATGCAGAGGATTTTAAAAAATCATACTTTGGTTTTAGAAAATTACCTTATATCTTATCAAAGCTTCGCGAATTAGAAGCATCAATTAAATCATTAACAAAAGAATAAAATGACTGATAAGCAACGTACTCTTAAAAGCGCTGTAAAATTACAGGGAATCGGACTTCACACAGGTCAATTGGTAAACTTAGAAATTTGTCCAGCACCAGACAATCACGGATACAAATTTCAACGTGTTGATTTAGAAGGGCAACCGATTATAAAAGCAGATGTAGATTTAGTTGTTGCTACCGATCGTGGAACGACATTAGAGCAAAATGGTGCGCGTGTATACACAACAGAACATATATTAGCAGCTTTATACGGTTGCGAAGTAGATAATGCATTGATTAAATTAGACGCGCCCGAAGTTCCAATTATGGACGGAAGTTCTTTGTTATTTGTAAATGCATTCGAAGCAGTTGGCTATGAAGAACAAGTTGCAGAACGAAATTATTTTGAATTAACTGAAAACATTCCTTGGGAAGATCCTGAAAAAGGAACAGAATTTTTAGCCATTCCTGATTCCAATTATAGAATTACTGTAATGGTTGATTATAATTCTCCTGTTTTAGGCACTCAACATGCCTCAATGTATCACTTAGGAGAATTTAACAAAGAAATTGCTAAGTGCAGAACATTTGTTTTCTTAAGAGAATTAGAATATTTAGCATCGAACAACCTAATTAAAGGAGGGGATTTAGACAATGCGATTGTTTTAGTTGAGCGAAAAGACATCCAACAAGAAGAATTGGATCGATTGGCAAAATTACTAGGAAAAGAAGATTTGAAAATTTCAATTGATGGAATTGGAGTTTTAAATAGCACCAAACTACAATATGAAAACGAACCAGCTCGTCACAAATTATTAGATATTGTTGGTGATTTAGCATTAGTTGGGCGACCAATTAAAGCGCATATTTTAGCTGCACGACCAGGACATGCTGGGAATGTAAAATTTGCTAAAATCTTAAAAGAACAAATAAAAAAACAAGAAAATCAAGGTCGTTACTTCGATTTAACCAAAGAACCGTTGTACAATATTGTAGACATCGAAGGGATGTTACCGCATCGTTACCCGTTCTTAATGGTTGATAAAATCATGGAAATTAACGAGGAATCAATCATTGGGGTTAAAAACATTACGATGAATGAGCCGATTTTCACAGGACATTTCCCAGGAAACCCAGTTTTTCCAGGAGTTTTGCAAATTGAAGCGATGGCGCAAGTTGGTGGAATTTTTGCTTTAAGTAAAGTGGAGGATCCGCATTTGTATTCAACCTATTTCATGAAAATTGACAAAGTGAAATTCAAGCAAAAAATCATGCCTGGAGACACCGTTGTTTTTGAATTATCATTACTTTCACCAATTAGAAGAGGATTAGTAGAGATGGGTGGAAAAGCTTATGTTAATGGCAAAATCGTTGCAGAAGCTGAAATGTTAGCACAAGTCATTAAGGATAAAGCATAACTATGATTAGTAAATTAGCTCATGTATCTCCTAACGCTACGATTGGCGAAGGTGTTGTAATTGAACCGTTTTCAACGATTTATGAAGATGTTAAAATTGGCGCACGCACCAAAATCCATTCCAATGTTAGCTTGTATCCAGGCACAATAATTGGTGAAGATTGTGAAATTTTCCCAGGAGCTGTGATTGGTGTTGTTCCCCAAGATTTAAAATTTGACGGTGAATACACAACTGTTGAAATTGGAAATAATACCGTTATTCGTGAATGTGTAACCATTCATAGAGGAACAAAAGACAAACAAAAAACGGCTATTGGAAACAACTGTCTTTTAATGACTTATGTTCATGTAGCGCATGATTGTATCATTGGAAATAATGTGATTTTAGCGAGTTATACTGGTTTATCAGGTCATGTGACAATTGATGATTTTGCTATTTTAGAAGGAAAAGTTGCTGCTCAACAATTTGTTCACATTGGCGCGTATGCATTTGTAGGTGGCGCCTCTTTAATTCGCAAAGACATTCCTCCATTTGTAAAAGCAGCACGTGAGCCACTTACCTTTGCAGGTGTAAATTCAGTTGGTTTAAGAAGAAGAGGTTTTACAGATGAAAAAGTACGTGAAATCGAAGATTTCTACCGTATTTTATATGTTCAAAACAACAATGTTTCTAATGGAATCAAGGCAATCAAAGAAACAATGCATGCGTCACCTACCCGAGATCAAATCTTATCATTTATTGAAAAGTCTGACAAAGGAATTATTCGCGGAATGATCTAATAATGCATTTTGTGCAGCTTCCATGTATTGAAAAAATACGGAAGTTATTTCCTGTTCTCGTGATAAAAAAATGCTCGGTGCATTTTTCAATTGATTTTCAAATGAAATTCTAGAAGATACACCATGGCAAGCTTTCGTTAAACCTTCATGGCTATGGTAATAACTCATCCATTTATAACTTTTCATTTTCACCAAAAAATGCTGAAAAACTTCAGGATACTCTTCCCAATTGTATGGTTGATGATTGTAAAAATTAGTTAAATAAGTTGTCAAACTCATTTGATGAAACTTGTCCCAGTAACGCGCTAACAAATGATCAAAATACAAATCGATGGCAACACTAGATATTTTAGGTAAATCAGTATATAATGTTCGCATTAATTTCACGACTTGCTCATTTGTATCGATAAAATGATCAATGGACCTATGCAATAACACTCCTTTTTGAACTAAATCAGAATATTTTTCATAGTGCTTTCCTTTGACAAAATCGCCAAATAAATTCGCATGCATCAATTCTTGATGATCTTGAGAAAAATAAAGGTGTCCTAAAAAATTCATGTAACAAAAAAAAGTCCTACAAGGTAGGACTTTCAATTAATATTCGTCTTCGTTGAAGAGAAAATCTTCACGAGAAGGATAATCCGGCCAAATCTCTTCGATGTTTTCGTAGATATCACCTTCATCTTCAAGATCTTGTAAGTTTTCCACTACTTCAAGAGGAGCTCCAGTTCTAATCGCAAAATCGATTAACTCATCTTTCGCTGCAGGCCATGGAGCGTCTTCTAAATAGGATGCTAATTCTAATGTCCAATACATAATTCCTCTTTTTAATAATTAATTTTGCGCAAAAGTAAATTTATTTTGAAAGAAACCAAATAATAAATGAAAAAGATTGAAATTCTTTTATCAACAATTCAATATTCTTTACATTCTTGGCTTCCAAGGTTGTTCATCAGCCCCTAAATCTTGTCCTAATTTTCTGCTTAAAACAAACAAATAATCGCTTAATCGATTTAGGTAAGTAGGAACAAGATCAGCTACAAATTCATGTTGTTTTAGATCGATTACAATGCGTTCAGCTCTTCTACATACACATCGTGCTAAATGAGTAAAAGAAACCGTTGTATGTCCTCCAGGCAATACGAAAAACTTCATTTCTGGCAACACTTCATCCATTTCATCCATCCAATCTTCCAAACATTTCACATCTTCTTCCAATAAATTTGGAATTTTCATGGATGATTTTTCTGGATCAGAAGCTAAACTAGAACCAATGGTAAATAATCTATCTTGAATTTCAATTAATTGCGTTTTGTAGCTCTCATTTATTTCTTGATCACGGATTAAACCAATTGAAGAATTCAACTCATCAACGGTTCCATATGCTTCTATTCTCAAAGAGCTTTTCAAAATTCTTGTTCCGCCAATTAAGCCTGTTGTGCCACTATCCCCTTTCTTTGTATATATTTTCATTCTTTTGTATATTTTTCTAATTGTAATTGCAACTCGTGAATACGTGTTTTTTTACTTTGCAAACGAATGTTCGTTGCTGTTTCTGTATGATAACGATGAATAGTTGATAAATACTTTAATTGAAATTCAATCCAAACTTTATCATCCATTTCTCTTCCAAAATGTGCTAATTCTTTTCTCAAACGACTTGCGATGATGTAATAATCTGCTCGACCTAAATAGTCATGATCGGCATCCACCATTAATTTTTCTAATTGTGTAGCTGGCTGAACATTAATTTGCGTTGCGGCGATCATTTTACAAATCACATCAATCTGTTGTTGATTGTAACCAAAACGAGGTAAATTAGATTGAGCCATTTGTATCGCAAACTGTTCATTGGAATCATAACAATAAATAAATCCAACATCGTGATACAATGCAGCCGTTTGCAACAAAATTATTTCCTCTTCGGCTACACCTTCAAGTTTTGCATAACGAACAACTGCTTTTTCAACATTTAACGTATGTGATAAATCATGGTATACAATTTCTGCCGGTAAGAGCGATTTTAAGCGATTTAATATGTCTTTTCGCATATGATCGAAGTCAACCGATGGCAAACCGCACTTCAGCCTTAAATCCACCGAAGCATACTTCCCTTCACCATACAAACACCAAGCTTGTTGAATACGGTCCAGCGTGAACATTTCGATTTGACCACCTCGTTTTTTAATATCAACTGTTCCTTTGGTTGTTAACTCAAAAAACGGATGAGCTTCATCGTAAATATTTTTGGAAACTTCTATTAATCCTGGACTTGCGCCTTGCTCAGCTCGTGCAGCAATGTTCACTGTGTCTCCCCAAACATCAAAACTTTTTTTGCTATCCCCAATTATCCCAGCAACTAAAGGCCCTTGATGTAATCCAATTCTAATTTCCCAAAAATCTTTCTTAAATGCTTTTGCAACATATTGTTCATTTAGCATAAAATTACGAATTTCAATTGCTGCTAAACATGCACGAATCGCAGGTTCTGGATTTTCTTCAGTCACACCTGCTAAAGCCATGTATGCATCTCCAATAGTTTTTATTTTTTCCAATTTATAACGCTCCATTATTGCGTCGAATTGAGTAAAATAAAAATCTAATTTCTGCAATAAACGAATAGGTTTTATCGCTTTAGATTTGGTAGAAAAATCGACAAAGTCAGTAAACAGCACCACCCCTTTTTCGATACGGCGTGGCATGAATGTATTCTTTGTATACAAATCATCTAATACAGTAGAAGGGAAAATATTATTCAACAACTGGTTAATTCTTAAATCTTTGTAATACAAAGATTTATACATACCCACCTTAACCTTTACTAGATTAGGGTTTAGTGGGATTTGTATAAAATCAATTGCTCCTTGGTGTAAACTTTTAACCAATTTTGATCCTGAATCAATTTCAGATGACATGACCAAAATATACTTTACACGGTCGTGAAATTCCTGTTTTATTTTTGCAATAAACTGCTGTGATGTAGCAAAATCATCATCAATATTTAAAATAAAAATTCCAATTTCTTTTTGAATAATTATGCTTTCAGCAGCTGTAAAAGTAGCTACAACTTGAACATTGTTTCCACCTCCGCTTAATATCGTTTTTAAACCATTTTGATTTTTAATCGCTGCATCCAGCACCAATATGTTTAAAAAACGTTCCATTTCTATTTTATGCTATCAATTCAGACTCAAATTTCTTTAGCGCATCATTCATTGTCAATGAAGGTTTCACAAACGAAATCAATTTATTAATCACACTATCAACGATTGCATCAGGACAAGAAGCACCAGATGTAACGATAATTTTTAGTTCTTTCGAATCTAAATTCATGTAATCTTTTATTAACACTGATTTTTTATGGTGAATATCAAATGATTCTATTTCTACTTCAGAAATCAATTCACGTGCTGTTTCAATGAAATAAGTAGGGAATTTCTTTTCTAAAATCTCAACTAAATGCGTTGTATTCGAACTATTATGTCCTCCAACAACAATAGCAAAATCAACATCTAAATCCAATAATGCCAAATTGGAAGACTGATTGTCATTGGTAGCATAACACAATGTATCACGCGTATCAGCTATGTGATTTTTTATCGTCTCAATTCCATAAAAATCTATCATTACTTGACGTAAGAAATCAGCAATCTCCTGCGTTTCAGTCGCTAACATAGTTGTTTGATTAACAACACCAATTTTTTTCAAATCAACGAGAGGATCAAAATTTTCCGTATGTTTTCCTTTGAAAAAAGCATAAAAATCATCAGAAGATTTACCCCCCTTTATCACTTCTGCTATGAATCTCGCCTCGTCAATGTCCTTTAAAATTAAAACATGTGCATTTTTCGCACTTCGCGAAAATGTAGCTCTCGTTTCTTCGTGGTTGTGTTTACCATGAACAATAATTGTATGTTGATCCGTACCCAATTTCTCCGAACGATTCCAAACTTTCTCCACAAATGGACATGTAGTATTGTATTTTTCTACACATACACCAATTGCCTTGATTTGTTTTTCTATTTCTAATGTTGTACCAAAAGCCGGAATCACTACGATATCATCAGCCTTCAACGTATTAAAGTCAATTAATTGTTTTCCAGAAGTATCTTGTAAGAACTCAACACCTTTTGACAATAAATCCGCATTTACTTCAGGATTATGAATCATTTCACTCAACAAGAAGATGCGTTTACCTGGGTTTTCATCGATTGATTTATATGCTATTTCGATGGCGTTTTCAACACCATAACAAAACCCAAAATGACGTGGGATATAAAATTGAACCTTCCCAAGATCTAAAAAACTTGGCGAAAAGTCTTTTTTTCTTGGATCGTGTAATTTCCTTTTCGCTTTAATCTCACTAATAATTGGAGATCGATAAAATAAAGGGATGTCAAATTTTTTCATCTGTCTACTTTTACTTTCAAACACTCAAACAAGCAGATTGTTTCAATGTTCGCCTTTTACAAATATAGCTTTTTTGAAAAGATTTAATCCATAAAAAACAAAAGCTGCTTTAGAGAACTAAAACAGCTTTTGAATCAATTAAACTATTCATTAATACAATTGAATGTTTTGATCTTTTTTATGCTTCACTTTATAACCGAAATCTATTGTTTTATTATCCTTTGGTTTGAGATTAATTTTCCAAGTTACAATTCCTGTTTTTGTTTCTAAATTTCCTTTATCTAATGATGTAGGCTCAATTGTGATTTCAGGATTTTGAGTTATTGGCAATTGATCTTGAATGATTAATTCAATCGGTGTAGCCTTGTTATTTTTCACTTCTATCGAATAAATCATTGTACGTTCTTTCGTTTCTCCAATGATTCTTTCTTTAGATTCTTTTTTAAGCAATACTCTTTTAACCAATATGTTAGGATCTTTACCTAAACTTAAACTTAAAGTGTCTTCCATTACAGACGGATCTAAATATGTTTCACCTATGTATGTTCCATCGTAAAAAATATTCGCTTGCGCAGGAACCAAACCTAATTCATCTAAATTCGTTAATTGCGCTACTAAATAAGCAGAGTTATCTAATTTTGGAATACTGAAATATTTGTATTCTGCATTTAAATCAGCCACCTTAATCAAAACCATGTGTTGCTCATTATCTGATTTTATGGTATACGGCAAATCAATTTTAAACTCTGCAGAAGTCATTTGACGCACCACTTGCACAAAATCAGCGGATGTCATACCTAAATTAACATTATTCAAACTCAATGAATTAGTATAAGCCATTGGCGCATTATCTGCTTCTGCTTTTTCATCTAATCTTGCTTTTGCACTTGTTTTTTGTTGAACTTGTGTTCGGTAATTGTTGTAATCTATGTACCATGGATTCAAAGAAGGTTTTGTTTTATTTTGATAGGGATTATTGGTTGAGATATTCAATCGAACATTTTCCCAATCTAAACCAGAACTCTGAAAAACTTGCGCTTTATACGTTAAATTAATTTTTGAAGTCATGCCATCACTTCTCAAATCATAGCGTGGAACCCAACCTGCATTTTCAACCAAATAAGAAATTGTTAATTTACCCGTTGCGATTTCTTTTGCAGATAATGTAACCGTAATTCGGTGAATTGGCTCATCGCTTTCAGGTTGAATACCATTGTTTTCTTGGTACTCTCTTAGCTTTTGCAAGCGCTCGTCAAGAGAAGATTTCTTTGCTTCTCTTTCCACTTTTCTTTTACGTAATGCTAAAATCTTTTTATTGATTTCTAATACTTTAGATGAGTAATATTCAACTGCTTGTTTCAATAAGTTTAGCGAATCAGTCACCTTGCCTTGGTTTTTTAATGTACTATTATTTGAAATAATCGACTTCGCTGTTATCAATACATCAATCTCATCTTGAATTTCTTGTAAATCAAATCCTAACATCTTCAACGAATCTTCTACTTGACGTATTTCTCTTCTAATTTTTAGAGGAATTGCCGATTCGTTAACAACTGTATGAACAGGTTGAAAAAGCGAATATTTTGAATCTAAGATTACAACAGAACCTGTAGCTTTAACTTGCAAGCTATTTTGATCAATGTAAGGAGAAATCCCTTCAATTATTACTTCGGAAATTCCAGGTTTAATTGAATAATTGGCTTTTTGAAACAATTGTGCTCCTTGAGCATAAACCGTCACTTCGGTTATTTGTGCTTTTACAATTTCTTTTTCTGCTGCTTGTGTATTGATTGCAAAGGCAACAAACAAGCTTAACATTCCTTTTTTCATCTTTTCCATTTTATAAGTTATTGGTCGGTACAACTCATTTATAAATTCGTTCATTTATTCCAAAAAAAAAGAGGCAATGCCTCTTAATCTATTAATGCTTTTATTTCTAAAATGATACGTTCTGCTAAATCCATTGCTTTTTGCTCATTTTCACTTTCTGCATAAATCCGAATGATAGGCTCCGTATTACTCTTACGTAAATGCACCCATTCTTTTCCGATATAAATCTTAACCCCATCAGTAGTGTCAACCTCTTCATGATTATAATTTAAAGTCATGAGCATCAAAATATTATCCACATCTACTTCAGGCGTTAGTTCAATCTTATTTTTAGAAATAATGTAATTTGGATAACTATTTCTCAAAGCAGATACAGAACATTTTTTGTGTGCCAAGTGACTTAAAAACAAGGCGATTCCAACCAATGAGTCACGGCCATAATGCAATTCAGGATAAATGATTCCACCATTTCCTTCACCACCGATCACAGCATTTGTTTCTTTCATTTTTGCAACAACGTTCACTTCTCCAACTGCTGCAGCAGAATAAAGTAAACCACGTTGTTCCGTAATATCGCGTAACGCTCGAGTTGATGATAAGTTTGAAACAGTTGCACCTGGCGTATGTGTCAATACATAATCTGCACACGCAACCAAAGTATATTCTTCGCCAAACATAGAAC
>JAGNZC010000054.1 GCA_017984635.1 Crocinitomicaceae bacterium
CAATTACTATTACAGTAACAGCAGTGAACGATGCTCCAGTAGCGGTAAACGATGCTTCAACAACAAATGAAGACACACCAGTAACGGTAACTGTTCCAACCAACGACACAGATGTTGACGGAACGATTAATGTAGCAACAGTCGATTTAGACCCAACCACTGCAGGTGTTCAAACAACGAATACAACTGCAAACGGAACGTTCACAGTCAATGCAAGTGGAGTTGTAACGTTCACACCGAACTTAAACTTCAACGGAACAGCAACTGGTTCTTATACAGTAAACGACAACGGAGGATTAACATCCAACACCGCAACGATTACCATTACAGTAACAGCAGTAAACGATGCTCCAGTTGTAGACAATGACCCAACAACATTGCCTTTTAATGGAACAGGAACAGGTGATTTAACCAATACAGGTGATTCAGATGTTGATGGCACATTAATAGTAAATACTTCGCCTATTGTTTCGCCGTCACATGGAACAATAGTTATTAATTCAGATGGTACATTTGAATATACACCTTCTGTTGATTTCTATGGTTCAGATACTATAGTTGTTACAATTTGCGATGATGGTTCACCACTTCCATCACTTTGTACAAATGATACAATTTTTATTACAGTTAACCCTTGTGCATTAACAGATTTGTTACAAGATTGTGATGATGACGGATTAACAAATCAACAAGAAGCGACAAATGGAACAGATGGATTTAATCCAGATACAGACGGAGATGGTGTAATTGACGGAACAGAAGTTACAGATGGAACGAATCCAACAAATCCATGTGAATTTGTATTAGCGAATCAAACAGTAACACCAACTGCTGCATGGTTAGCATTGGATTGTGATAATGATGGATTAACCAATCAACAAGAAATTGCAAATGGAACCGATCCATTGAATCCAGATTCAGACGGAGATGGCGTTATTGACGGAACAGAAGTTACAGATGGAACGAATCCAACAAATCCATGTGAATTTGTATTAGCGAATCAAACAGTAACACCAACTGCTGCATGGTTAGGATTGGATTGTGATAATGATGGATTAACCAATCAACAAGAAATTGCTGCTGGAACCGATCCATTGAATCCAGATACAGATGGAGATGGCGTTATTGACGGAACAGAAGTTACAGATGGAACGAATCCAACAAATCCATGTGAATTTGTATTAGCGAATCAAACAGTAACACCAACTGCTGCATGGTTAGCATTGGATTGTGATAATGATGGATTAACCAATCAACAAGAAATTGCTGCTGGAACAGATCCATTGAATCCAGATACAGATGGAGATGGAGTGATTGATGGAACAGAAGTTACAGATGGAACGAATCCAACACAACCGTGTGATTTTGTGTATGCAAATCAAACAGTTACGCCAATAACAAGTTGGTATGCTTTGGATTGTGATAATGACGGGCTATCAAACACAGAAGAAGTGAATGCGAATTTAGACCCTTCAAATCCAGATACAGATGGCGATGGCGTGATGGATGGAACTGAAGTTACTGATGGAACGAATCCATTAGATCCATGCGAATTTGATATAGCTCATCAAACAGTTGCACCATCAGCAGCATGGAATGCATTAGATTGTGATAATGATGGAGAGACGAATGGTCAAGAATTAGATGGTGGATCAAACCCTACGAATCCATGTAGTCCAAATCAAAATTCGCCTGAATGTTCCGTAATTTTCAATCCAAACAATGCCTTTACACCAGATGGAGATGGTATTAATGATGTATTTGTCATTGCAGGATTAGAAAACTTCCCGTTGAATAATATTAAAATCTTTAACAGATGGGGCGCTTTAGTGTTTGAAATGGAAAATTATAACAATACGTGGGGTGGAACCTCTCAAAATGCGTTAAATTTCATAACAGAAGTGTTACCAACGGGAACCTATTATTACATTTTAGACACCTATTCTACGAAATACGGTGTATTGAAAGCGAGTGTTTATTTGAAAAGATAATTGAGAATGATAATGAAAATAATAACAATAGTAGCGCTTAGTCTTACTTTTTTTGGTACGATTGTAAACGCACAGCAAGAACCGCAATTTACGCAGTTTAACGACAATATGTTGTATTTCAATCCTGCTTATGCCGGAAGTAAAGAAGCATTAAACGTAACTGCAATGCACCGCGAACAATGGGTTGGTTTTCAAGGAAGACCAGTTACTTCAACGGTTAGTTTGAATACGCCCTTGTCCTATAAGTCATTAGGATTTGGTTTAACATTGGTGAATGACCATGCTGGTATTGTGGACCAAAAGATGGCCTATGCAGACATTTCATATACCATCAAATTTACGAATAAAGCAAAACTAGCATTTGGTTTAAAGGGTGGGGTTAACTATTTGTCTATTGGTTCTGCTACATATAATGTGTCGATGCCCAATGACCCCAACTTAACGCAGGAAGCATCTGCTCGAATGAATCCTAATTTTGGGTTTGGACTTTATTATTACACGCCAAAATTCTTTTGTGGTATCAGTATGCCTAAAATGGTTGAAAACACCTATGATGGAACCAATGTAAATTCTGAGTCACGTCATTATTATGCAAATATTGGAACTGTATTAACACTAAATCCTTTTTGGAAATTGAGAGCCATTGCACAAGCAAAAGCAACGAAAGGATCTCCAGTTGGAATAGATTTATCTGTTACTGGAATTTACAACGATAAGTTTTTAATTGGAACGATGTATCGTGTAGGAATTGAAGGCGGTGTGTTTGCACAGTTTCAATTAGGACCACAATTTAGAGCTGGATTAGCTTATGATTTTGGAATGAATGCAATGCGTGATTACCATAATGGATCATTTGAAGTGATGTTATCGTATGATATTTTATTTAAAAAAGAGGGTGTTCGTTCACCTCGTTACTTTTAATTTTTTGAATTAGTTATTTATGAAATATTCTTTATTACTTGTTTTATTCGCCGTTGCGTTGAATGTGTTTTCTCAAACTAGAAAATTAAAAAAAGCGGATCAATACTATCAAAAATTATCTTATTCATTGGCGATTCCAGTGTATCAAAACTTGTGTGGTTCAAAAATGGATTCACCACAAATGCGCTCAAAATTAGCCTTTTCATACTATCAAATTGGCGCAATGCAGAAAGCAGTGGAAATGTACAAAGAAGTCTTTTCCAAAGCAAATGATGTTGCTCCAGAACACTTGTTTTATTATGCTCAAGCATTGAAACAAACAGGAGATTTTTCAAATAGTAACCTTTGGATGGCTCGTTTTAATGAGAAAAAAACAATCGATTCAAGAGGTATTGCTTTTAAAGCGAGTCCGGATTATTTGCAAAAAATCACAGCAAATGAAGCGCATGTTACTATATCTATAGCAGATTTTAATTCTTCTTCAACTGATTTTGGGGGTTATAGCTTAAAGAAAACGAAACAATTGTTGTTTGTTTCAGCGCGTAAAAACACGCTTTCAAAATCAAAATGGTTGTGGAATGGAGAAAATTTCTTAGATTATTTCACTTACGATGCTGTTAAAAAAGACGTAAAATCGAATCGCCAAGTTAACCAAGTCAACACAAAATACCACGAAGGTCCTTTGTGTTTCAATGCGGCTGAAACGATGGTCTATTTTACAAGAAATAATTTAGCAAGTGGAAAAGCAAAAAGAGACAAACAAGGTATTCAAAATTTAAGCTTAATAAAAGCAAGCATTTCCAACAAAGGAACTTTTGAAAATAGTCAAGTATTAGCCATCAATTCAAAAGAATATTCTGTTGGACATCCAGCCATTTCGGCAGATGGCAAAACTTTGTATTTTGTATCAGATATGCCAGGTGGTTTTGGAGGTGCTGATCTTTACAAAGCACCAATTTTATTGGATGGAACACTTGGAACACCAGAAAATTTAGGAAATAAAGTAAATACGGAAGGACAAGAATTGTTTCCATCAATTTACAAAGAACAATTATTTTTTGCTTCTGATGGTCAATTGGGTTTAGGTGGATTAGATATTTTTGTTGCTGAATTGATAGATGGCTCTGTGAAAGCAGTTCAACACACTGGACCGCTTTTAAACAGTTCTCGTGATGATTTTAGCTTTATTTTGAAAGAAGACGGTCAAACGGGCTATTTTTCGTCTAATCGTGACGGTGGATTAGGGGGAGATGATATTTATCATTTTACAATGGTCAAACCATTTGTGTTTAGCACAACAATAAAAGGATTAGTTGCAGATAAGAATACAGGATTACCTTTGAGTAATGCAACCGTTTCTCTTTTCGATGAAAACAATGTATTAATTGCTACAGTTGTTACAGATGCGGCTGGAAATTACACAATGGATGTTGCTCCCAAAACAACCTTTAAATTGAAAGTAACTGCGGCAGGTTTTGATGGGCAAGAACAAACCATACAACCAACTTCAGGTATTTACGAAGCAGCTATTTTATTAGAAAAACCAGCCTTTTTTGGCCTATCTTGTTTAGTGACAGATGGCAAATCAAATCAAGCGATTGAAGGTGTGAATGTGACGATTTCAGAGTTGAAAACAAAAAGTAAAGCGAATTTGCAATCTACCAAAGATGGGGCAAAAATGCTTTTAAATAATGTAGCAATAAATGATGTTATAACGGTAGAAGTGACCCTTAAAAAGGCGGGATATATTTCAAAAACTATTCAAAAACAACTTACAGTAACGCAAAGTGGCTACATTGACTTGAACCAAACAATGGATTTCACAATTGATAAGTTAGAATTAGGGATGGATATCGCATCGTTAATAGATATCAAACCGATTTATTTTGATTTAGGGAAATGGGATATTCGTGCTACTGCTAAAGTAGAATTAGATAAGATTGTAAAAATCATGAATGAAAATCCAAGTTTGGTTATTGAATTAGGTTCACATACAGATTGTCGTTCAAGTGCTCAATTTAATATGCAATTATCGGATAAACGTGCGAAAGCTTCTGCAGCATACATACGTGCTAAAATAAGTAAACCAGAGCGCATTTATGGCAAAGGATACGGCGAATCAAAATTGCTGAATGCTTGTGCATGTGAAGGTACAGTTAAACCAACGTGTTCAGAAGAAGAGCACCAATTGAATAGAAGAACGGAATTTAAAATTATTAAGTTTTAAATTTGTTCTTTAATTCTCCGTTACTGTAAAATAATACCTTCCTTGAAAACCAGGATCTAAGTTCACTCGAATCGTAGAACCTGTCCAGTTGTGGTATCTAATTTCAACTGTATCTCCAGCATTCAAAGGTACAGAGCAGGAAATGGTGGTGCTAAGAATTGTATTAATTAATCTACAGTTTGTATAGTAATGGAAGGAAAATTGGTCCCATTATTCGGGTCTCCCACAGAACCACCGCCAGCTACTAATCGAACATCAATAACAATACCCCCTGAACTGGTATTTATAAAAGTTGAAACGATACCGCTTCCTGTAAAATAGCTAGATCCACCTTCAATATGAGCTGTTTGAGATAATTGTGCATTTGTTGAGGAATTAAATACCGCAGCTCTAAGCCAACCTCCATTCATCCAACCTAAATTTAAATCAACCCTATAAATTCGACCGACAGGTAAAGTGATATTTGTCCCACCAGAAAAGGTGATTGAACCAACGTTAATTTTTTGGTCTGGGAAATTCATAACTGCACCAATTGTATTTAATGTTTGGTATGCATTACCTGAAAATTGAGCATACATAGGTGTATTTCCCGGGGAAAGGGATTGCCAAGAGGTACCATTGCTAAATTCAATTAATTTATTAGTAGTATTATATCGAATAGCACCTGCACCAGCTCCCGCAGCAGTAGTATTTGTAGCTGTTCCAACACCAATGAAACCAGCTCCAGGATCTGTTATACTTGTTGGATTTGTTCTTATATCTACTGTTGCATTAGGATTGTTATTTCCAATGCCAATTTTTCCAGTTCTACCAATTGCTGCAGTTTTATTACTTCCAGCATCATTGGAAGTCCCACTCAAAGTCCATGCGGTACTTGCAGGAGGAGTATACGTAACATAGGCCGAATTATTCCAAGTCCATTGAGAATTATCAGTTGCACTTACATAAATATAATCTGAACTTGAGGGGGTATTAGGTGTGAAAACTGTACCGCTGGTATTCGGATTTGCAGCATTAAAGCTTACAGTTGCATCTGGTTGCTGGTTGATCACTCGTTGCCATTTACTTCCCTCATAATAATACAAACCAGGCGTAACTTTGGTTGTAGCTGTACCAGCAGAAGCAGTATTAAAAATTATTAGGCCAGTTGCAGGTGAACTGATTGTACTTGCATCATTGGTTCCTGTTAATGCTATTCTTGGAGCTAAAAACCCTTTGTTAGTTGCCGTGACATCTAGTACTGCAGAAGCATTTGGAGTAGTAGTACCAATGCCCACTTGTGAAAAAGCGATACTTGGTAACAATAGAAGTAAGAGGAATCCGTTTTTTAGCATATGGTTTATATAAGATATGCAAATATAGGAATCATTTTTATTTGTATAAATAAAACATAATTCGAAAGATAATATCATCAATTAATAGATTAAGACGATTTTCGAAACCCTCTTTTGTTTCAACTTTCCTACATTTACACAAAAATTGAAGAAATTGTTGCATAGGTTCGCTTTTTTATTTTTTCTCGTGCTGTTGCTATTCTGCAATACAAACAGTGCTTTTGCCTCCAAAAAACCAATTCCTATTAGTTTACAAAAAACCAGTAAGCTCGTTCAGTATCTTCAACACTATAAACAGTTGAAGTTTACAGATTCTCAAAAAGCCAATGCTTATTTAAAAAAATTATACGGTTTATCAAAAAGAATGCATTCTAAAAGGGGTTTGGCTTATTATTATTTATCAGCATCCGAAGAAGCTACTACTGCATCCAATTTCAACGATGGCGTTCGATATGGTAAGTTAGCGCAACAGCAATTTTTGCAGTTAAAAGATTCGTTTAATTACATGGAGAGCACGTATTTTTTAGCAGCAGCATACTTGTATCAAGGAAACGGAAAAGCGCTAGAAAAATCAATAGATCAAGCATTTGAGAGGATTCCATCCAATTATTCGTATGAGCAAAACGGCATGTTGTTTTCATTGTTGGCGAATTATTATTCGGTTATCGATCTTTCAAAAGCGTTTAATTACATTTTAAAAATGAAAGTTAACTATCAGAAAGCGAATTTTGAATTAGGCTTGATAGATGCGTACAATGAATTATCAAATTATTACAACATCGTATTCGAACTGAAAAAGTCTTTTTATTATGGAAACAAAGCTTTACAAATTGCTTATAAAACCAATGCAGAAAATCATTTTGCGCTAACGAATATCTATTTGAATTTAGCTGAAATAAAGAATAATTTATCTTCCTATAAAGAAGCGCTTAAATTAGCAGAAAAAGGGCTGTATCATGCCTTAAAATTTAAAAATAGCGGGCACATAAATAGAGCATATATTGTTAAATCAACAATTTGTTTTAAAATGAAACAGTTTGCTAAAAGTAAAACAGCGGCAAACATAGCATTAAAGTATAGTCAAGGCGATCCAAGGGTTTTATTTCAAAGTAATTTTTGTTTGGCTTTACTTGCACAAGAAGAAAACAATTTACCAGATCTTGAACGTTTTGTTAATCAATGCATAAATTATCAAAACAGTGTCCTTGTCGATTTGAGAACAAAAGCATCGTTGCAAGAATTATTGACTTATTTATACTATAAACAAGGGAACTTATTACTTGCTTACACCGCCTTAAAGCAACAAAATAAGTATGAACAAGCCTTTTTAAATCAAAAAAGCAATAATTATTTAAAATCATTACAAGTTAAGTATGAGTTTAAAAAAATCCAACATCAGTTAAAATACATTCGAACCAAAGCACGTTTAAAAAATCTAAAGATCAACAATCAACGGACCAATAATCTATTGCTTCTTTTCATTATTGTGACCCTTACTTTTTTAAGTGTTTTGTTGTTTTTCGCTTATAAACGGTCCATGCGTCAAAAGCAAGCCATTGAACAAACAAGACTTGCACTCGAACAATCGTTGGCAGATAAAAATACCCTGATGAAAGAAATTCACCACCGTGTGAAGAATAATTTTCAATTGATTACGAGTTTTTTAAACCCTAAACTACTCGCAGATTCAGATAATATTCAAGAGTTTATTGATCGAACCACAGCACGTATTGAAACCATGGCAAAAGTTCACAACCAATTGTATGAAAATGAAGCCATTGAAGCCATACCTTTTTTTACATATTGTCAAACACTTTCCAAAGATGTATTACATACATTTGAAGACAAAAATAAACCCATTCGTTTAACGATTTTGCCAACTGAAATTATTTTTAATTTACAAACCATTCTTCCCTTGGGTTTATTACTCAATGAATTGTTAATGAATACGTTGAAACATGCTTTTAAGGAGCAAGATTCCGGAGAAATTTCTATCGATCTTTCAAAAAAAGGGGGTGAATATACGTTAATTTTTAAAGATAATGGAAGTGGATTTACCCCAGCAACAAATTCCTCTTTTGGGCTAAAATTAGTGGATGCTTTGGCACATCAATTATCAGGCGATTTGACAATAGAAACGAAGAAAGGAACCGTTTATACATTAAATTTTAAACAGTTAAATTAAAGCAATAAATATGGAATCAAAACACATCTTAGTAATTGAAGACGAAGCATTTATTGCAATGCACATTCAGCAAGTTTTAGAAGAAGAAGGATACACTGTAAACATCAAACAAAATACAGTTCCCAAAGCCAAAAAATACCTTGATGCAAATCACGTAGATTTAGTGATAATTGACGTGCATTTGAACGCAGAAGAAAACGGCATTGATTTAGCCAATTATTTAAAAAGTTTAAAAACCATTCCTTTTTTGTTTTTAACATCTTATTCCGACAAAGAAACCTTAATAGAAATCAGTGAAACCAATCCGGCAGGTTTTTTAGTAAAGCCTTTTAAATCAGAAGATTTAGTTTCTACAGTGTTTTTAATTCTAAGTAAGTTTGCTGAAAATGATTTAGATAAAATTCCTTTTCAAATTCGACAAGTGATGGAATTTATCGAACAGAATATTGAAACCCGATTAAACATCCGTGATTTAGCAAAATTAACCCGTTGGGAAGTAACGCATTTTTCCCGTTTATTTAAAAAACATTTGTTTTTAACTCCTCATCAATACATACTCAATGAAAAAATTGAACATGCTAAAAATCAATTGATTGAGTCGGATGAAAGTTTACAAGAAATTGCGCTAAATTTAGGTTTTGGAGCTTACTCGAATTTTTTCAATGCGTTTAAGAAAATCACTAAAATGACGCCAGAAAAATACCGCTTGCAGCATCAATCCATCAAGTAAAATCCTACGTAAAAATACATAGTACACACTTATTTGTTCGTAGTATTCCAATATTAATATCATTTTTTGATATTCTACGGGTTTTTTCGAAAAATTCAATCCATTTCAATCATCTAATTTTGTAGGATAAAGTTAAAACTCCCCTTTTATCTTTAAACCGCTCCGTGTTAGTCGTATTTTATTTAAAAAAATATGATGGTAACATTTTTTTCAAATCGCACGGTGATTAACAACAAAGCTGTAAAAGTTTCAGCTATTCTTTTTAATCAAATTGGAAACAAATCTTTTAAACTTCACAAGCTTGTTGTTCAAACAGTTTTCATACTACTAACTAGTTTTTCTAGTTGGTTGGCCAACGCACAATCCAACGCCAATTGTTATGGTCCTTACAATGCAACCCCAGCGCCAGTTTGGGGAATAGCTGAAAAATTTCAAACTAGTGTTGGAATTTGGAATGGAGGAACTCCAACTGCAGCGGATTTAAACGGCGATGGTATTTCAGAATTGTTGGTGCCAGCTTCAGATCAATCGGGTTATTATGTTTATAAAGGCGATGGGTCTAATAAAACGACTGCAACCAAAAACTATGTGATTTCAAACATTGGTAGGTATAAATCATCACAACCTGCTATTGCGAATATTATTACAGCTACGGCTACACCCGAAGTAGTAATGATTGATAAAACAGGTTTTGTTTATATTT
>JAGNZC010000086.1 GCA_017984635.1 Crocinitomicaceae bacterium
TTACCCGGGTGCTGAACCGAATGAAGTTGAAACATCAGTTTCACGAAAGATTGAAGATGCATTGTCTAATTTAGAAGGTGTCGATTACTTAGTTACAAAGTCCCTTCCGAATGCTTCTATAATTATTGCTAATCTAAAATACGGAACTGATCTGGATAAAACGATGCAAGATGCTCAACGGTATATTGACAACATTAGGAAGGATTTGCCGCAAGATATCTTAAGTCCGGTAATGAGTAAAGTTTCACCGAACGATTTGCCTATTATGTCAATAAGTGCTACAAGTAATTTATCTGCAGCTGAGTTTTATCAAAAAATGAAGGATGATTATTTGCCTCAAATTCAACAATTAAAAGGTGTTGCAGAGATCACTGTTTTGGGTGGTGAGGAAAGAGAAGTGCAAGTAAAGATAAATCAAGATAAACTTAAGTTTTATAGAATTTCACTTTTACAGGTTGTTGAAGCAATTAATCGTACAGGCTTAGATATGCCTGCCGGTAACGTTCAAACTAATGAAGAAAATAAATCAGTTCGTTTAGCGGGAAAATATACAACGGTTGAAGATATTAAAAATGTTCAGGTTGCACTTCCTGTTTCGGGTAGTCCGGTATATGTAAAAGATGTTGCCAATGTTATTGATGGTATAAGGGAGACAAGATCTATAAGTCGTTATAATGGCAAAAATGGAATAGGGTTAATGTTGAAAAAACAAGGTGATGCAAATGCTGTGGATGTTTCAAAATTGGTTCGAAATAAAATTCAGTCTATTGAAAGGCAAAATTTGAGTTCTGGTGTGAAATTTATAATTGCTGACGATAGTACTGATAATACTATTGCTGCAGTTAAATCAGTTTTTTTTGATTTAATATTGGCGGTGGTATTGGTTTCATTAGTGATGCTATTGTTCCTAAGAAGTTTCAGAAATTCGTTGATCGTAATCATTGCCATTCCAACTTCTTTAGTAACTGCATTTGCTGTTATGTGGCTTTTGGGGTATACGCTCAATTTAATGACATTGCTCGCAATGTCTTTAATAATCGGAATTTTGGTGGATGACGCTGTTGTTGTATTGGAGAACATTCAAAAGCATCTAGACAAAGGAAAAGACAAACGAATTGCTGCAATGGATGGTCGTATGGAAATAGGTTTTGCAGCATTGTCGATCACATTAGTTGATGTGGTGGTGTTTTTGCCTATACTTTTTGTACAAGTTTTTGTTGCGGATATGCTCAAACAGTTTTCGGTCGTCGTAATAACATCAACACTTACCAGTTTATTGGTTGGATTCACACTTACACCTTGGTTAGCTTCTCGTATTGGTAAAAAGGAAGATTTGAAACCAACTAATTATTTCAATCGCTTTTTGCTTTGGTTTGAGTTCCAACTGGAGTTATTTACTGATTGGTACGGGAGAAAATTGGAATGGGTTTTGCGTCACAAATTAATTTTTGGAGTATTTGTGTTATTGCTTTTTGTAGTGACCTTAGGAATTATGAAGCAAGGAATCATTGGGAAAGAATTAATCTCTACAGGTGATCAGGGAAAATTTAGAATGGCATTGGAATTTGACAAATCAACTTCTATACAGCAGAATAATATCCTTACACAGAAAATTGAGACATATATAATTCAACAACCGGAAGTGCAAACGATATTCAGTAATATTGGTGGACCAAGCACAGGTATTGGAAGTTTAGGAGTAGGTGCAGCAAATAAATCAGAATTTACCATTCAGTTAAAGTCAAAAAGTGAACTTAAAAATTTGCCTACCGAATCATTTATGAAAAAACTTAGAGAAGATCTAAAATCAGAATTTCCCGGCATAAACTATTCAATGGCTGCTTTAGGCCTAATACCTCGCTCAGCACCGATTGAAATTACATTAAGCGGAAACAATTTAGATTTGGTAATGAAAACAGGAAGTGAACTAAAAGCGATAATTGAAAAAGTTCCAGGCGCAGATAATGTTCGCTTATCTGTGGAAGCAGGTAATCCCGAATACATAATTGTACCCGACAAAGATAAAATGCAACGCTTAGGTTTAACAACAGCTTATGTTGGCATGAATATGAGAACAGCTTTTACCGGAAATGTCGATGCAGCACTCACCGACAATGGAACGGAGTATCCGGTGAGAATTTGGTTAGATGAATTTAGCAGGCAAAATTATATGGATGTCCTGAAACTTTCTATTATCAATCCATTTGGAGTACCGATAGAGGTTTCACAATTTGCAACCGTTCAGCAAGAAAATTCGCCCTCATTGTTGGAAAGAAAAGACAGACAGCCTTCAGTTACGCTTACTGCTGACGCATTAGGAAGACCTTCCGGAACGGTAGCAGACGATGTTGTAGCCTATCTGAATGACAATCCTTTGCCAAATGGTTTGCAAATGACATGGGGTAGCGATATAAAACGTCAGAATGATAGCTTTGGAGCTTTAGGTTCAGTATTGCTAATTTCGTTTTTGCTGATTTACCTGATTATGGTAGCTCTTTATGACAATTTTGTTTATCCATTTGTAGTTTTGTTTTCTATTCCTTTAGCAGCAATTGGAGCATTTTTCGCTTTAAATTTGTCGTTAAACAATTTGAGTTTGTTCGCCCTGCTAGGTTTAATTATGTTAATGGGTTTGGTGGTAAAAAATGCTATTCTTATCGTGGATTTTACCAATCAATTGAAAGCAGAAGGAAGGCATTTTAAAGAAGCTCTTATTATTGCTGGAAAAGGTCGTATGAGACCAATCTTAATGACAACAATTTCAATGGTAGTTGGTATGCTTCCAATTGCGATGGCAACAGGAACAGGTGCAGAATGGAAAAATGGCCTTGCTTGGGTAATCATTGGTGGACTTCTTTCCTCGTTAATTTTAACAGTGTTTTTAGTTCC
>JAGNZC010000026.1 GCA_017984635.1 Crocinitomicaceae bacterium
AGTATATTCTTCGCCAAACATAGAACCATCTTCACAAACCAATGCTAAACGATCTACATCTGGATCAACAGTAATCCCAACATCTGCACCAACTTCCACGATTTTAGCTGATAAATCAGTTAAATGCTCTGGCAATGGCTCTGGATTGTGTGGAAAATGTCCTGTTGGCTCACAATACATTTCTTCAATTTTAGTTACTCCTAATGCTTTCAAAAGAGCTGGAACAAAGATTCCTCCTGTTGAATTCACTGCGTCGATTACCACAGAGAAATCCGCCGATGCAATCGCATCTTTATCTACTAATGGCAAGGCTAAAATAGCATCAATGTGTTTTTGCAAGTATGAATCATCATTTGTAACATGACCTAAATCATCTACTTCAGCAAATTCAAAGGCTTCCGCATCAGCAATTTGCATCAATGCTTCACCATCGCTTCCAGAAATGAATTCTCCTTTTTCATTTAACAATTTCAAGGCATTCCATTGTTTCGTATTGTGACTCGCTGTTAAAATTATACCGCCTGCCGCATTTTCCAATGGAACGGCAACTTCAACCGTTGGTGTCGTTGACAAGCCAAGATTCACCACATCGATTCCTAATCCAACTAATGTTGCAACAACTAAATTAGAAATCATTTCACCCGAAAGGCGTGCATCTCTTCCGATTACAACTTTTAAGCGTTGCCCTTTATTTCGATCTTTTAACCACGTTCCATAAGCCGCAGCGAATTTCACTGCATCAATTGGAGTTAAACCTTGATCTACAGCTCCGCCAATCGTCCCTCTGATACCAGAAATTGATTTAATTAATGTCATTTATTAAGAATTATAAAATTAGTAGCTTATAAAAAACTCTTTTTGAGTTCAATCATTTTCAAACAAGCAATGGCGCATTCAATTCCTTTGTTTCCATGTATACCACCAGAACGATCTATACTTTGTTGAATGTGGTTATCCGTTAAGACACAAAATGCAACAGGTAAATTGTATTTCAAGTTTACATCTTTGATGCCTTGCGTAGTTCCTTCGCACACAAAATCAAAATGCTTTGTTTCCCCTTGAATAACAACACCAATAGCTACAACGCCATCCACATCTGTGTATTCACATAGGTATTGTGCCGCCAATGGCAATTCAAACGCACCAGGAACAAAGCGAACCAAGATATTTTCTTCCAAAACACCATTTTCCAACAAGGCTTGTTTTGCGCCCTTTAAAAGATTAAGCGTAATAGAATCATTCCATTCAGAAACAACAATGCCGATCTTAAAATCGGCACCATTTGGAACTAAGTCCTTATTGTATTCTGACAAATTGCGTAATGCAGTAGCCATTTATGTTATTTTTTTTCTTTTTTAACGCGTCCGATGTATTTCTCAATCGATTTTTGATTCGCAAATTGAGGGAAATCATCTTTAATTTTCGTGTAACACTCGTTTGCACCTTCTACATTATCATTTTTCTCAGCGTGTAAACCAGCTTTAAACAAATACATAGGTGTTGTAAATTCATTTTCATCTGCAGCAGCAGCTTCCATGTACAAGTCAAATGCTTTTTTGTAATCTTTCATTTCACTGTAACAATCACCTTGTAAACCAAGTGCCATTGCTTTTACATATGTATCATTTACATCTACTCCGCTTAATTCTTCCAATGCTTTTTTGAATTCTCCTTTTGCCATGTATTGACGACCTAAAACGAATTGAGCATTTTCACCACCAATTTTACCGTCGAATTTTTTAACAACACTTTTCAATTCATCGATCGCTAAATCTGTTGAATCTTTTGAAGCATAGTTCAATCCTACCCAGTAAGCATCTTTTGATTTTTCATTCGATGGACCCCAGATAAACTGACGGTATGCCAAGAAAAGAATGATTAATATAAAGAAACCACCAACAGAATAAACGATTAAACGTGTTTTCTTGTTTGAATTGATTTGACTTTTTAAGTCTTTTAAATTGAAGTTTTCGAACATTTTATGCAATTTTTAGCCTTGCAAAAATAAGTTTTTTTTTGATTAAAAAAAGAGATGTGCGTAAAAAGTGGAAAATAGAGTGGTTTTTTGTTTTTAGTAGGTGCAATAATTTAAATTTAATCTACTTTCTTGTCATTTTTCTTGATACAAAAGAAACAACTGAATACATTGATTTAATAAATTCAACAAAAAATAAATTACTTATTTGTGAAAATCAAGAAGCAATAAGCCGTTCTTAAAAATTATATAAGCGAAGGGTTGAAAACTATCCTATAAAAGCTTAAAATTTTATGTTGCAAGCTTAAAATTTGCTTTAATTTTGTATCAATGCATTTAACGAGTTTACATCTTACAAATTTTAAGAATTACGAAGACGCTGCTGTCGAGTTGTCGCCCAACATCAATTGTTTTATTGGGGCAAACGGAGCTGGGAAAACGAATATATTAGATGCAGTGCATTACTTAAGCCTCTGTAAATCGTATATGAACGTATTGGATCGACAAAACATTCGTTTTGACCAATTGTTTTTTTCGGTTCAAGGAAATTGGGAAAAAGACGCACAAAACATTGCTATTCATTGCGCTGTAAAATTAGGCGCTAAAAAAGTCTTCAAACGCAATAAAAAGGAATACGAGAAATTAGCAGATCACATTGGACAGTTTCCAGTTGTTATGATTTCGCCTTACGACCGTGATTTAATTTCTGAAGGAAGTGAACTGCGTAGAAAATGGATGGATGGCATCATCGCACAATTCGACCGAGTTTATTTGGAAAACATTCAACGCTATGCTAAAATCCTGGAACAGCGTAATGCCTTATTGAAAAACATGTTTCAACACGGACTTTTTGACCGAGAAAGCATCGAAGTATGGAACGAACAATTGGTTACAGTTGGTAATCAAATCCATTTAAAAAGACAAGCTTTTATTGAAGAGTTCATTCCTGTATTCCAAGAACGCTACAATTACATTGGTTTGGAAACGGAAGAAGTTCATATCTCCTACCGTTCACAATTGAACGACACTTCGTTTGAGCAACTATTAACGGATTACGAACGCAAAGATGCATTGACCCATTATTCTAACGCTGGAACACACAAAGACGACTTAGTGTTTACCATTAAAGGAATGCCGATTAAGAAATTTGGTTCACAAGGACAACAAAAATCGTTTATTATCGCTTTGCGTTTGGCGCAATATGATTGGTTGAAACGCCATTTGAATGTTCGACCAGTGCTGTTATTGGACGATATTTTTGATAAATTAGATCAACAACGTGTATCGAAATTATTGGAATTGGTTTCGAATCAGTATTTCGGGCAAGTGTTGGTGACGGACACGGATTTAGAGCGCATCCAAACTATCTTTAAGCTTCACTCCATGGAAAGCAAGTTGTTCTCCGTTGAAAATGGCACCATAGAAACTTTAGTACTTTAATGTATGGACGAACGTAAACGCACTTCAAACGAAACACCGCTGAAAGAACTCATTGATAAATTGATGAAAGCCTACCAATTGGATGGTAAACTCAATGAAATGACTGTCTTAGAAGCTTGGCCTGAAATGATGGGCATTGCAGTTGCAAACCGAACGGTTGATCTAAAAATACGCAACAAAACCTTGTACATCTCGATGGATTCTTCGGTAATGCGCGACGAGTTAGCACACGGAAAATCAATCATTCTACACCGAGTAAATGAAAAAGCTGGTTACGAGATGATTACAGATGTTTGGTTTGGCTAAACCCTACGCTACATTGTTATTTCATTAACCATTTCCCCAAAACTTTTCGGAGCAAAGGCAACAACAC
Source organism: Crocinitomicaceae bacterium (assembly GCA_017984635.1). GTDB lineage: Bacteria > Bacteroidota > Bacteroidia > Flavobacteriales_D > Crocinitomicaceae > M0103. The sequence continues at coordinate 3,789 of JAGNZC010000026.1, forward strand.
AAATACCATAGTTGGAACTAAAATCAAGGTCATGATTAACGTAATCAATGGCAAAGGCAAGTGCTTGATGTGTTTTCCAACTAATAATTGTACGAGCGTGATGGTTGGATAAATAGCGATCCATACCATGACAGCAAATTTCCATTTTGGAGGTTGATTCATAATTGATTTTTTTGCAAAGCTACACGAATTCTTAAATGATGGATTGTAGAACACACTTATTTATAAAAAAATTGTATTTTCGTTTTCTAAAAATACCATCATGAAAAAAACCATTCTTTACATCTCTTTAATTGTTTTCTTTACAAGCTGTGCTAACAACAAAAACACCTCCTCTGATCAAAAAGCAGGTAATGATCGCGACGCACACAACTGCATTTCCTCCGCTGGTTACATGTGGTCTGAATTAAAAAACGATTGTGTACGATCGTGGGAAGCGGGCATTCAATTTGACCCATCTTCAAATCGCAGCGACAAAACGAGCATTGCTAGCGTACTTTTCTTAAATGGAAAAGCTGAAGTTTTTGCTTCAGAGTTGAAAAAACCAGTGGTACTAACAGCAGTGAAAAATGGCAATATACTATTTGAAAACACCACTGAAAAAGTTGCTATTTTGAAGGAAGATGGGCGTTTGAATTTAAGAATTGGGGGTGTTGTTTCATATGTGAGAGAGGGAGTTGAGATGGAGTAAGAATTGTTTGAAAAAATCAATATATCTCACTGTATTCAATACTGAATTTAATTCGATCGGTATCAACTAACAACACTTTTTTCAAACCAAAGCCAATGATTTCAGCTGAGTTTGGAATTACCTTTTTTACATGTACGCGCTGACCAAGTTTGAAGCCTTTGTAAGTAATCATTTTTTTAAATAGTTTGTTCTCGTTATAATACTTTATCAAACCCTTTGAGTTGGAATACTTGATTTTTTCTTTTGGAGCTATAGAAATATAAAGGCCTTCAAAGTCGAAAGTAGAAAACAAAGAATCACCTTTTTCAAAAAGAGAAATCACAGGAGGTAGATCGTTTAATGTATCTTTTTGGCTACTTTCAATAATAGTTAAATTTGATGAATTCGGCGAAACAACATCTGCGGTAATTGAATAACGATGTTTCGTGAAAAACAAAAAGAAAAAGGTAGAACTATTTAAGTTCACGTTCACATACTTTTCTCCTTCTTTCAAAGGTCGGTTACGAATTAAATCGTCTTTTGCTTCTTTTAGCATAACAGTGGTTGAAGTGCCTCCGAGTCCAAATAAATAGTTTACAGAATATGTTCCGACGGCTTGGTTTTGAGGACTAACTTCTTGCCCATAATCTAGAGAAACAATTTGCCCTTTATGCACCATGGTACAAGCTGTTAATGTCAACACTACAAAAACCAGGATTACTTTATATGACAAAATACGTTTCATGTTTTTTAAATTATTTTATTTGGAAAAGATTTGAATAAATCTAATTTTTTAATCTTTCAAATATATAGATAAAAAAATTTAAAAACATTAGAACTTATTCTAAAAAAATAAAGGTTTATACATTTCTATTTAGAATTTTAAGTGGTTCTGTGGTTTCGTTCGTGTTATTAATTTTGAAGAACTAAACTACTAAAAGATTTTAAATTATACCTGTAATTTTTGTAAAAATTAAAATGTTAGAAATTAGACTATTGCAAAATCTTTATTTGACAGTTTGAGATTTGGTTTGTTTAATAATAAAATCGCGTCTTTCACTTTAACTTGATCTTCTCGCGATAAAAAAACAGGAACTAAGGCTATAATTTCAATCTTTAATAGGCGATTGATGACGATTAAATCTTTGAGTGTAAAGGGTTTGATGCCATTTATTAATTCGGACATGTGTGTTTTGCTTTTATGACCTAATATAAAAGCTAAATTCGCTTGTGTCAACTCCAATTCTTTTAGCCTTTTTTTAATTTTCATTTTTCTTGTTTCAATAAATAAATGTTCTTGTTCGGCAATTTGTTCAGCATTATCATTTTCAACTAACTTGTCATCACTAATTTGATCGATCGAATTCCATTCTTGTTGTTCGTATTTTTCAATGCAATCGCGTAATTTTGATCGTAATGAAACATAATGAGGATTTTCTTTCGCTAACAAACGCATTTTACGTTCGGCAATCAAGGCTCTTTCATAATCTAATTCTTTGGCAATAAATCCTTTGTCAAGTATTTTATCTATGTTGAAATGTGTTGTCATTATTCGCAATAAAAGAATTTCAAAAGTATTAAAAGTTCTGATAATAACCGAACTTTTAATAAAAAAGATATGAAATTTTTGATGTTTTTTAATCGAAATAAAATTTAACATGATTTTTAGTGGTTTCATTTTGTGTTTATAATTAAATATACAAAAAGATTTTGATTTAACTGAAAAATACATATACGTATATTCAACTTTAAAGAAAATGCGATAGAAAATATTCGACCCTTTAGGGTCGTTAGAGATTTGAGTTAGAGCTGTTAGTGCTATTTGACCCTAAGGGGTCATAAATAGCTTGAAAATTATTATAAATATATTATGAGGATTATGGTCATCACAAAATTATATTCATATTGGAAGAAAATTGACAACACACTGGAACGGAAATCTTTCACACGATTTCGACCCCCGATTGAAACGGCATCATCAGGTTTTTTCAACCTGATATACAGTGAAAAGCGGGAAATGGGCGCCTAATTCTTTAAAAAATTAAATAAACTCTGACAATTCAAGCCAGCGGTCGGTTTTATTTTCTAAATCGGATACAACTTCAGCTAAGCGGTTACCATTTTTCATGATTTGTTCGTTGCTGGCTGTTGCATCGCTCAATTGGTTGGCAAGGTCGATTTTCTCTTCTTCCAAGCGCTCCATGTCTTTTTCCAATTGTTTGAATTCTTCTTTTTCTTTGAAGCTTAACTTGCGTTTTTCTGGTGCTTTTTCAGATTGATTCGACAATTGAGTCACTTTCACTTCTTTGACAGGAGCAGCGTCTTTGTCTTGTTTTTCTTTTTTATAATCCGCAGCGGTTTGCTTTCTGTATTCCGTGTAATTCCCAATGATGTCTTTGATTGCACCTTCACCTTCAAAAACGAATAAATGATCAACCATTTTATCCATGAAATAACGGTCGTGAGATACCACAATCAAGCATCCTTCAAAGGTACGAAGGTAATCTTCCAACACGCTCATGACGAAGATATCTAAATCATTCGTTGGCTCATCTAAGATTAAAAAATTCGGATTTGACATTAAAACAGTCATCAATTTCAAGCGTCGCTTTTCTCCCCCACTTAATTTGTGCACAAAGTTGTAATGCATGTCGCGGTTGAACAAGAACTTTTCTAAAAACTGTGCTGCAGATAATTGTCTACCTTTTTCTAAGGGAATGAATTCGGCAATGTCGCGGATGACATCAATTACTTTTTTGTCTTCATCCACTTTGATTAATTCCTGACTATAATAGCCAAAAACAACCGTTTCACCGGTCACTACTTTTCCACGATCAACCGCCTCACGCTCTTGAATCATGTTTAAAAAAGTAGATTTCCCTGTTCCATTGTTCCCAACAATTCCTAGGCGTTCTTTACGCTGAAAGTTATAGGAGAAATTATCTAAAATGACTTTATCGCCGTATGATTTCCCGATTTTATGCAATTCCAAAATCTTAGAACCAAGACGTTCCATTTTTACTGGAATATCGATTTCATCTTCATCGATGCGTTGACTCGCTACTTTCTTAATGTCTTGAAAGGAATCTACACGTGCTTTTTGCTTCGTTCCACGCGCTTTCGGTTGACGACGAATCCAATCTAATTCTTTTTTAAAGGTATTACGTGCTTTGTCGATCGTAGAAGACAATTGTTCTTGTCGTTCTGCTTTTTTCTCCAAATAATACGAAAAATTCCCTTTGTATTTGTATAATGTTTTGTCTTCTAGTTCAAAAATGGTATCGCATACTACTTCCAGGAAATAACGGTCGTGCGTCACCATTAAAATAGTTGATTTCGACTTAGAAAGGTATTCTTCCAACCATTCAATCATGTCTAAATCCAAGTGATTCGTAGGCTCATCTAAAATTAAGAAATCCGCTTCAGCAATTAATACTTGTGCCAAGGCAACACGCTTCTTTTGTCCACCAGATAAACTTCCAATCAACAAATCCGTATTATCTAATTTCAACACGGAGAGAATTTGGTTGACTTTTACTTCAATATCCCAAGCATTCAACTCTGTTAATTCTTCGTAACATTCATTAATCACCGCCTCGTTGCCTTCTCGCATTGCCTTGTTGTATTTTTTTACAACTTGTAATTCTGGAAGATCGTGCGCAAAAACAGCTTCAAGAATGGTGTGCGTTTCATCTAGATTTTCACTTTGTTGCATGAAAGCGATACGAATGTCATTGCGATAAACAACACGACCTGAATCGTAATGTTCTAGGTCCATTAAACAACGCAGCAAGGTTGTTTTACCGTTCCCATTTTTAGCTACGATTGCTACTTTTTGACCAAGGTCGATTCCAAAATTTAAATCGGAAAAAATAATGCGATCACCAAACGATTTCGTAAGGTTTTCAACGGATAGATAATTCATGAATTAACGAAGGCGATTCAGCGAATCAATTAAGTTTTTGTCTTTACGAACCGCTTTGATTCCTAAGAAAATAAATAAAAATGCAGATGCATGTACGAAGAACCCCATTTCCATATTGAAATCTGCAGGATTTGACGTTGTTTGTGTTTTGAAAAACGAATAAGCCGTTGCGAAAACCCAAATACTAGTAGCAACATTGATAAAAAATGCTCCCCAAGCTAACGATAGCTGACGTTTACGGTTTTTATACATGAAAATAGTCAAAAGTAAGACTACAATTTGTAGCGCAATTGGCGCCCAAAAAAGTTGTGGCTTTTCAACGAATACTTTTTGAGCTAAGTGATTTATTCCACAAGAAGTTACATCATATGCTTGATTGTTTACGTTAAACGTAAAATAGCTAGACGCGAAACTTAAAGACAGCAAAAGAGTTGCTGCAAAAAAATAAAGTGACTGAATTCGTTGTATCATGTTGTTGAATTTTCGATGGTAAAAGTACGAAGAAAAAAGAAAGAGAGAAAATATATTGGGTATAGTTTTTACGTAAGCGCAAAAACATAATAAAAAATTTATCTTGTTACTTTTTCTTGATAAAAAGTAACCAAAAATCAAGAAGTAACAAGCCGTTCGGGAAAAAACACAGTTGCTGCTTTGCAACGATTGTAGGTGCAAAACTTCCTGCGTCGTTTTACAAACGCAAGCGCCAATCGTGCAACGAAACGCAACTGCTTTTTTTTGTTTCCTCACTTCTCAGTTGCTTCGGTGAATCGCACGTTGATTGTTTAGAAATTGCTTCGGGTGAAGAAAGATCGTACTTCGGTCTTAGATTTTTTTTTGATTTGTAAAAAGTAAGAATCAATAATTATATGCGAGTCGCTTTATTTCTTAAATAAAAATCTAATACGACCATTGCTACCATTGCTTCAACGATTGGAACGGCTCTTGGAACCACACATGCATCGTGTCGACCTTTTCCTGTTAACATTGTTTTTTCAAAGTTGGTAGTGATCGTTGGCTGTTGTTGCATAATGGTTGCAACAGGTTTAAAAGCAACGCGCACTTCAATCGGCATTCCATTCGAGATTCCGCCTTGAACACCTCCTGAATGATTCGTTTGGGTAGAACCATCTTCATTGAAAATATCGTTGTGTTGTGAACCCAACATTTCCACTGAACTGAAACCACTTCCAAATTCAACAGCCTTCACTGCATTGATCGAGAATAATGCTTTACCTAATTCTGAGTGCAATTTATCAAAAACGGGTTCTCCGAGTCCAACTGGTACACCTTTCACAATGCATTTCACACATCCGCCGATTGTATCACCTTGTTCTTTTACAGCCTGTATTAATTGTTCCATTTCTGAAGAACATACAGGATCAGGACAACGCACCAACGATTGTTCAATTATTTTTGAGGAATAAAATTCTGTTTTTGCTAATTTAATCGCGCCAACTTGATCAACATACGTTGAAAATTCAACCCCTAATTCAGTTAGAATTTGTTGTGCAATTGAACCAGCAACAACACGCGCAATTGTTTCTCTTGCGCTTGATCTTCCACCACCTCTGTGATCGCGAATACCATATTTTTGTTGGTATGTGAAATCCGCATGAGATGGTCGCATCGCCATTTTCATGGTGTCATAATCTTCTGATTTTTGATCTGCGTTGCGAATGATAAATCCTATGGGAGCACCAGTTGTTTTTCCTTCAAATATTCCAGATAAAACTTCAACTAAATCGCTTTCTTTTCTTGGGGAAACTAAGGCAGATTGTCCAGGTTTACGTTTGTCTAACGCTTCTTGAATAAGCTCAATAGACAAAGTTATTCCTGCTGGTACACCATCTATAACGCCACCAATTGCACTTCCATGCGATTCTCCAAAAGAAGTTAATTTAAATATCGTTCCGTAACTAGATCCTGCCATGTGACAAATGTAAGTCTTTAATTCAAATTTAGTAACGTTATAATTTCACAAATTTGATTGAAACTGCTTGATTTCCTGTTTTTAATTGACAAAAATAAACACCAGATTTTAATCCTGAAATATTTACTTCCTTTGAACTTTGAGCTACGAAAGGCACTTTGTTTCCAGTAATGTCGAATAGCTCGATGGATTCTAAGGCATTGAATCCGTCCATTTGAAAGATTTCTTCCACAGGGTTTGGGTACAAAGTAATTGGTGTTTGTTCAAGAGGTTCAACGGATAAGATTTTTCCATTTAAATCGTATTTTGAAAAAAAGCGCCAAATTTCTTTACATGCATTAAAATCTTGGTTCGTAACACCAATAACAAATGGAGAACCAGGCCACGTGTGTCCACCGCCAATCACTTTAAAATGCTCTACTTCCACCCCATTGTTTCCATTAGAATAAATAGAATGTTCAGCTGTTGAACCATCTGTTAAATTTGTATTTGGAACTTGTGTCACAGTTGGTGTTACATCACAATTATTGAAATTGACCCAATACCTTAAAACTTTTGAAATAGAATCCATTGTATTGAATATTCCATTGTAAGGAACTGTTGCATCTGCTGTTCCATGAATTTCAAGAACAGGCATTGGATGTTGTGGAGAACACGATAAACTTTGACTGTAATTCATCGAACCTGTCACTGAAGCAATCGCTGCAAATCGATTACTCAATGAACAAGCCAAACCATAACTCATAAAACCGCCATTTGACATGCCAGTTGAATAAATTCGATTTTGATTGATGGAGTATTGACCTGATAACGTATCTATTAGGGCTTGTGTGAATCCTATATCGTCAACTGTTCCTCCCCAACCTGCATTCCAAAATGGCTGTCCAGACCCGTCATTTGTACCCATTGGATGAACGATAATGAAATTAGCTGTATCTGCAATCGGGCGAAAATTGGCATAATTCATTTGTTCAGAAGCATTACTTGTATAGCCATGAAAATTGAATACTAAAGGAACTGGCGTTCCACTTTGGTAGCTTGCAGGAACATATAAAATATAATCCCTCGTTAATCCACCATGTTGAATAGATGCATTAATTGTTTGTTGGGAAAACAGACAATTTACAAACAGAACAAAAAATAATGTTGGTATTATTTTCATCGTTTTAATTTTAATCAAAAATAAAAAAACCGTTATCACTGACAACGGTTTTAAAGATTTATTTACAGATTGTATCTTCTGTAGCTTTGAGAATATCTCTCACAATGGATAAATCTTCTGCTTCTGCATACGTTCTTAAAACTGGTTCTGTTCCAGAAGGACGAATCATGACCCAACGATCGTTATCAAAGAAATACTTGAATCCATCCGTTGTTTTGACCTCATTTACTGAATATTTGCCAAATGATGTATAGTTATTTGCTTTACAATTTGCGATTATTTTTAGTTTTAACTCTTCTGTAATGTGTAAATCATTACGCTCAAATTTGAAAGGACCAACGATTGCATACACTTCTTCGATTAATTCATCCAATGTTTTTCCAGATTTCGCCATGAATTCCCAGATGATTAATCCCATCCAAATACCATCGCGTTCTGGAATGTGACCTTTCACTGCGATACCCCCAGACTCTTCTCCTCCAATCAAAACATCATCATTCACCATGATCGTTGCAATTTCTTTGAAGCCGATTTTAGTTGTAATCACTTCTAATCCGTAATGTTTACATAATTTTTCAACACGCGGAGTAACAGAAAACGCAATGACTACTTTACCCGTCATTTGTTTGTATTTCACCATGTAATGAATCAACAATAAAATAATGTGGTGCGAATCGATAAATTCACCTTTTCCATTGTATAATCCAATTCGATCGGCATCACCATCTGTTGCTAAACCACAATCGATGTTACCGTTTTCTATAATAAATGCTTCTAGTCCTTTTAAGTTTTTAGCGATTGGTTCAGGTGCTTGACCATAAAATGATGGATTGTGTTCGCAATGTAAAAAATGAGTAGCTGGCAACAAACGTTTTAATACGTTTTGACCTGCACCATACATCGCATCGTAGACTAAGTTTAAACCTGAATTTTTTATTGCATCTAAATCGAAATTAGCTTTCACATGCTCCACATAACGCGTTTCAATGTCTACAATTTCTACTTGACCAGCAGCAATCGCTCCATCAATCGAAAGTGTTTTATAATCAACAGGGCAAGAATCTGGAATAATATCTTCTACCTCTTGAACATCTTCAGGTGCTAAAGGTCCACCGAAATATGCTTTCAATTTATAACCATTATAACTTGGTGGGTTGTGACTTGCTGTAATGATCACGCCGATTTCACATTTATATTGGAAAGCAGCTAAGGAAATCATTGGTGTAGAAACAAATCCTCTCGCCAATTTCACCTCAATTCCTTGAGACAAGAAAACACGAACAGCAGTATCAACAAACAATTCACCAGCAAAACGGCAATCGTGTCCAATAACTATTGACGGTTTTTCGTATTTATTTTTCAACCATGTAGCAGTCGCGTAACTTACACGAGCAACATTCTCAACAGTGAAATCGTCTGCGATGATTGCTCTCCAACCGTCTGTACCAAATTTAATTTTATTTTTCAAGCTTCTAATTTTTAGTCAAAGATACAATTTCATTGAAATTTAGATCATCAATTCAGTAACTTTTAATCACCCATGAATTGTTAATTATCAATAAATAAAAAAAATCGTTAAATTCGTACAACAATACTATGAAAAAACAACCAATGTATCGTTTGTATTTATTTCTGTTATCGCTATTTATAAGTTGCACTGCAAGTATAAACTATGCTCAAACGTATACGTTTGCCAGTTTAGGAAATACTACTTCAATGCCAACAACAGGTTGGAATTTAACAGGAAATGCATCCGTTGGAGATACACCTGGTGATGCAGACAATTTCACCAATGAATTAATTTTAACCAATGCCATTGGCAGTCAAAGTGGCGCAGTTTTTTACAATACCCCTATCAATTTAAGTGTTTGTACGAATTGGTCTGTTGAATATGATTTTAGAATTTTTGGTGGTTCAGCAGCAGACGGTTTGGCTTTTTGTTTTATCAGCAATCCTCCAACAGGATTTGTATCAGGTGGTGGAGTTGGAATTCCACAATTTGCTGATGGTTTAAAGGTGGTAATAGATACTTGGAATAATTGTGGCGGTCCCAATCCAGCATTACAAATGATGAATGGTGTAGGTTATAACGAATGCGCACCAGCAATTGTTGCATTAGAAAACACAACAGGAAATTTGAATTTTGTTCGTTCCAATGCATATCAACATGCTAAAATCACCTATTATAATGGAAACGTTAATTTTTACATTAACAATACGTTGTATTTAACAGGTACATTACCTGTAAACTTCTCAGGATACATGGGCTTTACAGCAAGTACGGGAGGTGCAAACGATCAGCATTCCGTTAAAAATGTTGTAATATATACAGATCAAGCAGCATCCAATGCAGGACCAAACGTTACAACTTGTGATGATGAGCCAGTTCAAATAGGAACAACGGCTAATCCTTCAAATGTCTATTCTTGGAGTCCAACAACGGGTGTTAGCAATCCTACAAGTGCAAATCCAACTGTAACCATTAACAATCCTGGTACAGCACCAATATTCGTTACCTATACCGTTTCCACATCATTAGCAAGTTCCCCAGGCATTTGTCCTACTACCGACGCGGTCGTTGTTAAAGTTAATCCTTCTAAATCCGGAAGTGCTAGTGTATTAGTATGTGACACCAACTTTTATGTGTTTCATGGCGACACGCTTACCCTTTCAGGGAATTATAGTGACACATTAGCAACTTCTTTAGGTTGTGATTCCATTGTTACTTTAAGTTTAACACTTGATTCCATTCCTTTTTTCAATATTGTGGATACATCCTATTGTATTGGGAATTCATACACTGTTCAACTGAACACAGCAATGGATTATGTTTGGAACCCAAACATCCCAAGTAATGGCCAATTAAACCAGTACACTTTAACTTTAGGAAACACATCTAGTTACAGTATTACTGCAACAAACCCCAATGGTTGTGTTTACTCAGATAGCTTTCTATTGGTTGTTCATCCTTTACCTCAATTTACCCTTGTAGCTAGCGATCCCAGCCCTTGTTTTGGAGACAGTTTATTGCTAACTGCTCAACCTTCAACCTTCAGTTATGATTGGTCAGGAATTGATTTGATTGACACAGTAGGATCAAGTCAATACTTTGTGACTCAAAACTCTGGTATTTATTCTGTAGAAGCAATTGATTTAAATGGTTGTACTTCTTCAAATTCGACCACCATTAATGTTTTGCCATTACCTATTTTAAGTTTAAATCCTGACACTTCAATTATATGCTTAAAAGAATCTGTTACCTTAACGGCAAGTGGTGCTGATTTTTATCAATGGCCAATAACTGTTCCAACACTAACCAATGATTATACCGCAATTGTACATCCAACCTCATCCACAACATATACATTAATCGGTACATCTATTGGAGGTTGCGTTGACAGTATTACTGCATTTGTACTTGTTCATCCAAAACCACATGCAGATTTCAACGTAGATTTATCAACTTTAACTGCATTTACGCCAGATATAACTGTAGTAAACACATCTACGGGAGCTGTTTCTTATGAATGGGATTTCGGAGATTTTTCACCAATTTCAACAGCTGAAAATCCAACTCATCATTATCCGGAAAATAAAGCAGCATTGTATCAAATAGAATTAATTGCTACGAATGAATTTGGATGTAAAGACACAGCATTCAATCATTTTGAGACGATGGAAATCGTTGTGTTTTACGTACCAACAGCATTCACACCAAATGGTGATGAATTGAATCAAACATTTAAACCTGTTTTTGGTGATGGAATCGATAAAACGAATTTTAGATTTACCATTTACAATCGATGGGGAGAAGTTGTATTCGAATCGTTAACAACAGATTTTGAATGGGATGGTACGTTTAATGGTCGTTTAGTTCCGTTTGGAACATATACGTATGAATTTTACTATAAATTACCAAATACCAGTGAACGTCATACATCCACTGGTAGTTTTACAATTATAAAATAATTACTTTTTAAAGTTTTCTATTGTTTTTCTGATAATTGCTACACATTCCATCAATTGTGCTTCAGTAATCACTAGTGGTGGAGCAAAACGTATGATGTTACCATGCGTTGGTTTTGCTAAAAGTCCATTATCTTTCAACGCAACACACAAATCCCATGCTGTTTGACTATCCGGTGAGTCGTTAACAATAATTGCGTTCAACAAACCTTTTCCTCTTACTTTTAAAATCAACTCATTTTCAGCAATGATTTTCTCCATTTCACTTCTGAATAAATCCCCAAGTCTTCGAGCGTTTAATGCCAATTGTTCGTCTGCAACTACATCTAATGCTGCTACTGCAACTCTCGCTGCAATTGGGTTTCCTCCAAACGTTGAACCGTGTTGACCTGGTTTAATCACCATCATCACTTCATTGTTGGCAAGAACTGCAGAAACAGGATATACGCCTCCAGAAAGTGCTTTTCCTAAAATCAAAATGTCAGGTTGTGCATAGGTTGCTTGTTTTTCGCATTTGTTTTCACACGAACAATTTCCACATACCGCTAATAAACTTCCAGTTCGAGCGATTCCCGTTTGCACCTCATCTGCAATAAACAAAGCATTGTATTTAGTACACAAAGCACGAGCATTTGCTAAAAAATCGGTAGCTGGAACGTAAACACCTGCTTCACCTTGAATTGGTTCAACCAAAAATCCTGCAACATTTTCTGTTTGCAACGCTTTTTCTAAGGCATCAATGTCATCATAAGGAATACGAATAAAACCTGGCGTAAATGGCCCGAAATTTTTATTGGCATCTGGATCATTGGAGAACGAAATGATTGTCGTTGTACGTCCATGGAAATTTCCATCACACACAATGATTTTTGCATCATTTTCATTGATTCCTTTTTTCTCATAAGCCCATTTACGACACAATTTAATAGCTGTTTCAACTGCTTCAGCACCTGTATTCATTGGTAATACTTTGTCGAACCCAAAATATTCTGTCACGTATTTTTCGTAAACACCTAATGTATCGTTGTAAAATGCACGAGAAGTTAAAGTAAGTGTTTGTGCTTGATCGATCATTGACCCAATGATTTTCGGGTGACAATGTCCTTGATTTACTGCTGAATAAGCAGATAAAAAATCATAATATTGTTTTCCTTCGACATCCCATACGTAAACACCTTCACCTTTTGCTAAAACGACTGGAAGTGGGTGATAATTATGTGCACCATGTTGATCTTCTAACTGCATCAATTCTGATGAAGTTAATTTTGTTTCTTTTGTAATCATACTTTTTTATTGAATCGTTGGTGTCACTCGTCACGGAGAGCGAACAATCCTTTCCTCGTTGATTCGGAGAGAAATCATCCTAATTATTGGCAAATATAAAAAATTTGTGAAAAAGTTGAACCTAAAAAAAATCAGTTCGTTGCATATTTTAAACGAATGGTAATATTAGCCGTTTTTTTCTTTGAAGAGGTATTCAAGCTTCCTCCCCACGAATAATCTTCAGAAGTATTTTGACCAGTAATTTGAAATACACCCATTTCAGCATCTTTTAATTTACCCAATGAACTACCTGCATTTTCGGCGATTTTTTCGGCGCGTTCTTTTGCATCAGCCGTTGCTGCTTCAATCATTTTCAATTTTAGGCTTGCCAATTGTGTGTAATAATATTCAGGTGCAAGTGAATTAAATTCAATTCCCAAGTCAATTAATTCTGTTACTTCTCTTGAAATTTGCTCCACTAAATCAACACTTTTTGATTGAATAGTTAAATTTTGAGTTAAGTTATAGCCACTAAAAACTGAATTTCTTTCACGGCCATTTTCATCGTATTCTGTATAGAATTCCTTTTGAATATCAACTGCTTGAAATACAATTTCATCGCGTTTCACTCCTCTAGAAAGCATGTACTTCAAAATTGCACGTTGGTCTTTATTTAACTCGGTATAAGCTAATTTCAAATCCAAATTTTTCTTCGAATAACTTCCTCCCCAAACAATTAAATCACTCGTGAAATCTTTTTCTCCTAAACCTGTAACACTTACAGAATCAGTAACTTTTCCTCGGTCTTCATACCCTTTAGCTAAAAAGAAACCTGCTGTAATAATTGCAACAGCGATGATGATTGAATTTAGGTAATTTTTCATGTTTATTTAGTTAATTAGTTAAAATTAGGCATTAGTAATTAGGCATTAGGCATTAGGAATCAGTAATTAGGCAATAGGCATTAGTTTAGATTGTAACAGAATAACGTTTTAGTCAATAGGTCTTAATGTCCTTAAATCCTAACGGCTTTTAGTCTCAATATCCTTTTCTAAAACAAAGTCATTTGATCGTCATCATCATTTTTAGTTAAATCCCATTCTACTGTTGTGTCATCCGTATCTTCTGCACTTTCCTCTTCTTCTAGTTCATCATCAATCGTTTCAACAACATCTTCTGGCCAAGGTTCTGTTCCTTCAACTGGATGAGTCAATACAATTTCTTTTACTTTCAACTTAGTCAACTGATTCCCTTGCGCTTTCATTCCTTTCACATCTATAAAATCAGCTAATTGAACTTCGTTATCAGGAAGGTTTTTCGTTTCTTTCAGTAATTTATTATAAACAATTTTAATATTCGGTTGATAGGCTGTGGAAACAACATCCATGTATGAACCTTCACTTTCACTAATAAATGATACTTTTTTATCACTTGTCACTTCACACAAGAAGCGTTTCACAAAATGCATGTCTTTCTCAGCATCAAAGTAAACAGTTGATAAAGGACGACTTGGAACCCATTTTTCAATATGAATCATATCTTCATCAAAATGATTCGATAAGTCGAAATTACTCAAACGGTATTCACCTGTTTTGTACAAGGTCAAAATTTTATCTTCTCCTTTAAATGCACCTAAGTATTTACCACGCTCTTCGTCATTTAGACGGCCAACTACACTATCAAACCAGATTTTACGTGCAGCTAAAGTAGAACCACCCACTTCTTTTTGAGTGATTTTTTGAATAATTTCTTTGGTAACTCGGTTTCCACTTGATTGACGACCTTTGATTAACAATTCACCAAAATCGATATCGAAACGCAAACGTTTTAAATGTGGACGTGGACGCAGTAAAATATTTACTACTTCGCGTTCTCCATTCGGATGAACAGAGAAATACAACATTTTTGAACCTTTTGTTCCACGCGAAAGATCGTATTCTGTATCGCGAGTGATTGAGTTTACGTAGAAGCGTTTCATCATTGCTGGACCACCAACACCATCTTGGTAAATCAAGTGATAAATGGTGCGTTTATCTCCTTTTTTCCAAACATCTGCATGGACAATTCCTTTTCCAACGAATTTTTTATCTGCCACTTTCGTGACCATCATTTTACCAGAAGCAAAGAAAATAATTACATCATCAATTTCAGAGCAATCGTTAACCGGTTCGTTTTTCTTCAAACCATAACCGATGAATCCTTCTTCGAAATCGACGTATAATTTACGGTTGGCAATGATCACTTTCGTTGCACTAATATTATCGAAGATTTTGATTTCTGTTTTACGTTCTCGGCCTTCACCAAAACGTTTTTTCAAATCTTTGAAATATTCAATTACGTATTCAATCAAATTCGCTAATTTTTCTTTCACGGCCACCATTTCTTCTTCAATCTTTAACAGCGCATCATCTGCTTTTGAAGAATCGAAACGTGTGATACGAATCATTGGAATTTGGGTTAAACGGTGTAAATCTTCTTCCGTAATCTCGCGAATAAGTTGTTTTTTAAATTTCTCAAAACGTTTGAATAAGTAGACATATAAAGATTCACGGTCACTGTACAATTTGAAATCAATGTACATTTCCTCTTGAATGAATATTTTTTCCAAGGTAGAGAAATGCCAATTGCGTTCTAATTCATCCAAGCGGATTTCCAATTCCCATTTCAGCAATTTTACGGTAGTATCCGTATTGACTTTCAAGATTTCGCTTACCCCCATAAAACGAGGCGTATCTTTGTCAATAATCGTTGAATTAGGAGAAATAGAAACTTCACAATCTGTGAATGCATACAAGGCATCTAAGGTTCTATCCGGAGAAACACCAGGAGCTAAGTGAATAATAATTTCAGCTTCAGCAGCCGTATTATCTTCAATTTTTTTAATTTTTATTTTCCCTTTATCATTCGCTTTAATAACCGATTCAATCAATGAACCCGTCGTTGTTCCAAATGGAATTTCGTGAATGATTAAGGTTTTATTGTCTACTTTTTTAATTTTCGCACGAACACGCACTTTTCCACCTCTTAATCCATCGTTGTAATTGGTAAAATCAGCCATCCCTCCATTTGGAAAATCAGGAATCAATTCTACTTTTTTACCCCGTAAATGATTGATAGACTGGTCAATTAATTCAATGAAATTGTGCGGTAAAAACTTACACGCCATCCCTACTGCGATTCCTTCCGCACCTTGTGCTAACAATAATGGGAATTTAACAGGAAGTTGTTCCGGTTCTTTGTTACGTCCGTCATAACTTGACAACCAATTCGTTGTTTTTGGATTAAAGACAACGTGCGAAGAGAATTTCGATAAACGTGCTTCAATATAACGCGCAGCTGCTGCACCATCACCCGTTAATGTATTCCCCCAGTTTCCTTGGCAATCAATTAATATATCTTTTTGTCCTAATTGAACAAGTGCATCTCCGATCGAAGCATCACCATGTGGGTGATATTTCATTGTGTTCCCAATGATGTTGGCTACTTTATTGTAACGACCATCATCCATTTCTTTCATGGAATGTAAAATTCTACGTTGTACAGGTTTCAAACCATCGTACAACGAAGGAACTGCACGTTCTAAAATTACGTAACTCGCGTAATCCAAGAACCAATTTTCGTACAATCCGCCAACTGGGATTATTTTTTCGTCAACAATTTTCTTTTCGAAGGGACTTGATTCTTCTCCTTCGTGATTCAATTGCTCATCTAATTCGTCTTCCGCCATGTTAAGATGCTATTTCAAAATTAGTTGTATCGTCCGTTTTCAAGTCATCGCCTAAAACATCTTCAGCCAAATCCTTTTCAACGCGTAAATTCTCAATAATAAAATCTTGTCGTTCCGGTGTGTTTTTACCCATGAAATAAGACAAAATCGAATCTATTGAAGCGTCTTTTGACAAAATCACTGGTTCTAAACGGATATCTCGGCCAATAAAATGCTGGAATTCATCTGGAGAAATCTCACCCAATCCTTTGAATCGGGTTATCTCTGGATTCTTACCCAACTCTTCCATTGCTGCTCTTCGTTCATCTTCCGAGTAACAGTAAATTGTTTTCTTTTTGTTGCGCACACGAAATAATGGCGTTTGCAAAACATATACGTGATTACGCTTGATTAAATCCGGAAAGAATTGCAAGAAAAACGTCAATAAAAGCATACGAATGTGCATACCATCGACATCGGCATCGGTTGCAACAACAATTTTATTGTAGCGCAAATTATCCATATCTTCCTCAATGTCTAGCGCTGCTTGAATCAAGTTAAATTCTTCGTTTTCGTAAACGATTTTCTTGGTCAAACCGTAACAATTCAATGGCTTTCCACGCAACGAAAATACCGCTTGCGTGTTAACATCTCTGGATTTGGTAATTGATCCACTGGCAGAATCCCCTTCTGTGATAAACAACGTTGTTTCTTCTCTGCGTTCATCTTTTAAATCTGTTAAATGCAAACGGCAATCACGCAATTTTTTGTTGTGTAAATTTGCTTTTTTAGAGCGGTCACGCGCCAATTTACGTATTCCAGACAATTCTTTACGTTCGCGTTCTGATTGCTTAATTTTTCGTTCAATCAATTCAGCAACGTCTGGATTACGGTGCAAGTAATTATCTAATTTATCTTTTAAGAAGTCGTTTACGAAGGCACGCATCGACTTTCCACCTGGTTCAATTTCTTGTGAACCTAATTTTGTTTTTGTTTGAGACTCAAAAACTGGCTCAATTACTTTCACAGCGATTGCCGCAACGATTGACTGACGAATATCAGATGCCTCGTAGTTTTTATTGTAAAAATCGCGGATAACTTTCGCAACAGATTCTCTAAATGCACTTTGATGCGTTCCTCCTTGCGTTGTGTGTTGACCATTCACAAATGAATAATAATCTTCACCGTATGTTTTTCCGTGCGTAAATGCTACTTCAATGTCTTCATCTTCAATATGAATAATTGGGTACAACGGATCACCATCCATGTTGTTTTCCAACAAATCTTTCAATCCATCTTTGGACTGGTATTTTTCACCGTTGTAATAAATCGCTAAACCGCGGTTCAAGTAACAGTAATTCCACATCATTTTATCCAAATAAGCCGTTTTAAAAACGAATTTTTTGAATATCTGCTCATCTGGAATAAATTCTACGTATGTCCCGTTTTGTTCGTCGGTTTTTTCAATTTTGGAATCCTCCACTAATTCTCCACGTACAAATGTCGCTTGTTTTTTCTCGCCATCACGCACCGAATAAACCATGAAATGAGCAGCTAGAGCATTGACTGCTTTTGTACCAACCCCATTTAAACCAACTGATTTTTTAAATGCTTTAGAATCGTATTTACCACCTGTATTGATTTGAGAAACACAGTCGATAACTTTTCCCAATGGAATACCACGTCCGTAATCACGCACCGTTACTTTTCCATCTTTCACTTTGATATCAACGCGTTTGCCATTTCCCATGACAAATTCATCGATGCAGTTATCCACTACCTCTTTTACCAAAATGTAAATTCCGTCATCAGCAGCAGCTCCATCGCCCAATTTACCGATGTACATCCCTGGACGCAAACGAATGTGCTCTTTCCAGTCTAAGGAACGAATATTATCTTCTGTATATTGATTTTCAGCCATTTAATCTTAGTTATTGCACAACTAACAAATATAAGCAGTCTATCTCTACAAAATCTATAAAGTTATCAGTACTTTTAAACGGTTGAATGTTAGTTATTTTAACTCGAATGAATCCACTAATTCTTTTTAAAAATCAAGCTTTACAAAGAAATGAAATACGTTTTTCCATCTTCTACAACTTCTGATTTTTCGAAAATAGATTGCGCTTCCTTTTCATGCTCTAAACCATCAGAATAGCGCGCGCTTAAATGACCTAACAATAATTTTCCAACATTCGCTAAATGCGCGATTTTAGCTGCCTGTTTAGCCGTGGAATGAAAAGTAGCCTTCGCTCGATCTTTCTCTTTCTCTACAAATGTTGCTTCGTGGTACAAAACAGAAGCATTTTGAATAAACGGGATAACAGTTTCCCAATAAGCAGTATCCGAACAATATGCGTAGGAATAAGAAGGCTTTGGCGGTAGTGTAAAATCTTCAAAATCGATTTCTTGACCATTTTCGTCGGTAATGTTCATTCCTTTTTTCAACAAAGGCAAGTGCTCCAATTTCAAACCTGCCTCCGCAACTGCCTCGGCAATTAATTTTCTTTCGTGTATTTTTTCCTTGATTAAAAAACCCGTTGTAGGAATACGATGCTTTAAGGGAAAAGCGTGAATTTCTATTAATTTATCTTCAAAAAGTAAGCAATTTTCTTTGCCATTTAACACCACAAATCGAATGTCAAAATTTAATTTAGCTGCACCAACCTCAAGCTGCATTCGCACAATTTGCTCCAGCTGTTCAGGACCATAAATCGTTAAACCTTTGTCCCTTCCCAGCAAATGCATGGTACTTATTAATCCAACTAATCCAAAAAAATGATCACCGTGTAAATGAGAAATTAAAATGTGATTAATCCGTTGAATTTTAATACCCGCATTGCGTAATTGCATTTGAGTACCTTCTCCACAATCAATTAAAATGTGACGATCATTACAAATAATGTATTGTGCAGTTGGATTTCTTCTTGCTGTAGGCAAGGCCGCCCCACTCCCTAAAATGGTAACTGTAAAACTCACTCAGCGATCGCCTTGCTTGCCTGTTGAATATTTGCTGTAACCGTCAATACCTTGTCTAATTGAGCCATTTGAAACAATTTCTCTACATTCTCCTGCAATCCACATACGACAAACCTACCACTCGCTTCTTTACAAATTCGATTCGCCAACAATATTGCACTCAAACCAGAAGAATCACAATAACGGGAATCACTCAAATCAATCACTATATTATTGACCCCTTTTTTCTGCATCAGAAGCAAAACATCTTTCAATTCTTGCGCATAAATTGCATTCAACTTCTCCACCTTTGAAGCAATAATTGCACTATTATTTGTCTGATCCACAGTAAAGTTCATAGTCTAAATTTTATCTGATTAACGCTCTATTTTGGAAGCCAATAAATAAATAACTGCCATTCGAACCGCCACTCCATTTTCCACTTGATCTAAAATCAATGACTGCTTTGAATCAGCCACATCACTTGTGATTTCAACACCACGATTAATTGGGCCGGGATGCATCACACAAATCTCTTTTGGCAAACTATCTAACATTTCCTTATTTAATCCGTATTGCATGGTATATTCACGCAAAGAAGGGAAATATTTAATTTCTTGACGTTCTAATTGAATGCGCAACATATTTGCCACATCACACCATTCTAATGCTGCTCTTAAGTTATGCTCAACCTTCACACCTAACTCGTGTATGTATTTCGGAATCAATGTTGTTGGTCCACACACCATTACTTCAGCGCCTAACTTTTGTAAACAATAAATATTTGACAAAGCCACGCGAGAATGTAAGATATCACCAACAATCACGACTTTCTTCCCTTCTACACTTCCTAATCGTTCGCGAATAGAAAACGCATCCAACAAAGCCTGTGTAGGGTGTTCATGTGTGCCATCTCCAGCATTCACTACCTTTGCCCCGATTCGTTCCGCCAAAAATTTAGCGGCACCTGGATTCGGATGACGCATCACCACCATATCCACTTTCATTGAAAGGATATTATTGACTGTATCTATTAAAGTTTCTCCTTTTTTAACAGAACTACTTGCTGCCGAGAAATTAACAACATCGGCAGACAATCTTTTTTCAGCCAATTCAAACGACAAGCGTGTTCGCGTAGAATTTTCAAAAAACAAGTTTGCAATGGTAATATCTCTTAAAGAAGGAACTTTCTTTATAGGACGATTGATCACTTCTTTAAAACTATCTGCTGTTTTAAAAATCAATTCAATATCTTGACGTGTTAAGTCCTTTATCCCTGTTAAATGTTCAACACTTAAATTATTCATTTCCTTCTGGTGTATACAATACGACTTTATCTTCTCCTTCTAATTCTTTCCATTCCACAGACACACGTTCGGAATTTAACGTATCAATTGTTTTTCCAACATAATCTGCCTGAATGGGCAAGTCACGCGTAAATCTTCGATCTATCAGCGTAAGTAACTCAACTTTATTAGGTCGACCAAACGCTAATAACGCATCTAAACCAGAACGAATAGTTCGACCAGTATACAATACATCATCAATTAATACTACATTTTTACCTTCGATTACAAAATCGATGTTGGTAACACTTGGAATTAACGGCCGTTCTCTCCTTCTAAAATCATCACGGTAAAAAGTAATATCCAAGTTACCGCAAACAACTGTTTTACCTAAAATTGATTCCAATTGCGTTTTTAATCGCGCCAACACGTTTATACCACGTGGCTGCAAACCAATAAGCACTGTATTTGAAAAATCGTTGTGTGATTCAATAAGTTGATAGGAAAGTCGATTGAGTGTTAATTCAACATGTCGAGAATTTAAAATGACTTGCTTTTCCATTGATACAAAGATAATTTCTTTTCAAAACAGTAAGACAAAATTGTTGTTTTTTTTATTAAGCGAGCACAAAAAAATTATCGAACAAAAAAATACGTAGTAACAAATGCGCAAATACCTTGAATTTACATTGTAAAAGAAAAAAATGGAAAGAAAAAAGAATTGTCCCCCACTATCTTTGATGTGATAATTCATAGAGTGGTTTCAAATATTCAGATTGGTAACATAGAGAAAAAGCGGTAACTTTTTCTTAAATCTGGAATAGTGGTTTCATTTTGGGACAATTCAAGTGTTCCTTATTTTTTAAATTCTTTATTTTCAATACTTTATGTTTTTAAATATTTTAATAAAGAATTAATTTCGAGTGGTTTCTATAAAAATCAAGTAATTATACTTTGTTTTTACAAGCCGTAAAATTAAATTATTTTTTTGAATCAGCAACAAAAATACTCAACAAATAATGAAACTATTTTTTAATTAATTGATTTTAAGGTATATAAATTTATTTTTTTTACACAACTCATTATTTGTTATTTTTTTAACAAAAATATGGGTTTTTCCAAAAATAAAATCTAATTCCCAATTTGGGACAATTTAACATCTATTAAATCTACTTTCCTCTTTTCTTAAAATAATAATTTCTATACCAATGTGATGTTTTTTTATACAATGAAAAAAGGGACTCATTGGGAAACATATTTACTCTAAAAACAGCAAAAGGATCTTCTTCGATGCGCATGCCTCCAGAATCCGTTGCGATTCCAAATTCAAAACCAGCTTCTTTTACTTTTTGTTTTTCACGAGAATTATACCCTCCAAATGGATAAGCGAAAGAAAGCACTTTAAAATTTAACTCCGTTTCAATCACATGCTTAGAGACCATTATTTCCTCCATCAATTTCACCTCATCCAACTTTGTTAAATCAGGATGTGTTAATGTGTGCGCTCCTATTTCCCAGCCTGCAGCAACAAATGCTTTCTTTTGCTGCGTATTCATCAATTGATTGTGTGACTCGTGTTGCTCGTTTACATCCCAATTATTGTGTTTGAGTTCAAAATCACCAACTAAAAAAAGTACTCCTTTCCATCCATACGATTCACAAACTGGAAGCACATTTTTATAATTGCATAAATAACCATCATCAAAAGTTAGAATAAAAGGTTTCTTGGGAAAAGAAGACGGATGTAACTCCCCATTTCTGAATGCTAGATAATCTTTAAATGTAATTGCTTTAAGTCCTCGCCATTTAAAAAAAAGTAACTGCTTTTTAAACTTATCTTTTGTGACAAAAATTTTATGCGGTGAACTTATTTCTTGATCAGGAACCTTATGATACATTAAGATGGGTATCGAACGATTGGAAAGTTTCTGTATAATAGCACTTTTATACACTTCATGAACTTGTTTTTCCACCGTTGATAAGTAAAAAATTTTCAAGGCTTCAGATACACTAGCTTCCACAGTAAGTGGTTTATCTATAAAAGACTGTAACTGAATTAAACATTCTTCGTGATTCAATTCTAACTTTTTAACGCCTGATTTAATATCTCCAAAATTACTCCCAAATGCAGGCTGAAGATTTTCTGGAGAAATTAATCCTATCATTTCTGCTTCACCAATTGCAAAAACAGGCGTTTTCATTAACAGCGATTCGATAGCAACCCTTCCTCCACCTATCACCAAATCAGAGGAATGGATAAATTCAAAAATCGTATCTTGAAATGCTAATTGCTTGATTTGATGCGGATATTTTTGATGTAATTTTTCAAATGCCAATTTGCCGTTTTCGGGAAGCTTTCCCCACTCCGAACCAATTAATTGAATCATTAAATGCGGATTTCTCGCAAGTAAATCAGGTAAAACACACTGTATAATTTGTGCAATAACCTCTCCTTTATACCCATTAAACCGTCCAATTATGGAGATTAAAAAATGGGTTTTAGCTGTCTTTTCTTTTAGTGAAAGCGACTTAATTAATTGAACATCAATCCCATTCGGGATACAGCTTATTTTAGTTGCATCGATATTAATTTCATCTGTTAGTTGTTTAACTAAATTAGCGCAAATTGCAATGATTTTAGTCCCATAAACATCTTGATTTTTAAAGCTCGAGTGTTTTACTTGAGCCCCATGAATCGTTGAGACTAAAGGTATTTTCAATCCTTTCAATGCGTAATACGCTACCCAAGAAGCAGCCCTTGAATGAGCATGAACGAGTGTCACCTTTTCAGCCAGAAGTATTTTTCTTAATGCCCTACAATTTTTAATTCTCGTACGATATTTCCGGTTAGAAACAGGCATTACATAACTATTAACATCATTCATATCAAATGATTGATCTGTAACAAGAAGTAGCTCGTTTTCCTTTTTTTGAGCCTCTATAAGATTAAGTGTGTACGATAAAGCGCCTGAATTAAAATCAGACGATAAAATGTGAAGGATTTTCATGAGTGGTTTTATATAAAAAATGTAAAGAATAAACTTTACGGGTTAACTAATTTTTGCTGACTATAAAAAACAGAGCGTTTTAAGATAAATGGAATTTTATAAGATTTGGTTTCATGTTGATTTTCAAATAAGTGGTTTACAAAAAGTGTTTCAATGCAGCAAAAATAATTTTCTTTTGTTGAACGACCAAATTTTACTGTAAAAAAGTCAACCTACTGAATAGCCAATCCAACTGTTTAAAAAAGAAGAGACCTGTTATTTTTTTTGTATGAAGCCGCTATTAATCGCTCTAAAATGGAGCTAATTTATTTTGTAAACAATTTATCATCTAACCCAGAATTCACAGTATAATCTGTTAAATAGATAATGATTGTACCTTTTTTCTTTTGCTTTTCTTTTGTTTTTTTGGTGTTATTAATATCTGAGGCAACACTTTTTGGTAATTTAAACTTTTTAACTTCAATTTCAACTGTCATTTTTGAAGGCAAGCCATATTTTACGTCTGTGTATTCGTAATAGGTTAGTAGCGTTCCATTGCCTTTCGTTGTCAGCTGCGCCTTAATTATTAAATTTGATTTTTCATCAATCCACAGCTTTGCCAGAATTATTTCATTGGACGCTGCATTTGGGATCACGTTTACGATGCGGGTTTTTATTTGATTGATTGTTTCGTATGAACCAAATACAGCCATGTAATTCGAAGGTTTTGCTAAAAATTCAAACAAATCAGAAAACCCTTGTTTTGGCAATAATACAATTCCTTTTGAAACAATTTTAAATTTATTTTTTTGCTTAAAATAGATCGTTGCTTTAGAGGGCAAAATTTTAATCATTGGTACATCTGCCACAACCTTAACATTGACTTTGTAGTCATCAACTGTATTGTATTTCTCAATGATTTTTGAAAGTGCTTCTGTTGCATCTTGACTATATACTGTGAAAACGAAACTATTTATAACAAATAAAAAAAATAAATACTTCATGATTTGATGTCTTTTTTTGAAAATTTATACATTGCCACGCTTACGAAAACAACATTGTGAACGAGTAAAATAATGACCGATTGAAAAATTGCTTTTGTTGGAACCGGATCTTCAAAGAAGCTTCTCCACGATGCCATATGCGTTGTAAACAGATACGGCTTAATAGTATCAAAAACGGTAACGTCTAAACTTCCAATTATTGTAAATAAAATGATGATTGACATTGTTGCAACGATTGGTCCGATTGAATTTTCCGTAAATGCAGACAAACAAATGGACAAGGATGAAACCGTCAACAACGCTAAAAAAGCGACACAAAAGCCCAAACCAAAGCGCCACAAAATATCTGCATCTTTTAAAATCACTAGTCCATCACTATTGAGTACAATTAAATCACCTGAACCAAAAATATAACGCGAAACAAAAAGTGCTAAAAAACCAAGCCAAATGGTTATTACGAACGTATAAATAGCTCCAGCGATGAATTTCGATAACACTATTTTGTTTCTTGAAATCGGTTTAGTAGCTAACATTCGAATCGTTCCCATTGCTGCCTCTCCTGAGATTAAATCACCTGTAACCAACGCTACTAATAAAGGAACATGAACTATTAGCATTTGTAAAATAATAAATGCGATCAGATTCCCATTTAGCACATGTCCGTTAAATGAAATTGAGTTTTCAAAAGAAGCCGTAACAAATGAAATAATGGATTTACCATCTATTTTCATGGCAAAAATGATAATTGAAACTAACAAAGTCAACGCTCCAATCCCTAAATAACTTCGAGGTTTCGCTAAGATTTTAATAAACTCGTTGTATGTGTTTTTTAATAACATTATGCTTGAATGATTTGAATAAAATAATCCTCTAATTTTCTTTTGGGTTCTAAGGCAAATACAGCAACATCATTCGCAACAAGTACTTTGTTGATGAGCGCTACATCGTTTTTATTTACCAATACTTCAACTTCATTATTTGTGCGAACAGAAACACTTTTCACTTGAGCAACATCGTTTAAACATCGAACCGCTTTCTCACTATCGTCCACATTAATTTTTACATTGATCTCTTCAGCTTGCAACAATTCACTTACCGTTCCTTCAACGATTGATTTCCCCTGGTTAATAATCACCATTCTATTCGCGATTAATTCAATTTCAGACAATTGATGAGAGGACAATAAAATCGTTTTATTTTGCTCGTTTTTCAAACGCAATATCAAATTTCTAACCTCGATAATTCCTTGAGGATCTAACCCCGTTGTAGGCTCATCTAAAACGATTAAATCTGGTTTATGTAAAAGTGTTTGAGCAATTCCAAGTCGCTGTTTCATTCCGTGTGAAAACCCACCAACTTTGTGGCGACCACGATCTGACAAACCAACGAAATCAAGCATTTCTAAAATATCTTTCCGCGTTACATCAGCACCGGAGATTCGTGCGAAAATCTCTAAATTCTTTTCAGCGGATAAATATTTATAAAAATCTGGCTTTTCAATTATGCTTCCAATATTTCTCAATATTTCTTGACGATGCGTTTGCAAGGACTTCCCGAATAAATATATCGTTCCTTTATCAGGAGTGATCAACGAAAGCATGCAACGAATTGTTGTGCTTTTGCCCGCTCCATTTGGTCCTAAAAACCCAAATACATCACCGCGTTGAACCGAAAAAGAAACATCTTTCACTGCTTCAAAATTCCCAAAGCTTTTCGCTAAATGTTGTACATCGATAATTGTTTCATTCTGCATAAAAATGAAACAAACGAATGCAAAAAATGTTTTGATTATAGACCATAAAAAAAGCGCCTCAATAAATCAAGACGCCTCTTTGGTTTAGTATGAATAAACAGAAGTAAACTTCTGAATGATTGCAAAATTCTTGATTAAAGTGAGAAGTGGTTTTATAGAAGAATCAGCTGTTAGCTGGTTAAAATGATTTTTTCTCAAATCATTTATACTGCAAATATAATTTAAAAAATAAAAAAACCACTAAAAAAGATATTAAATTAACATTAATATAAAATAAATTGGTGAAAGATGTTTAAAAAATCAATAAATTTGTACAAACCTTTTACAATGCTAAATAAACACTTTTTACTATTCATACTGCTTTTTTCATTAAGCACATTTGCTCAAAACAACACATTTTACAGAAAATACAATCTTCCAGGAATGCAAGGAGCCTTGCAAATTGTTCCAACAAGTGATGGTGGTTTTGCTGCTACAGGTCAACACGAAAGTAGTTCTGTTGGAAGCGGACATGGAGAATGTGATATTTACGTTTACCGCTTAGATGTATGCGGAAACATTTTATGGTTCAAATTATTTGGAACAAACGTACAAGAAGGCGGGAAAAGTATTACACAAACAGCTGACGGCGGATTTATAGTTTCAGGCCTAGCCGGTGGACAAGGTTTCAATTTAAAGATAGATCAGAATGGTAATCAAGTTTGGTACAAACGCTACAACGTATCATGGATGATGTATGCAGAGGAAACACCAACAGGTGATATTGTTTGTTTAGGACAAAGTAGTAATGTACTTTATTTAATGAAAACCACAAGTACTGGTAATGTTATTTGGAGTAAAGCATTAACTGGAATGGGAGATCACGGTTTATATTTAAAAAATCTCTCTAATGGAGACATTATATTAACCAGCTCGAAAGAAAATTATGGAACAGATGTGATAGTTGGTCGTTTTTCAAGTACAGGAAACCCAATTTGGATGAAGAAATATGGCGGAACTGGCTATTCTGATGCTGACCATACTGTTTGGTCAAACAAAGGTGTAGTTGATGAAACTACAGGAACAATGTATGTAACGTCTCCAACGCTCGCAGGTGGTTTAGGTGGAGAAAATATTTTAGTTGCAAAAATTAACATTACCAATGGAAATGTAATTTGGGGAAAAGCTATTGGTGGCGTTGGTAGAGATCAATCCAGAGACATTGTAAAATACCCTGGTGGCTATGCTATTCTTGGTCAAACGAATTCTTTTCCTTCTTCTACCAATACCATTACTGGTATCACACAAGCACTCAACGACTTAGATGTATTATTGTTTTCATTTGATGAAAACGGGGCAATACAATGGTCACGGAGTTATGGCGGAAATGAACGAGACAAAGGAGTTGGATTGCGATTCAACAATGATAATGGGTTTAATATTTCTGCTTTTTCAAGTTCCAGTTTTTTTGGAAATACAGATGATAGTATGGATCCTCTTTTTATTAAAACGGATAGTATTGGTAAAGTATCTTGTCAAATGTCAAGCCCAACTTTATCGTCAGTTGCATTGAATCTTACCGCAGTCTCTGTAGGATCTGTTTCTACTTTTAATGCAACATCATCATCACCTACAATTGGCACACTGAATTACACACCTAATGATAGTTACTTGTGTCAAGCATGTACAACTGTTCCAGTTTTCACACCAAGCGACACAACCGTTTGTGTGGGAGATACCGTTTTCTTTAATAACACTACAAGCATTGGATTAACGTGTTTTCAAGAGTGGGAAATAAATGGCGACTTTTTTAGCGGCTCAACCAATCCTTTTTACACATGGGACACACCAGGAAACAAACACGTGTATTTGTACTCAACATGTGGGGCTTCTTCAGATACCTTTGATATCGTAATTCATGTTTATCAACCTGAAATCACAGCGCCACCATCTGTTTGTATTGATAATGCTCCCATTCAATTAACAACAAATATTGCAGGAGGAACATGGGCAGGACCAAGTATTACGAATACAGCAACGGGTATGTTTAATCCTTCCATCAATTCTGGTTTACATCCAATTTCGTACACAATCCCTCAACTTTGTACCGTTTATGACACGATCATGGTAAATGTACTG
Organism: Crocinitomicaceae bacterium; assembly: GCA_017984635.1. Lineage (GTDB taxonomy): Bacteria > Bacteroidota > Bacteroidia > Flavobacteriales_D > Crocinitomicaceae > M0103. The sequence continues at coordinate 32,517 of JAGNZC010000026.1, forward strand.
CCACCAGTGGATGCTGGACCCAATGTAACACGATGCGGAACCTATGATTCATTGATTGGAGCTATAGCACAACCGGGTATCAATTACAGCTGGAACACCATGGCAAACCTCAACAATCAATTGATTGCGCAACCACAATTAACCCTAACAAATTCAAACAATACCAACGTATTATCTGCACTTTATATTTTAACAGCAACCCATGCAACCACATTGTGTGATGATAAAGACACCCTAATCATCACTATCAACCCTATTCCGCTTGTCAATGCCGGACAAGATTTTTCTTTTTGTCAGTTCGACCCTATACACCTAAATGCATCTGGAGCTGTCAATTACAATTGGTCGAATGCTGTGCCAGATGGACAAGATTTCAATCAAACCATTGACACTGCATATTATGGTGTTTTAGGTACCAATCAATATGGATGTGTTGATACGGATACCATTCAAGTTACCATGCATTACTTACCTCCTATTTTTGCTGGTAATGACACGGTATTGTGTAAAGATTCTCCTTACTTATTAAATGGAACAGGTGGTGTTAGTTATGTTTGGAGTAATGGAATTCAAAATACAAATACCTTTTTACCACCACTTGGTACTTCATCGTATATTGTTGTAGGAACAGATATTTATGGCTGTGTGAATTCTGATACCGTGATTTTAACAGTTTACAATAATCCTACACCTTCCTTTGATTTTACAGTTGATTGCTATGCACATTTAGTCTATTTCACGAATACTACAGCTGCTTCAAGCAGTTTAAATCCTTCTGCAAACTTAAGTTACACGTGGGATTATGGGGATAACTCAGCCATTGAAACAACAATTAGTCCGAACCACTTATACCCTGATGTTGCAGGCTATAGCGTTGTGCTTACAGCAACTTCATCCGAAGGTAATTGTGCGCGTACCTATACGCAAACCATTCCAGTTCCAACCATACCAACTGTTGATTTTCAAACCTTACTTTCGTGTGATTTAAAAGCAGCTTATACAGGTAGCATACAACCTGTTAGCACGCCTATTATCAATAATAACTGGCATTTTGGTGACTCTACTCATTCGTTAAATACAACGACAAACAGCATGCATGTGTATGGCTCACCTGGAACATTCAATGTAGAATACGAGGTGACAACCGATGAGAATTGCGTTTACAAAATCTCGCTTCCCGTTACTATAATTGCGAATGAATTGTTGGATGACCAAATCATTCCAAATATTATTACAGCAAATGGCGATGGAATCAACGATACTTGGAATTTAGATCAACAAATTGATATCTGCCTAGAATACGAAGTCATTGTATTGAATCGTTGGGGAGAAATCGTTTATAAAACGGAGCAATTTGGCAACAATTTTAGTGGTTTAAACATCAATGGAGAAGCTTTAACGGAAGGAGTTTATTTTTATGTTATTGAAGCTGATTCTCAAAAAAGAGTTGGAAATATTACCGTATCTAGAAATTAAAAATTATGAAAAAAATCATCTTTATTGGGTTATTATTAAGTGTAAGCATCTGTTTTGGACAAAAAACAAATTACATTATTTCTGCCAATGCCAATGCATTGATGTGCCCATTTTTATCACCCAAGCTAATGACAGCATTGGAGAAAAAGGGTGCGAAAGACATGCTTAAAACAACTGATTTAAAATTGACATTTTATTGTTTAGCAAATGAAAAAATCAGTAATGAAAAGATTTTAGAGTTGGTTGAAAACATTGGGTACGATCCTAAACAATTTCAAATAACGACAACAGAAGAAAATTAAATTCGAGGGCTTTAAAATCATTTTTTTTTGTAATCTTGTAAAAAAGAAAAAAATGGCTATTCCCTCCGTCTTTACTGAAGAAACAAGTGCGTTAATTATTGCGCGAATTGAGCTATTAACTCCTTCAACTCCAGCTTTGTGGGGGGAAATGGATGTTGCACAAATGTTCGCACATTGCAACATTACCTATGAAATGTTATATGAAAACAAGCACAAACAACCCAATCTTATCGTGCGTTTTATCTTGAAATTATTGGTTAAACCAATGGTAACGGGTGAAAAAAGTTATAAAAAAAACACGCATACAGCCCCTGCATTTATTATTGCAGATGCCAAGCAATTTGAAGCAGAAAAAACGCGCTTAATCGCCTACATACATCGCACGCAACAACTAGGTGCTGCACATTTTGAGGGTTTACCTTCCTTGTCTTTTGGAAAATTAACCAGCCAAGAATGGAACAATTTATTTTTCAAACACCTTGATCATCACTTATCTCAATTTGGCGTTTAAATGAACGAGTCAATTATTCTTCAAAACAGCGCATTAAAAGCGCGCATCCATTTTTTGGGAGCTGAATTAGTCGAGCTTTCAACCTTAACAGGCGAAAACATTCTTTGGGAAAAAGACGACGCTATCTGGAACAGAACGGCACCTAATTTATTTCCAATTGTTGGGCGTTTGCTAAATGATACGTACACTTGGAAAGGAAAAGAATACACCATGCGTCAACATGGATTTGCCCGCGATCAAAAATTTGAAGTTACCCAGCAAACAGCAACTTCTGTATGCTTGTTACTTAAAGCAAACGCATCAACACGCTTGCAATTTCCATTTGAATTTGAATTTGAAGTCACTTACACACTTGAAGGGAATCAAATTCAGGTTTCTCATTGCACGCGTAATTTGACCGCTGATAAAATGCCTTATTCCGTTGGTGGTCACCCAGGATTTGCACTGAAAGACAAATTATCCAATCACGAATTACAGTTTTCCAATGCGTTTCAAGCGGAGCGCTGTTTAATTGAAGGTAATTATTATTCTGGCGCTACAAAAACGATGAACATTGCACCTGCTTTACCGCTTGACTTCAGTCTTTTTGCATCCGATGCGTTGGTTTTCAAACAACCTCCTTTTCAATCTGTCACACTCGCGCACACAACAAAAGGAAAACTAGTAACGCTTCATTTTGATTCCTTAGATGCCATTGGTTTTTGGACCAAAGAACATGCGCCGTTTTTCTGTATAGAACCTTGGTGGGGCTGGGCAGATGCACATTCACACAATGGAAACCTAGCAGAAAAAGACGGCATGCATTGGTTAAATGCTGGCGAAGAAGAAACGTTGGTGTATTGGTTGGAAGTTTTTTGAAAAGAAATTACTGATCAAAACTGATCCAACATTCTTACACTTCTACTAACAATTCTTCGTTTGTTCACTTTTAAGCGGTAACTTAAAACCAATTCGTGTGAACCTGTTGTATACTTGTTGAGTTCTGAAGTGGTGTAATCGTAACTGTAACCCACTACAAAATTTTTGTTTTTGTAGCCGGCTAAGATCGAAACAGCATCCAAATGACGGTAAGCTAAACCAGCGTAGAAAATACCTTTGTACAACAAACGTGAACCCAAATCAAATTGCATTGGTGTATTGAAGGTGGTTCTGAATACACCAAATGATTCCAATTCTATTCCACGTTGCAACTCCGCTAAATAAGAGGCCGTGAAGTTAACTTGACGCACCAAACGATTATCAGAACCTGTTGTGAATTCGTTCCATTTATTCATGCGTTTTTCAATTAACTGATTTGCTGATAAGCCAATTTTTAATCGATCGTCTAACACATATGCTAAACCAAAATTTACATCTGGATTCACTTGATTTAATTGCGTGAATAAACTTTGGTCTGTATGAACGGATGCCACAATATTGGATCCATCATATGCGTATTGATTGATTACGCCAGCCAAACCTGTAGCTAAATAAGAACGGTCATTCAATACAATTCGATAGCTGAAATTCAATGCCACACCACGTTGACTAATTGCACCACCCATATCGTCTGAAAAAAGCATCCCGCCCAAACCAATGTTTTGGTCTTCTAAAAATGTATGACCTCCTACTGTAATCGTTGAAGGACCATTGAATCCTAACCATTGGTTGCGATACGTAACTTGAACAGGTGAAAAACGTTCATTACCTGTAAATGCAGGATTAATCACGTAATCATTGAAAAAATAGTTTGAAAAGATAGGCAATTGTTGTGCGTTGATACACGCAACAAAACCAAAAATCAAAATGAAACTTAAGCTATTCTTTTTCATGCTTATTGTTTTAATGTAACAACACCATTGAATTTTCTGCCATCAGACAATTCTACGATGTAATAATAATCTGCTGTAGGAAGCATTACACCTCCATAAATCCCATTCCATGTTGGGAATAATTCACTTCCTTCAAACACTTTTAATCCCCAACGATTGAACACTAAAATCTTAGAATTAGGATAGTTTTCTATGCCGTAAATCGTCCAATCATCATTATCTGAATCATTGTTTGGCGAGAAACCTGTTGGTATGATGACATCTAAACCTGGTGAATTATTAATGAGTTGTACAATTGTTGTAAGGGAATCTTTACAACCCAAAGAGGAACTTACCACTAAGGAAACAAAATAGGTTGCTGTTACCAAAGGCTGATACGTGTAAGATGGGTTTTCCGCGGTTGATGTTCCAATTAAATCACCAAAATCCCACTCATACGTTGCTGCTCCTGTTGAAAGGTTCACAAAATCAAAGGTTGAATTTGGCGCATATTGTGTTGGTGTTAACGTGTAAAAATTGGCGTTTGGATAATCACCAACCGTAACTGTAATATCATCTGTATTCACACAACCTGCAGCACTTGTTGCCGTAACACCATAGGTTGCTGTTGTACTTGGATTGAATGGTAAGTTATTGACAACTCCTCCACCCCAAACGATTGAGCCATTACTCACGGCATTTAAAGCAACTGCTTGACCTTTACAAATGATTCGATCTGGACCAGCATCAACAGTTGGCAAAGGTGTTACCACGGCAATTACTTGGTCGGTGTTGGTACAACCATTGGCACCATTTGCGGTTACCGTTAAGGTCATTGTTACTGTTGGAATGAAATAATCTCCATTAATTAAACCATTGCTCCAGCTATATGAAACACCAGATCCAGTTGCCGTAAATGAAAGAGAATCACCTAAACAAACTGATTGATCTATTCCTGCATTTACTGATGGTAACGGTTTCGTTGTTAGGGTGATTTGATCTGTGTTTTGACAACCATTGGCATCAATACCTGTTACTGTATATGTTGTTGAAGCTGAAACAGTAAATGGAACATTATTCGTTACACCATTGTTCCACGTATAACTTGTTGCTCCTGTACCACTTAAAGTATATGTTGTTTGTTCACACAACAAGGTATCGTTTCCAGCAAAAACTATTGGCAATGGATTTACGGTTACTGTAACTGAATCAGAATTAGTACAACCATTCGCATTCGTTCCAACCACCGTATAGGTTAAAGTTGTAGTTGGATAAAAAGCTGTTGCATTCACCACCCCATTGTTCCAAACATACGTTAAAGCTCCTGTAGCAGTTAATTGAGTAGAATCTCCAATACATATCGACACATTATTTCCTGCATTTACAGGCGGCAAAGTATTAACTGTAACCAAAATTTGATCTGTATTTTTACAGCCATTGGCATCCGTACCCGTTACGGTATATGT
>JAGNZC010000027.1 GCA_017984635.1 Crocinitomicaceae bacterium
CCGTTACGGTATATGTTGTAGTTGAAGACGGGATAAAAGGAACTGCATTGCTTACGCTATTACTCCATGTATAACTTACGGGTCCACTTCCTGACAAAGTGATATATGTACCATTACAAAGGGCTGTGTCCGCACCTGCGAATACTGTTGGCAAAGCATTTACATACACAATCGCTTGATCCGTATTGGTACAACCATTAGCTCCAGTTCCTGTTACCGTGTAAGTAGTTGTTGCTGTTGGATTGAAATAAACGCCATTTAAGATCCCGTTATTCCATGCAATTAATGGCGAACCTGAAGCTGTCAAGGCAACTGAATCACCTAAACAAATTGTTTTATCCAATCCTGCGTTGATCGAAGGCAATGCTAAAACTGTTACAACAACGGTATCAGACCCTTGACATGCATTAGCATTCGTTCCTGTTACAATGTAATTGGCTGTAGCAGATGGTGTAAAAGGTGTGTTATTAAAAATTCCGTTGTTCCAAGTGTAACTTACGGCTCCAGAACCTGATAATGTAACAGTTTGTCCAAAACAAATAGATGTATCAGCACCAGCAGAAACAATTGGTAATGAATTAATCGTAATCATCATGGTATCTTTATTAACGCAGCCATTCACCCCTGTTCCAGTAACGATATAACTGGCTGTAGTTGTTGGGAAGAATGGAACTTGGTTGGCAACGCCATTGCTCCAAGAATAACTAAAAGCTCCTGTTGCATTGAAAATAGCAGGATTACCAATACAAACAGATTGATCTGAACCTGCATTTACCGTTGGTAATGGTTTGATTGTAACCACAACATTGTCCGTATTCACGCAACCATTAGCATCCGTGCCTGTTACGGTATAAGTAGCAGTTGCTGTTGGAGTAAATGGTGTATTGTTCACCACTGAATTATTCCAAGAATACGTAACGGCACCAGAACCACTTAACGTAACGGGTTGGTTTAAACATACAGATTGATCAGCACCTGCATTTACAGTTGGTAAAGGATTGACTGTGACAACGATTGTATCCGAACACGAAGCACCGTTTACAGTGGTTGTACACGTATAGGTTGTTGTTGAAGTTGGTGAAACAGTGATCGATTGAGTCGTTGCGTTACCTGGCGACCATGAATACGTTGTTTGTCCTTGCGTATACAATTGTTGAATTTCAGCTAATGTTAAAGCTCTGCTCCAGAGACCAACATCGTCTAGTTTTCCAGTGAAATATTGTGTAGTACCAGATAAACTTGCTCCCATATTTAACACCCCTGAAATAGCTGGAACAGCTGTTGTTACTTGTGTTGTAATTAAACTTCCATTGACATATACCTTTACTTGAGAACTCGAATACACCGCAACAACATGATACCAAGTATTCAACCCTAAAGCAACATTCGTTGAGTGATACGTAAATGTTCCACCATTCCACATGATGAAATTCAATTGGCCATTGGCACAATCACTGTACAATTCCCAAGAGGAATTGTTGGCATCCAAAATTGGTTTGTTACAATTTCCATTTGTAGATTGAATCCATACACTTGCGGTGAAAACAGCTTGATGTGCTCTTGTCGCTGATATCCAGTCATTGCCATCAAAACTATACGCACTATTCGCATTTCCAAAACGATCTGTTGTTAAGGTTGCGCCATTAACCGTTCCATTGTTTCCATTACCAGAAGCATCATTGGCATTGCCGCAGAAAGGCCAGTAACCCACTAAACCAGTTTGTAAATTTGTTGGTAAAGCAGCACTCGAGCAGACAGAAGAAGGTGAAACAGTGGTGTTAGATGTTAATGTTGAGCTTTCACCAACACATAAGATTGAATCTGCAGTTGAAACAATTGGATTTAATAAATTAAGTTGCGTTGTTGCACTTTTCACACATGCTCCTTTTGTAACCGTACAAGAATACAACCCGCTTGTTGTTGGAGCAATAGATGCTGTTGTTGCATTCGTATTCCACAAATAAGAAGTTGCACCTCCTGGTGCTGAAAGCGTTGCGCTCGTTCCACAAACTGTAGTTGTTGCTGGCAACGAGAAATTTAATGAATCTACTGTAACTGTAATAGCATCTGTACAAGACACGCCATTAACCGTTGTTGTGCATGTATACGTTGTTGTTGCTGTTGGAGAAACAGTGATGGATGGTGTGGTTGCTCCAGTTGACCAGGAAATTATAGACTGCTGATTCACCCATTTCCATCCACCACTTGGCTCAGAATATAGAGGATCATTAACATCTTGGTACAACCCAATCCATGCTGCATTTACTGAAATATTTCCATTTAACAGAATAAAATCATTTTCTGCTTGATCATTTATCACTGTTAAATAACCTCCTAATGAATTTGCTAAATTATTTGCATTGACCCAAGTATATTGATTATTAGATTTAAAATAGGAATGACCATTAAAACTTCCGAAATATGTAAAACCGTTTAATTGATTAATTATATAATTGAATTCAATAATTAAAGATGTTTGAAAATTTATCGTATGATCATTCCAACTACCATTATCATATATCATACCATATTGTTCTGTAGTAGGCATACTATTATTAGGTTCCCCTGTATTCCAATTAACAAAAGAAGAACTTAAATTCGATACAGCTATTGACAACGTTGTACTTTCACCTAAACACAAAGTTGAATCTGAAGTTGTGATGTTGCATGTTGGAGGTGGTGTAGAACTACTAAATAAATTAGTTATTTCTTGTTGCGTCAATGCACGGTTCCAAACTCCAATATCATCGAGTTTACCTCCCCACGCATCAAATGCACTTGTTGATTTTCTTCCAATATTCCAAGTATTATTCATTACATAATTAGGATTTGGTATTCCACAACAACTTGAATCAGTTAAGACTCCATCTACATATAATTTTGCTTGTCCATTTATATGATTTGCAGTAAAAACAAGATGATGCCAAACATTACTTGATACTGGAAATGTAGAAGGCCAAATACCTGCCCCAGCTCTATCCCAAGCTGCTTGGTAATATCTATTTGCATTTATTGTTGATTGAGTAGAAAAACCAACTTCTCCAGATGAAATTATTCTTGGATTTATTGTTCCACCATCTGCAAGAATCCAAGCAGAAATTGTAATTGAATTAGGTATTAATGAATGTAAATTACCAACATCAATAAAACTATTTGTACCATTTGTAGATGGCCATAAATAAGCAGAATTTGATATATTATTTCTATCTGTTGTCAAAGAAACATTTGAAACAATGCCATTAAAACCATTCCCACTAACATCATTCGCATTGCCATTAAACGGCCAATAACCTACTAATCCATTCGTTGGAACATATGATGGGATCTGGGCCATTAAATTCAATGAAAATAAAAGCACGAGTAAACTGAAAAGGTATTTCATATTGGTTGAGTTGTAATTTACGAAGCAAATATATTGATTAATAAACGATAATTCAACCTTTTAGCATAGAAAAATTTGCGTGTAACCTTACTGCCTAAACGTCGTATTGTAAGGCTTTCTCAGTTTTTTAACCCCTGAAAAAATACTAATCTACACGGATTTTATACGTCGCCTGCCCACTTATACTCTTAAATCGAACATAATAAACACCTTTTGCAACCATTGATAAATCAAGTGTGTTCTCTACAATGTTAGCCGTACTCATTGGTTGACCTAATGCATTCAATACCTCTACTTTAACTAACTTTACAGTAGAATCAAATGCGTACGTATTATTACCAGTATTGAGTAATTGAACGGCTACATTTAAATCTTCAAGGCCTAATTGTGAAACGTTTAGTTGCATTGAAGCGGTATCAGAACCGCATTCGTTTTGGGCAATTAATTGAACGGTAAAAGTTCCAGTTGTAGCATACGCATGATTGGGCGAAATAGCATTGGATGTGGTTCCATCGCCAAAATCCCAGGTGTATGAAGTTGAACGCCAACTTTCGTTTTGTGTCGTAATCGAATTAGCGGTTAAACTCAATGAAAAAAGCGCCAAAGCTGTTTCGTTGTTCGCTCTTAATTTCCAAGTCGACAAACTATCCAAAACCACTAAGGCTGCGGCATTTTGTAAAATAGCTGCCGTTGAGGGCAAAACAGAACTGAAATACGTTGCATTGACAGGTGTTTCTCGGTAAATCGAAGCATAAAATACACAAGCAGCCAAATAAGAACCTTCAAGAGATGGATGTGAGCCATCACTCGAATATAAATTAATTGCTGGATAAGTATCGCGCACATATTGCCAAGCAACACCAACCGGTGCAACAGACGCTTCGCTCGCTTCCATAAAACGCATGTACCCTGCGCGCAAACGATCGTTCATCTTGTAAAACGTATTGATGGAATCCCATTGCGGATCGCCGTTTTGTCTCCCCCATGTCATGTAATACAAGGGTTGCGAACAGTAATTATTAGCATAAATGCTATCAGATAGTATTTTAGCAAAGGGCAATGTTGCTGTTGTTACTTGACTATACGGAAACGAAGGTTCTTGACTTTGTGCTTGTAAAACAACATAATTCCATTTTTTTTCTTGAATTTTTGAAAACGTCATTGGATCGTTCACATGACTTTGAAAGGTGAATCCACCATTGGCTTTTGTATCCACAAACGGATGCTTTCCTTTCGATAAAGCCAATTCTGAAAAGAGCGTTGGCAAATCATTGGCTTGTGTGTAGCTATTACCAATAAATAAAACTTGCGTTGTATCTTGCGACCAATTAGCGAAACTCAAGCCACAACAAAAAAACAAAAACAGGAACCTCATCTTTTAACCTTTAAATTATTCCGAAAAATATGCGACCATCTCTTTCAGTGGAATCGCAATTAATACACCATCGTATGGCATGCACGCCGTTGACAACCCAAAGGAAACAACAAATTCTACCATACCTTCATTAAACTGAATACCTAAATCATCATATGAGTATGACTTAAAAACAAAACCGTCAAAGCATTTCGACTTTTCATCTTGCGCCATTTGAACTACTTTTTTCGATTCGTCGGCTATGCGAACATTTAGAATTGCCAAGAACTCATCTCGGCGATTTTCCTTAATCAATTCTGCATTTGTCAAGACCGTACTTGAATCGTTTAAAAGCTTATAAATTTTGTATTTGTAAGTATAACGTCCTTTGTAATCTGGATCGCCAATACTCATTGATCGGTGATTTTTAAACGAGCATGTTTTAAATAAACGTTCAAATTTCTTACCAGGAATTTCTTCTGAAGTCTCTTCACAATCAACTACCAAACTGCTTAAAAAGGTCAAAGAATCAAAAGAAGTCTGCAATTGTTTGAAGGCAAATTTCAAATTCGAAAGCGTATCGTTGTATTGAGAAGAAAGGGTAGTTTGTTGCTTCAAATGAACGGTTTCAATCGCACCTAACTGATTCGCTAATTCACTTTTTTCAGTCGAAACAAGTGTAAAAACAGAATCTTGAAAAAAGATATGTGCTTTCAATGAATCGTTGGCATGAAACAAGCTGTCAACACGCAAAGTAAGCTCTTGGATTTGTTCTTTTTTGTTGGTTGTAAACAACTGAGCCCTCAAACTTTGGTGAAGGAAAATGAGCAAAATACTTATGAAAAACGACTTTAACATGCTTGAATTTAATTTCTTCAAAGCTAGTTAATTCTGTCTGTATTGTACTAATAAAACGCCAATAAACTCAAAGATTTTATCAAGAAAGCAGTGTTCAAAAAGCCATCTACTCCAAGTACTATTCTATCACTAAAAACAACTATTTTTGATTCAAATACTATTTATGAAAAAATTACTATTCTTATTTCTTTTCTTTTCAGGAGGATTATTTGCCCAAATTGGAGTCATCAATCTTAAAATTACTGATTCAATATTTTATAACCAGTGGTACACAATTGATCACGAAGACCACAAAAACAGTGTTTACTTTTTAAGCACAAAAGAAGTGGTTGACTCTATGGTAACTGAAATGCTGAAACCATGGGAACTAACTTTAAAAGATGGCAAATATATAGAAGAAGACAAAGGAACTTTGTGGAACTTAGACAATATGAATGGTTTTTCATGTAATTTATTTGTTGAGAAATACAACGAAGAAAGCAACGATTATTTTATCACCATTTACACCTATCTCCAAAGTACGATTGAGGAAGATGAAGAGAATGTGAAAAAGGAATGAAAGAATTAACAATGAAGGAATTAAGGAATGAAGGAATTAAAGAATGAAGGAATGAAGGAATGAAGGAATTAAATAATGAAGGAATTAAACAATGAAAATTAGATCGTTGATCTGTTGAGATCTAAACTAATTACTAATGCCTAATGACTAATGCCTGGCTAATTAACTAACTTTCAAAAAGCAATGCAACTAATTTTCTACTAATTCCATCTTAGTAAAAACAAAAATAATCATGCGCACAATTTTACTCGCTTTCCTTTTACCTTTCATCATTTTTAGTGCTTTCAGTCAAAACACAGTTGGTACGTTGTGGAAATTCAATCATGCTGACACCAATTTCCAAGCGGCAAGCACTTTCATTAGTAAAGATATCAAAGCTACGGCAAACGATCAACAAGGTTGTTCTTACTTTTACTATGCGCCTTCACACACTAACGATACAAGCATTTATCGTTTGGCTAAGGTTTCTAATCAAGGTGTAAAATTATGGGACATTAGTGTTTTACCCATGAGTCAAACCATGCGTTACGAAATGTTTACGAACCAATCACAGCATTTTTTAATCAATGATTCCAACAACAACATTATATTAATCTCCACATCACTTGACACCAACAATATCAGTTTAAATCAACCAGGAAACAGCCATTTCATCTTGCTTCAAAAATACGATACCATGGGTAATTTAGTGCAAGAAAAGAAAGAATACGTGCCTACTACCTACTCTACTTCTTTTGGAATATCATCCTATTCTTTCAACCCCGTTAACAATCAAATACATGTGAGCTTTGCATTACAAACAGGCGGCACAACTCATTATTACTTAAGAGGATTTGATAGTAATTATACAACCGTTTTTCAAAAAGACTTTCAATATACTTCGTCAATGCTGTTAACGAATTTAAGTTCGCCTTTAATCACAACTTCTACTAATGATGTTGTTGTTGTTTTTGGAAGAACTGTAGGTCAAACACTCACCCGAAACATTCTTCGTTCCTATTCAAAAACTACTGGAGCAATGAATTTCAATGATTCTACTCTTTTAAGTTCAGGTGTATATGCCAAAAAACTAACTGTTTTGAATAATAAGATTTATGTGGTTATCAATAATCTCTATAAAATCAACTTACAAGGACAATTGCAAGGTGTTTCTACCGCTTATTTCGATAGTTATTTGGAAACAAACGAACCGATTGCTGCTAAATTCTATGGTTTTACATACACTACTTTTACCAATCCCAATTTAGGATATAAACTAACTGTAATCGATACCAACTTAACAACAACAAGTTCGATTCCTTTCCCAACTTCAACACCATACAATCCACACAAAACAATTCTAAAAAATGGTCATTTATTTGTGTTAGGTAAAACATACAACCCTACAACACATAGAAATTCGCTATTGGTTTCGAAACACTTATTAAATGGAACACTCAGTAAAATGCATAGTTTCATTGTAAACGATTCTGTTGGTAATTACAGTGGATCTTATCCTTTAGTCGATTTTTCAATGGATACCGACAATAAAGCACTCGTGACTTTTTCGAATTCTTTTTACACGGTCATCAACAACATGCAATATGCTAAAACAAAAACGATTAGTTACAAAGCATGCATTGATTGTGATTCTAAACTGATCGTTCAAACTTATTTTGATGCCAATAACAATTGCAACGTAGATTTATCGGAACAATTAGTGCCAAATCAATTGGTGCATGTTCAACCATCCGACGACTATTTCTTCACTGGAAGTAATGGCTCTTTGGATTACTACTCCACTAATCCAAGCGATACAATCACTGTTATTTCGCCACTATTTGGAACAGCTTGTAACGGAAATACGTATACCTATATCGCTACTCCAGCAACAATCGACGCAGTAAATTTTGGGTTCACCGCTCCAACTAATCCTGATTTAGCACTTACAGGTGCTGCAGGAATCACCCGTCAAAACATGCAACAAAACATTACTGTTTCCGTGAATAATCTCGGTGCAACAACTGCAAATGCAACCCTACAACTGATTGTTGATTCTGCCTATAGCATTACATCCACAACACCAACAGCTGCTAGTATCAACGGAGATACAATTACGTGGAACTTAACTAATCTTTCAACATTTCAATCACAACAATTTTATGTCAATGCCTATTTACCAATTGCCATTCCAATTGGGTACAACTACCATCATTTTGCGACTGTTTCAACGAGTTTAGATAATAACGCGAGCAACGACACCCTTTCTTTGAATGGAGTTGTGATTGGTAGTTACGATCCAAATCACAAAATTGTGTTCCCTGAAGGAATTGGTGCAGATCACCTTATTGCGAACAACCAACGATTGACCTATACCATTGAGTTTCAAAATACAGGTACAGATACGGCTTTCAATATTTACGTAACAGATGCTATTTCTTCTTTATTAGATTTGAGTACTTTACGTATTTTAGGCTCTTCTCACCCTATGACGTATACCTTAAACAACCGAGAATTAACGTTCTTCTTTAACAACATTCAGTTGGTGGATAGCACAACAAATGCCCTTGGAAGTATCGGGTTTTTCCAATATTCGATCATGCCTTTTGCTAATAAAATGGGGGAAACAATCGAAAACACTGCAAATATTTACTTCGATTACAATTTACCGATTGTCACGAATACAACTTCCAATAAAATTGGAGGACCGTTATCGCTGGAAGAGCCAATTAAATTGGCTACTAAATTCATTGTTTACCCTAACCCATCTCAAAATGGAAAAGGAAGTATTCAGGTAAACTTACCAAGTACACAACGCTTAGCTATTCGATTGAAAAATAGTTTTGGAGCTACTGTTGCTATACGTGATTTTACTCCTACAGAAATTGGTCAACAACTGATATCATTTGCTTTTGAAGGACTTTCGAATGGTCTTTATTTCATTGAATTAACACAAGAAAACAAGCAGGTGGTTGAAAAACTGGTGGTGGTAGAATGATTTTAAAAGGACTGCAGGATTTAAGAATTTAGGACTTTAAGAGGCAAGAATTTAAGAGACAAGAATGAAGGAATGAAGGAATGAAGGAATGAAGGAATTAAACAATGAAGGAATGAAGGAATTAAACAATGAAAGAATGAAAGAATGAAGGAATGAAGGAATTAAACAATGAAGGAATGAAGGAATGAAAGAATTAACAATGAAGGAATTATGAAGAGATCGTGGTTCTGTTGAAATCTATTCTAATGCCTAATTAACTTATGACTTATGCCTTAATAAATGACTTTAGGACTTCAAGAGGCAAGACTTTAAGAGACAAGAATGAAAGAATGAAGCAATGAAGCAATGAAAGAATTAACAATGAAGGAATTAACAATGAAGGAATTATGAAGAGATCGTGGTTCTGTTGAAATCTATTCTAATGCCTAATTAACTTATGACTTATGCCTTAATAAATGACTTTAAGACTAAATCGTTATTCTGTTAAAATCTCAACTCAAAACTTTCAACCCATAACTCTAAACTTTTCCTTAACTTAAAACAACGAAAACTGCCTAGGTGATTCTAAACTTTGTGCGATTAATTTTGAAGATAATTGTGGTGGATTTTTTCCAAGTAACCAAGCTTCTTCAGCAGTTGAATCCAAGATTACTGGCATACGTTTTTTAGAATTGTGAATTTCAGCCATGAGTGGATTAGCCTCTGTAGTTAATATCGCATAGGTTCCTCGTTGAATTCCTGACAATGGATCGATCCATCTACTCCACAATCCTGCAAAACAAAAAATAGGTGTATTTTCTACATGTATGAGGTATTTTTCTTTTGTTTTTCCCTTTCCGTCCAACCATTTCCATTCATAAAAACCAGTTGCAGGTATCAAACATCGTTGCAATTCATACGCTTTAAATGACGGCTTTTCTGTGATCGTTTCCAATTTTGCATTCAATGTGTTTTGTTGGAAATCACTACTTTTCGCCCATTGCGGTAACAATCCCCATTGAAAAAGTTGTATAGTATCAGGTGTTTCATTGGTAATGACAGGGAGATATGGATGTGTAAAACCATTAACCTCATTGGAAGGCGTGAATTGCAGTTCTTCTTGAAACGTTGCCTTAAAGCGATTTTTCAATGCTTGTGCATTTGCTGTATGTTGCGAGTGAAAACACATTATACCTTAATCGTTATGATATCCTTTAAATTCGTCGTGTAGCGTGGTGAAAGTTTTTCCTGTTTCATTTTCCATACGCGCTTTGGGTCTTGCACCGCTAACTTTATTTTTTGTTGTCCGAAACGTTGATTCAACTGGTCCATCGTTTGCATCAGTGAAATATGCTTCGGATTACTATTTTCAAATAACGCTTGTTGCACTTGATTTTCTGGTAGAATATCCAACAAAATAACTCCTGCTTTCTTGTAATCGTAGCCTTTTCGGTAGATTCGTTCCAATGCCTGCTGTGCGAAGCGTGCTAATTCAATACTAGAATTGGTCGCATACGGCAACTTCGCCAACGTGTTTTGAGCGTATTGTGGCAGATCCTGACGAAAACCGTTGGTATGTACAAATACTGAAATTGCTTTACAACAACTTTTTTGCTTGCGTAACTTCTCAGCAGCAGCAACAGCAAAGGTTGCAACCCGCTCTTTCAATTGTTCCAACTCCGTCAATGTTTTTTCAAAGGAACGCGTTGTTGCAATGTTCTTCTTCACCTTCAAGGCTTCCAAATCCAAAGTTGGTTTCCCTTCTAAATCTCGTTTTAAGCGAAGTTCAACAATTGACATGGATTTTTGCACCCACGCATCACTGAGTTGCGTAAAATCAAGCGCTGTTTTCACCCCTTGCGAACGCAGGCGTGCCGAATGTTTTCGACCGATTCCCCAAACATCTTCTACGGCTAACCATTTCAACGCTTTTAGTCGTTTTTCCTCTGTATCGATGATGTAAGTTCCTTTTGTTTCTTTAGGGTATTTTTTAGCAATGCGATTGGCTACTTTTGCCAAGGCTTTGGTAGGTGCAATTCCAACACTGATGGGAACCCCTGTTCCTTTCGTTACCCGCTCCTTCATTTCATTTCCATACGCTTGCAAGTCGAAATAATCGAAACCTGTTAACTTCAAAAAGGCTTCATCGATGCTGTAAACTTCAATCTCTGGAGAAAACTCACCGAGCAAAGTCATCACACGGTGACTCAAATCTCCATACAAAGCGAAATTAGCGGAAAAAACATGTACTTTTTGCTGCTTAAACACCGCCTCGTATTCAAAAGCTGGCGCACCCATTGGGATACCGATTGCTTTTGCTTCGTTACTGCGCGCGATGACACAGCCATCGTTATTGGACAGCACGACGATTGGTTTTCCGTTCAAATCTGGACGAAAAACACGCTCACAAGAAGCGTAAAAATTATTACAATCAATTAAAGCAAACATTCTATCAAATACGTGTGACAAAGAAAATAAACTGCTTCGTAAGCTATTTACGAACCTTAAAGTGCTTTGATAACATGCGTCACCATTCCCCAAATCAAAAAATCATTTTCTTCGGTTACGCGAATAGGTTGGTACGCTTCATTTTCAGGTAAGAGCCAAATAACTTTCTCTTCTAATCGAATGCGTTTAATGGTGAATTCTCCGTCAATGTAGCACACTGCGATTTTGTTATCTAGGGGTTGTAAACTTTTATCGATAACCAACAAATCACCATCAAAAATTCCAGCATCTTTCATGGAATGACCTTTTACGCGGCCATAAAAAGTAGTTGCTGGGTGTTTCACCAAATGTCGATTCATGTCAATACTCAAATCTATGAAATCCAACGCAGGCGATGGAAACCCAGCAGAAATCCCCTCCCCGATAAAGGGCAACGAAAGCCTTGTTTCAGTGGAAGCGGAGTAAATCTCCAAGGTGGATGACTGGTGTAATTTCAATGCTGACATAGCGAAAACCTCTACAAAATCTAATGGCTAAAAATAGTGGAAATACTAGCTAAAAAAACAGGTGATGCAGAGAATTTTTGAACAAAATGAAGAAAATTTATTGATTGATTCAATATCAATTCTGAACACACATGCGCTCACTATACTTAACACCTTCAGCGATTAATTTAACGATATAGAAACCATTTTCAAGCTCAATGGGGATTTCGATTTGATTGGAATTAATGGTTTGCATTGCTAACACTTTCCCAGATAAATCGTGTATTTCAATGCGTTGTATCATTTGTTCTGATTGAACGACCATAAAATTTTTCAAGGGGTTTGGATAAATCCGCACGTGTTCCAATTCATTTGTACCATCCAACCCTAGGATTTCAGACGATTTCCATGTTTCGTTTAAGCGTGCTTGTGAAGAAACACCCGTCGTGATGTAAAAATCGTTGTTTCCGACAAAAGCAACTCCCCCTCTTCTCGCTGCAGCTGGAAAGGGTGATAAAACTGTCGTTTCCCACGTTTCCAAATTAATTCGCAAAAATTGATTTGAAAACGATTGATTTTCTATCATTCCTCCATAAATAAATCCAAATTTCCCCAATTGAGCGAAAATGGAATAGGTTTTTGGAGTAAGATTTAATTGATTAATCAATTGCCACGAATCCAAATTTGGAGTATACTGATAAAAACCCGAATTCAAGGTTCCATTGTTTAATTTACCAAGACCGATAATTGCTGAATTGTTCCATGAAAAAGCAACTCCTCTCCAAATTCCATCAAACGGTAGATTCGCTTTTTGCAACCATTGTTCTTGGATCAAATCAAAAGCCCAAACTTCATTTGAAATCAAACCACCACTGGTTTTTCCACCAACAATATAAACCGTGTTACCAATCAAAAAACTTACGGCTCCCGCCTTTCCAGACGAAGGTAATACAGGCAAGGAAACCCATACATTGGTCTGTGGGTTGAATTTCCAACAATCATTTAAATAGGTTCCACTTCCATTGATTCCACCAAAAACATAGCCAAAACCTTGGTAGGAAAAACCATTCGCATATTGCCGTTCTTGTCCAGACGGTAAATTCACACCATTCGACCAGGTTTCAGTTGTTAAATCAAAAACTTTGAAATCTGAGGTACAACTAAACCAAGTATTCATTCCTAAACCACAATAAACGTGGTTATTAATTGAAAACGCTGTGGCATCATCTCTTGGGTCACCCGTAAAATTGGCAATTTGATTCCAAACTTGTGCGTTTGAATTAAAAACGAACATGAACAAACAAAGGGACAAAACTATTCTCATATATGACACAACGTAAAAATGTGATTTAAATTACCTAGAAAAATAATAATTAGAAAAAAATAGTTATTTTCAAACAATCATCTAAATTATAGAACATCAAATTGGTTCAATTTTAATACAAATCGTTAAAAAATGGCGCTAGCTAATTTCATTATACCACGCGAAAGACGTGTAATCGTTTACACTGTATTAAACGAAGAAATAATTAATATTAATCAAAAGAACAACTATCCAGCTGATTTTAAGATGGATTCTTCGGTATTAGCATCGAAAAGAAATGAGCTAGTTACGATGACAACAGAAGACGAAAATTTACATTCGTTTATTTATGTGCACTTTGATGGTCAGCTAGAAACAGAAATCAATGTAAGTAGTCCAAAATATGACTTTCATGAAAATTACAATGATTGAAAATTTCTAAAAATAGAAAGTCAAAATATTTATAAACAGGATAATTTGTTATTCAAAAATATGTTATATTTGGTATAATTAACTACATCACTATGAAAAATCGCTTAATCATTTTTGTTTTTTTCTTGATCTCTTACTCTGGTTTTTCGCAGCTAATGCGCAGTGATGTGTACGATTTTTCTGTAGGAGATGTTTTTGTTTTAAGGTTTAAATATCATGTTACTGGTGATAATAGTCCTGGAACAATAGATGTTCGACACGAACTTTTTAGGATTTTGCAATCTTCCTATTTAAACAATTCCACCGAAGTAATTTACCAAGCACAACGACAAACATATATACCACCGCTGTCAAATGGAAACGGTTCTGGAACTCCAAGTGTTTTTTTTATTGATACCGTGAATTTTTCTCATTTGAATTTAAATAAACCCTATGAAATAGATGATAATGATTCTCCTTTTGGAATTAGTTTTATTACGCCATTTACAACTCCTTATCCGGAGTCATGTTCAGTTCGAGATTCACTAGTTGACAATTATCAAGATTGTCAGAATAACTTGCTTTCAAAATTCGATTTTGGGGTTTCATTTTACAATGATGGGATTTGTAATCCTAGTGAAACTATGGTGTCTCAATATAGTGTAATTGAAGGGCTTGGTGGTCCATACGGTGAATGGGGTTATGCTGATGATACAGGACATGATCCTACATCAAACTATGGAGGATTAGTTTTGGATTATTATTATAAAAACGGTGTACATTGCGGCCTATTTCCAGATTTCTTTTTGAATGTGGATGAACAAAACAAATTGCAATTTTCTGTTTTCCCTAATCCGGCTAAGGATAAATTGCATGTACAAGGAGTGGAAGCCATTCAGTCGTTTGTGATTCTTACAGCAGATGGTAAGTTGGTATCTCAAAATTTGACTTTACAAGGAATGGATATCGATGTTAGTCAGTTAAGTTCGGGTTTTTATTTACTGCAAATAACGAATGATAGCGGAAAAATTGGCGTGGTTCGGTTTGTGAAATAACATTGTCTTTTAGACTATCCAAATTGTCTTCCAAACGATTAATCCTGTTATTGACTGCATAGCCTTTGAGAAGATAATCTTTTAAAACTCGGTTTACTCAAACACGAAATTGAAATCCCTTTTTTGAATTGATACCATAACCAACCGGATATTATCGCATCGAGGTTGTAAAGCTTCAAATTTCGCTTTATATTTCTGTGACCTTCTTTTTCAACTACCGAGAAAAGCTCGGCAGTTGATTTTTTTTTCCAATTCTTGTTATGAATAATTGTTTTAAGATGTAAACCGATAGTGTCAGAGTCTTTTTCAATCAATATTCCCCTTTGTTTTTGGTTATGCGTGATTGCCAGAAATTTCTCTTTACTCTTAACTTCGGAATACTTTGAATAATATGCATCGGCACCTTGCTTCTCACCCAACTAATTTTAACAAAAAAAGAAGCCTTTCAGCTTCTTTTTATTTGTGGAGCCGGTGAAAATTTTCTCGAACTCTTTTATCAAAGATGTGGAACGTTTTGATGGCTTATTGGAGCAATAATTTCAACTTGGGAAATTCACACTTAAATTTCAACTATTGATTTATAACATTATATTTCAAATACAAATCAAAAATCCTGAAACCCGCTATGAAACTGTATTTTTATTGAAAATATTTGTGTTTTTTGTCGGAAACAACTTTTTGTTTTTATAGCTTCGATTATGAATTAAAAAAAGAAATGAAACCATGTTTAATCATCTTTTTGTTCTTGAGAAAGTAAAAAATATTCGCAAAGCATACTTAAAAAGATATATACGCGAAGCTTTATTTCGTTTTCATAAGTTAGCTAAAATTTTCAAACGACAACGTAGTTAATTACTTAACTTTCACAACAACTTTTCCTTTAGACCGACCTGTTTCAACGTACGACATTGCCTCATTTATTTGCTCAAAAGGAAATACTTTATCAATGACAGGTTTTATGACACCAGCCTCTATGAGTTTTGCTATTTGACTCAATTGCTTTCCTTCTGATCTCATAAAAAGGAATACAAAGCTTGTGTTTAATTTTTTTGCGTTTTTCTTTGCCCTTGAACTAATGAGTTTTGTGACTAGTTTTAAATACCACGGCAAACCAATTTGAGCTGCAAACTCAGGTGTTGGCGGACCAACTAATGAAATAAGTTTTCCACCTGATTTCAAAATACGTAAGGACTTATCCAAAATTTTTGTATCTCTATTGCTATGTAACACCAAATCGTAATCCTTTAACTTGGTTTCAAAGTCTTCGGTTTTGTAATCAATAATTAAATCCGCACCAAGACTTTTTACTAAATCAATATTTTTTGTACTTGTAGTTGTAGCGACAAAAGCTCCCAAATGTTTTGCTAATTGAATGGCGAAAGTGCCAACACCACCCGAGCCTGCTTGAATGAAAACTTTTTGCCCACTTTTTATTTTTCCTATTTCTACAAATGCTTGCCAAGCGGTTAGACCAACCAAAGGAATAGAACTAGCTTCTTCCATTGAAATATTTGTGGGTTTCAAGGAAACATCCTTTTCATCAATAGAAATATATTCTGCAAAAGTTCCAATTCTATAATCTGAAACACGAGAATATACTTCATCGCCAACTTTGAAATTACTAACTTTCGAACCTATTTTTTTTACAATACCAGCAATATCATGACCATTTACAAATGGTGGTTTATAGGGTAAAAACAATTTGAATTCACCATTTCTGATAAGTGAATCCAATAAATTGACACCTGCTGAATGCACTTGTACCAATACATCATTTTCATTTACAGTTGGCTCTGCCCAATCTGTTAATTGCAATTTATCTTTTTTGCTGTATTTTTTTACTATGTATGCTTTCATATTTTTATTTATTTAAGATTTGTTCGTAAATTCGCTTTCAAATTGCAAGTAAAAATATATAAACAACTTTCAATTTGCAAGTTATTTATAAAAATATTTTATGGAAACGAGTAAAAAAAGATCAGACTGCCCCTTGAGTTTATCACTTGAAGTGTTTGGCGACAAATGGTCGTTACTCATAATTCGTGACTTAATGTTCGGGAATAAGTGTACTTACAACGACTTTTTAAAGTCCGAAGAGGGAATAGCAACCAATATTTTAGCATCAAGACTAAAAGGACTTGAAGAAAATGGTGTTATAGAAAAAAAAGCACACCCCGATAGTAAAGCTAAAATTTTATACAAATTGACACCTAAAGGAATTGACTTGTTACCAATTATTATGGAGCTTTACATTTGGTCGGACAAATATTTTGAAATGCCATCTAATATAAAATTAACAATCAATGAAGCGAAAAAGGACAAAGACAAATTTGTTAAACAAGTAACGAAAGAATTGAAAAGAAAACAATCCGATAAAAAAAGCAGCAGTTAACAGTACCTTTTCAAAAGTTAATTAAAAAGCCCCAACTTTCGTTGAGGCTTTTTGTGGAGCCGGTGAAAATTTTCTCGAACTCTTTTATCAAAGATGTTGAACGTTTTGATGGCTTATTGGAACAATAATTTAAATTGTTTTAGATATGAAAAACACTTAATATTCTTGAGGTGTATAATATGTAAATTTCTTAAAAGCATGGAAAAAATTAGAATAGCTATTAAAGAACTAATGGATTTAAAATTGAAATCTAAAACAATTCCTGTTAATAGTAGCATTTTAGTGGTTTGAGATCGATGGCATCAACATTTTACATAACAATTTATCCTAAACCAACTTGGACTAATTTTGATAAACTTTTTTCACAATTAAAAAAAACAAAAACGTAGGTTTAATTATTATTAATTACATAAAATTGAATTTAATATTTGTAACTTTAGATTAAGTTTTACTAGTAAACGGCATTGCATATACCCTAAAACGAAAATAGTAACCAATTAAAACTTTATGCGAATAAAATCTTGTTTACAACTAATTTGTTTATTACTTCTTATGTCAAGTTGTTCGCCGATGTTAGGCCTATATGGAATAAGAAATCCAAAAGAAATAAGTCAAAAAAAAATTATAAAATATTCGAAAAGACTCGGTATTTCAAAAGATGCTATTTATGAATTAGATACAAGCTATTTTTCACTTTTATCTTCACTCAAATTGATAGCAAATAATTCATTGCTTCCGGACACATTGAAAAAAATAGAACGTAAACATGTGCAGAATCATTATCAACCACTTCAAGCTCTTTATTTCAATAAGAGTGGAAAATTGGAATCATTTCAGATTAATTGTTATGCTGGTGGTTTCCCAAATTTAAAGTGGGATAGAGATAGTATATTAACCACATTTCCTCCGAAAATTCAGGCTCCACTTGATACACTTCTATCTGAATCATTAATAATCTCCTTTTTGAAACCAATATTCATTTCGACTGAGTTTAAAATTGGCGATTACGACTATAATGTGTATGTTTTTTACAGTAAATTCACAGGCAGACAAAACAAACGATTTATTAATTTTATTCAGGAAAACTCTAAACTATCGAATGAAAAAAATATTCGAATAATTTATATAAATATGGATAATGCTTATGCAATTAGTGATATTTGGTAAGAAAATAATTTTGAAAAAATTAAAGATAAAATACCTATTTATATATAGAGAAATTTAAAATCTATGAATGTATATTTTACTAGGTCAGAAATGACAGTTGATTTTTCTTAAAGTGTTTATAAATTCATGATGAAGCAGGAAATACATATTATTCTAAAAAAATCAATAACCGTGTATAATAATAGAATTAACCCGTATACCCTGATAGGAATATTGATCCTTTTTTGTTGCTCAAAATTAAATGCGCAGAAAGATATAAGAATAGGATTTAAAATTCACCCAAATCTAAGTTTTAGCAATGTCATCGATAAATCAGATTTTGATGAAAATTTGTTTTCAATTCAAAATGGATTAATTGGATTAAATTTCGGTTCGAGTGTAAATTTCCAAAAAAATAAATGGCTTTTTGAAATATCATCGGGAATAAATTCGAATCGAATGGGACTTAAATTTAATAAGAATTCAGATTTTGCACAATTAAATGTTCGCACACTTTCATTCACAAATGAACTCAATTTTGGTTTACGATTATTTATTTCAAAGAAACCTTATTTTGAAGTTTTTTATATGGTGTCCTACTCATACAGTTTAGTGGGAATTCAAAAACTTAGTGGGAATTCAAAATTTGAAAATGTAATAAGTTACGAAGAAATTTACCCAAATCTTGATCTAACTTGGCAAAGTAATAATATCGGAACTGGAATCAAGATTAGAACACAACTAAAAAATGGACGCAAATTTGATTATGGCATTTCTTATAGGATTGGCTCATTAAAAAATCCACAAATAGGAATGAAAATACAATATCAAACACAGACGTTTCATACAACTATCCAACCAAAAGTTAGCACATTAAATATTGATTTTATATATTATTTAGGCAAAAGACTTAAAAGCTAATAACACAAGCCTAGCTACTTTTTTTTTACTCCTCGAGGTTTAACTTCTTAGATACACGTCAGAAGCATTTCGCAGAATACACTAAGTGAAAACTGCTGCATTCAGAAATTAAAATTTCTAATCCATTCACTTATAATAAATCAGGACTATAAAACCAGCTTAGTAAGACCAGTGAAACTTGATTGAAGTTGTTTTAATTTATTCTTTTGTCAATGCATATTTTAGACCTAAATTAAATGTCATTCCGTAATGTGAGATTTTACTGTTTGCAAAATAATTTGAGTTAGTAATGTTGGTAAAACTCTGTTGATAGGAAAATGAAGTGAATAACCAATATCGATCTCTGAATTTATAACCGCCACCTATTTCTATAAGTCCAGCAAAATCGAATTTTGAAACACGATTAGTCACGTCATATTTTTCATTTAACATTGTTGTGCTTGCGTTTACGAGTATGGATGGAACTATTCCGATATTTGAAAAACCATAAAGCTTATTTCCAATATTGAATCCTGACTTTATTGGAAGTGAAACGTAGTCATAATTGAACGTAGTTGTATTTTTTTCACCAGTAATGTTTCCTTGGTTATCGGAGAATAAAATGTCATCTGAAAAACCAAGTTGATTGTAAATTAAGTCCATCCCAAGTGAAAAATGTTTTTGAATTAAAAACTCGAAAGTTAGACCTGCAGACAGGCCTGTTTTAGTGTTATTTTGACTAGAAAAATTTCTTGAATTTATGTTTGTAAAATTAGAGCCAACTTTCACTCCTAACAGATTATTTTGTCCAATGACTTTAAAAGTTATGATTGTTAAAATAATTAAGAATATATTTTTCATAGCGTTATTTTTTATATGAATTAGATAAAATTTCAATTATATAATTTCACTTTAAAGTAAAGTATACAAATTAACACACTAAAAATGAAATGAGTAATAGAACTTGTTCTATTTTTTCCTGCTTCGCTTGATTTAACTTCGTTGAGACGCTTCGCTAAGTTACAATCCTTCGGCAAAACTTTTACGTAATCAACATTGAAGGTATTTTAAATACATCTATAACACTTTCTTCATTTTGGTAATTATTTGTAAGTATATTGAAAGTAAGGAATTTTATTTGTTTTCTGCAGGATTGCAAATCCAGTGGAGCGAACAAAACACTTGCATAATCATTTACAAGGACTACAAAAAAAGTTACGGACCTTGCAAACAACAATGCTATACTTCCAAATCATGTAATTTTAGTATTGTTACATGCCAAATATTGAACATTTAGATGTTGGATTATTATTGCTAATTTTTGAGAAATTTGATAGCATAGAATTTCCCACTTTGATCTTCCAAACGGTAAATGTATGTACCTGATTCTAAAAAAGAAACATTAATCGTTTTTTCAAAAGCTTGATTGATAAGAACTTTTCCAGTTAAATCCATTACATAAATTGATTTTGCTTTTTGGGTTAACTGTAAATTATCTATACTCAACAATCCAGTTGTAGGATTCGGGTATACAGAAAATGTCTCCTTCACCGGAATAGTTAATTCCTCGTTTCCAAGAATAGGTAAAAAATTGTCCGTTACATTTCCATTTTTATCAATGTGAACATAGTAAGCATCATATTCATAAGCGCCAGGCGCAGTTCTATAAACAACTACAATGCAACCTGAATCTTTAAGTGCCAATACATTTGAAACTACATACCCAGCATCTCCTCCAAATTCAAGTTCCCAGACAGTATTATTAATGGTATCATGTTTAACAACTTTAAATGTAGAAATGCAATTTAGATCTCCTAGTATACATATCTTTCTGTCGTATGCAAAAAAGTAATTCTGCATAAAATTAGATTCATTTTGTTGTTGTGCATATACATAGTTCGTTGGAGAATTAATTGGTTCATAAAGTACCAATTTTTTCCAATCTGCTACTAACAATGAATCATTAATCATATGCATTGTTGCGACACACACTGAATCACCAATATTTGAAGATTTGAGAATACCTGTAAATTGAGGGCTTGCAGCTATTCTCGAACGAAAATAGGAGACATCAAAAGGACGATTGGTTGATTCTTCTTTCAATGAAAATGATTGTCCAATGATTTGTAAATTTTTGTCCAATTTGAAACTCGTTCTATTGTTAAAAAAAACATGATAAGTTGAGTCTAGTGGGTTTTGAATTACCCCTTTCATCACAAAACCAGTTAAAGTGTCAGATATTTCAACAATATCTCCATTTAAATTGTATTCAGCTATGCGATAATCATTAAACATACTAGATGGCAAGGTGTGAACATGAATAATGTTGTTATTTAAATTTGAAAAGGAAAATCCATTTTGATCTCCACTTTCAAAATTCTGATGAAGCGTAAAAACTTTTACTATCGTATCGGAAAATACTTGATATACGAACAAACTAGATGAATCCGTTTGATATCCATCAGGAGGTTCATTTCGACTAATTTTTCTTGTCAAAAAGTAAAAAGTACCGTTAATTGAATAAGATCCGACTAAAAACAACTCCATACTATCTAAATTACCTTTTAATGGAATTAGTTTCTTTTGTTTCGTATTTAAATTGATCAAACCAATTTTGCAAATCACTGAATCCTCATTCAACGCAAATGCAGGGGAAATAGGTGGTTTAGGGAAATTTGAAATGGTTACAACTAATATGCTATCATTCACTTGAAACATTTCAGACACCATATCCCAATGTTCCGTTGATGTCAATACTTCAGTTTGATTAACCTGTGAGAAAATAGATAGATGGAATAAAATAGCCACCTGAAAACAAACAATTGTCTTTAGGTGTCTTAAAAACAGTAATATTAATACAGGTACTTTCATGTTTTTTTATTTTAAAAAGTGGCAGTTAAACCAATAACAGCTAGTTGATGTTATTATTGTAAATTAATTTAAAATTATCTTCTTAGTTTGTATTTTACATTCTAATTCTATGGTTAAAATACACCCTTTTGAAAAATCACTTAAATCATAGTTTTGGGTGTTTTTTAAGTCTAAGAAATACCTATTTAATCACTTTTTGAGTATAAACTATTGAATCAACTTCCAATTGTAAAAAGTACATCCCAGAAGATAAATTCATAGTTGGGATAGCCACTTTTTGAACTGAATGTAAGGTTTGTGTTTTCACTATTTGTCCATTCATATCGAATAACTTAATTATACCTGAAGTTTCTTCATCAAATTGAACATTCAATTCATCTCCCATTGGATTTATTACTGTAAATGGATTTTTTAACACTTCGTTTAAACCGCTTACTTGAACCATATCGTTCACTACAATTGTTTTCACATTCATCGATTTGGTCGAACAATACAGAATAAATTGCAAGTTCAAACAACCATTTGCCATGCCATTTGGAATGAAGTAGTAAATTGTATACGTTCCTATTGCAAGATTATTTGAATCAACAAATGTCCATATAGTTTGAATTGTATCACTTCCAATCGGCATGGAGCTTGTCAAAGAGGCGGAAGTGCAGGCGCTGAAGTTGAAATTACAATCTTCGAATTGTTGAACGAAATTCCCAACTGATGTAGCTCCACAATTTGCATTGTTTACGACTAGGGTATCACCTGTATTTACTCCAAATATGGTCATAGAATCACAAACTAACGTTTGACAATTATTACTATCCACGACATATAGACAGTAATTATATCCAGGAATCAAATTAATGATGTTTTGTGTAACTTCAGCGGTGCTCCAATTATATATGTATGGAGGTGTTCCACCTGTAACCGTTGAAAAAATGGAACCATCATTCGAATTAGCAGAAGAACAAGGTGTTGTGGTTAAGGTTGCGTTGAAGTTTGCACATGCTGCTCCATTTACAATGGTGAAGAATGCATTTAGGGAATCAATACCACCAGCTGAATTATTTTGGTTGTAATATACATTATAATTACCTGGACATAGGTTTCCTATTTGATACGTATTTGTTGCAATTAATGCTCCATTTCCATACCACATAACAGAGGATTGAATAATTGTAGATGGATTGCTCAATGCAGCCGATCCATCACAGGTGTTTGGAGCACTAGCTGGTGTAATATTTAATTGTCCAAAAGAAAATTGAGCTAAGAATAAGATACTTAGTCCCAAAGAATATGTTTTAAGAAGATACTTTTTCATGTGTTTATTGATTAAGTTTATTATAGATTATTAGTTAGTAATTTTCAAACGAAGCAATATTTGTTAAGCTGCTATAATGAAAATAATTTTTGTTCATTATTGTTTCACTAAAACAGAAGTTGTTCCAATTCTATTCATGAACGAAATCGTATGATTATTAACAAATTTAATTGCTAATGTATCTGTAAAAGAACCAATTGGTTGAACGTCCAAACAAGGTGAAGTTGTCAACGCAGTAAAAGTTGAATCACAGTACGTACCATTCAAGACAATAGATTGTTGTTGAATGCTAAAGGTTCCTTTAATATAATTTTTCCAATCAGTTATTAAATTACAATTCGTCAATTTTAGATCAGAATATTCATAAACCATTAAACGAAATTCATTACCAGTAAATTCGTAATAATATTCAATGCCACCTTCATTGAAATGGTTTACCTTATTATCGTTCCATTTACCTTGAATACTCGATGTAGTCAATGTCGTAACTTGGTCTTGTTGACATCCCGATAATACAATTAGCGAGAGAACAAATAGTGTGATTAGTTTTTTCATGTTTATTTAATTTAAAATTATCTTTTTAGTTTTTGTTTTACCTTCAAATTCGAAGGTTAATAAATAGATACCATTAGTAAATGAGCGCAGATCAATGGTATTTTCTGCTGTTTGCATTATTTTTTTACCTGTTACATCATAAATCGTGTAACTATCAATTTTATGATCTGTTTTGATAGTAATAAAATCACTTGTTGGATTAGGGTAAATATTGAAATCATCACTTGTCAAATCTTCAACTGACAATGCAATACAATTTGAAAAATTCAAATGATAGTCTTTTGTCATTTGAAAAATGGTATTTGTTGTATCAGATGCAATACCAGGAATAAACTGTAACGAATCAAATGGTTCAATAGCATAATCAACAACTGTAGGATACAATGTGTCAATCCTATGAGCAGCTTCTCCAGTTGTTCGAATCGTGGTATGTAAAAGATCCCAATTACTAAGGCGCGTTGAATCGAAACCGTAAAAAGTTGATAATGTATATACCGAACCTGCTCCAATAACTGCATCAGCAATTAAACCATAATTAAATTGATGCCCTTGTTGATATTGGCTAATATTATAACTGTATACCCAATTAATTGTACCATTTTCTTGAATTGAAGTCAAGTTCATATTTGGTAAATGCTGGTTGCCTCCTCCTGACATATCTTTAGATTGACCAGCCAAAATAATATTTCCATCTTTTGATAGTACCTTTTGAAACACAAAAGCTGTATTTGGGACTGAAATTCGCTTAGATATGATAACATTACCTGTGTTTGCAGCTATTTTTGCAAAATAACCATTTGTAGTAGTAACACCAATATTACTTATTAACCCACACAAGAGTATATCTCCAGAAGATGTTAATTCACATGAAAAAGCACGAAAAAGTTGAGTTGAGTCTATGTTTGAATTTTTATAACTCTTTTGCCATAGTATATTTCCTGTCGTTGTGATTTTTGTAATAAAAAAATTATTTGTACCGCCATTATCAACAATATCAAAACCGCCTAGCACAACAAAAGTAGAGTCTGAAAGTGCTTGTATATCAAATATTCCTTCGGCTGTTCCACTTAGTCTAGTTGACCAAACTACGCTACCAGAAGTGTCAAGACAGGTAATGTTTAATTTTCTATCGTATATTGATGGATTTAATGAGCGAGATGAGCTGGTATAAATTAAATTTTGACCAACCTTTTCAAGATCTACATTTTCATTTAAAAAAGCTCTTTTATCAATGTTTTTAAACCAAATTAAATTTCCCGATGAAGAAAATTTTGCGAGAAAATTTCTCTTATCATATTCTAACGTAAAAGTTGTGTCAATTACATGATCATTCAAAGAATAACTCCCCCCAATGAATATCGAACTATCTATACATTCAATAGAACTTGCATAGATATTATTCCAAGTACTGTCCAAATAAATCGCTTTGGTCCAAATCAATTCACTAACAATATTTAATTTACTTAAGGAAATAGATTTAATAATATTAGCTGAGGCATGCGGTGCTTGTGTATTATTCAATATATACTGATTTCCATAGCTGTCTAGTTCAATGCCTCTTGCAATTTCAGCATTGTCACATGTGCCAAATGCTTTAACACTTGACTGAGCGTTTATAAAAACACTCAGACTTATTGAAATAAAAAATAGTATACTTTTTAGTCTCACTTTTTCATTTTTTTTTATAAAACTATAGATATTATTTTAATAAAAATAACCGTAACGTGTTAATTATGAAAAAACTAGAACAAGTTCTAGTTTTTTCGAATTCAAATATTTGATAGAAAAAAGTTATTTGTTTAGTTGAGTTTTTAAAAAGAATTTGTTTTCCGCAGGATTGCAACTTAGTGAAGCGTCTCAAAGAAGTTAAATCCAGCGGAGCGGAAACAAAAAACAACGCTTGCAACATCTGAAGTAATTATTAGAACTTGTTCTAGTATTCAGTAAACAAAGTAATTTGTAGAAATGCAATCCTAGCGAAATAGCAAAACTAATGCTTCGCTTTTGACCAAAATAAGAGGGACATAAGCAAGTTGAAGGAGGTAATAACGACCAAGAAAACGGGATAAATGAGTTGCATTAATTCTAAATTCACTCGAAGTTGCTTGATGAAAATAAAATAGACAACAGCAATTGCATGATACAGAAACAATAGTTTAACAATTGATTGGCTTTTTTTTAAGGTAGTTTGCTTGAACAGTAACACAAACATTAAAAGTACAATTAAAAAATTATCGCTAAATATGGCAATTCGATTGGGTTGAAAAATAGAACTAAAAACTTGTGTTTCAAGTACAAAAACTAAAATCGGAAACAGGTATAATAAGAGACCGTATTTGAGTGAACTGCTATTCTTCAAAAAAAAGTGAATCAATAAAATGGTTTCCACTAAAATGGAAAGATGCACAAAAGGCGAATAAACTGAACTACCATTTTCTCTGTTTCCAAAAACAATGATATCCGTGACTAAGCGAACGAAAAGCCAACAAAAAATGGGTAAAAGATATCCTTCGTATTTTTTTCTCAATACAAATATTAGCACTACTAATGGAATAGCGCCACCAACAAGTAAAAGTAAAAAATAGAATTTAGACTGCATTATGGTGTGTTTTTATAGTAAAGAAATGCTTCACGTTTCATCGCTTTTAAAACCATTTTGTTTGAAGTGTATGAGTCTTCTTTCAGAACTTACCTTCAAATCATCAACTTGCTCGTTTTCTATTTCTACATTGGTTCTTGGTGTATAAAACCCATGTAAAATTGCCGTTCGAATCAACTCATTTGCGGAGGAGACATTTAATTTCTTCATCAACTTAGTGCGAATTAAATCAATGTTTTTTTTCGAGGTGTGAACTTTTTCGCTAATGAACAAACTTTTGCGGCCATCACAAATCAATTTTAGAATCAACAATTCACGTTCATTGAGTTGTAATTGCTCTCTTCTAGCGTTTCTTTTTCGCTCTTCAGCAAGTTTATTGAGTAATGTTTGATTCATAAACGCATTGGAATATGTTGCGCCTTGATGAACTTGTTGAATCGCTTCTAGCATTTCTTCTATTGAACATTCTTTCAACAAATAAGCATCTACTCCTTCTTGCAGCATTTCATGGGCAATTTCAAAATCATCATGCATGGTAAGCATTACAATTTTAACAGTACTTCCTCTTTTTTTGAGTTCTTTTAAAGTTTGATAGCCATTCATTATTGGCATTTCAAGGTCTAACAAAACCACATCAATTTCTTTTTTAGCAAGTTGATCCAAGAATTCTTGTCCATTTGCCGCATCAAAAACCAATTCTAATTCTGGCAATTCTTCCAACATGCGGGCAACGCCTTTTCGCACCACTAAATGGTCTTCTACTAATGCAATTCTAATTTTTTGAACGGTTGTTGTCATGTATTTAATTCTAAAGTGGTGTGATTAATTCAATCACGCCATGCGTTTCAAACCTTTTAAATAAAATTTCTCCTTTGATGACTCCCATTCGATAGCGCATATTTTCCAAGCCTAAACTATCTGAATCAGCTGCTAATCGTTGGAAATCGCGTTGCGATAATGCAATTCCATTGTGTTGAATCTTTAATCTCAGGTTACCCGCTTCAATGGAAAGGTGCATTTCGATGTTTGTTGGATAACTGTGTTTCAATAAATTCGTTATTAATTCACTTGCCACGTAGAAATAATGCGTCATAACGTTTTCTTCTAACACAATATTGTTTGGCAAAGTGGCTGAAAAATGAAACGATTCAATCAGCGCTTCTGTTTTTTGGATACACATTCTTTCGAGTGCTTTTGCCAATCCAAACTTTAACAAGTAATGCGGAACAAGTCCTTTGTTAATTTTCCGCAATTGGTTGATACTTTCTTGAATGTATTCCATTGTTAACGCAATAGATTTGTGTTCAATCTCACCATCTTGGGCTTTTTGCTGAATGTTGAGCATGTTTTTTTGAGCTAAGGATAAAATTGCGCCAACATCATCGTGCAACAGGCGTGCGATTTGACTTCGTTCAGCTTCTTGAGTAGCAATGGCAACTTCCAGCTTTTCTAGGTCTTTTTTATCCTTTTCCTCTTTTAACAACTCATCACTTAATTCTTGAATTTTTCGGTTCTTTTTTGCGAGCAAAACAATGCCAATCCCCATTAAGAAGGTGAACAACATTCCAAGAGAAATTAAAAGTGCTAATTCTTGCGCGTTAACCATAAAAAAGAGGTGAAAAATACATTGAAACTAATTATACTAAGAAAAAACATGGGATAAATCAAAAACATTAATTCGGTAGATGCTCTGATGTCACTGTCAAACAAACAATATACAAATTGAATTGCATGAAAAAGAAACAACGATTTGATTACCAAAACATTCAACCGATCAACAATCTTCGAATCTTTCAATAAAACAAAAAGTAAAATACAAGATAGAAAATAATAAAAAATGTAGCCTAAACGGGGGTCTTCAAAAAGTCCCCCAAAGAAAAATAGGTCGAAAATGAATGCAACAATTGGAATGAGAAATAAAAAATAAGCGCTTTTAGAAGCCGTTTTTTTCATCGAAAGGAAATATAGAATCATTAAAAAAGCTTCAAAAAGAATAGCACTATGAAAAATAGGGTAAACATTTTGGTTGAACAGTTCATTTAAAATAATAGATAATACATCTCCAATAAACCGAATGGCAAACCAAGCAATGATTGATTTTTTTAGTAACCCATTTTTGTTGTATTGAAACAATAAGCATGCTAAAACAGATATAAACCCAGTTATCAAAAGAGAAAATATGTAGAATTTATAGAGCATATACTTGTCGACTTTAAAAAAGTACGTTTAAAATTATGCTTTCTTTTTTTATGCTTTCTTTTTTTCTTCCGTAAGTTTTGAAAAAAGGCTAAAAATTAGAACAAGTTCTAGTTTAAGTAGCGTTGTAATTTGGTTAATTCTAACTTAATTAACATTACTGCTATATAAATGACATTTGTTGTTGTTTTTAGAATTCGTAAATTTGATTATCTTAAAGATATTGGTTTTTTAGAGAATCAATGTCTTTCAGGTAGATGATATATAAAAATCTTGTGGTTTAGTATTTATCTTCATTGGTTACAACATCTATCATTATGAGTAATGTCAAAGCAATTTGATTCGGCATTAGAAGTAAGGCTTAATGTCTTCTCAATTCTTAAATTTTCACGACACGTATCACCTTTTCTTCGTGCTTAAAGAAATAAATTCCATTGGCAAGAAGACTTATGTCAACGATTTCCTTATTGGTATCGAATTGTGTTTTTTGGATTAATTTGCCAGAAGAATCAAAAATTTCTAACAGGTAAATATCATCCTTTATCGTGTTGAATTCAACTATATAATTACCTGTTGATGGATTTGGGTAAACAGAAAAGTCTGTATATTCAATATCTGGATTCAGAGTGTCATAAACGATCTTAAATCGTACAACAGGAGAAACTGAATGCCCATTATAACCATCAAAATCCCCACTTACGTATACATAGTCTTTTAAACGTTGTACGTTATTCGTAAGTGGTTGCGACCATGGATTCGGATGATGATCAAATCCACTGTGATTAAATTCATCCATGACTATGTCACCATCTAAAGTAAGCCTTGCAATACTGTGCCGCTCTACACCAAAGAAATCATCAAATGTACCAGAAACTAAATAGCCATCTTCTAAACGTAAAAAGTGTGACATGCCTTCAATACTATATTGATAATGAAAATTCATGAAATTGAAGGTTGTATCCAAGCTTAAATCAGTATTTAGACGAACTATCGAAACTGTATCGTTAGGATGATCATTCAGGATAAGTGCCCCAATAACTATTATTTTCCCATCTGGATCTGCACACACCACAGCAGGTATATAACTGTTATCAGCAAATGGGGTTTGACCACTTAATAAGTTTCCATAACAATCGATTTTCACAAGTTTGTTTCTAGGCTGTCCGTCATACTCTGAGAATGTACCAGCAATCAAATAGATTGAGTCCGTACCGGGATATATTCCCAAAGTTTGTCCATTTGTATCGTGATTAAATGTATGATCATATGTTCCATTGTTATTAATCGAATAAAGATTAAATCCGCCTGGCTTTATAGAATCTGAACCTGGAACAATTCCCCAATAATATCCGCCTAAGAATTTTCCAGTTTCCTTTATATAATATTGAGCGCTCTCTGTTTCATGTATATCATTTATGCAATTATATACCGAATTCAAACTATCAATGAAAGGGAGATTGCATCCACCAGTAATGGCGCTCGCCTTAAATAATCTCCTTCCACAACCATAAATCGAGTCATTGTTAAAAACACATTTATTAATGCCTATAAAAAGAGACCAACAGGAAAACCAAAAGCTGTCATCTAATTCAAAAGAGTCAAACGAATACCGTTGGATGTGTTTGGGTGATGGAGTAAAGGGTTCATCAATAACGCCGTGTATTAAGAACATACTGTCATTGACTAAAAAACAACCATCAACTGCCGTATAATTAAAAGGAAAAGTAGAAACATAGGTTGAATCAAAAACAAGCTTTTGTGCATGAATGCTCATGCACAAAAGCGTTGCTGACATTAGAATAATATGTTTCAAACTATTTTTCAACAATTACTAATTTTTCATTCGTTTTCTTTTCGTTGTTATTTTCTATTCGCTGAAAATATTACTAAAACAAAACTAGCTGAACTTTTTAATTTACCATATAAATTCACTCTTTAAATTAACATAGAATTGAAGAACTAGAACAAGTTCTAGTTTTATCAGTATGCATTCATCACTAAAAATGGCATTTATGATAGTGGGAAGTTGTTGATAAATTGAGTTTTGAATTGAAAATTATAGAATTCATCGATCTCTTCTTTCAATCAATCCTTCATTTTTTAATTCCTTAATCCCTTCTTTCCCCTTCAACCATATTGCCCGAACAAACGATACATTTAGCAAGAATGTTAAGCTAGCAAAAAATGGAAAAATGACTTCGTACATCGTTTTAGATTGTTCAATTTCATGTCCAAATAGCGCGTGAAAAATCAGGCTTGTATAATAGATTGACAATGGGATGAGGTAATGTTTGCTGGCTACTTGAAACTCAGATTTATTGAGGTAGTACCATCCAACAACTGAAATAATCGTGTAGGAATACAATACAGAAAAATAGTCGAATTTATAGATGCCATCAGTAACGAATAAATCAAGGAAAAAGAACAACATTCCGCCAAAAAAAATGGCAAGAAGCAAGCGATTATTCAACTTTATTTCCTGCTGGAACAAGGTTAATATGAATATTAAATTGATGGGAATCGAAAAATGAAAAACGGGGTTACCATTTTTAACCGTTTGTTCCAAAATCAAACACGAAAGGTCTGTCAACAATCTAAAAAGAATAAAATAGAAAAACACATCAAACACACGTTGTTTACGAGGCACAAAATAAAATGTGATTAAGGGCAAAACACTTGAACAAATTACAGTTGTATAGATCCAAAAACTAAACATTAAAGGTCTTTTTTTTTTATTTACTTTTTTAAACTTACTTATTTTCTGCTTCCAATGAGTTGTTTAAGGAAAAAATTAGAACAAGTTCTAGTTTTTTAAACCAAAAAAAGTTGTTATTTTGCTAAAGAATAGTGATTTATGCTAATTTTTAAAACAATAAGCTTCAGCCAAACAATGAAAGCATCGAAACATAAAAATTATTGGTGGTACAAATCACTGTTGATGGTGCTTTTTTTAAGTGTGTTTTTAACAACTTCTAAAACTCTTCACAGCCAACAAAATTTAATATTAAATCCTTCGGTTGAGAATTTAATATATACACCAACTACCTTGGGTGAATACATCGATTATTCAACATTTTACGAAGTTAGACATGCTAACGTACTCAATTGGTGGATCCCATACATTGATTCAGTTGAACATCATTGGACTACTGATGTTTTTTCATTGTTAGCAGATAAAGAATGTTATTGCGCTGCTCCACATACAAGATCAGGATACCAAAAACCTAAAAATGGCAATAATTATTTAGGGTTAATGTTAACAGTAATTGAATGGGATGAGTACAATAATAAAATTTTTAGTTTAAATGAAGATTATGCAGCAGGTAAATTTTCTACTCCTTTACTTAAAGATAGTATCTACGAATTTTCCTGTTTCATGAGCAAAGCAGATTTAATTCAATTTTCCACTAATGGATTTGATGTGGCTATTACCTATGATACCATTTTGGATGTTACGCGCTTAGCAGATTTTGGCTATAAAATATACTCGGAAGAAGAGATTTTTAGGGATTCTGTCAATTGGGTTCAAGTGAAAGCGTGTTTCAAAGCGAAAGGTGGTGAAAAAGGTTTTGCCATTGGGAATTTTCATTCGCAGAATGAACTCAAATTTGATGAAATCCCAAACCCCGGAGATTGGGGTACTGGTGAATACCGTTTCTTTGATGAATTCTCCTTAAAGGCCTGCCCTACTTGTTGCCCCGATCAGTTTCCATTTGAGGAGCACATTAATGTTACTTCCAACCCAGGAACGAGCAATGCGCCTATTTCTTTAGAGGTATTTGCAAAAGGCCCAACAAAAGTGAGGGTTTTTGATGCAATGGGTCGTTTGGTGTTTGAACATGCTTTCAGCTCCAACCAAGAAAAGATTTTCTTGCCACTTTTTGCTAAAGGAATTTATCAGTATGCATTAATTAATGAAAATGGTATTTGTGATAGTGGGAAGTTGATGATGTGGGAATGAGGTATAGGCATTAGTTGTTAGTTGATTAGGCATTAGTTTTAGATTGCAATAGAATAATAATCTACTCTTATTATCATCAAGTCTTTAAATCTTTCTATCCTTTAATCTTTTAGTTGAGATTTATACAATTGAACGATCGCATCTTTCAGTCAATACTTCATTTTTTACTTCCTTCATTTTTTATTTTCCTCTTCAACCATAAATTATACGCAAAGTGTAGGTTTAACGACACAATAAAACATGCAAAAATGGGATAAACCAACGTGGTTAATTCTGTATCTAATCTCCTCACTTTTTCAAATAAAAAATAGATAAATGTTACGGAATGGTACAAAAACAAATGAGAAATCAAGTTGAAATGAATTCGTATGCTGATCTTTTTCATATTAAAAAGGAGCCACAACATCAAAATTGAAATAGAAAAAGTATAGGTTAAGATGCTTATACTATTCAACTTAAAAATTGAGCTATAAATAGAGATTTCAAAAAAGAAAATAAAAATGGGTATTAGTAAAAGTAAACGTTTAATTTTTTTCGAAACTAGATTAAAACTGTTAAAATAAGCTACTAATAATAAATTTTCAATTAAAACTGAAACATGGAAAACTGGAAAGATATTAAGATGATAATATTTAAAACAAATGAAAGTAATCAAGTCAGAAATAATTTTTGTTACAAACCAACCAAATAGAATAAGTTGGTGATTTTCCAATTTAGGTTTATAAACCAATTGAATAAACAATGGAACTAGACCACTTAATAAAACGATATATATCAAGATTAAAATCAAGAATTTAATGCGTTGAATTCATTTCTACCTTTTCTTTACGTTGAACGAATATTCATTCTGTTAATCATCATATAATTATTAGATGAATATAGGTGTCAAAACAAAGCTAGTTGAACTTTTTTAGTTTACCTTAAGATTAAAGCTTTAAATTGAAATTAGTTTAAAATATTAGAACAAGTTCTAGTTTTTTTAATTGATTTACTTATTTTCTTCTAGATATGTAATGCAAGCTAATTTTCAAATTTAGTACCAGCGATAAAATGAAAAAGTAGACACTTAAAATTATTGGTGGATAAATATCTTTTGATAGTGCCTTTTTGGATTATTTTTAAACTCTACTAAGACATTCCGTGGTCAATAGAATTTGAAAAATTAGAAAAAAAGTAAAACGAATATCCAATAATTCAGAGGAATAATCGGGTAATTGTTGCCATCTAGTTATACAAATTTAATTGTTTTTATGCTTAAATCTCAACTTTGTAATTTCTACAATTTTATTTTGATTAATGAATGTTTTATTAGAGCTTTTTGAATTAAACTCATTTATTTAGCAAATTTGAAAATAAGATAACTTTACTATAGAGTTACTTTTTTTATAGCTTATTGTTTTAAAAACGCTTCAATTGTAAATGAAAAATCGATTTTTTGGTCGTAAACGATCGTTTACGACCAAATACGTGCATTTTCCTTTTAAATTGTTGCACATTCATACAACAAAAAAGAACTTTACTTCTTTTTAATTTTCATTGGTTGTTGAAGGTCTTTCATCGTCATCATGATTCCTCTGTAAAGAGCATACGTTACAACACCCACAAAAAGTATGTGGTGAATTTTTATTTCAAATGGTTTTGATGGCCGAGCAACTGCATCCAATGGCGCTCCAAATAGCTCATCTATTTTTGCATAATTGTACATATTTAGTGTGTTTTATAAATTAATAATAAGGAATGCTCTACTCTATAAATTCTATAGCATTCAATTTGTAGGTAATGACAATTGAGAGCTGGGTCAATATTGTATAACTTGTTACGTTCACTGAAGCAAGCAAAATCAAATCCAATGTGTAACATCCAGCTATAATCTACATACATTTCTTTTCCAATTTTTAAAGCCAGTTGATTTAACAACATAAGGTTCTTTTCAAAACTAACTTTCATTGCAGGTTCTGTTAGTTGTATTTTCTCTTGCGTTTTACTACTCGATCGTTTGTGTGTATTGTAATATTCGTCAGCACAAGAATCACAACAATAAATTGTACTTCTGTGGCGCGCCATAAACACAAAGCCGCAATTCAAACATTCCCTGTAGCGGTCTGAACTTGTATCCATTAGATAGGGACCTATTCTTCTTTCTTTTTCTGAAATTGATAAATTATATGCATTCATGCTTCAAAATTACAAATTTTTATTACATTTGAAGCATATTTAATAAAAACATCTATATATATGGATATAATTAACAATATTAATGCCGAAAAATTGGAAGAATTAGTTCAATTTAATGAGCATTATGAAGAATTGACATCCCGAAAAGCTATGGTAAGTATTACAGGTATATCTGCGAGAAATCTTTATAGCTGGAAAGAAAAAGGCTTAATAGATGATGATGAAGACATCGCTGGGGGTAAGAACTGGACCAGAATCAATATATACGATTTTGTATGGTTAAAAATATTGCTCATTGCTAGAAATATTGGAATTTCAATTTCAGATTTACTTGAATTAAAGGAAATGGTTAACTATGATGTTATTAAATTAATACTCTCTTTTGATGATGAAGATTTGCAGTTTTTTGAAAAGGATATCATAAAAGAATATAAAGATGATGAGGGTAAAATAGAGCTAAAAAAAACACTTGCAACTATAAAAAAATATAAAACTGAATTGCAAGAATTGTATGAAGAGGAAAATCCTGAATACAAACACCTAATGAATTACCTTGGAACGTGTATAAAAGAAACTGTTATTCATCATCATCAAATTAATCTATATATTGTAAGAGATGAATTTAAAGTTAATTTTTTATTTGCGACAGAAAAGGATGCCCATAATTTAATTGACTTTAAACTACTCCCCCATTCTGTTATTCCGATTTATCCAATCGTAATGGAATTTCTTGGTAATCCAAAAAATGAGAAGAATTTAGAACCGTGGGGTCTTATTAATAGAAATGAAAAGAAAATAATAGATGCAATCCGAAAGAATGATTTTAAAGAAATCACCATCAAACGGAATGATGGAAATTCAGACCTTATTATAGAAGCTACCTTTGAGCAAAACATTATGCATGAAAAGGCAAAAGAATTTAGACAATTATTATGTATGAAGGATTATTCAGAAATTTCTGTGAAATATAGAAACGACAAACACTTAGTAATAAAACAAAAAAAGAAACTATAAAGACCCGTTATGGCTCTAATCACGATCAAAGCAAAACCCTTGAATGGCTTTTGTTTACATCACTTATTTAATGTTAACTATAAAACAATGTAAAGAAATTTTAAAAGAAGAAGCAAAAAAACTAACAGATGAAGAAATAGAAAAAATGAGAAATTGGCTGTATGAATTTGCAGATATTGTAATTGATTCTTATCAATCTTCACAGAAAAAATTGAAAAGCAAAAACCAAATAGTATGAGAGAAAAAGCTATTATTTACACACGTGTTTCAACAGATGAGCAAAACAATGGTTATAGCCCAGCTGACCAAAAGGATAAACTTTATAACTATTGTGAAAACAGAGATATAGATGTTGTTGGCTTTTATCATGATGATGAAAGTGGAAAATCTTTCAATAGACCAGAATGGAAAAAGTTAATGGTTTATTTAGCTAAAAACAAAAACACTGTTAATTGTATTTACTTTCTTAAATGGGACCGTTTTTCAAGAAATGCTGCTGAAGCGTATGCTGAGATAACAAAATTAAAGAAACTAAATGTTGAAGCGAAAGCTATTGAGCAACCCTTAGACTTATCTGTACCAGAACAAAAGGTAATGC
>JAGNZC010000055.1 GCA_017984635.1 Crocinitomicaceae bacterium
ATTTTCGTTTTATTCACGTACTAGCTTTTGATAAATATCCCAATAACGCTCAACACCACTTGCTAAATCAAAATAACTGTGAGCACCTTGAATTGTAGCTGTTTTATCAAACATTGTGAGTGAAAGTGGATCAACTATTACTTCGTGGTTATTTTTTGACTTCATGACTTGACCAGCTTGATAATCTCGGATAATTGTAGCGCTGTCCCCGACACCATCATTGCAAATAATAGGAATTCCCATTGCCATTAATTCTCCTTGTTTTGTTGGAGAAGAAGCTTTTTTCGAGAAACTAGAACGAATAAAAAAAACTGAACAATCAAATAATGTAAGATATAACGGAACTTCTTTGTGTTTTACCGGGAGAACGCGAATTTGTTCTATTGGAATGTTCAGTTTTTCAGCTTGTGCATAGATATTGCTAGCAGGATCTTTTGTCAAAAATAAAAAGATAGGATTGTTGTCCTGCTCAATTGATTTGAAAAACTGAAGCATTTCTTCTAACAAATACCATGTACCAATCGAACCGATATAACCAACAATAAAATGTCCTTGAAGTTTTAACGTCTTTTTCAAGGCTTCCGTTTCAATCTGATTGATGATGTTGGGATTGAATTTTTCTAAATCAACACAACAAGGAATAACATTTATTTTGTTTGCATCGACTTTGTTTAACGACCAACTTAATAATTCTTCCTTACCATTATGAGTCAAACTTACAATGGCATCTGATTCGCACAAAAAGGCTTTTTCTTTTTGTTTAAAAAAACGATAAATCATACTGAAAACGGGATTTTTCAAGTTCCAAATTCCACCCTCCACGCGTTCATCAACCCAAAAGCCGCGCATGTCGAAGATGAATTTAATTCCGTATTTCCGTTTCAAACGCAAACCGATCAATGCAGTAATGTAACTCCTACAGTGAACCAAATCCACTTTTTTAGTTTTCATTAGTCGTTTGATAACGGGATATATTTTTATCAAATCGAATAAAGTTGACAGTACTTTCGGGCGTTTTGTGTAGAAAAATGGTTGCCAATCGATGTTATGTGTTACGCAAATGCGTTTGATTGCAGCACCTTCTTCTTTGAATCGTTCAATTTTTTCAAAGCTGATTAACGTAAACGCAATTCCTTTTTGCTGCAAACCAATGATATAGGGCAAAACTTGACTTTGACCAAGCGGATCAGTCATTCCGTCGTACGAAAGATAGAGTGCATGCTTGTTCATCAAATGCGTTTATTTGGATAAAGTTTTCGATACATCGAATAGATAAAATCGATTCGTTTTTCTTCGTTTGGAAAATCAGTATAGTATTTTGGTTTTTGAGCAATAATATGTGCTAATTCCTCCTCTGAAATCTGAAGTTTTTTACACAAGTATTTTTTATCCTCCTCAATTTTTTCGGTATCGAAAGGAGATTGCGTTAATTCGTTTAGCGCTTCATCGCGGCTTTTTTGTCCAAAGCAAATTTGAGTTGAAAGCGTTGCTTTTCTATAATCGATTCCAAATTTCTCAGGCAATAAATATCCTTGCCAAAATGCTGTGAAACGCGATTCATGGTGTTTACCTCCATAATCTCTCCAGTCAAACCTATCCATCAACAGTTTTTTAGCTTCATCTTTGTTGTAATCAATGTAATTCAACAAATAGATCGTTTTAATTCCTTTAAAAAATTTATAATAAATTTCACTCAAATAGCCTGCTGCTGGTGTTTTCTTTCGTCGAATAGTGCCGTGTTTTTTAATGATTGACCGGTATAGTTTTAGGTCTTTCTTCACATGATATCCCCATTTTATGGGTAATATTCCTTCACTCGTATAATTCCCGCCAGATATGATATACTTGATATTGTGTTTAGCAGCGATTTTATATAACGCCCCCGGTATTGCTAAATCTGTCGGTATTTCTAAATCAACAATGGAGGATCGTAAAAATGCAAGTTGTAATTGTTTGAATTCTTCCCAATCTAACACATAACTGGTATATGGAATATTTAATTGTTGAGCTAGTTGGTGAATATTACGAACAGCAATTTCAGAATCCCAACCATTATCCAAGTGAAGTAATAATGGTTTTAAGCCAAGTTCTTTGCACAAATAAGCAGTAAAACAACTATCAAC
This sequence comes from Crocinitomicaceae bacterium, assembly GCA_017984635.1. GTDB lineage: Bacteria > Bacteroidota > Bacteroidia > Flavobacteriales_D > Crocinitomicaceae > M0103. The sequence continues at coordinate 2,124 of JAGNZC010000055.1, forward strand.
TCCACCGCTAATACCTACAATACAATCAAAAGTTTGCTTATCTCCGGATGTTTTTATGTTTGATAAGACAGCATCAAGATTCTTTTTCTGAAGCGATATTATTTTTTTTTCTTGTGATATATGAGATATGAACGACGAACAATGATTACAGTTTCCTTCTGAATCAAATGTGATGTCAGGGTCTGTAGTGTCCATGACACAGCGTTTGCATTGTACGTAAGCTAATTCCAAATTCATTAATTATGGCAGTATTATAAAACGAAACTAATGATTATTTACTGAAAAATTGTTTTTGAATCGGGATAATTTATCAAGACACCTTTTAGCGGACCATGATAAACAAACAAACTACCTGCAGCAAGTCCTGAAACAAATGATTTATCGTATAATTTTTTCATATCTTCTACTGATTGAGCTCCCCCTAAAGCTACAATTGGAATGTTGATTTTCGAACTAATTTGATGAATCAGTTCATGGTCATACCCTTTCATTGTTCCATCCTTATCAACCGATTGAATGATGAGTTCTCCAGCACCCTTTTTCTCCATTAATTGTGCAAACCCGACTGGATCAAGTCCTGTTTTTTTATTTTTCGCATGCTGATATACGATCGATTTCCCGAACAGTGTTTTCATAACATCAATACAAATAGTTATTGTTGAAGAACCAAATTGTTGCGCGGCTTCTGCAACAAATTCTGGCCGCTCAATAGCCGCATTGCCAATTATCACTTTTTCTGCCCCTGCTTGAATAAGCTGTTTGATCGCTGCGCATGAGGTGATTCCTCCTCCAACAGCAAACGGCATGTTCGCCTCTGCACCAATGGATTGGACTAACTCAATAGAAACACATCGGTTTTCCTTGGTTGCATGAATGTCTAAAAAAACAAGTTCATCTGCTTTGAATTCGTTAAATAGTCGAACGGCATTTATGGGATCACCAATATAATCTGGTGATTTAAATCGGGTTGTTTTGACAAGTCCATTCTGTTGCAACAACAATACTGGAATGATTCGTGGTCGGTACATAACAATTTACAGATTTATAAAATTTCGAAAAAGTTGTAAACCTTGGTCGTGGCTTTTTTCCGGATGAAACTGCACGCCAATGATATGCTCGTTTTCAACACCTGACACAAATTCATGTTCGTAGCTTGTTGAGCATAAGGCATGTGCTGCATCATCAACTTCAAAATGGTAAGCATGTACAAAATAAAATTCGTCATCAGGTGCAATCATCTCTAAAATTGGACTTTGATACTGTTGTTTTAATGTGTTCCAGCCAGTATGCGGTATCTTATAGCGCAGCGAATTGGTTGTTTGCATGCGCTTCACATGTCCTGGAACCCAATTCAAACCCGCACAATTGCCTTCTTCACTTGAAGTTGCCATTAGTTGCATGCCCAAGCAAATTCCTAATACCGGTTTTTTCTGTATTAATACATGATTATTGAGTGTTTCCACTAATCCAAGTTGTGTTAATGCTTCCATTGCTTTGCCAAAATGTCCAACACCTGGTAATATAAGTTTATCCGCAGAACGAATCTTGCCTATATCATTCGAAATGCTTACATGAACAGTATTCAAGCGCTGTAATACTTTTGCGACAGAATTCATATTCCCAGTTTGGTAATCGACGATCACAATTTCTTGACTCATGCTATGTTGGTTTTGATAAAATCTGCCAGTTTTTTTGCTTGATTTTTTCGGGAGTATTCCTCAATTGCCGACGGAGTATGAGCAATTTCCCCAGTTGTCAAAAGTTCTTCATTTAATTGTATCAAAACGTTCAATAGTTGATCAGCGTCTTTCACCGCTATACCGCTGTTCGTTTTTTTCAATAAATCTGCCTGTAAACTGTTTGAGAATTCACCGGTTAATGCTGTTGGATAAAATGTTTGTTTTAATTTATTGGCGTCATCATCATCCGTGTACAACAATAGTATTTTGCGATTCATTGCCAGATAATCATAAATCTTTGTCCCCATTAATTCAAATGAATTGAATAAAATCAAAATGTTATTTTTGGACATCTCACGAACAAATATTTTGTTTTCAATTGCTGGTGAAAAGTGAACAAACTCCGTTATGGATGAAAAATCATTTTTGATCATTGATGCTATTTCATCTTGGTGTGAAATACCTGTAAGGTTTAATTCAAAATTGATAGCGTGATCTTTCCATAACTTATTTAAAGTTTTTAGTAATGACAAAATGGGATACCATGGAAAAATAGTTCCATTAAAGCCAATTTTAAGTTTTTGACTTTCATCAATTGAACTCAAATTTTCAAAATTTTCTTCATCAAATCCATTTGTTATGATTTTAGTTTTGATTGGACCATGAATGTCTGTTAATTGCGATACTAAAAATTCAGAAACAGTTGTAATAGCTCGAGCTGTTTTTACTGTTCTTTTTTCAATAGCGCGATAAATAGTCGGTAAAAACAGGTTGTGTTGAATGCGCATATCTTCACACCATGGGTCTCGGTAGTCGGCAATCCAAGGCACACCAAATTCAGCACTTAATTTTTTCGCATAATGAAAAAGTACAAATGGTTCACCTGTTGCAATAATCATGTCAACTTTGTGCGTCTTTAAATAATCCTTTGCGGCACAGTAAATGGGTCTTTTAGTTCCTACAGGAAGGAAAAACTGAAGCAATTCCATCATCAAAGAATAAAATTGACGTAAAATTCGGTAGTGCGACGGCCCTTTTTTAAGTAACAAACGGTGCGCAAAGTTTGGACGAAATGGTGTTTTAATTAATGTGTGACCCTCCTCATTAAGCTGTTCAACAGTTTGAATTGTTGAAGCTCGAATAAAACTATTTGGATCTGTTTGCTCGTCGTTCCAATTGCGCGTGACAATAACGGGATGAATATCATATACTGGCAGGTATTTCATCCAACTATATGGACGTAATCCTCCTACAGATACATAAGGAGGGAAATCATGCGCGAGGATTAATACCTTACGTTGTTTTTCCATTGATTATGTTTTGAATGGTTGTAATTAACGTTTCTTCTTGATTTTCCCAGCTATAATCGGAGCTAATTTTCCTGCAATTGCGTTTAAATTCATTGAGTTTTTCGCTCGTTAACAAATCAATTGTCGCTTCTAGTTGAGTAACCGAAGTAGCCGAAACAAGTCCAATATTAGTTGCTGAAATCACTTTTTTATTCTCAATCGTATCACTGCCAATAACTGCTATACCTGCCTGAATGTATTCGAATAATTTATTTGGCGATGCCATTTGTTTACTTAAATTTAATGGTTCAAGTAAGTTGAAACCAACATCAGCTCCAGCAGTGTAACTTGGCAACTCATTCAATGGAACTAAATCGAAAAAAACGATGTTCGTAGCTTGTTTTTGTGCTGCTGCTTTTTTTAATTGTTTTTCCAATCCACCATTTCCAAGTATAACTAGTTTGTATCTTTTCGATAATTTACTAAACAACTCAATCAAAACAGGCAGTCCGCGTCCGGCATTTAATATTCCTTGGTATAAAAAAATTAAATCACTTGCTGCCCAATTGAATTTATCTCTAAAAGGATATGGTGTAATTTCAGTGTTTATTTGCGAAGGATAATTCATAATAACCGTTGGATGCTGAGATAAGTCATACAGCTCTTTGAAATAGTTGCTAATTGAATCGTTTACAGTAATGAAAAGGTCGGCCTTCCGCGTTTGTTTTTTTTCGAAAAATGAACCATGCAAACGCATGATGGTTATCAATCCTTGAAAAATTGTTTTCTTGAAAAAAGTTGACTTTTGAGGAAAAAATTGATTCAGTGTTTCACAATAAATTTCATGCGCATCATAAATGAGTTTTGCACCTAAAGTTTGTGCAATTTTCGAAGCGGGATAAAGTGTAGGCAGGTCATTTGCCCAAATTACATCATAATGTTTTCCTTTGTTTAAAACTGTTTTCGCTAAAAACGAAAATTCAAAACAAAAGAAACTATGTCTCAAAAACTTTGAAAACAAAGTGTTTGGCTGTTGAAATAGGTAAACAGTAACTTGTTTGTGGGTAGCGAATATCTGATAGTGGTCAGCGAGACAATATAAATCAACCTTACCAATTGTTGAAAGCGAGGTTATCGTTTTAATAACACGGTAATCATTGTCTATTGGACCACTCAATAATACGGCAAAACGCTTTTCCATTTCTTAAATATAATAAGCAGCAATTACTATTTTCCAAGAATCAGTATATTTCTCAGTTATATACCCTTTTTCAATTAATAATTTGCGACTTTGTTCAATACGACGTTGCATAGAAGCTGTTTTTAGCCATTTGTCATGTGGTGCTTCAAACCCAATTTTATCTTTTCGTTGAATTATCTTTTCTGGTAAATTGTTTTTCATAGCGGATCTTAAAAGTGCTTTTGACCATCCTTCATGTAAGAAATGTTCACTGTTTGATTGAAAAACAAACGCAACCAATTCTGGTGATAAAAAAGGCAACCTGCTTTCAACAGAGTGAGCCATTGCATTTCTATCAGCAAAACGTAATAATTTTGGTAAACCTTGAACGGTCATTTCATACTTCAAATTCGCTTTTAGCGCTTTATGCCGATAAAAAACAGGTTTGTTTGGTGCGTATTTCGCATGAAATGGGGCGGCTATGCCTGTTGGAACTTTGTTCCAAATTTTATTTTTCAATGCGACAGCAAATTGAAAGGTTTTAGGATATTTCAACGCAAAAAGATCTATTTTTCTTACCTGAATGGTTGTTGCATGATTTGCTTTTATTTGAGCTGCAAATTGTTGAAAATCTTTGTTATTGATTTGTAATTCACGTGCATAAACAGCAAAATCTTTATCATATCCTCCTAACAATTCATCTGCACCTTGACCATCCAACACAACTTTTACGCCTTCATTTTTAGCTGTTTCATAAACACAATATTGCGCAAAAATACTTCCCGATTGAAAAGGTTCATCTTGGTGATATAATAAACGTTCAAATTGTTCCTCAAAATTGGAGGAAGTTATCCATTTGTTATGTTGTTTTGTTTGAAAATAATTGGAAACCAATTCGATATATGCTCCTTCGTCTTTTTTGAAATCCTCAAATCGTGCAGAAAAAGTAGGGACTGAATTGTTCGTTTGCGCAATTGTTGCAACAATACTACTCGAATCCAATCCTCCAGAAAGTGAACAACCAACTGTAACATCAGCAACAGTTCTTGAAGCTACTGCTTTGTTGAATAACTCCTGAAATTGCGCTATAGACGTATCAAAAGTCAACTTGTTTTGATCTTCAGCAATGGAAATTTCCCAATACTTTTTCACTTCAGGTTGCTGACTGTTTTTTCCAAAATAAAAATAAGAGGCTGGATCTAATTGATAAATCCCTTCATAAAAAGTGTCTTTTGTATTCGTTGGATTTTCTACCAATTCTTCTACAAGAAACAAATACATCATGTGTTTATTGATCTTTTTTTCTAGTTCAATTGCCCAAAATGCTTTGATTTCGGAAGCGAAATAAAAAACACCATCAACTAGTGTATAATAAAATGGTTTTTCACCAAAACGGTCTCTTGCACAAAATAATTCCTCTGTTTCAATATCGTATAAAGCAAAAGCAAACATGCCATCAAAATGAACCAAACATTTTTCTTTCCAATAATCATAAGCTGCTAAAACGATTTCTGTATCAGAAGTAGAGAAAAATTGATATCCAGCAGCAATTAATTCCTTTTTTAGCGCTTGATAGTTGTAAATTTCCCCATTAAATGTGATGGTGTATCGTTGATTAAAAGTCATTGGTTGCGTACCCTTTTCGCTCAAATCGATAATGGATAACCGCCGATGACCTAAATGAATGGTTCCATCATTGCTCGACCAAAAACCTTCGCCATCTGGACCACGATGCGCCAATGAATCACACATGCTTCGCACTTTTGCTGCCGAAGTGTGCGCTGAAGATCGATCAATTATTCCCGCTATTCCGCACATAATGAATGAATTGAATAAGTGATGATGTGTGCGCAGTAAACGAATACTTTGCTGCTATTTTTTCATGTGCATGTGCACCAATTGTTGTTAAATCGACTTCATTGGAAAGTATTTTACGGAAAATTGTTTCCCAATCTTTTGAGTCATTTGCTAAGAATGAATCATAACCATTCGTAACAATGTGCTTGTTGATTCCAATAGAACTTGCAATACTGACAATTCCCAATCCCATGTATTGAATCATTTTGAAACCGCCTTTCCCCATCGACTCAGCATCGTTGGTTAATGGCATAAGTCCAATGTCGATAGCTTGTAAATGACCAATTTCATCGGTCAACGACCATTTTTTAAAATGAGATGTAAACGAAGTTTTTGTAGTATATTTTTTACCGCCTATCACGATTAATTCGAAAGGAAATTCACTTGATAATTTTTCTAAAACAGGAATAATCAAATCCAATTGTGGGTAATTATAATCACCTCCGATCCAACCAAATTGCAAGGGTTTATCAGATGTATATTCTTTTGTATAAGAGTTTTCATTATAATTCACACATGTTGGCAGGTCTAAAATGTCTTGCTCACTAATTGCAGTGTTGACAGTTAATATCCGTTCTTTTAAGTTCGGAGAAGCAACAGTGAAATAACGATATATTTTCAGTGTTTCATTGAATTTGTCGCCATTTTCAAAGCAGATTTTCCCGAAATGGTGCGTGATTTTTTTTGGTTGATTCTTTGCTGCGGATAAATCATCATCAATATCCAAAACCGCGTTTGGGTGATATTTCAGTAATAATTTATCAAGAAACAGATTGCCGTAGTCATTGAAAATTAATAATTCTCGCCGAACAATAACCGTTTCAAATTGACGAGACTGAATAACTTGTCCAAATCGTTTGAAACCAAAACGAATTAAAAAGAAAATATGTTGAATGGTATTTTTTTGAAAAAAATCAGTTTGTTTACTTGCACGAAACACGACAACATCAAATCCGTTTTCTATTAATCGTTTTTGCCATTCAGCAACACGCCAATGATATCCTGCATTTGATGGATAAAACGCTGCAAAATAAAGAATTGTATTCTTTTTTGGAGATTTTCTTCTTAGGAAAAAAGGGATGACTTTAGCCGCGAAAACACCAATGTACAATGTCACGATAAACATACTTTGCACAATCAATGTCAACACCTTTTCCCCAACTTTCATTTACTTATCTTTTGGAAATAGTTCCTCAAATCTTTCGATACTGATGAGGTTTAGTTGTTGCTTGCGGTCGGCATCAAATACAGCAAATTCATAAAAAGGATTCGCAATTTTCT
>JAGNZC010000087.1 GCA_017984635.1 Crocinitomicaceae bacterium
GAGAAAACAGGTAAATGGGTTTTTTGGAACAACAAAACATTAAGCGAAGTAGATTATTCTAAAAGCAGAATTTCTTCTATCAAATCATGGAAAGAAGAGGCTATTGTAAACAAATAAGACTAGACTAGCTACAAAAAAAGGAACTCAAATCTGAGCTCCTTTTTTGTTTAACCAATAAAACCTAATAAATATTACATATTATGTTTTGCTGTAAATCCATCTTCACTTAGTTCAGTTGGAGTATAATCGGCTGAGATTAATTCAGCATAGTTTGTTTCTTCTTTTCCTTTTCGAATTCTATTTTTAATACTATCAAAAATAGCATACACTACTGGAACAATAACTAAGGTTAAGAATAATGACGAAATCAATCCTCCAATAATTACCCAAGCCAAACCGTTATTCATTTCGGCAGCAGCACCTTTTGCCAAAGCAATTGGAATCATACCAAATACCATCGCAATGGTTGTCATCAAAATTGGACGTAAACGAGCGTGATTTGCCTGTACCAAAGCGTCATGAGTACTTTCTCCTGCTTCTTTTCTATGATTAGCAAAATCGACAAGTAGAATAGCGTTCTTACATACCAATCCAATCAACATAATAATACCCAAAATGGTAAACACATTCAAAGAATTGTTTGTTAATGCTAATGCCATCAATGCACCAATAAATGAAAGCGGAATGGAGAATAATACCACAAATGGTGTTACAAAACTGTTGTACAAAGCAACCATTACTAGGTAAACCAAAATGATAGCGGCTAATAAGGCATAACCTAATGTACCAAAACCTTCTGTTTGGTTTTCCATATCTCCACCCCAAACATAGTTTACTCCAGCAGGACGTTCCATTTTTGAGAAAATAGCTTCCCATTCGCCAGCAACAGTACCGGCAGGACGACCAACAGTTTGTGCTTCAATACTTACAGCCGGTGATTTGTCACGACGTTCCAATAAACTTGGTCCTGATGACTGAGTAACTTTAGCAAACTGAGATAATTTAATTTGTTGACCAGCATTGTTCACAAAAATTAATTCGCTTACGTCATTAATATTTGAACGGTTGAATTCGTCATAACGGATGTTAATATCATATTCATATTCTCCGGCACGGAATTTACCATCGGTATTTCCATTGAAAGCCGTTTGCATTGTCATACCAACAGTGCTTAAATCCAAACCTAATGCTGACATTTTATCGCGATCAACCTGTACATTAATTTCAGGGTTTCCGTCTTCTGAAGTTAATTTCACTTCTGAAGCTCCTGGGATTTTTTTCAATTCAGCAGCAGCTTTTTCTGCAAATGCCATAGCATCTTTTTGAGATGATCCAGTAACAGTAAGCATTAATGGCGCTTGGTCTGCTCCAAATAAACCTACAGGAACTGTTTTGATTTTAGCATTGACTAAAGTTTTTTCAAGTTCACGTTTTATTTTTGCGGCATAGACGAAAGTATTATCTTCTCTTTCAGATTTATCGTTCAGCGTTACTTTGATTTCTGATTTATAAACAGTGGTTTGTGAACCTCCAAATCCATCACTCGTTTGTCCAACTGTAGTAATCAAACCTTGTACTTCTTTTTTGCTTTTTAAATAATTTTCAGCTTTTTGTGTGATGAAATTAGATTGTTCAACAGAAGCATCTTTTGGCAACTCAATTTGAACCATAAATTCACCTTTATCAATTTTAGCAAAGAATTCGCCTCCAATATAACCACCTGTAACTAATCCGAATGAACCAAAAAACATTACCAATACAATGGCTAAAGTCGTTTTTTTGTATTTTAATGACCATTCTAAAATTCCGGTTACCCAATGTATAAATTTATCCAAACCACTTTCAAAAGAAAGGATAATTCTTCCAAAGAATGTCTTATTGGTAATATGCTCTAATTTTCCATAACGCGAAAACAACCACGGCACAATTGTAAATGATGCTAATAATGATAACAATGTAGCGATAACAACCGTCATACAGAATTGTGTAATAATGTTAGATACCAAACCTGTACTCATTGCAATTGGTAAAAATACCACCACAATTACTAAAGTAATAGCCGTTACTGTAAATCCAATTTCTGAAGCACCATCATAGGCTGCACGAACTTTGTTTTTACCCATTTCCATGTGTCGGTGAATGTTTTCCAATACCACAATCGCATCATCCACAAGAATACCAACCACGAGCGATAGTCCAAGTAAACTCATCAAATTCAAAGTATATCCTAATAAAAAGATTCCGATGAAAGTGGCAATCAATGATGCCGGGATGGAAACCATTACGATTAATGCATTTCTGAAACTGTGAAGGAAAAACAACATTACAAATGCGACAAGGAAAATAGCAATAAATAAATCTTTCATTACAGCATTTGAAGCTACCAATGTAAATTGTGTAGTATCATCGGCAATGTTAAGCTTTACATTATCGGTTTTATAATCTGTTTCAAGTTGCGCCACTGTTTTTTGAATGGCTTCACTTACCGCAACAGCATTAGCATCAGATTGCTTGATAACTTGCAATAAAATAGCACTATTTTGATTAACACGTGCAATTTTTTCTACTTCTTTTTGTGAATCTTGAACATCGGCAATATCACCTAAACGAATTTGTATTCCACTTTTGGTTGATAATACTAAATTACGTAATTCATCTACATTTTTATATTTTCCTGACAAACGGATAAGCGTACTGTTTTCTCTCGTTTTGATGTTTCCTGTGGGGAAATCA
>JAGNZC010000056.1 GCA_017984635.1 Crocinitomicaceae bacterium
CCGCGTAATTCGACATCATTCATTTCAAGCTAAATTAATCACAATGCTAGCAGTTGTTGTGGTGCGGGTAAGTATGTTAAAACTTCATTGGGCTTCTGTTTTCAATGATATCCTTTCTTTTCAAGCAACCTTGTATGGGACTAATGAATGGCTTCCCAATTTTTTTGATTATTTATTATCCATTGTATTACTTTATTTTTTAGTCTTACTACTCTGTGACTTAATCTTTAAACATCCTACTTTTTTCTCACGGCTTCTTCTAAAAATTAGTTTAGTTATTCTCCTTTTTGCTGCTTGGTTTTTTATACTTTACCTCAACAAAGGCTTAATCGAAAACTCTTCTATTCCATTAGCGATCGATCGATTATTTACCTTAAATCTATATTCTATTTTCGCAATAGCGAGCATTGCTTTGTTGTATTACACTTTTTTCTTATTCTTAATCGAGGTGATACAATTGTTTCAATGGAATGGAACAACTCAGAAAAGACTTTTTGCATACACTTTGATTGGTTGCGGACTTTATACCATTATTGATTATTATATAGGATTTCAATTGCTCGTTGCTTCTGCATGTTTGACTATTTTAATGGTAGGAGGTGTTTCTTATTGTTTTAAAAAAAGAAGAGTCATTCAAGTCGGTTTCATTTTGATTTTTTTGTTTCTTTTTTCCTTGGTTTCTGCCATAACTTTTTCAACGTTTATCTCCAAAAAAGAAGTAATTGAACGCGAAGTTGTCGCTAATAAATTGGCTTCAGAACAAGATATTGTGGCAGAATTGGAATATCTAAAAGTAAAAGTAAAACTCCAACAAGAACTTTTGCTTTTAAAAGCAATAAATGCCCCGCAAACGGTTGAATTTTCAACCATCGAAAAGCAGTTAGAAGATAACATTTTTACGCAATTTTGGGAACGATATGAGTTAAGTTTTAATTTGGTTGATACTTCAGGTTTTGCTTTGGTTAACATGTCAGCTTGGCAACAAAACTTAGCCAATGAATGGAATTCAATTCGTAAGCAACATGGACAGCTTTCAGAAATTGATTCAACGCTTTATTTTATAAAAGACTATACACAACAAATCAGTTATATCATTCGATTACCTATCCTAACTTCTAGTGGGAAGCAGGGGCTATTTTTTGCTGTATTAAAGTCGAAAAAAATACCTGAAGAAATTGGTTTTCCCAGGTTGTTATTGTCAGCCAACGCCAACGTGTTTGAATCTGTAGAAAATTATTCTATTGCAAAATACCACAACAATCGTTTGGTCACAAAATATGGTCGTTTTAATTATCCTACAACCTTTTTGGCCTTGAAATCTTGGCAAAAAAACAGTGCTCACTCCTATTCTTTTGATCAATACGCTCATTTTGTACTTAAAAAATCAAAAAGTGATCAGTTAATCTTGTCTAGTAAAGACATTTCATGGGTAACAATTGGTTCATGGGTTTCTTATTTTTTTGCATTTTACGGGTTGTTTTTAACGCCGTTTTTATTTCGTTTTAGAGCCTCAAAATCGTGGAGAAGAACGTTGACTCTAGCCGTAAAAATACAGTTAGTTTTGGTTGGATTAGTTGCTTTGACGTTATTAATATTTGGATGGGGAAGTGGTCTTTTTATGCGCGATCAATACCTAGATTTCACTAAGTTGATGATGCGGCAAAAAATGAATTCCGTCGAACTTGAAATGCGATCAAAGTGGGCCAATAAAAATCAATTCCATAAAACTACTGATGGCAATCAATTAAATTACTACTTACAAAATGTAGCGAAAGTGTTTGCCACAGACATTAACTTTTATGATACAAAAGGGTTTTTATTGGCGAGTTCACGGCCAAAAGTATTTCATGCTGGATTATTAAGTGAGCAAATCAATCCAATGGCTAAACAAGCACTTTTTAATCAGGCTAAAAGCGAATTCATGCACAATGAACAAATTGGAAATTTAGATTTCGCATCTAACTATTTGCCTTTTTATGCGAATAACGGAAAATTACTCGGCGTTTTAAATCTGCAACATTTTGGTCAACAAATAGATTTACAGCATCAAATCCAACAGTTTTTAGTAGCCATTATTAATGTATTTATGCTGCTTTTGGCTGTTTCTGTTGTTTTAGCTATTTCATTGTCAAGTTGGTTGACAGCTCCCTTGCGCTTATTACAAGACAGTTTTTCTAAACTTCGATTTGATAAAACCAATCAACAATTAACATATGCCAAGGATGATGAAATTGGAGATTTGGTAAAAGAATATAACGGAAAACTACTTGAACTTGAAAAAACTGCTGATCAGCTAGCTAAAAGTGAACGTGAATCTGCCTGGCGAGAAATGGCAAAGCAAGTGGCACATGAAATTAAAAATCCATTGACACCAATGAAATTGAGCGCACAGCAGTTAATGCGGACGTTCGAAGCTGACGACCCAAATGCAAAAGCGAAAATAACGAAAGTGGCGCAATCTATGATTGAACAAATTGACGCCTTGACGACCATTGCGAATGAATTTGCTCATTTTGCAAAAATGCCCGCACCTAAAATGGAAACAATTGATTTGATTCCTATTTTAGAAAATGTGGTAGAAGTAAATCGCATAGAGACCTGTGATTTTGAGATAGAATTATCACTTACTTCGGCTTTAATTTTAGGCGACAAAGATCAAATGCTTCGTACATTTAACAATCTAATTAAAAACGCCATTCAAGCTATACCAGCGGATAAACAAGGTTGTATTAACATACGTGTTACAAATGAAGCTTCTAGCCTACACGTTGAGATGGAGGATAATGGCATTGGGATTTTGCCAGATGAGCAATCAAAATTATTTGTTCCCTATTTCACAACAAAAAGTAGTGGAACAGGATTAGGATTAGCAATGGTGAAACAAATCATTGAAAATCATACCGGCACGATTTCTTTCCAATCAACTCCTAAAAGTGGAACAATTTTTACAATTGTATTACCGATGTTGCGAAAAGTGTAAAAAAGACACTTTGAAAGAGTTTAAAAAAAATAATTACATTTGTGCAACGATACTACATGGAGAAACAACGAAAAATAGCAGTCATTGGCGGTGGAAGTTGGGCAACAGCTTTGGTCAAAATTTTATGTAATAATGTGCCACAAGTGAATTGGTGGATGCGTAACCAATCAGCTGTTGATCACATTCTCAATTTTCGTCACAATCCAAACTACTTGCAATCAGTTGAATTTGACTTAGATAAAATCAAAGTAAGTACTGACCTTGTCGCTACCATTCAAGAAGTAGACATTGTGATCATCGCAACACCTTCTGCTTTTTTAACAAAAATGTTTGAAGGTTTTCCATCAGAAATCATGACCAATAAAATTGTTTTTTCTGCTGTGAAAGGAATTATCCCTGAATACAATGCGATTCCAGCGCGTTTTATTCACAAAACTTTTGGCACGAAGTATAAAAACATTGGAATTATTTGCGGCCCTTGTCATGCAGAAGAAGTGGCGTTAGAACGACTATCTTATTTAACCATTGCCAGTCAAGATGATCGTGTTGCAGAAGAAATGGCTGATTTATTAGCGTGTCGTTTCATTAAAACAACAGTTTCTGATGATTTATTTGGAACTGAACTTTCTGCTGTTTTGAAGAATGTATATGCACTAGCTTCAGGTATTTGTTCAGGTTTAGGATATGGTGACAATTTTCAAGCGGTATTAATTTCAAATGCCATTCAAGAAATTGAAAATTTCATTGATGAGGTAAGTCCAATTCACCGCGATGTGAAATCAAGTGCGTATTTAGGAGATTTATTGGTGACTGCATATTCTAAATTCTCTAGAAATAGAACGTTTGGATTTATGATTGGAAAAGGATATTCTGTAAAAGCGGCTCAATTAGAAATGGACATGATTGCAGAAGGTTACTATGCGACAAAATGCGTGATGGAAATCAATAAAAAATTCAATGTTGAAATGCCTATTGTAGATGCTGTTTACAATATTTTATACGAAAAGATTTCACCCGTAATCGAGATGCGTATTCTAACAGATAAATTGAGTTAAGTTAATTTTTCCTTTCTTATTTTTTCTCAGTAAAACTTAGCGTTTTATACTTTCTTTTTTCCTTATTTTTGCACAAAATAAACGGCATGAAAATTTTTAAGTTTGGTGGAGCATCTGTGAAAGATGCAGCAGCTGTTCGCAATGTTGCTGAAATTGTTTCATTGTTCGATGGACAGAAATTAACGATTGTTGTTTCAGCTATGGGCAAAACAACCAATAAATTAGAAGAGGTTGTGACTGCTTTGGCGCAAAAAGACCGTAAAATTTTCACTGCTTTAGTCGATGATTTGGTCTTGTTTCACGAAACGATTTTAGGAGAATTATTTCACGAGCGTCATTTTGCTGTTTTTTCAGAGATGGAAGCTGTTTTTGAAAAATTGCGTTTGCGTTTTGATCAACCTTTTTCAGATAATTATAGTTTTGAATACGATCAAATTGTTTCCATTGGGGAAGTGTTATCTTCTGTCATTTTAGCAGCCTTCTTAAGAGAAAAAGGCTTTCCAGCGGTTTGGGCCGATGCGCGTAAATTGATTCGTACAGACCACCTTTACCAAGAAGGAAATGTGGATTGGAATAAAACAGAAAGCTTAATTCAAGAACGTTTTATTCCGCTTTTTTCGGAAGTAAACATTCAAGTTACACAAGGTTTTATTGGCCACACGCCCGAAGGTTTCACTACTACGTTAGGTCGTGAAGGATCTGATTACACAGCTGGAATTTTTGCATATTGTACCAATGCCGAAAGCGTAACAATCTGGAAAGATGTGCCTGGCATGTTGAATGCTGATCCAAAGTATTTTGAAAACACTGTAAAATTAGACCAAATTTCCTTCAAAGAGGCCATTGAATTGTCGTATTACGGCGCTTCAGTGATTCATCCAAAAACAATTAAACCGCTTCAAAATAAAGGAATTCCGTTGTATGTAAAATCCTTTTTAGATCCTACTGCACCGGGAACAATCATTCAGCAAAATGCCGAAAAAGACGCGTTAATTCCATCCTTTATCTTCAAAAATGACCAAGTTTTATTTTCGTTTACAACCACAAATTTTTCATTCATTGTAGAAGAAAATTTAAGTGATATTTTTAATCGCTTGTCGAAAATCAATGCTAAAATCAACTTAATGCAAAACTCAGCCTTGGATTTTTCGATTTTGATGGATCGCTCTAAAATTAACATTGATCAAGTATTGGAGCTTTTTAAAGATACCTATTCGGTGAAATTCAATGAAGGATTAACCTTAATTACCATACGTCATTACGACCAAGCGACGATTGATCGCGTTACTGAAAACAAAGAAATTATTTTGGAACAGAAAACACGTCAAACTGCTAGGATTGTAGTGAAATGATGCTATTTTTGTACACAAAGAAATAAAAAGCACACATATGAAATTTGGAACAAAAGCCATCCACGCAGGGGTTCATCCTGACGAAGCAACGGGCGCAATTATGACACCAATTTACCAAACATCAACGTATGTTCAAGACGGAGTTGGTAATCACAAAGGGTATGAATATTCACGTACGTTAAATCCTACACGTCATGCACTTGAAAAAAACATTGCAGCCATTGAAAACGGAAATTATGGCGCTTGTTTTGGTTCTGGCTTAGCAGCTATAGATTGTGTAATAAAAATGTTGAATCCTGGCGACGAAGTGATTTCTACTAGCGATCTTTACGGAGGTTCATACCGAATTTTCAATACAATTTTCGCAAAATATGGCATCAAATTTCACTTTGTTGACATGCAAAATCCAGCTGCTGTAGAAGCGTTGGTAAATGCTAACACCAAATTGATTTGGGTAGAAACACCAACAAATCCAATGATGAATATTATCGATATCAAGGCCATGGCTCAAATTGCTAAAAAAGCAAATGCATTGTTGGCGGTAGATAATACATTTGCGACACCATATTTACAAAATCCGTTAGATTTAGGAGCTGATATTGTAATGCATTCAGTAACGAAATACTTGGGCGGACACTCGGATGTTGTAATGGGCGCGTTGGTTTGCAACGATGAGGAGTTATCAAAAGAAATGTACCGAATCCAAAATTCATCGGGAGCAGTTACAGCACCAATGGATTCATTTTTAGTATTAAGAGGGATCAAAACCTTACACTTGCGTATGCAAAGACATTGTGAAAATGGTGAAAAAATCGCTCACTTTTTAGCTACGCATCCAAAAATCGAAAACGTATATTGGCCAGGTTTCACTTCGCATCCGAACCACGAAGTTGCAAAAGAGCAAATGCGCGGATTTGGTGGAATGATTTCATTTACATTGAAAGGAAATCAATTGGAAGATGCTTTAGCCATCGTAAAAAAATTAGAATTGTTTGCCTTGGCAGAATCGTTGGGAGGAGTTGAATCTTTAATTGGTCACCCAGCAACAATGACGCATGCCTCTATTCCAAAAGAAGTGCGTGAAAAAACAGGAGTTGTTGACTCGTTGATTCGTTTAAGCGTTGGAATTGAAGACGTAGAAGATTTAATTGACGATTTGAAAAACGCATTAGCATAATTTATTCTATTCTTATTAAAAAGCTCTCAATTTTGGGAGCTTTTTTAATTATAAACACATGCATATATACATAACAGGCGTATCTTCTGGCATTGGAGAAGCATTGGCTAAATTATATTTAGCGGCAGGTCATTCTGTTACAGGAATTGGGAGGAGTCATTCATTGCAAGATCCACTTTTTTCGTTTATTTCACTTGATTTAGCGGATTTGAACGCAGTAAAAGCAGTTCAATTTGATCGTTCTTTATCAGAAGCAATTTTGATTAATAATGCTGGACAAATTGGTGCGATTCAACGCATCAGTGAGCAAGAAGAATCGGACATTGAGCAGGTTATGACGATTAATGCGACTGCGCCAATGCTGTTGTGTCAACAATTTCTTCAACAATATCCGATAGCGACACCTTTAACGATTGTCAATATTAGTTCTGGAGCAGCTAACAGAGCAATTCCTGCTTGGGCTAGTTATTGCGCTTCTAAAATTGCGCTTGATCGTTTTTCAGAAACCATTCAATTGGAAGAAAAGGAACGTGGAAGATCGGTAAAGGTTTATGCTGTTGCGCCGGGAGTGATTGATACTCCGATGCAAGAAAAAATTCGCGGGGCATCCTCCAATGATTTTTCTAGTCATTCTAATTTTGTGCAATTGAAAGAATCAAACGAATTGTCTTCAGCTGAAGAAATTGCGTTGAAAATAAGTCGTTTTATTTCTAATTCTAAAGAAGATAAAGTTGTTCAAACCTTAAAAGAATATTAAAATTTCACTAAGAAATTTTTTATTCTATGAACCATTTCGTATTTTGCGCCGTTAATCCAACACTCAAAACAATATTATGAACAAATCTGTATTTTTTATACTCATTTATTTTGTGTTTAATGCATTGATGGTCAATTCACAAGCTACGTTTTTTGACGCTACAAATGCGCGTGATGGTGAATCAGTTGAATACTGCCACCAACATAAATTGCATGTTAAAAATTTAGCCAATCCAGCGTATGTTCAAAGTTTACAAAACGATGAAATAATTCGCCAACATGAGGCTTTAAATTCATCAACTTCGAAAGGAGTTATCTACAAAATTCCAATTGTTTTTCACGTATTGCATATGAATGGTGTTGAGAATATTAGCGATGCACAAATCAAAGATGCTTTATATATCTTAAACAGAGATTACCGAAAATTAAATGCGGATGCAAATAATGTGCACCCAGATTTTCAAGGTATGCCTGCAGATATTGAAGTAGAATTTGTGATGGCAACAAAAGCACCAAATGGGGCTTGTTTTAAAGGAATTACACGAACGTATTCTCCTCTAAGTTACCAAGGAAGTGATGGCGGTGATCAAGTTGCAGCGGTGAAAGCTGGTAACGATGTGTTTCAAGGAGAATGGGCAAGCAACAAGTATTTGAATATTTTTATATGTGGTAATATTGGAGGCGCTGCAGGATACACCTATAAACCTGGCGGATGGCAAGGGACTAACATGTCGAGCGGTGGTATTTGGGTATTGCATAATTACGTAGGTTCAATTGGAACATCTTCATTGAATACAAGTAGAACATTAACGCATGAATGCGGTCATTGGTTTAACTTAGATCATACTTGGGGAGGAAACAATAGCCCAGGAAATACTGCAAGTTGTTCTACAGATGACGCTATCACTGATACCCCGAATTGTATCGGTGTTACAGCTTGTGCAATTAATTCTAACACTTGTAATTCTGACGATAACTATTGGGGATTCCCAATGCGTGATAATGTAGAAAACTACATGGATTATTCGTATTGTTCTAAGATGTTTACCACCGGACAAAAAACACGTATGCGTAACGCACTAACATCTTCTATTTCAGGTAGAAATAACTTATGGACGGCTTCAAATCTAGCTGCCACTGGCGCAGATGGGAATGTAAATTTATGTAAAACAGATTTCACAGTAAGTAAAACATCGATTTGTGTCGGTGAACAATTGCAATTTACTGATGCAACATACAACGCTGCAACAGGTTGGTCGTGGACTTTCCAAAACGGAACGCCTGCAACTTCCACTGCACAAAATCCAGTTGTTAGTTATGATACACCTGGGATTTATTCAGTAACATTAACGGCAACTGATGGTACAACAACGCAAACGGAAACGAAAACACAATACATTCATGTGTTGCCTAAATTTGGCAATTTACCGTTCTTAGAAACCTTTGAAAATTATACCAATTTATCGAATACCCCGAATTGGGAAGTTGTTAATCCTTCTGATTTTATTCAATTTGAAGCAGGCACAACAGGGTTATCTTCTGCTAAGTCTGCATATTTAAACAATTACAATTCAAATGGTAGTCAAACAGATGAACTAATTTCTGCGGCAGTGGATTTATCTTCTATTACTTCATCTGCTACTTTGAGTTTCCGTTTTTCATACCGTAAAAAGGCTACAGCAAATTTTGAATCGTTGAAAGTATATTTATCTAGTGATTGTGGTGTATCATGGCAACAACGTAAAACGTTAACGGGAAGTCAATTGTCTACTATAGTTGTTCCATCTCCATGGGTTCCTTCTACACCAGAGGATTGGACAACTGTTCACATGACGAATGTTACTTCGGCTTATTGGGTTGAAAATTTCCGTTATAAATTCAAATTTGAAGGAAATGGAGGGAATAACATGTACATTGATAACATTAATATTTATGCTGGATCACCTTCTGATAATGTTGTTTCAGGTATCAATGAAACACCGCAAATGAATGGCGTTAATTTGTACCCAAATCCAGCAGATGCTGAAGTGACACTT
>JAGNZC010000088.1 GCA_017984635.1 Crocinitomicaceae bacterium
ATCCAATATTTCTTTTGCTTTAATTTCTTTGTCAGGGTACGCAGACTGCCTTGGTACAATTGAAATGCTATGGTCGCTCATAATTAATTGTCTGCTGATGAAAGTAGTGTCGTCAAATGGTTACACACAACGTACAGGGCTTGGCGTTGTTGGGGTATTTGAAAAACGTCCGCCCGGAACTGAAGTCCAATTAAAATATGAAGTTGAAGTTAACAACTAAAAGCCAAATTGAAAAACGTTCAGTCCAAACAACTGCTGCCATGTTGCTGAAGATGAAGATAAAACAACGTCCTGCCCCAATAACGCCAAACCCAATGTTGGCAGTAGTTTATTTTCTGTCTAAGTCGGTTATAAATAATGGATTTTCAAGTCTGATTTTTTCGATTAATTCTATTCCTCTATTGTCGTTTGGATTTAGTTTAAGGTCTGCATATTCCTTTGTGGTCAGTCCAAATATTTGCAAAAATTGAACTGTTCCGTGTGGTGTGTCAATAACTGGTAATTCAGGGTCATTTACAAAAAGTAATGCTGTGATGTCTGATTCATATCCAACTCTAATAGAACTGTTAGCGTTAATTGTGTGACATTCATCAATCAATTGGTTGCTGTTAAAAACATATTTCGCCAAATTTTGCATGAGATTCAAAGCCCAAATTTGGTCAGAAGCAACTTCGTTATTTATTCTCTTGATTCTAAAAGTTAATTCAAATCCCCAATTACTAAATTCTTGTCCGGCACATTCTTCATCGTAATAAAGGTTTGTAAATCCATAGCTGACAATATGAAAATGGTCTATTTGATTTTTGCTTTCGTAAATACTTTGTCCATCTAAAGGTTCTTCGCCGCCAACCATATATTTTATTACTGTTCCATAATGTTTAGGTTTTTGATTTGGATACAGTCGTTCAAATTCTTTGTCAATTGCCAACCAACCAACTGCATCGTCTGGTGTAAATTTTTGTTTATACTCTTCCTTTGTCATAAGGTGTCTATGTGATGAGGGGTTAAATTACTGCCAACGAACAGGGCTTTGTGCAGGTGTGGCATTAGAATTCCGTCCGCCCACAGCCGCTGCTGATTGAAAATATAAAGTTGAAGTTAAGAACTAAAGCTCAAAGATGTTTGTCCAGCCCGAACCACAGCCTGGATTTGCAAAATGTTGATGTTAGTTTGTCAAGCCACACTTGCACAAAACCCAATGTTGCATGCAGTTTTGCCACGGATGATGAAAAACTACCAAAATCGCCACCATTGTTTTTGAGGTTTCATCAATACAGTAATAGGCTCTTGCTTATGATAATCGGATTTTTGGTAATCAAGTGAATTTCCATCGTAGTCAATTCTATATGTACTACCATTAAAGTCTGTCAATGCAATATATGTGTCATGCATTTCAAAAGGATTGCCTTCGTAAAGGCAAACGAAAATGTCTGCTCCGCCATAACTCCAAAGTATTTTGCCTGATTTGTCAATTCTTGTAATTGATGTCTCTCCATGAGAAATGTAAGTGCCCTGATACTTATGAATTGAAAAGCATGTTGCCCAATCTGGTTCTGTCACCCAATTTGTTTCTAAGTTTGGCAGACTTAAGCTGAATAACTTATTGCAACAGCGGATAATTAAGTTGTCGTCATCAATTAATGCTGAGTCGCTATGAACTCCCGTCCCGCCGCCAGTTGCCAAAATAATGGCACTACAAATAAAATTATTGTCCTTAAATATTTTTATAGCATGTTGTGAGGTTGGCGAATATTGTATGTCTTTGTCTGCTTGGACGACTTTGTCATAACTTGTCGGACTGTCTGCTGTTTGATTAAATGCAGAGTCATCAGAGAGCTCAATCGTCAAGTCATTATGTTGAAGGGTAACTGTCATTTAAAATTGCATGCAACGGGCAGGTATTGCCGATGGTGGGGAATTAGAATTCCGTCCGCCGGGATCAACTGCTGATTGAAATTATTTTGATGAAGTTAAGATTAAAGGATCACCGTTGTTTGTCCCGCCCGAACTGAAGCCTGGATTTTTACTGTCGCCGATTGTACTTCCGTCCAGTCCCACTATTGGCAATACCAATGTTGTACGCTGTTTACCATCCACTATTATCTGTCGCAATGCCAATTCTGTATACGAAATTTTTGTCTAATGTTGTGTCCTTAAAAAAAGAAAAATTGTCTTTAATTTCAAATTCAGCATCTTCATGCCAGTATAGAAAGTGACATTCAATAATTCTATTTTGTCGCTTATAACGATTGATGTCAAAGCGGATTAAAGTCTTCCCCTTTTCTTTCGAGATTACTAATTTTCCTGTTTCAATTAAATGGAAAATACTATCAAGTTTACTACCATACTCTTTACCATTGTCATATTTTATGATTGAATCTAAATTTGGAAGGATTGAGTTCAACAAAGTCGCATAAGACGACAAGTCATTCAGCAAACCCTTGTCAAATTTTGATTCTTGAAAGACTTTTAGCTTTTCTTCTTTTGTTGATTCAGGCACGCCAAATGAGCAAGAAGTAGTGAAACTTAGAAGTATTATATATACCGAAAAAATTTTCATTAAAGAGGGATTTTCTTTAATAGCGTACAACGGGCAGGTATTGCTGCAGGTGGGGAATTCATTGAATGTCCAGCCCGGAACCGCTGCCCAATAAAGATTTAAAAGTACAAGATAATAACTAAAAGCCCAACAGAATTC
>JAGNZC010000028.1 GCA_017984635.1 Crocinitomicaceae bacterium
CTATGAAAACAATTCGCAAGGAAATTGCAGAAATTGAAAATGGCCATGCTGACAAGAAAACAATTTATTGAAAAATGCACCGCATACAGCTGATTGTATTATCAATATGGATTGGAATTACCCTTACACTCCACAAGAAGCTGTTTATCCAGCAGCTTATTTGAAAGAGTTTAAATATTGGGTACCTGTTCGTCGTGTTGACAATGCTTTTGGAGACCGTAACTTAGTATGTTCGTGTCCTTCAGTAGAAAGTTACAGAATAACAGAAGCGTAATGCGTTTTTAAATAGAAAATTAAAGGCTGATTCATAGAATCAGCCTTTTTTGTTATAATGAAATTGTTTCGCCTTGTTGTAGAAATTTTATTTTCGTGTTGACATTGTTTGTATTCACGTATTTTTTTTGTGCGAGTAATTCAACGATTCCTTTCCCAACTTTTTGTTCATCATGCGTGGACAGTAAAACTGCACTTTTAGATTTTCGCAATAATTTTATTGCTGCTGAATATCCTAAATTTATCTTTCCACCTAAAAAGAAAGGTAATTGGTAACGTGTAGTCGTTGTTATTAATACAGCAGCTTTTGGAATATTGGTTGCTTTAGAGCCATGAGGGGCATATAAAATGGAAGCGCTTCCATGTTGTATATGGAAAGCATTGTGAACTAAATCAAACATTGAACCTCCTTTAATTAATTGAATCTGATAAGGCGCATTTTCAATTAAAATATATGTTTCAAAATGACCCCATTTTTTGATTTTATTGACTACTTTTTTTGTGCCAATTATAGGTATAGATTTGTCAAATTGTACCAAAGTTTCTTTATTACAATGATCTGTAAATGGATTAGATATAAAAATATAATCAGGTGTTTTGATTTCTGAAACAGCTGGTTGATTCGTTTTATGGTATTGAGTACTGAACCACGGAGCAATGTCAATTTGATAAGGTGTAAACCAAGGATCAATCATTAGTGTGGTCTCAGTAAAATCAATCAACCAAGACGAATCGTCATTTAGTTTTGTGATTTTCATACGCCAAATTAAAAATAATTTTTTAAATCAGCAAAATTTAGTTTTAAAAAGTAGCTTTAATTTCTTTCCAAACAATTGCAGCTGAGTGATCCCAACTAAATAATTGACTGCGATTTAAGCCTTCTGTGCGCAATTGATGTTGAAGTTCGTTTGATTGTTCCAATTGGTTCATTTTCTCTGTAATTTCAGCTATATTGAACGGATTACAATACAAAGCAGCCGAACCAGCAACTTCAGGAAGCGATGTTAAATTTCCAGCAATAATTGGAGTACCACATTGCATTGCCTCTAATAAAGGTATCCCAAATCCTTCAAAATATGGAACATATGTCAAGGCTAAAGCGCTAGCCATCAATTTCGCCAAGTTTTCAAGAGGTAAATGTCCAGTAAATATGATTTCTTTAGTATATTCATCAGGGATTGATAATTGGCATTTTGAGTCTTTCCAAAGTGATGTCCCGACTATCAGTAATTTCGTTGTTGAATTGTTGGATTGCTTGAATTGAATAAAAGCATTAATCAAACGTTGGACATTTTTCCGAGGATGGATAGCTCCTACAAAAATAAAATAGGGTTCGCCGTCACTATATTTTAATTTTGTTTCACTTTTTAGTTCTTCAGCAATGGGTTTAAACAATTCAGATGCGCCATTCCACGCAACTGTAATTTTAGAAGCATCAATACCATATTTTTGCTGAATATCCGCTTTTGAATAGTTTGAAACTGTAATTATTTTAGTTGCTTTTCGCGCATATTTTGGAAAAAAATAGCGTAAATAGGTGCGCGAAAAATAGGGTAGATCTTTCGGATAATGTTCAAAGTTGATATCGTGTATCACACCAATTTGTGGAATTTTAGCACCCAATGATAAATACCCATCAGGCGAAAAAAACACATCAATTTTATATTTTTTCAACGCTTTTTTCAACGAAAATTCATACCAAATCGCATGTAAAAACGGGTGTCGAGCTGGAGGTGAAACAATTACTCCTTTTACATTTTCGCTAAAAATAAATTTAGTATCAAAAGGACGATCAAAGAAAAACACAAATTGATGTTCAGGATGTTGTGCAACCAATCGTTTACATACTTCATACGTATACCAGCCAAAACCTTCCATTTTGGTAGTCAATAAAAAACGTGTATTTATTCCAATAATCAAACTTAGAAATTGTAGATGTAATTCGTTTTTTTCTCTTGACCAATCGATGTGGTTGGTCCGTGACCACAATAGACTACCGTATCTTCAGGCAATTTAAACAGTGTGTTGAAAATACTCTCTTTTAATATCGTTATGTCACCTCCAGGTAAATCAACGCGACCAAAACTACCGTTGAATAGCACATCTCCATTGATAACAAATTGATTTTCTTCGTTATAAAACACAACGTGACCAGGAGCATGTCCAGGAGTATACAATACCTTTAATTCAATTCCACCAAAAACTAGATGTTGTTGATCTTCTAGGTAATGTGTTGGTTCTGGTGATATTTCATATCCTTCAAATCCATATAAATGTGCATAATTACTAACAGAATTCAAGGTTGGTAAGTCTAATTTATGCAAATAATAGGGGATTTCAAATGTGCGTTGAACAAAGGCGTTTCCCAATACATGATCAATGTGAGCGTGCGTGTTTAACAAAGCAATTGGTTTTAAATCATTTGCTGAGATAAACTCTAAAAGAGCTTGTTGTTCCTCGCGGGTATAACATCCAGGATCGATAATCACACAGTTTTTCAACGCGTCGTATAAAACAACTGTATTTTCTTGAAAGCCATTAAAAGTAAATGTTTCGATAAAAATTTTCATTGTTTTATTTTTTTGGTTTGCAAAGTTAATCTTTTCTATTCGTAGTTTGATATGCAGTGGACTTAAAAATCAAAGTATTTTTAACTTTTTCAACAAGCAAATTGGTTATATTTGTAAAAAAATAGCATTATGAAATATACCTTAATTTTTGTGATCGGATTGTTTGCCGTAAGCTGCGGAATGAAAGTTCCTTACACGAATCAAGTTCGTGAAGATTTTAGTTTGGATTCGAACAAGCAATTAAAAAAAGTTCAGTTTTATACTTCTGCAACCATTATTTTAGAGAAAAGTAAATCTTCTCAAAATCAAGAAACTAGCGGAGATGGTGCATTGGTGACAAGTTCAAACAGAAATTCAAATAGAATTATTATTCCTGCTCAAACGAAATGTATTTTCGAAGATTTTGGACCAAATGGAGAGACGGGTATTCGTTTTGAAATGGGAACAGGTAAAGTATTGTACTTCAATGTTCGTCCCAACCAAACCAATGGGAAATACTACATGTCAGCCGAATGGACTGCTGATAAAGGTGGGAAAATTGTATACGGAGAAGAAACGTTTTACATTTCATCATTTACAGGCAATACGTATTTGTTAGTGAAAATGAGAAAACTACAAAAAACAAAACGTAAAGACAGAGTTGTAAAAGGATTGAAAGTTTAAAATGGATAAAAAAACAATTTTAGTTACAGGTGGAGCGGGATATATTGGTTCACACACCATTGTAGAATTGGTTCAAAAAGGATTTCATCCGATTATTATTGATGATTTCAGAAATGCAAATCAAACAGTAATAGCTGGTTTAACTGACATTTTAGGATTTTGTCCTACTATTTATCAAGTTGATGTTTGCAACGCTTCTGCATTAGAACCTATTTTTAATAATCATACCATCCACGGTATTATTCATTTTGCAGCATACAAAGCGGTTGGCGAATCGGTGGTTGACCCTTTGAAATATTATAGAAACAATTTGCAAGGCTTAGTAACAATTTGTGAATTAGCGTTGAAATATCAAGTTAATAATTTTGTTTTCTCTTCGTCTTGTACAGTTTACGGAGAACCAGATGGTTTGAAAGAAGTCGACGAAGTGACGCGCTTATCGAAAGCAAATTCTCCTTATGGTAACACGAAATTGATTGGCGAACAAATTTTGGTAGATGTGCAAGCACAGAACCCACAATTTAAATGTATCAATCTTCGCTATTTCAACCCAATTGGCGCACATCCATCTGCAAACATTGGTGAATTTCCAATAGGAACACCATCCAATTTATTGCCCTATATTACTCAAACAGCAATCGGAAAACGTGAGAAATTAACTGTTTTTGGGAATGATTATCCAACACCTGATGGCACATGCATTCGTGATTACATTCATGTTTCAGATTTAGCGAATGCGCATGTTGCTGCATTGAACTTGCTTGGAAATACAGAAAACCCATTGTTTGAGGCAATCAATATTGGTACAGGCAAAGGAACAAGTGTAAAAGAAATCGTTGACTTGTTTGAAGCGAATACGCACCAAAAATTAAATTGGGAAATTGGGGAGCGTCGTCCAGGTGATGTGGTAGAAATTTTTGCTAACGCTAAAAAAGCAAATGATTTATTGAATTGGAAGGCCAACTTTACGGTTGAAGATGCAATCATTCACGCTTGGAATTGGGAAAAAAAATTGGCGGGGAATGATTAAATTTTGTTTCATTACTATTTTCTTTTTCAGTGCTTTTCAAGTTGTATCAATGCCAGAAGATTCAACATTGATTTCTCGTCACAGACCAGGAATATTTTGGTATTTCAATGGGTTTAAACCAGTTAAATTTGCTGCTATTCGCAAATACGATCGACTCATTTTTGATGTAGGTTACAATTCTTGGAACGGAGATCAAGCTACTTTTTCTAACCGATGGAATTCAATTGGAATCACCACTAATTTACTTTTCGATATTCCAATGGATGCCAATAATCAATTTTCAATTGGTACAGGTATTGCCCATACTTGGTCACACATCGTTCACGATCCATCGATGAAGTTTTATACCTATTCCAACCAAACATTTTTTGGAAATGTTCCTTCAACTGTCTATTTTAATGATCAAAGTTTCAATGGACATTCGCTTTCTATTCCTCTAGAATTGCGTTTTAGGACAAAAGGATGGAAACATGTTAAAGTACATTTAGGAGGTAAAATCGGATATCAATTGAATGTATATTCGAAAGCTACACGTAATGATGAAAATGGTCAATACGTGGAGACTAATTCTAATTTTGGCGATGTGAATCGTTTCATTTATTCTGCTCATGCGCGAATTGGTATCCGCAATTGGGCAATGTTTGCATCGTATCAATTTAATCCTGTTTTTTCACATCCTTCAAGTGTGAAATTGAACCTTTTTCAAATCGGATTGTCACTTTCTATCTTTTAAATCATGTATTTTATTGACACACACACGCATCTTTATTCCAGTGAATTTGATACTGATAGAACAGAGGTTGTTGAATATGCTATCAAAGCTGGAGTAAAAACACTTTTATTACCAAATATTGATGTTGCATCTATTGAGCCCATGTATAGTTTATGTGCGGAATTCCCTCTAAATTGTTTTCCAATGATGGGTCTGCATCCTGGATATGTCAACGAAAATTGGGAAAACGATTTGGCGCAGATTAAACAAGCACTTTTTGAAAAAAAGAATTACGCAGTAGGGGAAATCGGAATGGATTTGTATTGGGACAAGACATTTATTGAAGAACAAAAAAAAGCTTTTCACATTCAAATTGAGTGGGCTAAAGAGTTGAATTTACCTATTGTTATTCATGCGCGTGAAGCATTTGACGAAATTTTCGAAATCCTTGATGAATTGAATGATGCAACTTTAAGGGGTGTATTCCATTGTTTTACTGGCACACTTGAACAAGCACATAAAATTCAATCGTATGGTGGTTTTTACCTTGGAATTGGTGGCGTCTTAACTTACAAAAAGAGCGAATTACCAACCGTTTTAGCTGAAATTCCCCTCGAGCAATTAGTATTAGAAACAGACGCACCTTATTTGCCACCGACACCACACAGAGGAAAACGCAATGAAAGCCAATTTCTATTACATGTTGCAGAAAAAGTTGCTGAAGTGAAAAATTGTTCGTTGATGGAAGTTGCTAGAATTACATCAGAAAATGCTGAGAAATTGTTTCAGTTGAAATAATAAGGCTTTAATTTTCTTTACAATATTGCAATGTTGTAAATTTTTTCTTCATCAATAATCCACGATTATTCTTCAATCATTCTTGTTTCAACTAATAGCAATCAAACTAGAACTACAAAAGGGAAGTATCTCTACTTCCCCTTCACCTAAAACCTAACCTGATTATCTTGAAACCACTCTATGTTAATCGATACAAAGAAACATCAGAATAATAGAAGTTTTTATTTTTTTTATTCATACTACTCCAATATACAAGTACTGGCGTAGTTATGTCTATGTAGTAATACTTATTTAATGGCTGAACACTCTCTTTTCAAACAATTTTTACTTTTTTTGAGGCCATTTATTTTTAATAACGTAGCTTTGATTTTTCTTTAAACGAACAACTATATGGCGCAACCATCTATTTTGATGCTTTATACTGGAGGTACGATTGGCATGATAAATGACCCTAAAACAGGTCAATTAATCAGCTTTGATTTCAAACACATGCACGAACACGTACCTGAAATCAATCGTTTAAATGTTGCACTTACCACCATTAGTTTTGATCATCCGATTGATTCATCGGAAATGGATCCGAAAGCATGGACGAAAATGGCAGATATCATTGCTGAAAACTACGAACAATACGATGGTTTTGTTATTTTACATGGTTCTGACACCATGGCGTTTACAGCTTCAGCATTGAGTTTCATGTTGCAAGGATTAAGAAAACCAGTGATTTTAACAGGTTCTCAACTGCCAATTGGTACTATTCGTACCGATGGGAAAGAAAATTTAATCACAGCCATTGAAATTGCTGCAGATAAAGATGAAAAGGGTGGTGCGATTGTTCAAGAAGTGGCCGTATATTTTGAATATTCTTTATACCGTGGCAATCGTTGTTCTAAAATATCTGCCAATCAGTTTGAAGCGTTTGCATCTCCCAATTTTGCTGAATTAGCCAAAGCAGGTGTAAACATCGCATACAATTACAATCAATTGTTTCGGACAAATTTACCAGAATTCACTTATTACCCACAACTTAATACGAACGTGGGCTTATTGAAAATTTACCCGGGTTTTCCAGCAGCTGGATTTGCTAGTTTATTCGATACGGATACCATCAAAGCCCTCGTAATAGAAACATTTGGAGCTGGAAACGCACCAAGTAATGAAGTCTTTCGATACTACATTCAAGCGTATTTACAACGAGGTGGAATTATACTCAATGTTACCCAATGTAGCTCTGGATCTGTGCAACAAGGAAAATACCAAACGAGTTCTTTTTTCAATGAAGCAGGAGTAATCAGTGGTAAGGATCTCACAACCGAAGCAGCAATCACCAAATTAATGCATTTAGTAGGCCAAGATAGTTCTAAAGAAGAACTAATTGAAAAGTTAAATGACTCACTTTGTGGGGAAATGGGTTGATTTATTCGTTATTACAAATTCAAAGCTTTTAGAATTTAATATGATCTTTCTAAACCATAAATCTAATTTTATAAAACGATTAGCTTTATTCGTGCCTTTTATTTTAGGAATTTCTTCGTGTAGTTTGTTTGAAAATTCTGCAAAACATGATTTTAATGATGGGTTCTATTCTCAAAGTATAAATGGGAAAAAACAAACCGTTTATAAAGTTTCAAAAGAAGACACCTTTTTTATTTATACAACAAAGGTTAATGATAAATCTAAAGTTATCGATACCTTGAAAAGCGTTGTGATTTTACCTCAAATAATGCCATCTGGGTTCAATCAAGCTACAACTTTTAATAAATCTTTTTTAGACATAGATTTTTTCACAATTCCATTAAAATATAGGCCAGCACAAATTAATGTTCCGGCACAATTAAACGCGAATTTAAATGGAGCGCTTTATGTTGGATTTAGAAACGATCGGTATGCGTTAAATTATTTTACAAATCCATTAGGCGTTTCAGTCAGGAAACTGAATCATGTAGGTTTTTCATTTGGCGTATTTTCTGGATTAGGAAATACTTTTATGTCACCAACAAATACCAATAACGCAATACAACAAGAATACGATGGCGTAGTTTCAACAAATGGACTTGCTGGTGTTTTTGCTATTAACAGTTTTACCTTTGGATTATCCATCGGTTTTGATCATTTATTAGACCAAAACCGTTCCAATTGGATCTATCAAAATAAACCATGGTTCGGGCTTGTATTTGGTATTCACTTAAATTAAATCGTGTATTATGATGGAGCCAAGAATTACAACACTTTCCGATAAAAAACTAATAGGCATGCGCGTGCAGATGAGTTTAAGCAACAATAAAACGGTTGAACTCTGGCAGAAATTTATGCCCAATCGAACGGATATTCTAAATACAATTTCTACGGATCTAATCGCATTGCAGGTTTATGCACCCAACCATTTTCAAGATTTTAAACCAACGAATGAATTTGAAAAATGGGCTACCGTTGAAGTAGCTTCTTTCGATAACATTCCATTTAATATGGAGCCTTTTTCTCTGGAAGGCGGCTTGTATGCTGTGTTTGATTACAAAGGCTCTAGTAACGATTCTAGCGTGTTTCAATACATTTTTGGCACTTGGCTTCCTAATTCAGCATACAAATTAGCAAACAGGCCACATTTTGAAGTTTTAGGGGAAAAATACAAAAACAACGATCCTTCTTCTGAAGAAGAAATTTGGATTCCTATTTTGGAGAAGTAGGTAGCTTTAAAATGTAAAAGCCAGCCTTTCGGCTAGCTTTAAATTTTGGAGGTTAGGTGGATTATCTTAACAAAAGATTTAGTGTGAACTATTACAATGATCTAACACACATTTTCTTGAACAAAATGCGTCAAAATAAACTTCATCGATTTTTGCTTTACACGGTGTTTTACTATTCCACATTTTTGATTCTTTATTAAATTCAAAAGAAACGCCTGTATATTTAATATTACAATACTTACAATTTTTCGATTTAGTTAGATATTGTGTTTGCTTAACCTCACGTTCTGCAGCTAATTTTTTACTATATTCAGCTAATTCTTTTTGTTTAATTTCATCATTTTTACGGGTTATTTCATTATTTCTTTTAACAAGAATTTCTTTTTGTTCTTTTGCAAATTGGAATTCATTGTAATAGAAAAGAGTTGCGAAATACATTTTCATCAAAGAATATTTATTACTTCCTTTATAACTAAAAAGGAGATTATCATTTTTATCTTTTACAACTCCATCTTTAAAAACCATGAAAAAATCTTTTTTCTTATTTTTTAATTCAACGATTTTACTAACCTTATAGATAAAAACACTATCACCACTTAATTGATAAGCAATAATATTAAAATGATTTTTTTTATCATTTTCATTCTTGTAAAATCCATTTAAAAAATTCTTAGAAAATTTATTATAAACATAAATTGAATTTTCTTTTGGTTTTGGAAGAAAACAAATCTCCCAAGTTAATGAGGTGTCAGTCTCTAGGTTTTTGTTAGATTGATATTGATCATTAGACATCAAGTCACATGGCCCCTCATTGAATTTTTTGTCTATGTATCTGAAAACCGATTCATTATATACTCCATCTACCTTTAGGTTTATAAAATTATCTTCAGTTGATTCATTTTCCCCACATGGTTTACTTGTTAAAGATGCTGTAACAATAATATTTTTATTATCTAAATTCAATGAAAGTTCTAAACTTGAAGTACTCAATTGATCTTTTGCAGACTTTAAATCTTTAATAACAGAAACAGCTTTGTTTTTTCTTTCTAGTAGATCATTTAATGTTTGAGATTTCAAACAAAAAGCAAATAATAAAATAGCAGTTGTTAAAAGGGTTTTTTTCATCACAAATATTTTTTTCAAAAGTATCTAATAAACCATTCTAGAAAAAAACCAAATGTGTCCAAATGCTATCGTTCTAATGTTTACTGACCACGAAACCTTAAATTTGACAAAACATTTCACCAATGCCAGCTCCAATACAGATAACTAAAGAAGAAATAAAGTGGATAAAAACCTATTTAAATGATAGCTATAGAATATCAGTAAAAGACAATTACGATTGTAAAAAGCTCTATGAATTAATCAATCAAAAGAATAATATCAACATCAGCTTAACAACACTTAGACGGTTTTTTAATTTAATACCTGATAATGGGTTTCGTTCATTGTATTCAATGAATCAATTAGCAATGGCTATTGGATTTGAGAATTATGAAAAATTTAAAAGTTATGTGTATCGTTTTGATATTAATTTAATCAATCAAAACATACAATTATACAGTTTAGATACTAATAGGTACAGAGCTCAAATCCTATCAACATTAAAAAATCTTTCTTTCAACCAATGGGAAGAAACGTTTCAAATGTTGTCGATTATTTCATTAGCCATAAAAAACAAGGATGAATACGTCTTGAATTTTATTCTTCAAGAACAAGATGATAAATCATCCGAATTCAATGAAAAACAAATAATTGCTACTCAGGAGTTTTATTTCGAAGCAAGAAAAGGGAACGAATTCGTCATTAATTTTATAAAGAAAAACGTAACTACTTCTACTTTTCTTCAGGTAAATCTTCTTCAGTGTTATGTGGATGAATATAATTTGAGTGGTTTCTTTGGTGATTGGCTTTCTGTAGATTTTAAGAAGTCAGTTCCTGATTTAACTATTTTCAAAACTTTATTGTTGTGTCAATTAAATTTCACAACGGCTAAAATTCAAAAGGCAAAAACTCTTTTTAAAGATGCAATTGATTTATCGAATAAAGCTGATTTTAAGTTACACCCGATATTATACGCTAGAATTTGTGCGTGGCATGTTATTTTTTATCATGATTTCAAGTACATCAACTACCACTTCAACAAGCTTAATAGCCCTTTTGAAATTGCTGATTTCACTGTGATTTTAAGCAGGCTGTTATGGGAATTTCATTCCGAAGATTACATTGAAATTTTAAATCTGATTGAAATCGACACCTTCCCATTGCATAAAAATTATTTTGAAAAAGGCCGATACAATATTTTGCTTTTAACATTAGCCATCAATTTTTATAAGCAAAATGAACTCCAACAAGTGACAAAGTATTTTACGTTGTTCGATAAAAGTTTGATCGGATTTGACATTACCAATCTTATTTTCTATACGCAATGGATTGAAAAATTTGAACGAGAAATTTGAAAGGGTTAAATTGGATTATTCGCTTCGCTCGTGAACCCGTTTTTGGGGTCGCTTCAAAATTTTCAAAAGCTGCTGATACGCATCTTTGACTTTTTTATTTCACGTTGCTTTTAAAAGCGAGCTTTTACCGCACATAAAACAAAAATTTTGAGTTTAATATTGCTGGATTACTCGCTTCGCTCGTGAACCCGTTTTTGGGGTCGCTTCAAAATTTTCAACAGCTAAGCTGCTACGCATCTTTGACTTTTTTATTTCACGTTGCTTTTAAAAGCAAGCTTTTACCGCACATAAAACAAAAAAGCCAGCCTTTCGGCTAGCTTTTGAAAATTTTGGCGGAGAGGGCGGGATTCGAACCCGCGATACACTTTTGGCGTATACACACTTTCCAGGCGTGCTCCTTCAGCCACTCGGACACCTCTCCATAGCCTTAAAAAATTAAGGTGCGCGAAAGTACGAAAAATATCACAACACGTCTTCCTTTTTACTTACTTTTGTGTATGCTAAATTTTGAAGTAATCAATCCAACTCGTATTGTTTTTGGGAAAGAACAATTAACTAGACTGCCTGAATTAGTAGGTGAGTTCGCACCATCGAAGAAAATAATGCTTGCTTACGGAGGCGGGAGCATTGAAAAAACTGGTTTGCTAACCAATTTATTAAATGCGCTTGCTGGTTTTGAAGTGGTATTATTTGGAGGAATTGAAGCAAATCCTCAATATGCTACTTTAATGAAAGGCGTTCACCTAGCACGTGAAAAGAACATTGAATTTATTTTAGCTGTTGGCGGTGGATCCGTTATTGATGGCGTGAAATTTATGACAGGCGCATTTTTTTATGAAGGCGAAGCATGGGATGTCTTGGATCGTAAACCAGGCTGTGACTTTTTAAAAGCATTGCCTTTTGGAACGGTATTAACACTTCCTGCTACAGGATCTGAAGCCAATTCAGGTGCGGTAATCAGTAGAGCGGAAACGAAGGAAAAACGCGCGATGGGTGGACCTTTATTTTTTCCAAAATTCTCTTTTTGCGACCCAACCTTGATTGCTACCTTACCGAAACGTCAATTGGCGAATGGAATCACAGATGCGTTTATACATACGTTGGAACAATACATTACGTATCCAACGGATAATTTACTACAAGAACGTCAAGCTGAAGGAATTCTATTAACACTCATCGAAATTGCTGAAAAAGTAATTGAAAATCCTGCGGATTATCGCTTAGCATCGAATTTAATGTGGTCGGCAACACATGCATTGAATGGGAATTTACGTTGTGGTGTACCAACGGATTGGGTAACGCACATGATTGGGCACGAATTAACTGCAATTTATGGAATCGATCACGCACGAACCTTAGCAATTATTGCACCGCGCTTGTATGAAAATCAATTTGAAACGAAAAAAGAAAAATTAGCGCAATACGGGAAACGTGTGTGGAATTTAACTGGTTCGGATGATGAAATAGCACACGAAGCTATTCGTCAAACGGAAACTTTCTTTAACCGTTTAGGCATTGAAACAAAAATTCATAATTACTCAACGGATACGGATACGATTGCTGCTGAAATTAAAAAACGATTTGAAGACCGTTCATGGTTAACGATGGGAGAGAGGGGAGCAATTACGCCAACACACGTTGCGCAAATTGTGACGGCTGCAATTTAACGAATAAGCTATGAAGTATTTAATTATCGGTTTAGGCAATCCAGGTGATAAATATGCGGAAACTCGTCACAACATTGGATTCAAAGTGGTGGAAGCTTTAGCGAAAGAATACGGCGGTAAATTTGCCAGTAACAAATTAGCAGAAGTAGCTGAAATAAAGTTTAAAAGTAGAACCTTGGTTTTAATTAAACCAACAACTTTCATGAACCTTTCTGGTAAAGCAGTCAACTATTGGATGCAAGCTGAAAAAATACCCCGCGAAAACATTGTTGTAATCACAGATGATTTAGCACTTCCTTTTGGGAAATTACGGATGAAAGGGAAAGGCAGTGATGGCGGTCATAACGGATTGAAAGACATCCAAGCAGTTCTAAATTCACAAGAATATTGTCGTTTACGCTTTGGTGTGGGCAGTGAATTCAACAAAGGGCAACAAGTAGATTATGTCCTAGGTGAATGGAACAGTGAAGAGCGTTTAACAATAGAAGAACGCATTCAAACTGCGACAGAATTCATAAAAAGTTTTGCTACGATTGGGTTGAACATGACCATGACCAATTGGAATAATAAATAATTCAGCTCCATTTCTTTTTTATCGTTACAGAATAGCTTAAAATAGGCACTTTCTTCTTATTTTTGTTCGTCAAAATCAAGAAACATGGAAAGAGTTAAAATAGTTGATCTTATTAAAGACCCAAAAATCGGTCAAGAGTACCTTGTAAAAGGATGGGTAAGAGCATTTCGAAGCAATCGTTTTATTCAATTGAATGATGGTTCAACTATTAATACACTACAAGCTGTAGTTGATTTTGAACAATTCGACGAAGCAATCCTGAAAAAAATAACGACGGCAGCAGCAGTTGGTTTAACAGGAACATTAGTTGCCTCTCAAGGTGCAGGACAAGCATTTGAATTACAAGTTTCAGCCATTGAAATCATTGGGGAAGCAAATCCAGACGATGTGCAACGAACAGTGATGCAACCTAAGAAACACAGTCTTGAGTTTTTACGTGAACAAGCACACCTTCGTTTTAGAACAAATACATTCGGAGCGGTTTTTAGAATCCGTCATGCAGTAGCATATGCTATTCACCATTATTTTAATTCAAAAGGATTTTTCTATTTACATACGCCAATAATAACAGGTTCTGATGCAGAAGGAGCAGGGGAGATGTTTAGAGTAACGAACTTAGATCCTAAAAATCCGCCATTAAATGAAGATGGTTCTGTAAATTATAAAGAAGATTTCTTTGGTAAAGCAGTGAACTTAACGGTTTCGGGGCAATTAGAAGCTGAGTTAGCGGCTTTAGCGCTTGGGCAAGTATACACGTTTGGACCAACATTTAGAGCGGAAAACTCAAATACTTCTCGTCATTTAGCTGAATTTTGGATGATTGAACCGGAAGTTGCGTTTAATGACTTGAAAGCAAATATGAATTTGACAGAAGATTTCTTAAAATTCATTTGCCAATATGTGATGGATAATTGCACCGATGATTTGAAGTTCTTAAATGATCGCGAAATCCAAGAGCAAGCGCAAAAACCTCAAAATGAACGCAACGAATTATCGTTAATGGAGCGTCTTCAGTTTGTCGCATCCAATGAATTCAAACGTTTAACATATACTGAAGCAATTGAAGTATTGAAAAATTCTTCGCACTACAAAAAGAAAAAATTCCAATACGAAGTTTCTTGGGGGATTGATTTGCAAAGTGAACACGAACGCTACTTAGTTGAAAAGGAATTCAAATGTCCTGTGATTTTAACGGACTATCCTGCTGAAATTAAAGCGTTCTACATGCGTCAAAATGACGATGGTAAAACAGTGGCTGCCATGGACGTTTTATTCCCGGGAATTGGAGAAATTGTTGGTGGTTCGCAACGTGAAGAGCGTATGGATATTTTAAAAGAAAAATGTGCAGCGTTTAATATTCCTGAAGAAGAATTATGGTGGTACATGGATACGCGTAAGTTTGGATCTGTGCCACACGCAGGTTTTGGTTTAGGATTCGAACGTATGGTAATGTTTGTGACCGGAATGACAAATATACGCGATGTAATTCCTTTCCCTAGAACACCTTTGAATGCTGAATTTTAAAAGAAATTAATCATTAAATATTAAATCCCAATTACACTGTAGTTGGGATTTTTTTTAGCGTATAATAGTTATAAAACCTGTATAAACTTGAATGGGAGCTTCACTAGGTTTGAAATTTACGATATAGGTGTAAACGCCATCTTGAATGCGTTGTTTGGTGGCATCATCTGTACCGTCCCATTTCAAATTGGAAGGATCAAAAGAATGTACAACTTCTCCCCATCTGTTTATAATAAAAGCATCTTCAACTAATCCGCCATAAATCACGATTTCAAACGTGTCGTTTACTTGATCTGCATTGGGTGTAAATACATTTGGAATAAATACGGTTGGAATTTCGATTTCACAATTTTCTAGATTAATGGTGACTGTATGCATATAATTACAACCATTTGTGGTTTGTTCTACTTGCGTTGCAATTGCAGGTACAACATACCAAGTATTAAAGACTTCAATTGAATCTCCTTCACAAAAGGAAACAGATTCATTGATTGGATTTACTGTGTAAAGTGAAAGTGTGACTGAATGAGTGCTGTCACATCCATTTTGATCAATAAATGTTCCGGAATAAACTCCTGCTAAATGTTCCCAATTTCCAAAAAGTTGAATGGAATCTTCTGGACAAATTACTGAATTTGATGAGGTAGTTTGTGGCGAACAAGGCGCATTGACAAGTAAAGTGATACAGGTATCGCTAATGCAATTTCCGGAACCTGTTTGGTAGCAAACTTGAAAAGAACCAACTCCAGAATCTGCAGGATCAAAAACACCAGTTGCACTTAAACAGCTGCTGCAATTGGATGTCCAAGTTCCTCCTGTAGGAGATCCAATGAGTTGTAGAGGTGAATTTGTAGTTAAAAATGGCCCAGCTGCTTGAATTGTTGTGATTCCAACACTTACACCACTTGTTATTGTAAAGGATTCTGAATCAGAACAACCATTTGCAGCAGTTACAGTTACAGAATAATTTCCTGCGCATAAATTTGAAAGAGTTGAACTCGTTTGTCCGTTTGACCATAAATAAGTAAAGGGTCCTGAACCATTATTCACTGAAACAGAAGCACTTCCGTTACAACTTCCTTGACACGTTTCATTGGTTACACTTGTTGTGATGGTCATTGGTAAAGTTGTGCCACATTGTGGATTCAAAGATGAAATCCAGGCTGCGTTTTCTGTACTATTGGGTGAACCAGGGGTTTCATCTGCTGAATTGGAACCTGTTGACCAATTAGATTGTGTGTTCCAATTGTTTGAAACTGTATTTTTGAATGAAAAAACCGTGCCTGCAGCAGAACCAGCAAAATAGATTATTGGATTTGTAGTGTTATTTCCCCAACTCACAGCATGAAAAGGAATGGTTGTATTTGTTGAAAGCGGCAATTGAAAAGAATCTCCTCCGTTTGCCATTCCTAATGGTGACCAAGTTGTTCCGGTTGACCAACTAGCCGTTGGAGGATAAGCAGAATTTGTAGATGTTGGACTCACGGTTGCCTTTTCAAATAAAGTAGAGTTAATTGGAATAACCAATTTGCAATTACCATCCGTTTGTGAAAGATCATCTGCTGGTAAATTGGTATTAGCATTGGTATTATCGTAGATTAAAATGATTGTGCCTTGTGGAACATTTTGCCAAAAAGGAATGTTGGCAAAACGAATAGCTCCAGCTGCGATCCCTGTTCCAGCGCCACTGGCAAAATAACCATTATTATCATCAAAAATTACAGTGCGTAAATCAACCGTTGGAACTGGTGTTACACACGTAGGCGTCCCAATCACCACAAATTCAACATATTCACCATTTGCTGTAACGCCTTGAGAAACTTCATTTATTATCAATTGCTGAGTATAAGCAAATTGTAAAAGAAAAAAACTAACAACTAAACTACCTAATTTTAACATCTAAAACTAACCTATAATTCCATTTAAAATTGGTTTCAAAAAATCGTAATTTTTATCTAGGAGGACAATTTTAAATTGTGTCAAAATTACAAAGAAGAACGACACAAAAAAAATTATTTTTTAACTTAATCGTTTCTTAACTATAGCTTTATATGCGACGATGTAATAGGTGTTTGCATAAAAATGCTAGCCTTTTCGTCAAAAACAAGGTTGTTTTCTGTTGTTAAGTAGTTGGTTGAACTATTTTTAGAGCATTTTACAGCAATTTCAGGATGTCTTTCCAAATAGGAAACTAATTTTTCTGCTACAATGGCTCCTTGAGCAATGATTTGAATAGAGGAAGGAACAATTTCTTCTAAGTAACTTTTCACAATTGGATAATGTGTACACGCTAAAATAATGGTGTCAATTTTAGGATTATGTGCAATCAATTCATCCATGTCGTTTTTAATCAACATCTTTCCAGGTATAGAATTGTGTAAATTGTTTTCAATTAATGGAACCCAAATCGGACATGCTTTTTGCGTTATATGAACGTTCGGCGCATATTTTTCTAATTCAATTTTATAAGAATTAGATTGTATAGTACCTTGTGTAGCAACGATTCCAACTTCTTTTGATTGCGTCAACTCACTTATAACTTCTGCACTAGGACGAATCACGCCTAATACTCTTTTTTCAGGAGCAATTGTAGGTAAATCATTTTGTTGTATGGATCGTAAGGCTTTTGCAGAAGCAGTATTACAAGCTAGAATAACCAATGAACAACCTCTTGAAAACAATTCTTTTACTGCTTCTAATGTATATTCATAAACAACATCAAAAGAACGATTTCCATATGGTGAACGAGCATTGTCTCCTAAATATAAAAAATCATGTTGCGGTAAAGCTTTTTGTAATTCACTTAACACAGTTAATCCACCATATCCAGAATCAAATACACCAATAGGCCCTTTTTGTTTTTCCATTGTACCGTAAAACTACAAAAAAAGGGTAATCGTTTGCGATTACCCTTTCAAATTTTTAAAGATTTGAATTATTTTTTCATTGCTTCAGCATCCAATTTCAATACTTCTACAATTACTTCAGCTGTAACATCCATTCCACCTTTGAAATATAACGTAACAGATTCATCGATTACATAGTTTAATTTTTTACGGTCAGATACAATTTCAACTGCTTTTTGAACACGCTCCAAAATTGGTTTGTTTAATTCTTGGCTATAAGCTTGCATTTCTTGATTCAATGTTTGCTCACGATCTTGCAAAGCTTGTTGCTTTTTCATTAATTTTTCTTCTTCGATTTTTAACAATAATGGCGTTTTATCTTTCGAAGTTTCAGTGAATTTTTTGTAGCTAGCATTAAAATCAGCTTCCATTTCTTTTAATTCATTGACACCATTCGTTTCAAATTCTTTTAATTTAACCATCGCTGCTTTTCTAGATGGTAAAGTGTCTAATATTTTTTGAGAATTTACATGTGCAACTTTTGATTGTGCAATCGCTGCTCCAAATCCCATCATTAAAACCAATGCTAATACTACTTTTTTCATGTTATTATGTTTACTTATTTATTTACTTAACTGTTATTCCCATTTCTTTTAAAACATCATTGCTTAAATCTGTTTTACTGTCAGCATATACCAAATTACTCTGATTTGCCTTATCGAAAACAAAGGTGTAATTTTTTTTAGAAGCAATTTTTTGAAGCGCATCAAATACTTTGTCTTGTATCGGCTTTATTAACTCTTGTCGTTTGTTAAAATAATCTCCACTCACTCCAAAACGCATTTTTTGTAATTCCAAAACTTCTGTTTCTAATTTTGCAATCTCTTCTTTTCTTTTTGTTTTTTCTTCAGAAGGTAATAAAACCTCTTCACGTGCAAAATTATCTTTCTTCATTTTTAAAACAGCATAACGATCTTCAATGTCTTTTGTCCAACGATCTGCTAATTTATTCAACTTATCTTTCGCTTCTTTATATTCTGGTACGCTTTCTAAGATGAAATCTGAATCAATGTACCCATACTTTTGGCCAAAAGCAAAAGACGTGCCTAAAATGATAAATAAAGAGAATACAAGGTTTTTCATAGTTTTTTAAATCACGAACGACGAAATTAAGAAAATTATTGTGTTTTTTATAATTCTCCTAAATTCATTCCAATAGTAAATGTCAATTTAGGATAATAACCTTTAGATGAAATTGATGCATCTGAAGCTCCTCCGTATGCTGATGACCAATAATCTAATTTATCAAAGCCTAAACCATAATCTAATCCTAACATACCAAACATTGGCAAGAATACGCGAATTCCGGCTCCTGCTGTTCTTTTCACATTGAAAGGATTGAATTTATCAAACGATGGAAACACATTCCCTGCTTCCGCAAATAATAAGGCATAAAAAGTTGCTGATGGATTCAACGAAATTGGGTAACGTAATTCTAAAGAGTATTTTGCTATAATTGGCTCTCCTGAAGACGAAGAAATAGAATTATCTTCGTATCCTCTAAGTGCAATGATCTCTCTTCCACCTAATTGGTTTACACCAGATAAGCCACTTCCTCCCAATGAGAATCGATCAAATGGCGTAATTCCTTTCGATTGATTATATGCTCCCATAAAAGCAAATCCAAAGCGTGGCATTAAGATTAATTTTTTATCCGTTGTTAAAGGGAAATACCATTCACCTGTAAATTTCAACTTAAAATATTCAAGGTATTTATACCTTTCTTGTGCAGACAAAGTACTGTAATCTTTATTCCCTTCAAAATAAGAGTATGGCAATGATGTTTTTGCTGTAAATGTAATATTTGAACCACTTTGAGGATAAATTGGCGCACTTACTGAACTGCGTTGTAATACATATTTGAACGCGATATCATTGGCAAATCCATTGTTGAAAATAGGGAATCGAGTATCTTTCACTACATCGTAATACTGATAACTTAACTCATAATATGCTGTAAAGTAATCATCTGGCCATTTTTTTCTTCTTCCCATTCCTACACCAACTCCAGTAATTCCAATACCAGTGTAATTTGAATTTGATTTTAAGTAACCATTTCCTAAAGCGGTATGATTCATCCAAACAGATAATGAATTTGCTTTTTTACCACCAAACCAAGGTTCAGTAAAGGAAAAGTTATACCCTTGGTAAAATTGTCCGTTAGTTTGAACACGTAATGACAAACGTTGTCCATCTCCACCTGGTAATGGCGACCAAGCTTCTTTTTTAAATAATTTCTTAGTAGAAAAATTACTAAATGTTAAACCAACAGTTAAAATAATTCTACCTGTAGTTGTTGGTCCTGCACCACCATATCCACCTGATAACTCGATTTGATCCGATGACTTTTCTTCTACTACATATTCAATATCAACGGTCCCATCAGCAGGATTTGGCATTGGATTTACTTGAAATCCTTGTTCATTGAAAAATCCTAATTGTGCTAATTCACGTTGCGTTCGAATAATGTCATTTTTACTAAATAGATCACCAGGTTTTGTTCGAATTTCTCTACGAATAACATTATCGCTTGTTTTTGTATTCCCTTTGATAATGATTTTATTGATTCGCGCCTCTTTTCCTTCCATGATGCGCATTTGGTAATTAATGTAATTATTACTTACATTCGTTTCTACAGGAACTACTCTAAAAAACAAATGTCCGCGATCCATGTAAATAGAGGTGATATCTCTTCCGTCTTGACTTGAATTCAAACGTTGATCTAAAAGACTTTTATTAAAAACATCGCCTTTTTTGATACCTAAAACGGTATCTAAGTAGGATGTTTTGAATTTTGAATTACCTATCCATTCAATATCACCAAAATAGTATTTGTTTCCTTCGTCAATTTCTAGTTGAATAATTAGATTTTTTTCATCTAGTTTGTAAACGGTATCCATTTTGAAACTGGCATCTCGGTATCCTATCGCATTGAATTTTTCGAGTAAAGCCAATTTATCTTTTTCATAGGTTGATTCAGTGAATTTAGAACGTTTAAAAATTCTCAAAATAGAACGTTGTTTGGTATCTTTCATAGCCAATTTAAGTTTCCAGTTTGGAATACTTGTATTGCCTACAATTTCAATCTTTTTAATGCCTATTTTTTTGTTTTTATCAATATCGATAAAAAATATTTCAGAATTATTCATCAATGTATCAACGATACGGTTTATTTTAACTTGAACAGCATAAAAACCTTTTTCCCTAAAGTAACCTTTTATTTTATTTTCTGTTTGATGCGCTAAGTTGTTCGTGATTGTTTTACCAGAAAACAATGCGATTTCTTCCCTTATTTTATCAGCATCTCGTTTGTTAATCCCTCTAAATTTATAGCGTGATAATTTAGGGAGTGGTTTTATTTTAATGACTAAA
Organism: Crocinitomicaceae bacterium; assembly: GCA_017984635.1. Taxonomy (GTDB): domain Bacteria; phylum Bacteroidota; class Bacteroidia; order Flavobacteriales_D; family Crocinitomicaceae; genus M0103. Next base: position 21,233 of record JAGNZC010000028.1, read on the forward strand.
TAAACAATTCCAAGAACTTCTTTTTCAATTAAAATTTGAACATCTGAAAACAATCCTTCTTTCCACAGATTTTTAATTGCTTTTGAGATTGGTTCACCTGGAATTGAAATGGTTTGGCCTTGTTTTAGTCCAGCAATTAATTTAATTGCTAATGGATCAAAATTATCTGCTCCTTCAACTTTTACGCCACCAATTTCAAATTTTTTAGGGTCCTTGTAATCAAATTTCGTTGTTCCAATTGCCATTGTTTCATTGGTTTCTTGTCCATAAACACAGCCAAGAATCAGGAAGTTCAATAAAAAAAGAAATTGTTTAAATTTTTGCATATTATTTTAATTGTTCTGAAACCATACCAAATCTTCGTTCTCTTGATTGGTAATCGATTACAGCTTTGTATAAATCGTCTTTTTTAAAGTCAGGCCAAAGTGTTTCTGTAAAATGAAATTCAGAATACGCAATTTGCCACAATAAAAAATTACTGATTCTGTGTTCACCACTTGTTCGTATCAACAATTCAGGATCTGGAATCCCTTTTGTTGTCAAATGATTAGAAATGTCATCTACAGTAATTTCCGATAACGCACCACTTTTCACTTTACTTGCTATTTCTTGCATTGCATGCGTGATTTCCCAACGCGAACTATAATTGAGTGCTAATACTAATGTAATTCCAGTATTATTTTGAGTGTAAGCAATGGATTCTTGCAACTCATTTTGGCAACTTTCTGGTAATCCTTTGATGTCACCAATAGTTTGTAAACGTACACCACTTTCTGCTAATTCTTTCACTTCGTTCGAAAGTGATCGCACCAACAAGTCCATTAATCCATCCACTTCTTCTTTTGGGCGGTTCCAATTTTCTGTTGAAAATGCATACAAAGTAAGGTATTTCACTTTTATTTCTTGCGCCGCTTTTAAGGTTTCTCGAATCGATTCAACTCCAAAATTGTGACCATACAAACGATGGTGCCCTTGTTTTTGAGCCCACCGACCATTACCGTCCATAATAATGGCGATGTGTTCAGGCGAATTTGATATGTCTATTTTAGATAAATAATCCATTGTTTGGTGACAATTATTAACGAATATAAGTAATCTATTGCAATGAGCGTATGTTTATGTTTGTGACTTAACATACCTTAACAAAAAAAGGGAATTGGTAAACCAAATCCCTTTTCTCAAAATTTATTGTAAATTATTCTGCAAGCACAATAATTTTATCATTCAATAATTCCATAACACCACCTTTGATGGTTACGTGAATTACTTTAGAATTTGTTTTATCAATTGAAATTGAAGGACTTACTTTTTCATTTGTCTCAAAAGACATCGGTAAGTCAACTTTTACAATCCCATTATTTAATCCAGCTATGATTGGAGCGTGACCAGCCAAAACTTGAAACGAACCATCTAATCCAGGAAATTGAACAGCGTTTACTTCTCCTGTAAAGATTTTAGTTTCTGGTGTTATTATTTCCAATTGCATACTCTAATCTTTTAGCGAATTAATTTGTTTCTGCTAACATTTTTTCACCAGCATCAATTACATCTTGAATACCACCTTTCAAGTTGAAAGCTGCTTCAGGATATTGATCGTATTTACCATCTAAAATAGCGTCAAATGCTTTGATTGTATCTTGAATGTCAACTAAAACACCTGGGATACCTGTAAACTGTTCTGCTACGTGGAAAGGTTGTGATAAGAAACGTTGAACACGACGCGCTCTGTGAACAATTGATTTATCTTCTTCAGATAACTCATCCATCCCTAAAATCGCGATGATATCTTGTAATTCTTTGTAACGTTGTAATGTTAATTTAACACGTTGTGCACAGTTGTAATGCTCTTCTCCAACGATTTCTGGTGTCAAAATTCTTGAAGTTGAATCCAAAGGATCAACCGCAGGATAAATTCCTAACTCAGCAATTTTACGAGACAATACAGTTGTAGCATCTAAGTGAGCAAATGTATTTGCCGGTGCTGGATCGGTAAGGTCATCCGCAGGTACGTAAACCGCTTGTACAGATGTAATAGATCCATTTTTTGTAGAGGTAATACGCTCTTGCATCGCACCCATTTCAGATGCTAATGTTGGTTGGTAACCTACCGCTGAAGGCATACGTCCCAACAAGGCAGATACTTCAGATCCAGCTTGTGTAAAACGGAAAATGTTATCAACGAAGAATAAGATATCTTTTCCTTGTCCATCTCCTTCACCATCACGGTAATATTCAGCCATTGTTAAACCAGACAAAGCAACACGTGCACGTGCTCCCGGTGGCTCATTCATCTGACCAAATACGAATGTTGCTTTTGATTCTACCATTCCTGGCACATCAATTTTTGACAAATCCCATCCGCCTTCTTCCATAGAATGCATGAATTCATCACCATATTTAATAATTCCTGACTCTAACATCTCACGCAATAAGTCATTTCCTTCACGTGTACGCTCACCAACTCCTGCAAATACAGAAAGTCCACCGTGACCTTTAGCGATGTTATTAATCAATTCTTGAATCAATACTGTTTTACCAACACCAGCTCCACCAAATAAACCAATTTTACCTCCTTTTGCATACGGCTCAATTAAGTCAATTACTTTAATTCCTGTGAAAAGAACTTCTGTTGCTGTTGATAACTGATCAAATTTAGGTGCTTCACGGTGAATTGGTAATCCATTTGAATTATCAACTACGTTAATACCATCAATCGCTTCACCAACTACGTTGAATAAACGACCTTTGATTTGATCTCCAATCGGCATTTTAATCGCACTTCCAGTTGTTGTTACTTCCATTCCACGACGGAAACCGTCTGTTGAATCCATTGAAATTGTTCGAACTGAATTCTCTCCAACATGCGATTGAACTTCCAATACAACGCGTGTACCATCTGTTTTGAACACTTCCAATGCATCGTAAATATTTGGAAGAGATACTCCTTTTTCGAAGTTTACGTCTACTACAGGACCAATTACCTGTGAAATATTTCCTTTAATTGCGGACATCTATTGCCTTTTTTAATTAGTAACTCTGAGTGAATCATTCACTGCTCTGAATTTGGGCGCAAAGATATATTTTTTATCTGAAGATTAAAAAGAATCTGACTAGATTTTTTATTTTTTTTATTTAAGAAGTTTGATTCAATACTTTAAATGGCCAAAATTCTTTTTTAAAAGTACATAAACTGGTAGGTAGGAGAATAAAAAACCAATGCAACTGACACTTCCTATTATAAGAAGTGAATCCATCCATTTTAATACGATTGGGAATGCTTCTCCGTTTGAATTTGGCATCGTTAGAATACCTGTTTGAAGTTGTAAAATACAGATGCAATAACCAATTATTAAACCATAAAAAATCCCTTTCCCAGCGATTAAAATCCCTTCCCATAAAAACACAGAAAATAGAGTTGTTTGATTCGCTCCAAAACCAATCAAGGTTTGAATATTGTCTTTCTTTTCAATAAATAATACTGTTATTGAAGCAATAAGGTTGAAAGCTGCTAATATGAATATGAATAAGAGTAAAATAAAGACAATGATTTTTTCTGATTTACTGGTTTTAAAAATTAATTCGTTTTTTTCAGCTGCAGTTTTTACAGAGTAGTTTGAACCTAATTTTTCTTTGATTTTAGTTTGAACAGCTTCTTTTGAAACCCCTTTTTTTACTGTCAAATAAATCCCTGTTATGGAATTAGAATAATTACATAAGTCTTTCGCAAACGTTAAAGGTACAACGATTTTTTCTGTATTCACCTCCTTATTGTAATTGATTCTACCTGCTAATGGTAAAATTCTACTTGAAAATGGATTAGATCCAATACTCACTCTCGCCTCTCTTTTGGGCGCGTATATTTGAATCGTTTCTGCACCTCTTTCTGGAATAAATCCACCTAATTTATCTAATAGATTGGCGCCAATTAATCCAAAAGGATGACCATTTTTTTCGATACAGGCTTCTCCATCAACTAAATGACTTTTCAGTTTTGACATCTTTAAAAAAACAGGATCCACTCCTAATACTGTAGCATTTACCCATTTTTTTTCATGTTTTAAAACAACAATTTCTTCGATAAAATAAGTGAGGTTTTCAACGCCTTCTATTTTTTGAATGGATGAAAGTGCTATTTTGTCTTCTACAAATGTTTTCCCCGTGTTTGAGCGAATCGAAATGGCTGGATCAAAATCTGAATACAATTTCTCTATAAGGGATTCAATTCCATTAAAAGCAGATAAAAGGATAACTAATGCTGCAGTTATGGTTGCGATTCCGACAACAGATACGCGTGTAATCAATTGAATTATTGATTTTTTACGCTTGGCAGATAAGTACCTTTTGGCGATATAGAAAGAAACGTTAATGACTTACTTTTTAAGTAATTCTTCAATTTTCATCGCATAATCCAATGAATCATCAATAAAAAAGATTAATTCAGGGATTTTACGCATGTTTTTTAAACGTTTTCCAATCTCTCCTCTAATTTTCCCTTTGTTCAATTGGATATTTTCTAATACTTCATTTTTTGGAGGCCCTGCAAAAACACTTAAATAACAACGGGATAAGGATAAATCAGATGTGACACGCACTTGCGTAACGCTCACCATTGCACCCAAGCATATTTCACGCGCATTTCGTTGAAAAAAAGTCGATAATTCTTCTTGGATAACGCCTTCAATTTTATTTTGTCTTGTTGAACTCATAGTGCAAAAATAAGAAATGTTCGTTCTCTTTTGAAAAGTTAGGCAAACAAAAACTTATATTTGTGCCAAATGAAAGATTTTAAACAACTTTATAGATGGGTTTTTGCGCATAAAAAGAGCGCTAATTTGACAATTATATACAATTTGTTATTTGTCATTTTCAACCTGATTTCATTGCTTTTATTTATCCCTTTTTTACAATTAATCTTTAAAGAAACCAAAAAAACGATTGTCTTGAAGGCTCCTGTTTTGCAAGATGGTTTTTTTTCCATTTTTAATTACATCAAAGATTATTATAATTATTACATGCAAAGTATGGTCAATGAAGACCCTAAAAGGGCTTTAGTCTTTGTTTGCATAACTGTTTTTTTAGCGTTCTTTTTAAAAAATGTATTTCGTTATGGCGCTGTTTGGCATCAATCCCACATGCGAATGGCTGTTGTGCGCGATCTAAGAAATCAATTATTTGAAAAGTCATTGAATTTACCCCTTTCATTTTATACGGATGAAAAAAAGGGTGATTTAATGGCTAGAATGCAAAGTGATGTTGGTGAAATTGAGGTGGCTGTTGTGTATGTTTTAGAATTTATTTTTAGAGAACCGATTGCAATTATTATCACTGTTGCTACCTTGTTTTACTTAAGTCCTCAATTGACAATTTTCTCTTTTATCTTATTGCCAATCACTGCATTTGTCATTTCAAGAATTGGAAAAAGTTTGAAAAAGACAGCAAAAGCGGGTCAAGAACAAATGGGTGTTGTTTTTTCAGCTATCGATGAAGGATTAGGTGGTATTCGCGTAGTGAAAGCGTTCAATGGTTTTAATCAAGTATTTAATGCCTTTAAAGTCATCAATTTAAAACACCAGCAATTAATTACCAAAACGTTCCGTAAAAAAGATGTTTCGCCCCTGTTAAATGAAGCATTGGGTTCTGGGGTAATGATGCTGTTAGTTTGGTTTGGCGGTTCAATGATTTTAGATGCGAAAGTTGGAAATGATCTTTCAGGTGAAGTATTTATCACTTTTGTAATTGTCTTTTCTCAATTAATGCGACCAATTTCAGGAATCTCTTCTGCAATTGCTTCTTTCCAAAAAGCGAAAGTTTCGCAAGACCGAATCAATGAGATCATCCACATGGATGAAAAAATTTATGAGCAAGCGAATCCAATTGCCTTAACTGAACTGAAAAACAGCATTCGTTATGAAAATGTTTCTTTTAAATACAAAGATGATTTTGTCTTAAAAAATATTGACTTAACAATCAATAAAGGTAAAACAATCGCTTTAGTTGGTGAATCGGGGAGTGGTAAATCTACCATGGGTGATTTGTTAGCGCGTTTTTACGATGTAAACGAAGGAACCATCTTTTTCGACGATACTTCAATCCAAGCTTGTTCCATTACAGATTTAAGAAATCACATTGGAATCGTTTCGCAAGAATCAATTTTGTTTAATACTTCTGTTCGAGAAAACATCGCGTTTGGAATGGAACACGCAACATTGGAAGAGATTATTAATGCGGCTAAAATAGCCAATGCGCATGACTTTATTATGCAATTAGAACAAGGGTACGAAACCAACATTGGCGAGCGTGGTAATAAATTGTCGGGTGGACAAAAACAACGAATTAGTATTGCACGTGCTATTTTGAAAAACCCAACAGTGTTAGTTTTAGACGAGGCAACTTCGGCATTAGATACCGAATCAGAAAAATTAGTGCAAGATGCTTTAGATCATTTAATGAAAGATCGAACTTCTATTATCATTGCACATCGTCTAAGTACCATTCGCAATGCAGATGAAATCATCGTGTTGTCTAAAGGTGAAATCAAAGAACGCGGACAACATCAAGAATTATTGGCTTTAAAAGGAATGTATTATAACCTTTGTACCTTACAAGGCTTGTCAAACCAACAAGTTTAGCAGCTATTTTTTTGATTTTAGCAACTTTTCATGCTTCTACTCGTTAATAATATATAATTAGTAAAAAATAGTAATAACAAACTTAATTTTTATACTATTTTAGTATCAATGAAATGTAGAATTTTACATATCACATTTATTGTAATAAGCTCTTGGAACTTTATCAATGCACAATTGATTACTACACCAGGAATGTCTCCTGCTGCTTTAGTTCAAAATGTATTATTAGGAACAGGAGTAACTGTTTCTAACATTCAATTTTCAGGGAATGCTGCCGCAATCAGTAAATTTACGGCCAACAACACAAATTTAGGCATTGCAAGTGGAATTGTAATGACAACCGGAACCACTTATAACAATGGAGATGGCCCACAAGGTCCAAACAATAAACCAAATTCAGGCAACGACAACAATGCTCCAGGAAATGCTCAATTACAAAACATAGCAAATGGAACAACTTATAATGCTGCCATCTTACAATTTGATTTTATTCCATTTTCAGATACTGTAAAATTTAAATATGTTTTTGGATCGGAAGAATATCCAGAATTTGCACCACCTGAAAGCGCAGACTTTAATGATGTGTTTGGATTTTTTATTTCTGGACCAGGTATTTCAGGACAGCAAAATATCGCAAAACTAGCAAATGGATCTATTGTTTCCATAAATAATATTAATCCTGTAACGAATAGTAGTTTTTATATTAATAATGGGAATGGAAATCAAGCACCGTATAATACAAGTTCCAATTATATTCAATACGATGGATTCACGAAAGTGTTGGAAGCAATTTCACCGGTTCAATGTGGTAAAAAATACCACCTTGTTTTATCAATAGCTGATGTGGGTGACGGTGTTTGGGATTCAGGCATATTTTTACAAGCAAATAGTTTATCTTCAAAAAAACCAATCGAAATTGATTACACTATTTCAGGCCAATCATTTGGAAACGATAGCACAATGGCAGAAGGGTGCGTAAGCGCTACTTTTACATTAACTCGCCCAGCAAACGCAAGTGCTAATGCTGTTACTATTCCTATTACAGTGAGTGGAACGGCGACACAAGGTATTGATTTTTCATCAATTCCAACTTCTGTATCATTTCAACCGGGTCAATCTTCTGTCCAATTTACTTTTAATGCATTAGCAGATATTTTAAATGAAGGTTTAGAAACAGTAGTTTTAACATTTGGATTGACAGATGCTTGCGGAAATACTACTCCGGAAACGTTTACATTGGGTATAAATGACATCCAACCTGTTTCTGTTACGGTTCAAAGTGGATCAGTTTTGTGTCCAGGCGATGATTTAGAAGTAATTGCTAGTCCATTTGGGGGTGTTGGACCTTATACTTATTTATGGAATACTGGTGAAACGACGGCATCTATATTTGTGTCTCCAACCAGTACGCAAACTTATACAGTAACTGTTATGGATAATTGTTTACTGCAAAGCGCAACTGGTTCAGGTACAGTGAGTGTACCGATTTACCCACCTTTAGTAGTAGGTTCATCACCAGATATTACCGAAATATGCCCTTATCTACCAACAGATTTGCTTGGAACAGTTTCTGGTGGAGCTGGAAATTACACCTATCAATGGAGTTCAGATATTGATGGTTTATTGGGGAATCTAATTGGTCAAACAGTCACTCCTTCTACTACAACTATTTATACGATTACAATTACGGATCAATGTGGAACAGCAGATTCTGCAGTAACAATTTATACCATAACGAGTCCGCCTTTGGTTTTAACAATGTCACCGGGTGTTGAAATTTGCCCTTTTGATGGCGTAAGTGTTTCGGTAAGTGCTGTTGGAGGCTATGGTAATTATTATTACAGCTGGCCACAAACGGGAGATACAATTAATCAGATTTTTGTAAATCCTGGCATAACAACTACTTATAATGTAATTGTTTCAGATGATTGTCAAACGTTTACCGTTAATGGAAATACAACAATTACCGTCGTTAAGCCAACAGCTGATTTCATCATTTCCAGTCAAACTCTATTCAATGATTTGCCCATCACTTTTCAAAACACTACGTTAAATGGTGATTTTTACCAATGGTATTTTGGTGATGGTAATTCTTCTACATTAGTCAATCCAAATAACACGTATGATCTTCCAGGTACGTATGAAATACTTTTGATTGCAACAGATCAAAAGGGATGCATCGATTCCATCCAAAAACCAATTACCATTGAAGAGGAATATTATGTATACGTTCCCAATGCTTTCACTCCGGATGGTGAACGCGCTAATACCTATTTCTGTATAAGTACGATAGGAGTAAAAAGTGGTGAAATTGCCATTTATAACAGATGGGGTGAATTGGTTTTTGAATCCTATGATTTAGACTTCCAATGGGACGGAACCTACAATGGAATACTAATTCAAGACGGAACACTTTCGTGGAAGTTCAAATACACAACCAATTCAGGGAAAACAGAAAAAATCACCGGTCACATCAACGTGTTAAAGTGATTTTGTTCGGCCACCATCAACTGGAACATTGATACCATTAATATAAGAAGCATCTGGAGAAGCTAAAAATGCAATTGCCGCTGCGATTTCTTCAGGTTGAGCAATTCGTTTCATTGGTGTTTCTTGAGCCATCTCTTCAAATACTGCCGCAACTGTTTCTTGGTGTTGATCCGCTTTTACTTGCGCAATGCTTTGTAAACGAGCAGTATTCGTTGCACCAGGTAAAACATTGTTTACGGTAATACCATATTGACCCAATTCATTGGCCAATGTTTTACTCCAACTTGCTACTGCACCACGTATGGTGTTGGATACTCCTAAATTTGGAAGAGGTTGTTTGACAGATGTAGAAATCACATTAATAATACGTCCATAATTTGCAGCGATCATTCCTGGGTAAATTGCTTGTGCTAGAATATGATTACAAATTAAATGTTGATTAAAAGCCGCAATAAATTCATCAGGATGTGCATCTTTAATAGGTCCACCTTTTGGCCCACCAGAATTGTTCACTAAAATGTGTATTGTATTTCCTTGTTGAAGGTAGTTTTCAATTACTTTTTGAAGCGTTAAGGGTTGAGAAAAGTCTGCGATTAAATAAGCGTGTTGTTGATCAGCAGAAAGTTTAGGCATTTCAGCCAGCGTTTCTTTCAATTTCTCTTCATTTCTAGCAATCAATACAAGATCTGCTCCCATGTTCGCCAATGCAATAGCTGTTGCTTTTCCGATGCCTTGTGTACTACCACAAACCAATGCTTTTTTCCCTGTTAATTTCAATGTAATTGTTTTAAATTCAATACAAAACTAACGCAAACATTTTGAATGATTACATTTTTTAAAAAAATTTGTTTTTAATAATTTAATACGTTAATATTGTGGTTCTAAAAATTAAACTATTTATTATTATGAAAAGAAAACTAACACAAAATGTTGGTAGGTTGTTCATGACAGGATTACTCTTTTTTATGAGTGTTTTTGTTTATGGTCAAACTGTGCTTATCAACCCGAATGCGGAGGGTGGATTTGAATCAGGCCCTACAATGGCTGCCAATGGTTGGACAGTTGTTAATACAACAACAACAAATGGTCCACAATGGTACACTTCTGCAACTTCTTTAACACAAGGTACGTACACATTTGCTCCAACTGGATTAAATTGTGCATACATTTCTAGTGATTTAGGAACTTCTTGGAGTTACCAAACTCCTTCAACTGGTGGAGGATCAAGTAACTTTTACAGAGATGTAACGTTCCCTCCAGGACAAACAAACATTTCATTGTCTTTTAGATACAATGCAAGTGGTGAGTCTACATGGGATGATATTCATGTTTATTTATGTCCAGTTACTTTAACTCCTGTAATGAATCAACCGGCTTCAACTTCTACTGCTCCAACTTGGACAGGAACAGGAACGCCAGTTTATTTAGGACGTTATAACTTATTACCTGCTGGTGCTGGTGCAATTGCAAACTTATCAATTCCAGCTTCTGTTGCTGGAAATTGTTCTGCTGCATCTACAATGCGTTTAGTATTTGTATGGAAAAATGATACTGGTGGTGGTACTAATCCTCCAGCAGCTATTGATGATATTTCTTTAGTAAGTTCATCTTCAACATTCCCAAGTGCTGGTGGTGTTTTCACAATTGATAATACTTTACCTACTATAGGAACTAACTTTGCAAGTTTCACTGATGCTATCAATGCTATTAACGGTGGATCAGCATGTGGACCTTTTACAGGTCCAATTACAGTAAACGTTGCCGCAGGGCAAATGTTCATGGAGAATCCGCCAGTTTTAACAGCTTCAGGAACTTCTGTTAATACGATTACTTTCCAAAAAGCAGGTGCTGGTTCAAATCCAGTAATTATGCCTTCAGGAACTACAGGTTCTGCTGATGCAGGTATTATCATTTCTGGTGGTGATTATATTACATTTGATGGTATCGATGTTAATGCTTCTGCAGTTTCAGCTGTTGAATATGGTTATGTAATTCGAAATTCATCTGCAATTGATGGAGCAACATACAATACTATTAAAAATACTACTGTTACATTAAATAATTTAAATACTGCAAGTTGTGGTATTTCAATTACGAATTCAACTTCATATGGTGCAGGAGTTACTCCAACTAATCAGACTGGTGCAAATTCTTACAACAAGTTATATAATTTAACTATTTCTAATGCATTGAACGGTGTAATTATTTATGGTAGTTCAACTTACAAAGGAATTGCAAATGAAGTTGGAACGACTGCTTGTACTATTAGAAATTCAATTTCAAACATTAAACCTGGAACAGGTTTAACATATTATGCTGCAAGAGGAATTTATCCTTACTACCAAGAAAGTGTTAAAATTTTTAATACTGACATTTCTGCAGTTGCTGGTAACCAAAGTACTGCTTATGGTATATATGCTTACTATTGTTACGGAGCATCTGAGATTTACAACAACAAAATTTCAAATATTTCAGTTGAAGGTTCAACAGGTACAACTTCTGGTGCTCGTGGTATTGATGTATCAATGGGTACATCAGGTACACAGTCTGTAAAATTATATAACAATTTTGTTTCTAATATTTACACATCGTTTACAGGTACTGCAACAACCTCTCAATATGCATATGGTATGTATATTGGTTCAGGTTCTTCAACTTGTACTTATGAAATCGATAATAACTCAGTAAGTATTGGAGCTGGTTTAACGCCAACATATTCAAATACATGTGTTTATCAAAATGGTTCTACTGCTAAATATATTTACAGAGGAAACATTTTTGCTAATTTTACAGGTGCTCAAGGAGCAACAGCTAAACACAAAACAATCACAACTTCTTCAACTACTTCAATAGGAGCTGCAGGGTCATTAATGAATTACAATGATTTATATGTTGCAAATGATTTAGGAACTTCAGGAGTTATTGCTGGAACTACATCAACACATTACTTGACATTGGCAACTGCAGCTTCAAGTTACACAACTCCAGCAGGAGCTATTACAAATTCGATTTCTGAAGATCCATTATTTGTAAACTTTAACTCTGATTTACATGCGCAAGCAGTTGCAACTGATCAAGTTGCTGGATTCTCTCCACAAGCGTGGGTTTCTTCTGATATCGATTGTGAAGCTCGTGCATCAATATCACCTAATGATTTAGGAGCAGATGCTTACAATGTTGTATATTGTGCAGGAACACCAAGTTCTTCAACTACTGTTTCTACAACAGCTTCTGCATGTTCTGGAGTTCCTTTTACTTTATCTTTAGGAACGACTTATTCTGGTGTAGGGTTCACTTACCAATGGCAATCTTCTGCTGATGGTATAACATTTACAAACATTACTGGTGCAACAAATAGTGTTTTATCTACTTCAATGACAGCACAAACTGTTTATCAATGTGTTGTAACTTGTTCTGTAAGTAGTTCCTCTATTACTTCAACACCAGTTACTGTAGCATTAAACAGCTTCTTAAACTGCTATTGTGCAAGTAACGCTACAAGTACTGGAGATGATGATTTAGGTCAAGTATCGATTGGGTCTTTGTTAAATCCAACTTCTGCTCCATCATCATTATTATCTAATGCAACTTCTACAAATACCTATACTAATTTCACTACATTACCAGCAGTTGACTTTGCTTTAGGTTCAGTTCAACCAATTAGTATTACTCAAATCAATTCAAGTACTTACTATTACCAATGTGATTTAGGTATTTACATTGATTATAACCAAGATGGAGATTTTGGTGATGCTGGTGAAACAGTTTACACAGGTGTTGGTCCAGCTACTGCTCCTGCAGCAGCACCACATTTCTCTGGAAATATTACTGTTCCATTAACAGCTACTTTAGGAATCACTAGAATGCGTATTGTTTTAAATGAAACTGGTACTACTACTTCTTGTGGAACTTATTCATATGGTGAAACTGAAGATTACAACATCAACATCGTTTGTCCAACATTGGTTAAACCTACAGGTGTAGATGCTGCAATCTGTTCTGGTTCAACTGCAGCATTATCTGCAACTTCTCCAATTGGAACGATTTCATGGTACACTACTGCAACTGGTGGAACAAGTGTTCAAACTGGTACAGCTTACACAACACCTACATTAACAACTACAACTCCTTTTTACGCTCAAGTGGATTTAACAGGATGTCCTTCATCTCCACGTGACACAGTTGTTGCAACAGTAGATGCTGTAAATGTTACTTTATCTTCAGTAAACGTTACTTGTAACGGTTATACGAATGGTTCATTTGCATTAGGTACAGTTCAATGTGGAACTGCTCCGTTTACATATGCAGTGAATGGTGGTACATTTGGAGCGATCCCAACAGATTTAGCTGCTGGAACTTATTCGGTAGTAGTAAAAGATGCTGTATTAGCAACTAGTTCTCCAATTTCTGTGGTGATTACTCAACCTTCAACAGTTATCAATATCCCAACTGGAACAGGTGTGCAAGCTTGTTTAGGATTGCCTGCTGCATCTATTTCAGCTTCTTCAACATTATCTGTAGTGAATACTGTAAATGCGAGTTATAACCTAGGTACTGCTGTAAACGTTGCAGGTAATGCAACTATAAATGCTTCAGTAACACCAGTTATACCTGCAGGTGCAACTATAACTGCTACTTCTTTAGTATTCTATGGTGTTTCTACTGCTGGTGGAAACTGGCCATCTGATATGACCGTTGCGTTATCAGGTGCTACAACCTTGGCAACAGGAGTTATGGCTGCTGTAAATTCTACTGTAACTGGTCAAACATACACTAAGACACCTTCATTGTTAAATACATCTGGTGCTGCAGTTAACTATACATTGGTTAATACATACATAGGAACAGCAACTATTGACTCTGTTCGTTTGTTAGTTACTTACACTGTTCCAAACCCAGTTGCAATTTCATGGTATTCTGCTGCTACAGGAGGTACTTTGTTAGGAACTGGAGGAACATTGAATCCAAATGGTACAGTTGTTTTACCAACTACAAATACAGCAGGTACATACAACTTCTATGCTGAAGGTTCGAATGCAGGATGTAATTCTGTTTCAAGAGGTGTCGTTGCTGTAACAGTTAATGCATTACCAACAGTAAATGCTGGAACAGATGTATTAGTTTGTTCTAACAATGCTTCTGAGCAAGTTACATTAACTGGTTCTGGTTCTGCAACAACTTACGCATGGAATAATGGTGCAACAAATGCAACTCCATTTAGTGTTGGTACTACAACTACATACACTGTAACTGGAACAGATGCGAATGGTTGTGTTAATAC
>JAGNZC010000089.1 GCA_017984635.1 Crocinitomicaceae bacterium
TCCAATCACCAATACGCTAGAAGATGCTGCTTTATTGTTAGAAATAATGGCTGGCGATGATGATTACGATGCAACCGTTTCTTCAAAACCGATCAACAACTATGCAACATTTGACGCAATAAAACCGTTGAAAATTGCTGTTATTAGTGAAAGTTTAAATGCTGAGGGTGTTGATCCTGAAGTGAAGGAACAAATGGAAACATTGATTAATCAATTGAAAGAAAATGGAAATACAGTTGAAAATGTTTCCTTTCCATATTTAGATTACATGGTTCCTGCCTATTACGTATTGTCAACAGCGGAAGCTTCTTCTAATTTATCCCGTTTTGATGGTGTTCATTTTGGATATAGAAGCTCAAATGCGCAAGGTGTGGAAGCAACCTATAAAAAATCACGTTCAGAAGGTTTTGGTCCTGAAGTACAACGTCGTATTATGGCTGGTACATTTGTACTTTCACATGGTTATTACGATGCTTATTATACCAAAGGTCAAAAAGTTCGTCGTGTGTTGCAAAATAAAACAAATGAGATTTTTCAACAATATGATATCGTTTTGTTACCAACAACGCCTTCAACAGCTTTTGAACTCAATGCAGTGAAAGACCCAATTAGCATGTATTTACAAGATATTTTTACAGTACACGCTAATTTAACAGGAAATCCTGCCATTTCATTGCCGCTAGGAAAACATTCAAACGGAATGCCATTTGGTGTTCAATTAATGGCGAATCATTTCGACGAAAAACAATTGTTCAATTTTGCTCATTACTTAGAGAATATATGAAATTTAGCGTACTTAGCTTCTTCGTTTTTCTAATTGGTTTTAGCAGTTTAGCTCAGAAACCAGCACATTTAGTGCGACCTGGAGATTCGTTAAATAGCGATGCGTTTATCAATACGGTTGAACAAAGTTTACAACTATTTTTAGCAGACTATGCTAATAAAAACGAATACGATTCTATAATAAATGCGTTAAAATATGAACCGGGTCAAGTACCTCAATTTTCAGATGATGAGTATTGTATACGGTTAAAAAAAATGAATGAAATGACTCCATTTCATTTAGACTGTAATCAATCAACATTAAATACGATTCGGTTTTTTGCCCAAAACAGAAGAGGTTTTGCACGTATCGTTTTAGGAAGGTCAACGCTTTTCTTTGATATGTTTGAAGAAAAATTAGCAGAATATGGATTGCCTATCGAATTAAAATTTCTTTCAGTGATTGAAAGTGGATTACGTCCACAAGTTAAATCTAGAGCAGGAGCTTTAGGTTTATGGCAATTTATGTACAAAACAGGTTTGTATTTTGGATTAAAAGAAAATTCGTACATCGATGAACGCATGGATCCAGCAAAAGCTACGGATGCAGCTTGCCGTTACTTGAAACAATTGTATGGAATTTATGGGGATTGGAATTTAGCACTCGCTGCTTACAATGCTGGTCCAGGAAATGTGAACAAAGCGATTCGTCGTTCAGGAAATAAAACAACATATTGGGAGGTAAGGCCCTTTTTACCAGCAGAAACACAACAATATGTGCCGAACTTTATTGCTGCAGCCTACTTGTTAACTTACCACGCTGAACACAATATCATTCCAATGGACGTGAAAGTACATTATGCACAAATTGATACAATGTGTTTGTCAAGAAGTGTTCACATGACATCTATATCAAAATTAGTAAATTGGCCTTTAGAAGAGATCAAAACCTTAAATCCTGTTTATAAAACTTCATTCATCCCATTTACTAAACCAAATCAGTGTATTTCAGGTCCGTTAGAAAAAATTGGATTACTAGTGAGCATGGAAGATAGTTTGTATGAAATTGAACGTTTAATTGAAAATCCTCCAATCATTGTTCCTCCTATAGACACAACATCCTCTATTATTTCAACGATAAGAGATACCAACACTTCGGTCAATCCATTTGAAAACACACCAGTAATTCAAGATGTAATTAGTTATCACAAAGTAAAAGTGGGTGACAACATGCGAATCATTGCATCAAAATACAACGTTACCATTGAACAATTAATGGAATGGAATGCGTTGAGAACTACAAATATTTATGTTGGCCAACGTCTGAAAATTAAAGCCGGTTCAAATACAACAATAACAACACCTACAGTCGAACCTCCAAAACCAACAGAAGTTGAACGGCCTAGAAGAGAAGTGAAAAAATATTACAATGTTAGAGCAGGTGATAATTTCTCTAAAATTGCGAATCGGTATAATTTGACACAAGACCAATTGGAACGTTTAAATCCAAGGGTAAATATCAACCGTTTAACAGTTGGCCAAAAATTACGAGTAAAGTAATTAAGCATTCGAACAATCAAACGAATAAATGCAAACCATGATACCTAAAAAGATTACAGCAGCAATTATTACGTTTAATGAAGAAAGAAACATTGAACGATGCATCCTTTCTCTTATTGATTGTGTAGATGAAATCCTAGTAGTTGATTCTTTTTCAACTGACAAAACCGAAGAAATTTGTAAAAAATATAAGGTTCGATTTGTTCAAAATCCATTTGAAGGACACATTGAACAAAAAAATGTTGCCTTACAACTTGCTGCGTTTGACTGGGTGCTTTCTTTAGATGCTGACGAAGCACTAACACCTGAATTAAAAGAAAGTATCTTAGC
>JAGNZC010000004.1 GCA_017984635.1 Crocinitomicaceae bacterium
GTTTAAATTATTCTGTAAATATTGAAAATAAATCTGTCGATCTTTGGTATGATAATAATATTGATAACGAATTCCCTTTAGTTAATAAAACAGGATTCAGTATATCTGCAAATAATGTATTCATTAAAAATGGATATGAAAATCATATTATTGTATTTAACGATAATTTAGGTTATTCAAAAAAAGGATATTTCAAAATTGCTGAAATTAAAGATTTAAAATTATCTTCTCCAGGTGATCTTTTTGATTATGTTACAATAAAGGATCTTTATGGTATTGTTGCAATAAAATTTGATTATACATATCCATCTATAACTGAGTATAAAATAGAAAATACAAAAATAAGACAAGAAAATCGGGGTAATTCATGGAGTGAGTATAGCTATGAAAACTATGATTCTAATGGTAAAGTAATTGCGAGCACTGAACTTGATCGAATAAAATTAGTGCAAAAGCGAAATGAAGAGTCAAAGGCAATTGATGATTTATTAGGTTTTAAAAAAGACACAGATATTGTTTCATGTGAAAATTGTAGTAAAAAATTCATGAAAAAAAATGGCGTTACAATTCGAGAAGTTAAATGTGCTAATACTAGTATTGGATGCTTTACTGGTTATATGAATATGAAACCTTGTGAATGGTCATTCTGCAGTAATAATTGTTCGAATAATTTTCAATGTGCCAAATGTGCTGATAATAAACAATACAGAAAAAACTGTCAATAAATAATAAAAACCCCGAAACATCATTCGGGGTTTTTTATCGTTTTCTGCGTTTCCTTCTTAACAATATTTCGCTTTGTGAACAGCAAATTTTCCCAATTTACCTAGTTCTTTAACGCCCTAAATCTTCCTTTAATTTTTTTTAGTTATTTTTGTTAGGACTTACTAATAAACATTGTCTACAATAATATACTATGAATCAACCTCCACTCATTTCATTTTTAAAAAGTGTTTTAGCATTCTATCAAACGATGCTTCGTTTTTGTGTAGTTAGCATCAAAAACTTTTGGTACGTTTCACTTTTAGGTTTATTTATCACTGCTGCGGCTTTTTATTATTACACTACTACAAAAAGTGATCTTTACACAGGAACAGCAAGTTTTACCTTTGGATATTTAAATAAAAAAGTTTACGGTGATCGCCTTTTTATGGTGCAACGTTTGGTAGAGCAACAGCAGGTTTCTGACCTTTCAAAATTATTGCAAATCCCAGTGAAATCTGCAAAAAGCATTGTTTCTTTTCATGCAAAAAATGTAGCTGGAAGTCCATTACAGGAAGATTTTACGGAACAAAAATATCCGTTTTATGCCGAAGTGGTTACTACCAACAAAGCTGGGTTTTACCAGTTAGAAAATGCCTTGGTTCATTATTTAAACACTTCAAAATTTGACCAAGATTACATTCGATTTGAACATCAAAAATTGCGCAAAAAGCAACTAATATTCCAAGCTGATTTAATGCGAATGGATTCAATAAAAAAGATAATCTCAGTAAATGATTTACCAAAATACACAGAGGTTATAACATTGGTTGAAAATTTATCGAATCAATTGTTTGCCATTGAGCAGCAATTAAGCAAAACAGTTTCCATCGATTTATTGACTAGTTTTGTACCAATTAAAACCGATAAAGCAACTATTTTGAAGGGAATTGCAATCAAAACAAGTTTGTTGTACTTGTTGTGTGTCGTTGTAATGAGTGTTTTTTTGCAGTTAAATTTCAAGGATAAAAAATGATCAAACGCATCCTGAAATCTAAAAACAGTCAAAATTCAATTTGGAATATTGTAGAAGTTTTAGTTTCACCTCTTATTTTATTCGTTTCCATCCCATTTTTCTTGCAACAATTGGGTACAGAAGAATATGGTATTTGGATGTTTGTTAATACAATTGTGGTTTTATTACAATCGTTGAATTTAGGACTCAATACTTCAACGTATAAACATGTGTCAAGTGCCATCGCAACCAATGAAAACAAGCAAATAACCCAAACATTAACGACTAATTTAAGTCTTACTATTTTAATTTCAGTGGTGGGTTTTATTGTTATTGGAATTCTAGCATGTTTGATTCATTGGTTTGATTTATTTATTGATTTCCCGTCACAGAAACCAACCATTATTGCTAGTTTATTCTTAGGAGGTTTTGTGTTGTTTTCAAAGTTATCCGAACAAATTTTATACACGGTTTACAGAGCTTTTGAAGACTTTAAATACGTTACTTTGCTTACGCTTTGTTCCAAATTGGTAATTGTACTTGGAAGCATCATTATTGCCTTTTTCACTAAAAGCATTGTTTTTATTTTACTCTACAATGCCATTATTAGTTTACTGTTTTTAAGCATCAATTATCGTTTGATGAAACGATTTATTCCTTTTTATCGCTTTCATTTTCAATTATCAAAAGCAGCGATACAATTCGAAGTAAGCTATTCGTTCTTCGTTTGGTTACAATCGAGTGCAGTCGTGTTAACATACCAAGGCGATCGTATTTTGGTGTCGAGTGGATTTGGATTGGAGACATTGTCGTATTACACAATTGTAGCAACGATTTTTAACCACATTCACATGGCATTTGCCGCAATGACTGGTTGGGTTTTTCCTCAAATTGCAAAAAACCAACATGATCCATCGTATCTTACACAATTGTATCGCAACACGCGAAACGTGTCGGCTTTTATAGCCATTATACTTTTGGCGATTTTTACGTTTATAGCAGAACCGCTTTTTAATGTATGGTTAGGTTCCACCAATTTTCAACAAATCGCCACGTATTTGAATTTATTTGCCATGTTTGAATTCGTATTCATCTTTACGATTATGCCTAATTTTTTCTTGAATGGTTCTGGTTATGAAAAGTTGAATTTAAAAATAACATTAGTTTATACAGTATTAAATATTATTGGAATGCTTGTGGGTTATTTTGTATTGAATTCTGTTACTGGAATTTTGTTGGGATTATTTTTTACTACACTCATTGGAATGTTCATTCTGCATTATAAAATGGATCAACTTTTCCAACTTTCACAAAAAGCATTTTCTGCAACTGCTTTATTATTCGTACCACCATTATTAGGGTGCGGTATCGCGTATTTCGATCTTTGGGTTGTTAAAACGCTTTTTTTAGTAGCAACCATCGTTTCGGCTTTTGTATTTTTTATTAAAAAGCCAAAAACAACATTTAATGCGTTTATTCAATGACATTACCTAAGAATTTCATCATTGGATTGTTTGTATTTCTCTTTTTCTTTAATCGGGTAGGCTTGCCCTTTGGGATTAGTTTTGACATGTTGCTTGCACCCTTTTTAGTGTATTTCATTTTCAAAGAGAATGCGCAATCATTGCTTTATAAAGCAGTAGGTGTCTTACTCGTTTTTGGTGTCATTCATTTAGTAAGTGGTGTTTATTTTAATGCATTTGTTGTTTCGAATTTGGTTTTTATTACACTTGTGATTGCTGTGATTGCATTTTATCAACGAACAAAACACATTGATTTTTTTGATGAAATTATACTTAGAATAACCCAATTAAATAGTGTGTTGACTATCCTCGCTTTATTCCTGCTATTTTTCTTGAAGTCCACGTATTTATGGTATTTAGTTCCTTACACTTCGAATGCAGAAGCACTTCCTCGTTTGAAATTATTTACGGAAGAAGCTTCGCATTATTCCTTCTTATTACTTCCGATTTTTTACTATTGGTTGTATCAATGGCTAGTACAATTTAATTGGCGAACATTTGGTTATTTAACGACCATCATTATCAGTTTAATCCTTTCATTTTCATTGGGAGTATTAAGTGTTATTGCGCTTACCTTGTTTATTTTGATTCTGATTTATTGTCGATCTATTCTACAACATCCACGTTATCGTCAATTGCTTTTCATTGGATTAATAGCGATTCTTTCAATTGTAGGTTTTGTGTATTATTTCTTCCCAATTAATCCGCTTACCATCCGAATGAATAATTTGATACATGGCCTGGACACATCAGGTAGAGGACGAACGTATGAATCATTTGAAATCGCATGGCGTGTCTTACAATTAAACTATCCATTGACGGGAATTGGGTTGGCTCAATTCAAATTTATAGGGAGAGATGTATTACTTCATTATTACAAATACCATACAATTCCATCAGTCGTTCGACTTCCAAATGCGTTAGCAGAAACGTTGGTTAGTTTTGGTGTTTTAGGTGTTTTTATCCGCGTTTTCATTCAAATTTATTGGGCTTTTAAAAGAAGAATTGTAAACAATCTATTTCAAACTAGTTTATTCATTTCGTTGTTTATTTATCAATTTACCGGTGGGTTTTTAATGCATTCATTTGAATATTATTATTGGATCTTGGTAGTTGTACCTATCTTTAAAACCTTTGATAAACAACAAATTTTCAAGTAATGCGCATACTATTTGTCAATCGATCTAGTTTTTTAAGTTTCAAGGGAGGCGATACAACCCAGCTCTTGATGACGGCCCAAGAATTGAGAAAATTAGGGATTAAAGTGACTATCTACGAATCAGGATCTTCTATCGATGACGAACAATTTGACATCATACATTTTTTTAACATTACACGTCCTGCAACAATTTTAGCAATCCTTAAAAAAAGTAAGTTACCGTTTGTTGTTTCAACAATTTACGCCGATTACACATTTTATAAATTCATTCATCCATGGAATAAAATGGGTTTATTGATGCGTATTTTTGGTTCAGATGGGGTGGAGTATTTTAAATCTGTCGCTAAACATTTTCTTCGAAAAGAGCCATTGGATTATTGGCCGTTTCTATGGAAAGGGCAACGCAACTGTATTCAAACGATTTTAGCGAAAGCCAATTATTTGTTGCCAAATTCTGAGAGTGAATACCAACGATTAAAAGCGCGTTATCCCAATGCTAAAAAATACGAGGTTATTCCAAACGGTGTTGATACAACTAAATTTGCTGTTGAAACGTCTGTTGAACGTATATCTGGACAGTTGATTTGTGCAGCAATGATAGAACCACGAAAAAACCAATTAAATTTGATTCGAGCAATAAAAGATTCAACGTATTCTTTGTTTATTGTTGGTGAACATGCGCCGAATCACCGCGCTTATTATGAACAATGCGTTGCAGAAGCTGGCCCGAATGTTACGTTTGTTGGACGATTAGAATATGATGAATTAGTGCGGTATTATTTGCAATCAGAAATACATGTAATGCCAAGTTGGTTTGAAACAACAGGATTGTCTTCTTTGGAAGCAGCTTTTTTAGGTTGTAAGGTTATCGTAAGCCCGATGGGAGATACCTTAGATTATTTTGAAGACATGGTCGGATATTGCGAACCAGACGACGTATCGGACATACGAAAAGCAATCGATAGCGCACACGAAAAAGCAATCGATAAACGCTTACAGGAAAAAGTAATTCACACCTATAATTGGACCAACACAGCGCTAAAAACGGCTACCGTTTATTCTAAAATCATGAACAAGCAATGAAAAAAATAGGTGTCATAGGAACACGTGGAATTCCCAATCAATATGGAGGATTTGAACAATTCGCACAATTTTTTTCGGAACATTTAGTTCAAAAAGGATATGAAGTGGTTGTTTATTGTTCGTCCAATCATTCTTATCGAGAAAAAACGTGGAAAGGTGTTTCATTGGTTCATGTCAAAGATCCAGAAAAACAGATTGGAACAGCTGGACAATTTATCTATGATTTACGTTCCATTTTGCATACGCGAAAACAAGGATTTGATGTCATTTTCCAATTGGGTTATACTAGCAGTTCAATTTGGGGATTTTTATTTCCCAAAAAAGCGAAACTCATTACCAACATGGACGGTTTAGAGTGGAAACGCACCAAATATTCTCCGCTGGTTCAACACTTTTTGCGAAAGGCCGAAAAATGGGCAGTCAAACAAAGTGATGAATTAATCGCTGATTCTATTGGTATTCAACAGTATTTAAAAGAAAAATACGCCGTTTCTTCCACATTTATTCCATATGGAAGTGAACTCATCACAAAAAAAGACAGTTCAATTATTCAAGCATACAATTTAACAGAAGGAAATTATCATTTGGTCATTGCGCGTTTTGAACCTGAAAATAACATTGAAACAATCATCAACGGATTTCATGATGATACCGAAAAAAAGCTCGTCATCATTGGGAATTATTCAACGAAATACGGTAAATACCTCTATGACAACTACCATCAGAAAGTGGTGTTTTTAGGAGCTATTTATGATTTTGATGTATTGAATCAATTGCGTTTACACTGTGACCTTTATTTTCATGGACATTCGGTTGGCGGGACCAATCCTTCTTTATTGGAAGCCATGGCGTGTTCTTGTTTTATTGTAGCACACAACAATCCATTTAACAAAGGAGTTTTGGGAGATGATGCTCTGTATTTTGATTCAGCAGCAGCACTTTCCACTTTGTTAAAAAAGGGACATTTAACTCAAAACAAACAAGAATTTATTCAAAGCAATCGCCAAAAAATTGAATCCTTGTATTCGTTTGAGTCTGTTCATTCCCAATTAATCGAATTAATTGAAAAACATTGAAAACGCAGCAATTCATATCTAAAATTACTCCAGTATTTGTTGCACTTTTTATGCTATCAATTGCTTTGCCCTTGAAAATAAATACCGCTTTTATTTATGGTTTAGGATTACTTTCACTTTTCACTTTTATTAAACGCGCTAAAAAAACCATTCAACTACCTGTTTTCTATTTTGTTTCTATTTTATTTGTAGCAACTCATGCGCTCCATTATTGGTTGAATCCTTCTAACGAATTACTGAATTTTGAATTAGAAAAGAAAATTCCTTTTCTCCTTATTCCTCTTTTTTTCTCAGTCGTTGAGGTGAAAACCACCTTGCCAAAAATCATGAAAATAAGTGCATTTGGAGCTAGTTTAATGGCGCTTTCTTTGTTACTTTTTGCTGGATATCAGTATTTTCAAACTACGGATAATGAGGTTTTTTATTACCATAATTTAGTGCGCGTGGTAAGCGGTAACGCTATTTATTATTCCCTCTTTTTTAGTAGTGCATTGCTATTTGCTTTTGAATTGTTGATTAAGGAAAAACAACGCGTTTACCTACTTCCAATTGGATTGTTAACCATCGTTATCTTGTTGTTGTCATCTAAACTTTTCACACTATTGCTTGTGCTTATTTTCTTGTATTACACTTTGATACACGTAAAATCAATTCCAATCAAAGCAAGTTTAATTTTACTATTCATTATTGGTTTTGGTTTTTCCTTTCAAAAAATAAGTGCGCGATTTAATGAAATTGATCGTTCTCATTTGTTGGTATCACAGCAAACAATTAATCCAGCAACAGAATTCGATGGGTTTAGTTTACGAAAGGAATTAATACTGCTAGGATTAGAGTTAAAAGCAGAATATTCGTCGCAGATGTGTGTTGGAATTGGACCTGGTATTTGCCAAGAAAAGCTCAATCAAAAATTTATTGATAAGCAATTTTATGTTGGAGAAAACGAAAAGAGCAAATCAGGATTTTACAATTACAATTTTCACAATCAATATTTGCAAATATTATTGGAAACGGGTTGGATTGGATTGTTTAGTCTCTTTCTTTTACTTTTAACTCCCTTTTTTATTGCTGAAACAGATTTGCGTAGAGTTGTGTTTTTAATGAATGCATTATTTTTAATTGGGTTCTTAACAGAAAGTTTTTTAAGCCGACAAATGGGGATTGTTTCCTATTTATCCTTCAATTCACTCTTTATAGTTCAGCAAAGTAGTTCATTTCGGTTGATGATTAAACGTATATTCGACTTAATCTTTTCATTCGGGGTAATTGTTTTATTATTAAGTTGGTTAATGCCTTTGTTGTGTGTGTTTATCATTTTTGATTTGAAATCATTCCCAATTTTTGTGCAAAAACGCGTTGGAAAAAATGGAAAAGTGTTTCATTGTTTTAAATTACGCACCATGAAAAAAAATGCATCGCAGCATCAAATTCCAGCTCAAATCGACGATACTAGAATTACCAAATTCGGTGCGTTTTTACGAAAATATGCATTGGATGAATTGCCGCAATTTTTCAATGTTTTAGTAGGTAGTATGAGTGTTGTTGGTCCGCGTCCATTGATGTTGTCAGATGAAGAAAAATTTAATAAGTTGATTCCGAATTTCTCTTCACGTTTAGCAATGAAACCAGGAATTACTGGATTCGCTCAAGCCTTTGGATACAAGGGGTATGTTGGTTCACGTGTGGATATCGCAAATCGCTATCGATTGGATAAGAAATACAGTCAAATTCAGAGTTTGTGGTTGGATATCAAATTGATATTTTTTACAATAAAAACAATCTTATATGCAAAATAATAGGGAGGATAAAACACAACTTCAACAAGCGATTGTAAATGTTTTGCATTATTTTGATGTGTTTCATTTTCCTTTGCGTTTAGATGAATTACATCAATTCATTCAACTAAACTGCGACGAGCAACAATTAGTTATTGCATTAAATGAATTACTTAGCCAACAAGAAATTTTTCAATTAAACGATTGTTTCTCTTTACACGACAATCTGGAGCTTGTTGAACGTAAAAATGCTGGTTTTCAATTGGCGCAACAAAAAATAAAGCGTGCCAAAAAAATCGGGAAATTCATTCAATGTTTTCCATTTGTGCGCATGGTTGCAATTTCAGGTTCTCTTTCAAAAGGGTATGCCGATCAACATTCCGATATAGATTTTTTCATCGTGACCAATTCCACTAATTTATGGACAAGTCGCACACTTTTACATTTATTTAAAAAAATAACTTTCCTAGTTGGACAGCAACATAGCTTTTGCATGAATTATTTCATTGCAGAATCCCATTTATCGATAGAAGAGCAAAATTATTTTACGGCAATTGAGTTAGCAACGTTGATCCCAGCTACGCATCCTGAAATCGGTACAAAATTAGTAGATTCAAATAAATGGATTATTGAATTCTTGCCGAATTACGTTTCTCCAACTACTCAAAAAACACAAGCTAAAACTTCCATAATCAAACGAATAATTGAATTTGTTCTTGGATCTAAAAAGTTGAATCACTTTTTCATGGAGTTGACCAATAAGAAATGGCAAAAAAAATGGGCGGGTAAAAACTTCCCAATGGAAGCGTATGATTTAGCCTTTAAAACGCGTTTATACGTTTCAAAGAATCACGATAAAAATTACCAAGAAAAAATCTTGAAAAAGTATGAAGACAAAACAAACAGCATCCGCTAAGCGAACAGTTTTAGTGCTTGGGAGTAATGGATTCATCGGTCGTGAATTTGTAAAAGAATTGCTCAGCAACAAACGTGAAGACGATCAATTTTACTTTTTAAATCGAATGCTACCTGCTCAACAAATCGAGGGTGTTCATTATTTCACAGGTGATTTCACCTATTTTGACTGGACCTCTTTGCCTTGTTCACCGGACATTGTCGTTCATTTTGCGCGTAATTCATCCAAACGCTTCAGAAAATGGGGACGTTTAATAGCAAGTGTTAAAGGCTATTTTGGCAACAAACGATTACTTAATTATTTGTCTAGACAACACAAACAATGTCGGGTTTTTTACTTGTCAGGAAGTTTGATGTATGGCAATCACACTGAAGTTGTAACAGAAAAAACACTTTTACAACCTATCAGTTTTGCGAAAGAATACATTTATGCAGAGCAACCATTTCTGACCAACACAAATAAAAATGCCGCTGTGACATTCGTCAGAGTTCCTTGGGTTTTAGGAAACGGATCTTGGTTTGATGCGTTTTATTTGAAAAAAATAAAAACTGAACAAGTCGTGCCAATTTATGGAGATGGAAGCAATCAAATGGCTTTTATTTTAAATCAAGACATCGCTAAATGCATGGTTCATTTACTCGACAAACCTTTTCATCCGATTGTCAATTTAGCTTACGATTATTACATTGCACAAGCGGAGTTTTCGCAATTAATAGCAAATAAATTGCAATTGCCTTTAAAAACCATTCCATTACAAGGATTTGAACGCGCAATAAAAGAAGCATTCACCTCCTCAATTTGTTTAAGTTCAGAATTGAAAGAATGTGATTTTATATTAAATAATACATCTGTTGAAGGAAAAATTGATGATTTTTTAGGGGAAATAGACATTTCAGTTTTATAAAATCGCATAAAATGATGTATATTAGATAGAAGAAACCACTAAATCCAATATACTAATGCAACATCATCGGAAAAAAATGCGTTTGTCTCATACAGATTATTCATCTGACGGCGTTTATTTTATCACCTCCTGTTGTAAAAATAGAATACATCATTTCGGAGCTATAATAAATGGTGAAATGTCTTTTTCCAAAGCCGGCGAGATCGCACAACAACAATTTAGTTGGTTGGAAAATCAATATTCTTATTTGATCATTCATAATGTGGTGATTATGCCAGATCATATTCATGTTTTACTGGAAATTGATCGTACAAAAGCAGTTGGTGATTGTAAAATTAAATCGGTTTCATCGTTGATGGGAGCATACAAAACAACCTCGTCAAAATTGATTCATTTATCGGGAAATTTGGAATTTGAATGGCAACGTTCGTTCTATGATCACATCGTTCGAAATCAACAATCATATGAAAATATTTATCAATATATAACGGATAATCCAATTAAATGGCGCAATAACCCGTAGGGTCAGGTCGCGTAAACCGGTTGTATCATGTTGCGTAACCGGTAGGACCAGGTCGCGACCTGGTCCTACCGCGCGGAACAATCCGTCGGATTGTTCCGCATCACATACAACGTATATTCACCAAAATTCCAAAACGGTGTTTTTTGCAACATTTTGTCACATTTCCATAAAAAATTGGTCAATTTGGGATGCCTCACCGTTATGTGATTTTCGTACCATGCTGGATACAAAATACTATAACCACGCTTCTTTTCTATTGAAAATTGATTAAAATGCTTTTTTATTTCTGCAGAAGAATAACATTTACTGGCTAAAAATTTATTGGGTGAATAACCTCCCCAAACTTTATTTAAACGTCGCTTGCTTTCTTTAAATTTAAATTTCAACAAAGGTTTTAACACAGCCATCATGTACCATTTGTTTACAAATGTAAGCACCATTGTTCCAGTTGGCTTCAAACATTTTTTCAAATAATCTTGAACGATAGAAATATCTTCCACTGTATTCAATGCACCGAAATAAACGTAGATATGGTCAAATTGAACTCCATTGAACGCTTCAGCAATGTTTTCAACAGATCCAACAGAAAGTTGCACATTTGTTAAACCCTTTTTATTCGCTTGTTCATGAGCCCAGTCGTGCATTCCTTGAGAAATGTCAATGCCATAAATGGAACTATTTGGGAATGTTTCAGCAAAAAAGTTCACGTCCAATCCAGGGCCGTACCCAATTTCAAGACAATTTGAAAACGAATGTTTTAAACTTTCCTTTCGAAAACTTGAGCGAATGCGTTGCAATGTTTGATTTTCCCAATACCGATTTTCAAAATTTGTTGAATCGATATCGTAATAGTCTTTTACATTTTTATAGTAACTTGAACTCATCGCTTTCTACGTTTCTCTTCCAGCCAACTTGGTGCTTTACGCGCAGAAGGTTTTTCTTGCCCAACCAATTTTTCAATTAAATCTGGACGGTTTGCTTTCGTAAGGCGTTGACGGATCCAATCTTGGTTTTCGCGCTTGTACCAGAAGAAATACTTGTTTTGATTTTGTTTTTCTTCTCTGGTTTTCACCGTTTTCACTGGTTTTAACGTGTAAGGATGAACGCCTGTGTAATAAATCACTTCTGCTACAGTCATTGGAGTAGGCATGAAATCTTGCACTTGTTCCAACTGGAAGCCCATATCTTTTGTTTCGGCTGCTAAGTTGGCCATGTCTTCTTCTTCACATCCTGGATGCGATGAAATAAAGTAGGGAATCAACTGCTGCTTCAAGTTGTGCTTAGCAGAAATTTTATCGTATTTTTCTTTGAATTTATGGAAGTACTTAAACGATGGTTTTCGCATCATACGCAAGGTTGCATCTGCTGTATGTTCTGGGGCAACTTTCAATCGACCGCTAACATGACGTGTAATCACTTGTTCAATGTATTCATCGTGATTTCCGTCTTCGTTGTTTTTATTAAAATCATCCACCAATAAATCGTAACGAATTCCTGAACCAACAAATGCTTTTTTCACTTTTGGATGCGCATCTACCTTGCGGTACAATTCTGTCATTGGTTTATGAGAAGTATCCAAATTACTACAAATCACCGGGTGTATACAACTTGGCGAGGAGCAACGTGCGCAAATGGCTTCGTCTTTCCCTTTCATTTTGTACATGTTGGCTGACGGACCTCCTAAATCGGAAATGTAACCTCTGAAATCTGGATCGTTCACTACTTGATCCACTTCTTTTAAAATAGAAGCCTCACTTCTGGAAGCAATGAATTTTCCTTGATGGGCAGAAATGGTACAAAAACTACACCCTCCAAAACAGCCTCGGTGCATGTTCACCGAAAACTTAATCATATCGTAGGCTGGAATAGCACCTCGCTTCTTGTATTTAGGATGAGGTTGACGCGTGTAAGGCAAATCAAATGAACGATCAATTTCTTTTTCCGTCATTGTTTTAAACGGTGGATTGATGACCAAAACTTGTTCGCCCACTTTCTGAATGATGCGGTCTGCTTGCCATTTATTGGATTCAACCTCTACAATTTTAAAGTTGGCAGCGTATTTTAATTTATCTTCTAAACAGTCTTCATGCGAAGCTAATTCAACCGTTTCCCAGTTTTTATTTTTTGGTAATTCAATCGCTGCATCTTGTAAAAATGCTACTTGCTTGATGGTGTGTAAATTATGAAAAGGAACCCCTTTTTTCAACAATTGCAACATTTCACGCAAAGGTTGTTCACCCATTCCGTACACCAAAATATCCGCTTTAGAATCTACTAAAATAGAAGGCATCAATTCATCTTTCCAATAATCGTAATGGGTTACACGACGCAATGAAGCTTCGATGCCTCCAATCATTACCGGAACATCTGGGTACAAATCTTTTAAAATTTTGGAATAGACAGTTGTTGCATAATCTGGACGAAAACCTGCTGCTCCTCCTGGTGTGTATGCATCTGTTGAACGCAAACGTTTGTTGGAAGTGTAATGGTTTACCATTGAATCCATACACCCAGCTGTTACCCCAAAAAAGTATTTAGGCTTCCCTAATTTCTTAAAATCACGTAAATCGTCTTGCCAATTAGGTTGAGCGATGATCCCAATTTTAAAACCTTCATCTTCGATGATGCGCCCAATGACAGCCGTTCCAAAGGAAGGATGATCCACATAGGCATCACCAGAAATCAAGATGACATCTAATTCATCCCAACCTCTTTTTTCAACTTCTTTTTTTGTTATCGGTAACCAGTCCGTTATTGGCCTTTCATCAATCATAGTACAAAAATACGGATAAATAAATTAATTATTTAGCAACAGTTTCTGTTCAAACATTTAAAAGGAAACAATGTTTTATGAGCGCTTGAATTTAATAGTTAAAAATTGCTACTTCAAGATTGTCAACCTTTCCTGATATAAAATTTTATTATCTTGAGAAACAGTTAACCAATAAACGCCATTCAAAAGATTGGGTTCAACAGTAATTTTCCCTGCTGAGAAACTCAGATTATCTGTGTAAACAATTTTTCCTGTGACATCGAGTATATTTATTTCACTTTTTGCTAAATTTTGTTTGTCACATTGCAAGGTAATTGTGCCTGAAGATGGATTTGGATATACACGTAAAGAAGGCATTTTTTCTTCCTCCAAGCCCAAGCCAATCACAAAAACCGTTACCGTATCTGTTGAGTAAACACCATTCAATGTTTGTGTTACTACATACGTAGTTGTCTCCAAAGGCGAAACATACACACCCGCCGTGTTTTGCGCCACTGGCGTACCATCCAATTTAAACCAATTGGCAGGCATGTTGCTTATTTTTTGCCCAATAAACACAGAATCTTGTATGTAAATGGTTTGATCTGGACCCGCATACGCTGGAATACCCCCAGGGATACTGTCGAGAGGTATTACAGAGATATCGTCAACATAGTAATAGGCAACGTCAGACAAACCATTTTGATTGATTGGTGCAGACAAATATTGAAGATAGTTTGTTGCACTATCCGTATTGAAATTGCCGATAGTCATAAATTTTTCAGTGCCATCTGCGTAATAAATACCTTTTACTTTATACCAGAAATTATCTATGGTATCAAGGATGACAGGATTTCCAAAAGGTAGTATTTGTTCAGGAAAATCAAGTACTGTAAAATCAAAACCAACTCCAACTCTATATATGGCTGTATCTGAAAAATAAATTCCGAGATTATCTGTTGCATAACGTCCCCATTCAGCCAAACTTAAGTAATATTCTATTAGATAATACTCATTCGTCTTCATAGTATCTGTAAGTTCTACCTGTATATATTCCTTGTTTTCATAAATATTTGGCAATCCAATTAATTGCTCACCTGTATAAAATCCAGCAAAGCCAGAACCAGTATGAGGCATTTGAAAGGAGTTCAAATATTCAATACTACTCATGTTGCAATAATTATATAAATCGGGAGTCCCGTATTCGGTAGGATTTACCCAAGGAGGCGAATCGTAAATGTTATCTGTAAATTGAGTACAATTTGGAACAATCTCAAAACTACTATTTGGAACCAAATTGAATTGAGCAGAACCAAATAAATAACTCCAAAAACAAATAATAAATAAATAATATTTCATAGTTCTTATTTTAGTATCATTATTTTCTCTGTAAAGCTTTTGTTTGTCATTGGGTTGATTAACTCCAAATAATACATTCCTGGTTTGGCAAGGTAATTCATTTTTAGCTTGTTGTCAATTATTTCCATTGTGCTTTTGTAAAGGAGTTTCCCTGAAACATCACGTAAAATTGCAGTTAAAGAAGTCAATGATTCATCTTCATCTGTAACATTCACCAAAAATTCTCCGTTATTTGGGTTAGGGTAAATTGTTATTCCAATTTCTTTTTCGCTAAACACATCGGTAAAGTTTGTCAGCGATTTAGCAGAGCTCTCATTACAGTTTGATTCAAATGTTTCAGCCGTTGTGTAAATGGAATTGTATAAACTTCGTGCTTGGTAGACAATATTTCCATCTTTGTCTGGGCAAGCTATTGCCAAGTTATACAAATCCAAACTGTCAATAGAAGAGAAAGTTGAATCAAAGTATTTCAAACTCAAAGAATAGAACAATTTATAATTGTATTCAATTTGATCAGATGGCGTAATTGTATTTAATATAGTTTCTGTTAAACTATCATTGCCTGAAGAATAGGCCTTTTCGGCATCCAATAGCACACCTTTGTTGGTTAATGCGGTAGAGTCGTAAAAGGCTTGCAAATTCATAATTAAATATTTTATTTCTCACTCTTCATTAAATTCGAGAATTTTTGATGATTTAAAAGATTCTTTTTTATTATGACAACTAAAGTACTATTTTTAATTAATAAAAGCATTCTATTGTCAAAGTTCAAATCACCTTGTTCACAAATACCTGCATCATTTCAACAACTATTGCGTTAACTTGCTTATTTTTGTCTAAAATTTTTAAGATGATTGCATTCAATTATACGACCGATTCAACGAATTTGTCCTTTGCTACACTTGTCCAAAAAGCAAGTGTTGCGCCAACTTCTTTACCAACAGAATTCCATGCTTTTTTTCATGCTTTTAAAGAAGAAACAGAGCTTATAGAATTTTTAAAAATTGGAGCAGCCTATCACTTTTTCATTAAAGAAGATCAATCTTCAGAGGCGTTAAGAGTTGCAGGTTCTTCGTTATTGGCACAATTGAATAAAACAACAGATGCAATCGTTTTAGAAGGATCTGATTCAGCAACCTTATTGGTCGCAGAAGGCATAGCTTTGGCGGGGTATCAATTTTTACCTTATTTTTCAGACAAAGCAAAAAAGGAAATCGGATTAAAAGAAGTGATTCTGCCAACGAGTGTTATTCAAGAAAAAGTGGATGAGCTAACAAATACCGTTAAAGCTGTTTGTTGGGCAAGAGACCGTGTCAATGAACCTGTTTCTCATTTAAATGCAGTGCAATTAAGTGAAAAAATGAGCGAATTGTGTTCATCTGTTGGTTGCCATGTGCAAGTTTTAGAAAAAACACAAATTGAATCGTTGAAAATGGGTGGGCTATTAGCCGTAAATAAAGGTTCAATCGATCCACCAACATTTACAATTATAGAATACAAACCAAGCAATGCTAAAAATACACAACCAATTGTGTTAGTAGGTAAAGGCGTTGTATATGATACCGGTGGGTTGAGTTTAAAACCAACACCAGGTTCGATGGATTGCATGAAAAGTGACATGGGTGGTGCAGCGTGTATGGCAGCTACAATTTACTTGGCTGCAGCACAGAAATTACCCGTTCATTTGATCGGATTGATTCCAGCAACGGATAATCGTCCAGGTTTAAATGCGTATGCACCAGGTGACGTGATTACGATGTACGATGGAACTTCTGTAGAAGTATTGAATACAGATGCCGAAGGACGAATGATTTTAGCAGATGCATTGGCTTATTCTAATAAATACAAACCAGCATTGGTGATTGATGCTGCAACTTTAACAGGCGCAGCGTTAAGAGCAATAGGCACAAAAGCTTCTGTGATTATGGGGAATGCTTCAGATGACAACTTCTCGCAATTAGAAGCGGCTGGAAACGAAGTACATGAGCGTGTGGTGCGTTTTCCTTTTTGGGATGATTATGCCAAGGAAATTAAATCGTCGATTGCAGATTTGAAAAATTTAGGAGGACCAAATGCCGGAATGATTACAGCAGGAAAGTTCTTAGAGCATTTTGTAAAAAGTCCGTATATTCACATGGATATTGCAGGACCAGCTTGGTTAGATGCAAAAGAAGATTACCGAACACAAGGAGGAACTGGAGCAGGCGTTCGTTTGTTGTACACCTTCTTGAAAAACTATTAAGATGGAAAAAGAGAAAGAAAAGGAATACAATAATCCAAACCCAATTCGTGTTGGAATTTCCATCGGAGATATTAATGGAATTGGGCCAGAGGTGATTCTAAAAACTTTTTTAGATGCACGAATGCTGTTAGATTGTACCCCAATAATTTATGGCTCAACGAAAGTCTTTTCCCATTATAAAAAAGTATTAGACATTCCTGAATTCAGCTATTTGTCATGCAAAGATGCTGGTGAAGCACAAAATAAAAAAGTGAATATTATTAATGTTTGGCAAGATGAAATCGAATACCAAACAGGTTTA
Organism: Crocinitomicaceae bacterium; assembly: GCA_017984635.1. Classification (GTDB taxonomy): domain Bacteria; phylum Bacteroidota; class Bacteroidia; order Flavobacteriales_D; family Crocinitomicaceae; genus M0103. The sequence goes on from JAGNZC010000004.1 coordinate 17,331, forward strand.
GTGACTGAAAACGGTGGAAAATATGCTTTTTTATCGTTAGAAAGTGCTACACAAGATTTAGCAGAAGGTAAAATCGATGTTTTGGTTACAGCGCCAATTTCGAAAGAAGCAATGGCGAAATCGGGCTTTAAATTCCCGGGTCACACCGAGTATTTAGCAGATTTAGCTGGCGAAGAAGAAGCGTTGATGGTAATGGTTTCTGGAAACTTACGCGTAGCATTGGTTACAAGTCACATTGCTTTAAAAGATGTTCATACCGCTTTGTCAAAAGAGAAAATTTTACAAAAAATAAAAACTTTTGAAGCGAGTTTGATCAAAGATTTTGGCATTGTAAAGCCTAAAATTGCTGTATTTGGATTGAATCCACATGCTGGAGAAAATGGTAAAATGGGTACGGAAGAGCAAGAGATTATTGCTCCTGCGATCAATCAAGCGCGTCAAGAAAATTGTTTGGCATTTGGACCGTATCCAGCAGATGGATTTTTTGGTTCGGCAGCACGTTCCAATTATGATGGTGTTTTAGCGATGTATCACGATCAAGGGCTGGCTGCATTCAAAGCATTGGCATTTGATGATGGAGTGAACTATACAGCTGGTTTACCAATTGTACGCACTTCGCCCGATCACGGAACAGCATTTGATATTGCAGGACAAGATAAAGCTTCTGAGCATTCGTTTAGAAATGCTGTGTTTGTTGCAATGGATGTTTATAAAATGCGCCAATTTAACAAAGAAATTAGTCAAAACCCATTAAAAATATCCCCAAAAGAGAAGAGAAGATCTTCGAGTGATATCGAATAAATGAATGACTTGAAATAAAAAAATGCAAGATATTAACATATATAAGTTAAAATTATTACCTTTGCCCTCCAATTTTTATTCAGTGTGAAGTCAAAAAGAGAATATATTATTCCATTCATAGGCTTGAAACTGGGGTTTCATGAGTTTGAATTTCAAATTCAAGATGCGTTCTTTGAAGATAGAGAATATTCAAGTATCCATAGTGGTACAGCAAATATTCGATTAATTCTGGAGAAAAAAGAAACGATGATGATCGGTGAATTCGAAATCAAAGGTTCTGTTTCTACAGATTGCGATCGTTGTAATGATCCAATTGAAGTACCGATTAAAGGTAGTTTTAAATTGATTTTTACATTTGGCAATGAACCAAGTGATGATGAATCCTTGATTGTGATGCATCCTGATGAATACGAGTTAGATTTAAGAGATCACTTGTATGAGTTATTGATTATTTCATTGCCAACGCGTTTGATTCATCCAAAAGGTGAATGCAATGAAGAAATGATTGCTTTGTTAAACCAATATTCTGTTCAACAAATTCCTTCAGGTTCCGATGAAGATTCAGACGACGAAGATGATTGGGATTTTGAAGATGATGAAGACTGGGAAGACGACGAAGATTGGGAAGATGAAGATGATGACGACGATGATGATCCGATTGATCCTCGTTGGAAAAAATTAAAAGATTTAAAATAACAAATATAAATAAAGTAAAATGGCACATCCTAAGCGAAAAATATCGAAAACTCGCCGTGACAAGAGAAGAACTCACAAAAATGCAGTTGCGAAAAACATCGCTACTTGTCCAACAACAGGACAACCGCATTTGTTTCACCACGCGCACTGGCACGAAGGGAAACTTTACTATAAAGGTAGAGTAGTAGCGGAAAAAGAAGTGGCAATTTAAGCTGCTTAAATCTTCTACATGTATGAAGATTGGAATTGATATTTTAGGTGGTGATTTTGCTCCTGATGCAAATATTTCAGGGGCAATTCTTGCAAAAAAAGAACTTCCAAACGACGTAAGACTAGTTCTTATAGGCGACAGAGATCAAATCTCGAGTGGCCTTTTGTCGTATGGTGAAGACGTGTCTGGGTATGACATTGTTCATGCTCCAGATGTGATAACAATGCACGATCATCCAACGAGAGCAATCCCTCAAAAACCAAATAGTAGCATTGCTGTTGGTTTTGATTTGTTGGCGGCAAAAGAAATTCAAGCTTTTGCAAGTACTGGAAATACGGGTGCTATGTTAGTTGGAGCGATTTTTAAAATCAATTCAATTCCAGGCATCATTCGTCCTTGTATTACTTCAACCATTCCTGCAATCGATGGTGGCAAAACAATTTTGTTAGATGTTGGCTCCAATGCTGATTGTAAAGCAGATGTTTTGTACCAATTTGCAGTACTAGGTTCGTTGTATTCTAAGGAAGTTTATGGTATTGAGAAACCACGAGTTGCATTGTTGAATATCGGTGAAGAAGAAACAAAAGGGAACTTGCTGACCATTGCAACGCATCAATTATTAAAAGATTCTGATGAAATAAATTTCATTGGAAACCTAGAAGGAAGAGATGTTTTCAGTGCAAAAGCAGATGTTATCGTTTGTGATGGATTCACAGGTAATATTGTTTTGAAAGAAGCAGAAGGTATTTATACTTTAATCAAAAAACGCGGTATTAAAGACGAGTTTTTTGAACGATTCAATTATGAAAATTACGGTGGAACTCCAATTTTAGGAGTGAAAGGTAATGTAATAATTGGTCACGGAATCTCTAACAATATCGCAGTTAAAAACATGCTTTTACATGCTTATGAAGTTGCTAAATCTGATTTAGTGAGCAGCGTCGGTAAAGCGTTTAATTAATTATGGAAAAAATTACAGCAGCAATTACGGCTGTTCAAGGATATGTTCCGGACAACGTAATGACAAACGAAGATCTAGCTAAAATTGTAGATACATCAGATGAATGGATCACAACAAGAACTGGAATTAAAGAACGCCGTATCTTGACAGAAGGTGCTTCATCTGACATGGCAGCTGCTGCTGTTGCTCAATTATTAGAGAAAAAAGGAATTGATCCTTTGGAAATCGAATTGGTAATTGTAGCTACAGTGACGCCAGATTATCCTTTTCCAAGTACAGCAAATGTAGTCTGTGATAAAACAGGAATGAAAAATGCATGGGGTTACGACTTAATTGCTGCTTGTTCTGGTTTTATTTATGCATTAACAACGGGCGCTAAGTTTATCGAAAGCGGTCACCATAAAAAAGTTTTGGTGATTGGTGTAGATAAGATGTCTTCAATCTTGGATTATGAAGATAGAACAACGTGTGTTATTTTTGGAGATGGCGCAGGTGTTGTGTTATTAGAACCAAATACGGAAGGAAATGGTGTCTTAGATTCTATTTTGAAAAGCGATGGTTCTGGAAGACAATACTTGATTCAGCCAGCTGGTGGATCTGCGAATCCTCCGACACATAAAACAGTAGATGAACGCATGCACTTCGTAAAACAAGAAGGACAACAAGTGTTTAAATTCGCTGTGACAAACATGGCGGAAGTTTCGGCTGAAATCATGGAAAAAAATAACCTTTCAAGTAAAGACGTTGATTGGTTAGTGCCACATCAAGCAAACTTAAGAATTATTGACGCTACGGCTAAACGCATGGGTTTACCAAGTGAAAAAGTAATGATCAATATTCAAAAATATGGAAATACAACAGCTGGAACATTGCCGTTGTGTTTATGGGATTATGAAAGTCAATTGAAAAAAGGCGACACACTTATTTTATCTGCCTTTGGTGGCGGATTTACATGGGGTGCTGTTTATTTGAAATGGGCTTACTAATCAATAAAATCTAAATTAAAACTCTAAAATCTAAATAGTATGAATTTAACTGAAATACAAGATTTAATCAAATTCGTTGCTAAATCAGGCGTAAGCGAAGTAGAAATCGAGCAAAAAGATTTTAAAATTTGCATCAAATCTGAAGTAAAAGGAAAACCAGAGCACCAAGTAATTGTTCAAGCTGCTCCAGTTGCTGCTGCTCCAGTTCCAGTTGCTGCTGCTCCAGTAGCTCCAGTTGCTGCTGCACCTGCAGAAGATGCTAATTACATTACTGTTAAATCTCCAATGATTGGTACATTCTACCGTTCAGCTGGACCAGATAAAGCACCATTTGTAAATGTTGGTGATACAATCGCTAAAGGTGACACAATCTGTATCATTGAAGCGATGAAATTGTTCAACGAAATTGAATCAGAAGTTGTAGGTAAAATCGTCAAAGTTTTGGTAGATGACGCTTCTCCAGTAGAATACGATCAACCATTATTTTTAGTAGATCCTGCATAATTTAATTTGGCCTTTTAAAAGAAACCAAATTAACTTAAAACGAAAGTATGTTCAAGAAAATATTGATTGCAAATAGAGGTGAAATCGCCTTGCGTATTATTCGTACGTGTAAAGAAATGGGAATCAAAACTGTAGCTGTTTATTCAACTGCTGATAAAGAAAGTTTACCAGTTCGTTTTGCGGATGAAGCGGTATGTATCGGTCCTGCAGTGAGCTCAAAATCATATTTGTCTATAGCAAATATTATTGCTGCTGCTGAAATCACCAATGCAGATGCCATCCACCCAGGATATGGATTCCTTTCAGAAAATGAAAAATTCTCACGCGTTTGTCAAGAGCATGGTATCAAGTTTATTGGTGCTTTGCCAGAGCAAATTGCTGGTATGGGAGATAAAGCAACAGCAAAAGCAACAATGATTGCTGCTGGAGTTCCTTGTATACCTGGTTCAAAAGGATTGTTAACTGATTTAGACGATGCATTTGCTACTGCAGAAGTGGTTCGTTATCCAGTGATTTTGAAAGCAACTGCTGGTGGTGGTGGAAAAGGAATGCGTATCGTTTGGAATAAAGACGAAATGGAAAACGCATGGGATTCTGCACGACAAGAAGCAGGCGCAGCCTTCGGAAACGATGGTATCTACATGGAGAAATTCATTGAAGAACCACGCCATATTGAAATTCAAATTGCTGGTGACCAATACGGAAATGCTTGTCACTTGTCAGAAAGAGATTGTTCGATTCAACGTCGTCATCAAAAATTGGTAGAAGAAACACCTTCGCCTTACATGACTGATGAATTGCGTAATAAAATGGGTGAAGCGGCGATCAAAGCGGCCAAAGCTGTTAAATACGAAGGAGTTGGTACAGTTGAATTCTTAGTAGATAAAAACCGTGAATTTTATTTCATGGAAATGAATACACGTATCCAAGTAGAACATACAATTACGGAAGAAGTAATTAATTTTGATTTAATCAAAGAACAAATCAAATTAGCTGCTGGAGAAAAAATTTCTGGGAAGAATTATTTCCCTCAATTGCATGCGATTCAATGCCGTATTAATGCGGAAGACCCATACAATGACTTCAGACCTTCTCCAGGTAAAATAACTTCTTACCATTCACCAGGAGGACACGGAGTGCGAATAGACACGCATGCATATGCTGGATATGTTATTCCATCTAATTATGATTCTATGATCGGTAAGTTGATTGCAGTTGCACAAACACGCGAAGAAGCAATCTTAAAAATGAAACGAGCATTAGATGAATACATTATTGAAGGAGTGAAAACAACCATTCCTTTCCATCAAAAATTAATGGACGATCCTGATTTTAGATCCGGAAACTTCACAACGAAATTCATGGAAACATTTGAATTTTAATACAACAAAAAACCCGACTGTTTAAGTCGGGTTTTTTTATGCTTTAGTATTTAAAATCTCGTCTTTTTTATAAGTAATAATTTGTTCAATTAAACCATAAGGAGGTTCTTCTGTTAAAGGAAATTGAACCGAACCTTTTCCTTGCTTGTATCCAGCTAATTCTTGTTTGAAATGTGCTTGACCTGATGGTGTGGCATACAAGCCAATGTGATATTTGTAGCCCGCAAAATAAACCAATGGCTTTTTATTGAGTTTGTAAGCTGGCATTCCATACGAAAAGCTTTCGACTGCATCAGGTGCTATCTTTTGTATGATCGCACGAATTTTTGATAATTTTTCCTGAACATCATTCGGAAAAGTTAAAATATAAGTTGTCACAACTTGCATCATAATTGTTTTAAAGCGTTGATTGAATAGACCATCGGAATCTTATCTTCAAGTTGTTGGATTCTAAACTTATTCGGTTCAAATTCTTCGGTATGTAAAAAGCAATTATACGGTGAATAATCGTATTCTAAAAAAGAGGTAATGATTAAACCTTGTTGAATAAGAGATGTAAACACTTCACTTAGTCCATGATTCCACCAACAATATTGGGAAGAAATATCAGATGAACGATCTGCATAGGTTCCGCTTTCAGTTTCCACAATCACTCCTTTGTTGAAGTAGTTGTAATGTACTTTTTCGAAATCATCATCAAACATCCATACAACTGGATGAAATTCTACAAAAACAAATTGACCTCCTTTTTTTAAGAATTGAGCGATGATTTGCGCCCATTTATCCAAATCAGGCAACCAACCAATTGTTCCGTAAGAAGTATAAACGATGTCAAATTCTTCGTTTAAATGTGATGGAAGATCGTAGATGTTGCAGCAAATAAATGTTGCTTCAAGATGCGTGTCTTTCGCTAATTGTTTTGCTGTTTTGATTGAATTTTCAGAAAAATCAACACCAGTAACTTCAGCGCCTAATCGAGCAAGCGATAAAGTATCTTGTCCAAAATGACATTGTAAGTGTAAGATTTTCTTTCCACGCACATCACCTAAGAGCTCCAACTCTATAGCATTAAGGGTTGATTGACCAGCAATAAAACCTGGAACATCGTAAAAAGAAGAATGATAATGCGTCTCAGTTCGTTTGTTCCAAGACGCTTTATTTATTTTAAAAAATTCTTCTTCCATTGGGTGAAGTGAATTTACTCAACCAAACCTTCCATTGCTAAGTCTTCGTCGGCTTCTTGTTCGTAGTTAACACCGTCAAATCCAAAACCGAAAAGGTTTAAGAAATCATCTTTATACCCATCTAGATCACCTAATTCTGGCAATGATTCTGTTGTTGCTTGTAACCACAAAGCTGCAACTTCTTCTTGAACGTCTGTTCGCATTTCCCAATCATCAATTCGGATACGGCCATTTTCATCTAAAGGAGTTGCCCCATTTACATACAAGCGTTCGTCAAATAAACGATAGATTTGTTCGATACAACCTTCGTGAATTCCTTTTGCTTTCATTACTTTGTATAAAAGTGAAATGTAAAGAGGAATTACAGGAATAGCTGAACTTGCTTGTGTAACTAATGCTTTATTTACGGAAACAAATGCTTGTCCGTTTAATTTGTTTAATTTTTTTGTGATTTCAAAAGCTGTCGCTTCCAAATGATCTTTTGCTTTACCAATTGTTCCTTTACGGTAAACAGGTTCCGTTAATTTAGGTCCAATGTATGAATAAGCAATCGTTTTTGCATTCTCAGCTAAAACATCAGCTTCCAATAATGCATCCATCCACATTTCCCAGTCTTCACCACCCATTACTGCAACCGTATTTTCAATATCTTCTTCTGTACAAGGATCGATTGAAACGGTAGAAACAATTCCTGTATGAAAATCTACTGTTTTATCTGAAAACACATTTCCAATAGGTTTTAACGCGGATCGGTGTAATTCGCCAGTATGAGGATTTGTTCGAACTGGAGAAGCTAAACTGTATACGACCATGTCGATTTTACCTAAATCGGCTTTGATTAAGTCAATTGTTTTCTTTTTAGTTTCAAAAGAAAAAGCATCAGCATTAATACTTTTAGCATACAAACCAGCTTTTTCAGCTTGCTCTTGAAAAAATACACTGTTGTACCAACCTGGGGAAGCCGTTCTTCCTTTTTGTGGTGGTTTTTCAAAGAAAACACCAATGGTAGCAGCATCAGATCCAAATGCACTAGTGATACGAGAAGCTAAACCAAAACCTGTAGAAGCACCAATAACTAGTACTTTTTTAGGGCCATCAATTTTTCCTTTAGCTTGAACATATTTTAGTTGGTTTATAATATTTTGTTCGCATCCCTTTGGGTGTGAAGTCAAACAAATAAATCCGCGCATTCTTGGTTCTATAATCATAATTGTATTTTTAAATCGTAAACAAATATACGAAATCTTAAAGAATTGAAAAGCATCATTTTTTGAGGTGTAATCCTTTTTCTTTTAAATGATCCTTTATTTTTGGAATCGCACTAGGTCCAACGCCATGCATTTGTAACAATTCTTTTTCTGTAAACAATGCCAATAGCTCACTTGAATCAATTTTAGCATGAATCAGAGCAAGTTGAGCAGGTTTACTAATTGTTGTTATGAGGCATGATTTTTCCATTATTCAACGTGTCTATCTAATGTTTTTAGAACTTCATTCAATTCATCTGCTTTTTGGGTACCTATCAACAAACGATCTCCGTTTTTAAATACTAATTGCAAACCAACTTTCCCTTTTACATTGTAAGCTGTTCCTTTGCCAGAGAAAGTTTTGCGAATTCCCCAACCACCGTATTCAATAACTGGTTTGTAAGTTCTGATAGAACAACTTTCTAGTTGATCCCAGTTGAAATGTTTTTTCTTCAGGTGAAAGGGAAAAAAACGAACAGAAATACCGTTTAAATCAATTGAAGTTTCAAGTTTCATTATTCCAAACAAAACAGAAGTTAAGGTGAGAGTCAATGCACTAAAAAATAATGCATGTTTTTCTTCTGCCGTTCCATTAATAAATTCACGAACTAAGTTACTAACCACTAACAAAAGTAGTAACCATAACCACCATTGACTGAATCGTTGTTTTTCGTTGAAATGCATGTTCAATTTTAATGAAAAAATCCGGGTAATTGTGTTAAAAAATTAATTAAATAAGCTAAACCAAAAATTATTGGTGTAAAACTAAAAATAATACCAAAAACCGTAAATACTTTTGAAGTGGTATTGTATTTGTTGGTTGATTTAAGTTGCTTTAAACTTATATTACCTGCAATAGAAGCAAGAATAGAAAAAATAATAGCAACTATTAGAAGTTCAATTTGTGCAATTGCAAATAATAGTAAGAACAAGGTTTGTATACCAAGGAGAAAGGACATCAAACTCCATATATTTAACTTTTTAGTAGTAGCTTCCTTTTTTACTAAATCAGTTGGTTGATTAAGTTCTTTTTTATGTTTGGGCAAAAAATGAACGAATGGTTTTAAGGTTGATTTTTTATTGAAAGTAGTAGCTTTATTGTTTTCATCTTTTGTAACTTTTTCAATTGGATGCTCATTCATTTGAATATCCTCAAGTTCTTGTGAGTTAAACACTTGATCTTGAAGTGTTTTTTCTTGAATTTCAATCAATTCATTTTCTTGATTGATAATAGCAACTTGAGAGAATGCATTGGAAGTTTTTTCAAGTGTACCATTTTTTAAATGACTTGTTCGTTGGTTCCATTCGATATGATAACCCGGTCTAAAGGCTCTTTTTTCAATTGTGCAGGCAGTAAGCCCGATAAATAAACAAAGTAGCAGTGTAATTGTAGTTGAATTTTTCATAGTAGTTTTATTTTTTCAATCCACTTTACAAATCATATGCCATTTTTTCTTTTTCAAAAAAATGGATAAAAGAGAATTTGTTCAACTACTATGATTTTCGAGCTTATTGCTTCAAAAATTTATGTGAACCATCACACATAGGCAAACGTTTGGATAAGCCGCACGTACAATCATTGATTCCTTTTCCAGCCAAGATTTTACTTTTGCATTTTTCTATCCGTGAGATGCGTGTATCAGCTTGTTTAGCAGATGAGAAATGCAATAAATAACCACGTTGTCTTCCTGGTGTTAATGCTTCAAATGCTTTTTTTAAAGCTGAATTTTCATGAAAAATGGTTTCCAGTTCAATTGGTTTCTTGTATTCGTTGGTTGTTTTCATTTGAACTTTCAATCCCGCATTTTCGACTTCGATTGCTTCAAAAATATAGGCTTTTATTACGGCTTCTTTTTCAATAATTTCTGATAAAGAAGAAAATCTAATTTGTCTTCCAGCTTGTGAGTTTGCTCCAGGTTGACTCAATATATTTTCTGAATCAAGCAATAAAGAACCTTTGAAAAAACCAATAGCGCAATACTCTTTGAACGCATGGAACAATAAGATGTTCTTGTTATTATGCATATAACAAGGAACCCCCCATTTTACAACTTCAATTAAATTGCAGGTTAAAACGATTCTACGCAATTGTATTAATTCATCGTTCCATTGAGTGGTTTTTTCTAAATAAGCATCAACTGTTTTTTCCATTTTTTCTATATAGATCTTTCAAAGATCGCTTAAATAATCAAAAATTCAATGGAAGTATGAATATTGTTTTAGAGTGTTTTTAAAAACTCAATTAGTGCAATTTTATCGGTTTTACTCATTTTAAAAACAACTCCTGTATTTGCATGAGTTCCGTCGCTTTTTGTTTCACTATCAATAAATCGTTCAATTAAACTATCGTTGTATACTGGAGAGTATAAAGTAGAATTGGTTAAATCATTATAGGTAATCGAAAAAGTCTCTTTTTCATTTCCTCCTCGGTATTTTCCTTTCCCGTTTTCACCATGACAATCTGCACATCCATGAACTTTAGAATTATAATCTGAAGCATTCATGTCTTGTAGAATTGTTCCATCTATATTTTTACCTGTTCTAAAGATTGTTTCGCCATTAGTTGAATACGTTACTTCTTTTTTTGAACAAGAACTAGCAAAAAGAATAATTCCTGTTCCAATAATAAAGCCAAATGGTTTTGTGATTTTCATAGTTTATTTTTTAATGATTATTTTTTGAACAGCCGATTCGTTTTGTGTATCCACTCGAATGAAGTATGCACCATCCGCTAGGTTTTTAAGTTGATCTTGTTTGTAAATGTTTACTCCTTGTGGTTGGTTTTTAAGTTTAACAATTTCCGTTATTTCTCCTGATAATTTTGAAAATGTAATAGTAACATCAGATGAAGCGATCAAATTATAGGTTGCTTCAAAACTACCATTGGAAGGATTGGGAGCTGTAACAAGTTTTAAGGTTCCTCTACTTTGTTCATTTAGGTCATCAAGAGCTGCTGCAACATTTTTTATTAATTTAACTTTAAAGATTTGATTACTAGCAGAACTTTGCGTGCCATTATTCACAAAGAAAATATTTTTTGAACTACTACTTATTCCACCGAAAATGTAACCGATCAAAGTTGTGTCTTCTATTAAATCATCGAATTTAATTACACCATTGGCATATTTCGGCAATGTTTCATTTGGAATTAGTTCTGCTCCAGCTCCCAACAAATTTGGCAATTCAACGGGCAATTTATATTCCGACATTTGCCCATTACTTGTTCTTTCTACACGGGCAATCGTTTTAACAAATGGAACATTATTATCTTGAACCAATATTCCCGAGCTGTCATAATATTGTGCGATTCCTCCAAAAAAGACAGTATTCATCGTGTTGTTTTGGACTGAATAAATAGGGAAATTTGCGCAATGGTAATGATTGTAATATTGAGAAAAATTAGAATTTACTGTATAATTGGTGCTGTCAATGTTTACACAATTCAGAAATGGTAAATCAACGGTAGGTTGAAATACACCTGAAAATGCAGTTAATCCTTCGGAACCATCTGGATAAATTTGTGGCGTTACATTGTAATCACGACGATGAAGATTGATTGGGTCTGAATATGCTGATAAATGTGTGATTTGTAGATTCGTACCATCATCAAGCAGGTTAAATTTTCGAACTTGATTCGTATAAGTTTGTGTGTATGTTGGATTATTCATAGGATTGTATCGACCAATAAACTTGTGTCCTCCTACTAAATAAAACGTGTGATTTATTTTCTCTAAACGTCCACCAGTTACTTGAAATTGATTGTCAGTAATTTGACGAAAATAAGGAGTTAAGGTTGTCGCATTAACAATGGCATCAATGGTAGAAGAAACTTGAATGGCAATCATTTTATTAAACGTTGTATGGTCATTTAATTGACTGCTATATCCATATCCTCCCGTTAAATATAAATAATCTCCTCTTTGATGAAATTGCATATTAGTTGATTTCAACTGCTCTTGTAATTCAATCGATAATGAAGTAATTGGTGAAGTCCACTTTTGAAGTGTAATTGGGTCTACTACAATTAATTGATTGTTATGTCCAGCAAGATCAAAAGATGCATTGGGTTGTCTTTTGTGTAATCCATCTAAACGCCCACCTATGATTAACCATTTGCCATTCGCTTGTCCAAAAGCAAAAGATTGAATTCCTCCTAATCCATTTATTGAGATTGGTTCTATATCAATCGTAAATGGTGCAATTTGAGCAATACCATTCAATCGAGTGAAAAGGATTAAACTAAAAAAAGCGAAACGTTTCATAAATTTATTTTTGATAAATCTACATATACGAATTCAATAGGAATGTAATGTATGTTACAATCATTCAAACAAAAAAAAACCGCTACATTGCTGCAACGGTTTTCAATTTTATATAGATTAGTTATAATCCTAATAATACAGCGTGTGGATCTTTCGCTCCAAACAACATTCTTTCAGGATTTTCTAACATTTCTTTTACTTTCACTAAGAAACCAACTGATTCTTTTCCATCAATGATTCTGTGATCATACGATAAAGCTAAATACATAATTGGTCGTATTTCAACTTTCCCATTGATAGCTACAGGACGCTCAACGATGTTGTGCATACCTAAAATGGCAGATTGTGGTGGGTTGATAATTGGAGTAGAAAGCATTGATCCAAAAACACCACCATTCGTAATTGTGAATGTTCCTCTAGTCATATCATCTGGTGTGATTTTTCCATCTCTCGCTTTGATTGCTAAGCGTTTGATTTCACGTTCGATGTCTGCTAAACTCATTTGCTCAGCATTGCGCACAATAGGAACCATTAATCCTTTTGGTGAAGAAACAGCAATTCCAATATCTGCATAGTTGTGGTAAACGATTTCATTTCCATCAATTTGTGCATTCACTGCAGGGAATAAATTCAATGCTTCTGTAACTGCTTTTGTGAAAAACGACATAAATCCTAAATTCACTTCATGGTGTTTTGCAAACAAATCTTTGTATTTGTTACGCAAGTCCATAATTGGCTTCATATCAATTTCATTGAAGGTAGTCAACATCGCTGTTTCGCTTTTCACTGCTACTAAACGTTCAGCAATTTTACGACGAAGCATCGACATTTTTTCACGCGATTGATCACGTGTACCACCCCAACCTTGTGCAGCGTCAGCAGAGAAACCAGCCGACATTGCAGCTACAACATCTTGTTTTGTAATGCGGCCATCTTTTCCAGATCCAGCAACTTTTGCAGCAGGAACATTGTTTTCAGCCATTATTTTTGCAGCAGCAACAGAAGGTGTTCCTGCAGCGTATGTTTCTTTTTTAATTGGGTCAGGACTTGGTGCTGCTGTCGTTTTTTCAACAATAGGTGCTACTTGAACTTCCGCCACTTTTTCGGCAACTGGTGCACCAGCAGGACGCGCTGCACTTGTATCAATCAAGCAAACAACTTGTCCAACTTTTACAACATCCCCTTCTTCAGCTTTCAAGGTAATTATCCCGCTTTGCTCAGCAGGTAATTCTAAGGTTGCTTTATCTGAATCAACTTCTGCAATTGCTTGGTCTTTTTCAACATAATCTCCATCAGCTACCAACCATTGTGCAATTTCCACTTCAGAGATTGATTCTCCTGGACTTGGTACTTTCATTTCTAAAACTGACATACTTTCTATTTTTAATATCAATAAGTAATCAACTTGTTACTTCGCAAATTTAAACAAATCAGCAAAAAGCTGTTTTAATCTTTTCTCGTGTAATTTTTTGGAACCTTCAGCAGCAGCAGCTGTTGCATTTCTGTGAATTCCTATAATTGGTAAATGACGCATTGACATCGCAATGTGTGTCCAAGCACCCATGTTTGAAGGCTCTTCTTGTGCCCACAAAATGTTGGTTGGTTTGTATTTTGCTATTACTGCTTCAATTTGATTTTGCGGCAATGGATACAATTGTTCTACTCGAACAAATGCCATGTTTTTAACGCCCATTTCAACTGCTCTTTCTTTCATCTCATAGAAAAATTTACCTGAGCATAAAACAACAGTATCTACATTTTTAGCATCAACTTGTGCATCGTCAATTATTTCTTGGAAACCACCTTTTGCCATTTCATCTAACGAAGAAACTGCACTTGGGTAGCGCAATAACATTTTAGGAGAAAATACAACCAATGGTTTTCTGAAGTCACGTTTCACCTGGCGACGTAATAAATGGAAATGGTTTGCAGGTGTTGATGTATTCACAATTTGCATGTTTGTATCCGCACATTGTTGTAAGAAACGTTCCATTCTACCACTAGAATGTTCTGCTCCTTGACCTTCGTAACCGTGAGGCAATAACATTACCAATCCACTTTGTGTCGCCCATTTGTCTTCTCCAGCAGAAATAAATTGGTCGATCATAATTTGAGCACCATTGAAGAAATCACCAAATTGCGCTTCCCAAATAGTTAATCCTTTTGGCATTGCTAACGAATAGCCGTATTCAAATCCTAAAACTCCATATTCAGATAACAATGAGTTATAAACGGTAAAAGGTGCTTGTTTTTCGTTCAAAAGATTCAGTGTAATGATTTCCTCTTCCGTATCTTCTGTTTTTACAACAGCATGACGATGTGAAAAAGTTCCACGCTCAACATCTTGTCCAGATATACGAATTGGATGACCTTCTACTAATAAAGAAGCATATGCTAACATTTCAGCAGATCCCCAATCTAATTTATCTGTTTGTATTGCATTTAAACGATCGTCGAATATTTTAGCAATCTTACGGAAGTATTTTTTACCTTCTGGAAGTGTTGCCAATTTTAATCCTAAATCTTGTAAGGTTTTTTTAGCAACACCTGTTTCAGGAGATTTTTCAAAATCTTCTAATTTTCCGTGGCGGTAACCTTCCCAAGTTTGGCTTAAAAAATCATATACCAACGCTTTGTCATTTTGACGAGAAATTTCAAATTCTTTTTCTAAGAAATTAGAATAATCCTCTTCAATTTTTTTAGCATCTGCTTGCGATAAAACACCTTCACTTTCCAATTGTTTGAAATAAATTTCTCTTGGATTTGGGTGTTTAGCAATGATGTTGTATAAGTGAGGTTGCGTGAATTTTGGTTCATCTCCTTCGTTGTGTCCGTATTTACGGTAGCACAATAAATCAATGAAAATATCACGGTTGAATTGTTGACGGTATTCCATTGCAATCTCAATCGTTTGAACAACGGCCTCTACATCATCACCATTTACATGGAAAACGGGGCAAAGGGTTGTTTTTGCAACATCCGTACAATACGTTGAAGAACGTCCATCCAAGTAATTTGTAGTAAATCCTACTTGATTATTTACAACGATGTGAACCGTTCCACCCGCTCTATAACCATCTAATTGCGCCATTTGGATTGTTTCATAAACAATACCTTGACCTGCAATTGCAGCATCACCATGAATTAATACCGGACAAATTTTCTTTTCGTCGTGTAATAAATGATCTACTTTAGCACGAGCAATTCCTTCAACAACTGTGTTGACAGCTTCTAAGTGAGATGGGTTAGGAGATAGGGTTAATCCAACTTCTTTACCATTCGCTAATTTTACATGTGATGTAAATCCTTGGTGGTATTTTACGTCTCCGTCAAAATAATCTACTGAATCAAATTCTTTTCCTTCAAATTCTGAAAAAATATCTTTTGGACGTTTTTCGAAAATATTTGTCAATGTATTCAAACGACCTCTGTGAGCCATTCCCATTACAAAATATTCAACACCTAATTCAGATCCTTTAGTAACTAAGGTGTCTAATGCAGGAATCAAAGCTTCACCACCTTCAATAGAAAAGCGTTTTTGGCCAACGAATTTTTTTCCAAGAAACGCTTCAAAGTTTGAAGCTTGGTTTAATTTATTGAAAATCGCCATTTTTCGAGTTTTGTCGAATTGTGGACGGTTTTTAATTTCTATTTTATTTTTAAACCACTCGATACGTTCTGGATCACGCATGTAAACATATTCAATACCAATTGATTGGCAATATGTTTCTTCCAAATGATGAATGATATCGCGCAAACTAGCTGCACCTATTCCTATTTCTTCACCTGCTTGAAAAACCAACTCTAAATCAGCTGATTCTAAACCAAAGTTTTCAAGTTCAAGGGTAGGAGTGTGTTTACGACGCTCTCTAACAGGATTCGTTTTTGTGAACAAATGTCCACGGTTGCGATATCCGTTGATGAGGTTAATTACTTTAAACTCTTTTTGAAAATTTTCTGGAATAGTTCCGTCGTCATCGAAGTTTGTTCGTGCGAAATCAAAGCCTTCAAAGAATTTTTTCCAGCCAATATCAACACTTTCAGGGTCTTGTTGATACATTTTGTACAGGTGATCAATTGCATTCACATCTGCATTCCCTACATATGATACTTTATCCATGGTTTTTTGTACACTTTTATGGAGTGACAAATTTAGACATTTAGTTACGAACTGAGGCTAAAAACTATAAAAACTTAGCAAAAAGTTAGAAAATAAACAGATTTTTAATTTTTTAAATCAATTGAAATTTTTGAAAGGCAAAACCAGTAAGCATGTTCATCTTTATTCTTCAAAATCAACAACTATACTAAATGGTTAATTCTGTATTAGTTTTTGCTAATTTTCTTCAAAATTGAACCTTTTGATGTAGTGATTTTCACAAAATAAACCCCGGATGGTAAATTAACGAAAGAAACTTCAACAAAATTGGTGTTATTCTTTTTTGATAGTATCAACTGGTTGTTGATGGAGTAAATAGAATAATTATCTATTGTTTCTTTTGAGGTAATTGTTACAATATCAGACGTTGGATTTGGATAACTGGATACTCCAATTTCTTGTTCTAATTCTGTAGTTCCTAGTGGATATTCAATGCAATTATCATAAGTAGGATTATCAAATAACAAATTACCATCTCTTTCATAGCATAGTAAAACGGGTGGAGCTGAAAAACAAATAGCACCACAAAACCCGTACATTCCCGCATCATATAATCCTGCTGAAACAGATCCAATACCTGCTACCCAATAATCTTCAATTGGTTGACTTTCACACAGACTTTTAACCTTTAAACGTTTATGGTAATTACCCAAAATAGAAACGCTGTCCACTGAAATTACTTGAAACAGAAAAGGTTGGCTCCATCCGAACCATCCAGCATAAATCGAATGAGATTCAACAGTATCTCCCGTAATCGCAGAAAAGTCATATAAAATTCGTTCAACGCTATCCGTAGTATGAAAAGCAAGTACTTTTTGAGTGGTTACATCTTCACGCAATGCTGCCAAATAAAATGGATTACTAAAGTTAGAATCAGCATTGTAGTATTTTTTATACTGTAAACCATTAATTATTGTATCGCCATTTACAATAATCTTTCGATCCCAAATAGACCAAACAGCATTAGAATCTGGAAAATGGGAATAGTTGTTTTGAGCAAATGTTACATTGAAAAAACTACTTGCGATGAAAATCAAATAATAGCGCATGTCTCTAGTTATTATGTTTTTACGAAAATACGAATTTAAATGTAAAGTATTATTCTGAAGTTTTTCTAATAATCCAACTATTTGTCACTTACTAAAAACACTTTTCAAATATACTTTATACGCTTCTCGTTCAAGTATTTTGTTTGCAATTAAAGCAATAAAATCGGGTTTTTGGGTGAGGGCTAAAAATGTTTTCTCAGAAAGATCAATGGTATAAAGCAATTGCAGTAAACGCGTTTCACCTTCTTCTAAAATGGCTAAAATGTTTTCTTCGATAAAAGTTATTATCTCAGCTTTAGAATAGGCTATTGTTGAAAAATTTTCAGGAAAAGCAAGGTGGTATTGTCCAAAATCTTTGGCTAATTGGCACTGTGTTTTCACTACAAATTCGGCAGATGAAAAAACGCTTGCGATAGCATCTTGTTGTTTAGGCAACTCCACCACCAGCTGGAAAATCTTTTTCGGGCGACATAAAACTTAAATTCCCTTCAGCATCTTCTGCCATTAAAATCATCCCTTGTGATTCAATTCCTCTAATTTTTCGTGGCGCTAAATTCAACAAAACTTGAACCGTTTTACCAATGATTTCTTCTGGTTTATAATGCGCTGCAATCCCTGAAACAATGGTTCTTTTATCGATTCCAGTATCGACCACTAATTTCAATAATTTATCCGCTTTTTCTACTTTTTCAGCTTCTAAAATAGTTCCTAAACGAATGTCTAATTTCGTAAAATCATCAAATTCTACAGATGGTTTTTGAGGTTCAAAGGATGTTTCCATAACTTGTGTTGCCGTTAATTTACTCACTTCTGTTTCAACCAAACTATCTTCTATTTTTTGGAAAATAATACTTGGAGGATTAGTCATTGAACCAGCGATTAATAAATCTGGTTTTCCAGCTTGTGTCCAATCTGTTGTTTTGAAATTCAAAAATTGGGATAATTTCTCTGCTGTTGCAGGTAAGAATGGTTGTAATACGATGCTTAAATTAGCTGTAATTTGCAATGCAATATTCATGATCGTTTCCACGCGTTCCTCATCTGTTTTTATCAACTTCCAAGGTTCGAGCTCTGCCAAATATTTATTGCCTAATCGTGCTAAATTCATTGCTTCGGCTTGCGCATCTCTTAATTTGTAAGCATAAACTAATTTACTAATACGTTCAGGAATAGCTTGCATTTCAGCTAATACTTCTAGGTCATAGGCAGTTAATTCGCCTTGTTGTGGTACTTTTCCTTCGTAATATTTTTGTGTTAATACCAACGCCCGGTTCACAAAATTTCCTAATATGTCTGCTAATTCACTATTGACACGTGTTTGGTATTCTTTCCAAGTAAATTCAGCGTCTTTTGTTTCTGGAGCGATTGCAGTTAATACATATTTTAATTCATCCATTTTGTCTGGATAAGCAGCAGTGTATTCGTGTAACCAAACTGCCCAGTTGCGGGAAGTAGAGAATTTATCGCCTTCCAAATTTAAAAATTCGTAGGCCGGCACATTATCAGGCAAAATTAAACCGCCATGATTTTTCAATAATATTGGAAAAATTACCGCGTGAAAAACAATGTTATCTTTTCCGATAAAATGAACTAATTTACGGTCTCCAGTCCAATAATCTTCCCAGTTTTTGTTATGATCCAATGCCCACTGCTTCGTTGCAGAAATGTAACCAATCGGAGCGTCTAACCATACATATAATACTTTTCCATCAGCATTCGGCAATGGAACTTTTACGCCCCAATCCAAATCTCGTGTCATTGCGCGTGAATGTAATCCGCCATCAATCCACGACATACATTGGCCAATCACTTGATTTCTCCAAGGTTTAGGGTCATGTTGCTGCACACCATCCAACGTACCTTCTTTGATCCAATCGCGTAACCAATCTTCGTGACGATTCATTGGTAAATACCAGTGAGAAGTTGTTTTTAATATAGGAGTTTTTCCACTTAATGTAGAAATTGGGTTTTTTAATTCTGTTGGACTCAAATCAGAACCACATTTTTCACATTGATCGCCATAAGCATTTGGATTTTGGCACTTAGGACATTCTCCTGTTATGTAGCGATCTGCTAAAAATTGTTGGTATTCTTCGTCAAAATATTGTTCAGAGGTTTCTTCTGTAAAATGTCCGTTTTCGTATAGTTTTAAAAAGAAATCTTGCGATGTTTTGTGATGAATTTCAGCAGAAGTTCTGTGGAAAATATCAAATGAAATATCAAAATCTTTGAAAGCTTTTCCGATAATGTGGTTGTATTTGTCGACAATCTCTTGCGGTGAAATCCCTTCTTTCTTAGCACGTAATGTAATTGCAGCACCGTGTTCATCACTACCACAAATGAACGCAACATCGTGTTGATTCATTCGTAAAAACCGCACAAAAATATCTGCTGGAAGGTAAACGCCTGCTACGTGTCCTAAATGAAGGGGTCCGTTTGCATAAGGTAAAGCTGCAGTAATTGTATATTTTGCTTTTGACATGCTAAGATTGTATTTTTAAAACACAAAGATAGCTTTTTAGTTGAAAAAAGGGTAAATCATTTCATGTTTAGAACTTAGATTTTACAATCTAATTGTACTTCTTTTTCAATAAATTGAATGTTGTATTCTGCTAATTCTTCTAAGATAGGCGTGTAAACTTCTGGTTGAATTGGCAAATGAACACCTTTTAAAGTAATAGCACCATTGACAATCATTTTTGCTGCGATAGCAACTGGAAGGCCAACGGTATTCGACATAGATGTATACACATGGTTTTCTCCAATATTAACCATTGAAGAGGTGATTTGGTAATTTTGCCCATTAAATGAATATTCAAATTCGTGGTACATTACTAACATATCTTTATCTTCTTCAGATAATACAAGTTTACCAACTAATATTTTTTCTAATAATTGAGCAGGACTCGCATTTTCAATTCCAAGAGGAGTTACACCATCAAATAATCCAAGCCATTCAAATCGCTCAAAAAGCGACATGCGTTCTTCTCTTAAAAAGTCTTTTAATTTATTTTCAACTGAACGGTTAACATGGTAAGGTAAAAATGCGTTTAAGAATGATCGCGGAGTTAAATGTTCAGAGTTTTCCATTTTGTAGGAATCATCCGTCATGCCTAATTCAATGAATATATTCCATGCTTGGCAGAAGCCTGGGCGTCTAAGTGTTCCTCTAAAAATAGTAGGAATATTTTCAATACCATACGTTTTTCTATAGGATAAAGAATCACGATTTGCGTAACCATCGAAGTCACCATAGCCATCAATGGATAGGCGCATTAATCGTCCAAACAAGCGGTTATATGGAATGTATTTGTATTCGTTGTGATCGATAAAACACGAAGCGCCACCTTGACCTGCAACCACAACATTTCTGGGATTCCAAGTAAATTTATAGTTCCAAGGATTGTTATCGTATTCGGGCGCAATTAACCCACCACAAAATGATTTAAATGAATGTAAATCGCCCCCTTTTTCTTTGATTTCATGAATGATTTTCATCGCACTCATATGGTCAATTCCAGGGTCAACCCCGATTTCATTCATAATAATGATACCTGCGTTTTTAGCTGCTGCATCTAAATTTTTCATTTCAGGTGAAATGTAAGAAGGAGTAATTAGATGCGTGTTTAAAGCGATACAATCCAATGCTACTTCCACATGAAAACGTGCAGGCAACATGGAGATAACAATATCAGCTTTTTCAATTTCAGGTTTTCGTTCATCTGAACTTAACGCATTAAATGAAAGGGCAATACCATTTGGATGTTGATTTATTTTCCGTGTTGCTAAGTTTAAATCCTGATCAACGACTCTAACTTGCCAATTATTTTCACTAGAATGTTCTAATAAATAACGAATCAAACTTGAGGAAGATAAACCAGCTCCTAGGATTAAAATTGTTTTCATTTTATACGTAATGTTCGGGAGCAAATGTAAACAAAGATTCTAAATCTAAAACGGATTTTCCAGTTTTAAAACACATAAATCTTTTGTCAATATCTTTAATTTTGCTTTGATTCCAAGAGAAAAAAATTATTTTTGTGCTAAATAAATCAATACAGAATGGGAAGAGCGTTTGAATACCGTAGAGCAGCGAAAGAAAAACGATGGGACAAAATGTCTAAATTGTTTCCAAAATTAGGGAAAGCCATCACAATGGCAGCTAAAGAGGGTGGAGAAGATCCTGCAACCAATGCAAAGTTAAGAACAGCTATTCAGAATGCGAAAGCTGAGAATATGCCGAAAGACAATATCGAAGCGGCAGTAAAAAGAGCGACTCAAAAAGACATTAGTTCATTTTCTGAAATTATTTATGAAGGCAAAGGACCACATGGTGTTTTGGTGATGGTAGAATGTGCAACAGACAATTCAACACGAACTGTGGCGAATGTAAAATCTTATTTTAATAAAGCAGGAGGAAGTGTTGTGCCGAATGGTTCGTTAGAATTCATGTTCAACAGAAAATCTGTTTTTGAAATAATTAAAACACCTGAATTAGACCCAGAAGAATTAGAATTGGAATTAATCGACGCAGGGTGCGATGAAATCGAAGTAATTGATGACAAAGTATTTGTTTATGGTGATTACACAGCTTTTGGAACCATTGCAAAAGCCTTGGAAGACATGTCTATTGAAGTGCAAAAATCAAATTTACAGCGTATTCCTACATCTCCAATTGATTTAACAGAAGAGCAAATGAATGATGTTGAAAAATTGTTGGATAAAATCGAAGATGATGACGATATTCAGCAAGTTTTCACAAATATTTCTTAAGTCGTAAAAGCAATAAAAATCATCTTTTCAAGTTATAGCTTGAATTTTATATTTCACTGAGTGGTTAAGAAACTTATTATACTTCAAGTAGTTTTAATTCTATTGGGCGCATGTTCAACAGAAAAGAATACTTTTTTGAGTAGAAATTACCACGGAATGACCGCCCGATACAATGGTTTGTTCAATGCAAATGAACTATTGAAAGCATCTATGTTAACCTATCGTTCCTCTTTGAAGGAAGACTATTATGCGACACTTCCTATAGAACCTATTCCATTAGAAAGTGAAGCGAAATCGATGTATGCTGCAATTGATACTGCGATTGTCAAATGCACAAAAGTGATTCAGAATCATAGTATGCCAAGTAATGATCGTCCATCTAAGAAAAAAGTGGAGCACAATGCATGGATTGACGAAAACTGGATCACAATTGGTAAAGCAAATTTTTATAGAAGAGATTACGATGCTTCGTTAAAAAGTTTTGAGTTTATTCGAAAATTTTACAGCAATGACCCATCCATTTTTGTGGCAGATTTATGGTTAGCAAAAACAAACTTGCAATTAGGAAATTTAACGGATGCTGGATTTAATTTAGCTAAAATTGAGAAAGCATTAGAGCTAGAAAAAGAAGCTAACGACGCTAAAAAAGAAGAAAAGTCTAAAGCGAAGTCAAAGAAAAAAATAACCTTAAAGGAGCGATTAAAAGCTAAAAAAGACAAGCCTGCTAAAGTTCCAAAATCCATTCGATTGGATTATGAAAAAACATATGCAGATTTAGAATTACGCAGAAAAAATCCAGAGGAAGCATTGAAACATTTAATGGCGGCTTTGAAGTTAGCCCGCAAACAAATGGATAAATCGCGTTTGAATTTTAATATTGCACAATTCTATGAATTAAGTGGCAATCGATCAGCTGCTAAAGAGTTTTATGGGAAATGCTTAAAATATAATGCTCCTTATGAAATGCACTTTAATGCTAAAATGAAAAGAGCATTTATGGGCGGTGATGAAAAAATCAAAAAAGACCTTCACAAAATGTTGAAAGATGGTAAAAATGCTCCTTTCAAAGACCAGATTTATTATGCTTTAGCTTCAACAGAATTACAAGAAAACAACGTTCCATTAGCAAAAAATTATTTAACAGAATCTGCATTTTATGCTATTTCGAACAAAAGACAAAAAGGGTTAGCCTATGAAAAATTAGCTGATTTAGCCTTTTCAGAAAAAAAATACATATCTGCCCAAAAATACTATGATTCATGTGCTGTTTCAATGGATACACTTTATCCAAATGGAGAGGCAATTAAAAATAAGGCTAAAAAATTATCAGATTTAGTAGAAGCAGTTGAGATTGCAGAATATGAAGATAGTATTCAACGCATTGCTAAACTTCCTGAAGGTGAGCGAGAAAAATTTTTGGAAAAAGTAATCAAACAACAAAAAGCCGACGAGCTTGCTCGTAAAAAGAAAGAAGCTGAACGTTTGAGAGAATTGCAACAATTGCAAAAACCGGTTGCCCAAATAAATAGTGGAAATTGGTATTTCAATAATTCTAAAACCCGTGATGAAGGATTCAATGAGTTCCGTAAACTATGGGGTTCTAGAGAAAATGAAGATAATTGGCGAAGAAGTGAAAAAACACCAGTGCTTAATTTGAGCGCATTAGGGTCAGATTCGTTAGCTATTGACAGTTTGTCAAAACCCGTTAATGATTCTGCAAGTGTTGAAAATTATACGGCAAAATTACCACTAACGGATTCTAGCCTGCAAGCATCAATGAATCGAATGTTTGATGCATTGTATAGCTCAGGCATGATTTACAAAGAGCAATTAAACGAGCCGCTATTAGCGAAACAACAATTCAGTAAAATACTAGCGAAAGAATTAGAAAATCCAGTCGATTTAGCCGCGTCTTATCAATTGTTTAAAATGAATGATGTCAAAGCAAACGATTATAAAAATCATATTTTAACCCTTTATCCAAATTCTGATTACGCCAATTACATTCGAGATCCAGAATACTTTATCAAGCGTAAAGAAATTGAAGCTTTTACAGAAAAAGAATACTTAATGGTGTTAGATCGCTATAATCGTGCTTTATATGCGCCTGTAATTGCTCGAGCTGATATTGTAATTGAACAAGAAAAAGACAATAAATTTAGAGCTAAATACATGTTGTTGAAAGCACTTTCAATTGGTCAAACAACAGCCGATAAAAAAGAAATGATTCCTGTATTGAATAAAATCATTGCAGATTATCCAAAAACAGAAGAAGAAAATAAAGCGCAAGAAATGCTGAAAATCATCAATTCAGGCTACTCTAAAAATGAACCAGCAGATTTCTCTTCTAAAAGTCCTTATTCATACAACGAAGATGCTGAACATTGGGTAATTGTTTTGTTAGAAGCGAAAGACAATTCTAACATGGCTAAAAACAAAATATCAGATTTCAACCATGAATATTTTAGTCGTGACAAATTAAAAGTATCTTCTAAAATATTTGGAAATGATACAAGTATGGTATTAATTCAAAAATTTGACAACGACACAAAAGGTCAAGCTTATTTGCGCATATATAAAAGCACCAAAAAACATTTGTCTGATCTGAAAAACGCAAAAATCATGCTGATTACTCAGGAAAATATGAGAATTTTGTTCGAACGAAAACAATGGAAAGAATACGAATTGTTTTACGAAGAATATTATTAATAATCTTCCAGTCTGTAAAAATTAAGACACTAAAATTTGCTTACCTTTAGCAAATGGAAAAAAAATCAAATTCCTCAATCTCTAAGTTTGCACGCTTTTCATCTGTTGGAATTCAGATGGGGGTGATTATTGCATTGTTTACTTGGTTGGGAGATTACATAGATACGAAAGTCAATAATAAAACTCCTTGGTGGACCTTGTTTTTTTCATTGTTTGGTGTTACTGCAGGTTTAGTATTGGTTATTAAAGAAGTCATTAAAATGGGAAAAGAAGATGCAGAAAAATAAGATATACATCACATTGTTTTTAATAATTATAGCAATTACCTTGGTCTCCTATTATGGACTTGTGAGTGCTGAATTTATTTTACTTCCTTTTAAAGGACTTCAATTTGTTCTTATCTCTGAAGCTGCTTTATTCGTATCGGGCACATTTATTATTGCGCCAGGTTTAATCAAAAGTGAAGAGAATTTTGTAGCTAGATTTTTAATCTTAACAACTGTCCAAATGTTGGCGATTTTATCCATTATTTTAGCATTGGTATACTTGAAATATCCAACGGCAAAAGCTATTGGATTTCAATTGCTTTTTGTGTTTTTATTCTTAATGAGTATCCAATCTTTTTTATTGGTTAAGATAAAAAACAGGAAGTTAAAAGAGGAAGATTTAATGGATTAAAGTACTTCATTCTTACGATCTTTAATTTAGGTTAAAATTTCTTGACTTTTTACCTTGTTTCTTCCGAAAATTTATCTACTTTTGCACCAAAATTTGAAAGCTTTTTTAAATAAATACAAGTTCAATGGCATTAACAAAAGTAATTAAGTCGGTATTTATCACGCTATTAGCAGTTTTTAGCTTGGCAGTTGTTCGAGCAAATGATTCTGAACATTCTGCTGCTAAACCGCATGCTGAAAAAGAATTCAATGTAGGTGAAATGATCATGCACCACATCAAAGATGCACACGAATGGCATTTATGGGGTGGTCACCACAACTCAACATCTATTTATTTACCAATTATTTTAGTTGATGGTGGATTGAAAACTTTTTCATCTGAATTATTCTACCATGGAAAAACTGTTGAAGTAGTTGATCCTGCAACCAATGAAACAATTGATTACATTGTTGGAAAAGGAGCTGCAAGTAATTACGCAATGTTTCATGAAAAAATCTACACTTTACATAACGGAGAATTAACATTTGTTGATGGTCATCCTCACAATGCAAAACCAATCGATTTTTCAATTACTAAAAACGTACTTTCATTGTTTATGGGTGCGGTTTTGATTTTAGTAATTATGGGTGTTGTAGCTCGTTTTTACAAGAAAAATGGTCCGGTTGCACCAAAGGGTTTGGCAAAATATTTAGAAGTATTAGTTGTAATGGTTAGAGATGATGTTGCTAAAGCAAACATTGGGCATGCTTACAAAAAATACGTTCCTTATTTATTGACTATCTTTTTCTTTATTTTCTTTAACAATTTACTAGGATTAATTCCATTTTTACCTGGAGGAGCTAATTTGACAGGGAACATTACAGTTACATTCTTTTTAGCAGTTTGCACTTTATTGGTAACTGTATTTTCTGGAAATAAAAATTATTGGAAGCACATTTTTGCTACACCAGGTGTTCCAGTAGCTTTATTGCCAATTATGATTCCAATTGAGTTGGTTGGTATTTTAACAAAACCTTTTGCTTTGATGGTTCGTTTATTTGCTAATATTACAGCAGGTCACATTATCATTTTAGCGTTAATTTCAATTATCTTTATAAACAAAAATGCAGCATGGGGCGCTTTATCGGTTCCAATGGCTTTGTTTATTTCGGTATTGGAATTGTTGGTAGCTTTCTTACAAGCGTATCTATTCGCAATGCTTTCAGCGTTGTTTATCGGTGCAGCAGTGGAAGAAGCACACCATTAATTAATTAGTAACTTTATAATACAAATAGTTATGTACGGAAGTATAGCAGCAATCGGAGCAGGTCTTGCAGTTTTAGGCGCAGGATTAGGTATTGGTAGAATCGGTGGTTCAGCAATGGACGCAATCGCTCGTCAACCAGAAGCTTCAGGAAAAATTCAAACAGCTATGATTATCGCTGCGGCGTTAATCGAAGGTGTTGCATTATTTGGTGTCGTAGTAGGATTACTAGGAAACGCGAAATAATTTTAAATCGCTTGCTGCAACGGTTGGTTGTGGCAAGCGTATTTTGATTTAAAAACAACTATTAAAATTTATAAAATGGATTTAATTTTACCTGATTTTGGTCTTTTATTTTGGACAGGTTTAGTGTTCATTATTTTGTTATTTATCTTAACAAAATTCATTTGGAAGCCAATCTTAAGTGCTGTAAATACACGTGAGCAAAAAATCACTGAAGCATTGGAATTAGCTGAGAAAACAAAAGCTGAAATGAAAACGATGCAAGCAGAAAATCAAAACTTGTTAAAAGAAGCAAGAGCTGAGCGTGATGCAATCGTGAAAGATGCGAAAGAAACAGCTACTAAAATGGTTGAAGACGCAAAAAAATCAGCAAAAATAGAGGCGGAGAAAATTGCAGAAGCAGCTCGTTTAACAGTTGCAGCTGAAAGAAACGCAGCAATTGCAGATTTGAAAAATCAAGTTGCTTCTTTCTCTATCGAAATAGCAGAGAAAATCGTTCGTGCAGATTTAGCATCTGACGAAAAACAAAAAGCATTGGCTGAGAAAATGGCTGGTGATATTAACTTGAATTAATTCCAATTATGAAAAGTACGAAAGGCGCTACACGTTACGCAAAAGCTTTATTAGAATTGGCAATTGAACAAAACAAGTTAGATACTGTTGAAGCTAACATGTCTTACTTGAGCCAAGTTAATAATGAAGTGAAAGAGTTTCATACTTTAGTGAATTCCCCTGTCATTAACGCTGATAAAAAGATGAGTGCATTTGCAGCTATCTTTCCATCTTTTGATGTTATGACAACTTCTTTTTTGAATTTAATAATTAAAAACAAAAGAGAAAGTATGTTGCCAGAAATTGCAAAATCATTCATTAAGCAATTAAAAGCACACAAAGGAATTACTCCAATTACAATTGTTTCTGCATCTGCATTAAATGAAGCGACTAAAGCAGTAATTTTAGCTAAGGTACAAACAAGTGTAAGTGGAACTTTAGAAGTAACTGAAGAAATTGATCCTACTTTAATCGGTGGATTTATTATTCAATTAGATGATAAACAAATTGACACAAGCATTGCTAGTCAATTTAATAATTTAAAACAACGTTTAACAAGATAAGAGAAAGCAAATTTTGATTGACAGTGCTAAACTGACACATATCGAAAACAGGTTTTTTCATTTTAAATAAAAAAGGAAAATGGCAGATGTAAAACCAGCAGAAGTTTCTGCAATTTTAAGAGAGCAGTTATCAGGATTTCGTTCTGAAACTGAACTTCAAGAAGTAGGTACCGTTCTACAAGTTGGTGATGGTATTGCACGTATTTATGGATTAAATGGCGTACAATATGGTGAATTAATTGAATTCGAAGGTGGATTGCAAGGAATTGCATTGAACTTGGAAGAAGACAATGTTGGAGCCGTAATGTTGGGTCGTTCTTCAGGTGTAAAAGAAGGTGATACTGTTAAACGTTTAGGACGTATTGCTTCTGTAAAAATTGGAGATGGAATGGTTGGTCGTGTTGTGGATACCTTAGGGAATCCAATCGATGGAAAAGGTCCAATTCAAGGTGAAACATATGAAATGCCAATCGAGCGTAAAGCACCAGGAGTTATTTTCCGTCAACCAGTAACTGAACCTCTTCAAACAGGTATCAAAGCGGTGGATGCTATGATTCCAATTGGTCGTGGACAACGTGAGTTAATTATTGGTGACCGTCAAACGGGTAAAACAACTGTTGCAATTGATACAATTATCAACCAACGTGAATTTTACGATCGTGGAGAGCCTGTATTTTGTATCTATGTTGCAATTGGACAAAAAGGTTCAACTGTAGCTGGAATTGTTAAGAAATTAGAAGATGCTGGTGCGATGGCTTACACAGTTATCGTTGCTGCAAATGCATCTGATCCTGCTACAATGCAGTTTTATGCACCAATGACAGGAGCAGCTATCGGAGAATTTTTCCGTGACTCAGGTCGTCCAGCATTAATTATTTATGATGATTTATCTAAACAAGCGGTAGCTTACCGTGAAGTTTCCTTATTATTACGTCGTCCTCCAGGTCGTGAGGCTTACCCAGGTGACGTATTCTACTTACACTCACGTTTATTAGAAAGAGCTGCAAAGATCATTGCTGATGATAAAATTGCTGCTCAAATGAATGATTTACCAGAATCAATCAAACATTTAGTAAAAGGTGGAGGTTCTTTAACAGCATTACCAATTATTGAAACACAAGCGGGTGACGTTTCTGCGTACATTCCAACCAACGTAATTTCAATTACAGATGGTCAAATCTTCTTAGAAGGTGATTTATTCAACGCAGGTGTTCGTCCAGCAATTAACGTAGGTATCTCTGTATCTCGTGTTGGGGGTAATGCTCAGATTAAATCAATGAAAAAAGTTGCTGGTACATTGAAATTAGATCAAGCACAATACAGAGAGTTAGAAGCATTTGCTAAATTCGGTTCGGATTTAGATGCTGCAACAAAATCAGTATTGGACAAAGGAGCACGTAACGTTGAAATCTTAAAACAACGTGAAGGAGATCCAATGTCAGTAGAGAAACAAATTGCGATTATCTACGTTGGTACAAAAGGTTTAATGCAAAATGTTCCAGTGAGTAAAGTGAAAGAATTTGAAAAAGAATTCTTGAATTTCTTAGAAGCAAAACATGCTGATGTTTTAGTAGCATTGAAAGCTGGTAAATACACAGATGAAATTACAGACACGCTTACGAAAGTAGCGAAAGAATTAGCTGATAAATATTAATTACAAATTCCAACTTACAGGTAGCAATAATAATCTGTAAGTTGGAATCTGAAATTTGCAATTAAAATGCCAAGTTTAAAAGAAATACGTAATAGAATTACATCCGTTGGTTCAACGATGCAGATCACTTCAGCAATGAAAATGGTTTCTGCAGCGAAGTTGAAACGTGCGCAAGATGCAATTACTCAGATGCGTCCCTATTCCGTTAAATTGCAAGAGATTTTAAGTAATTTAAGTGCGACATTGGATTTATCTGAAAATGCATATTCAGACAATCGTGAAGTGAAAAACGTATTAATCGTTGGAATTACTTCAAACAGAGGATTGTGTGGCGGATTTAATAATAACATCATTAAACGTGTAAACCAATTGGTGAATCACGATTTTAAAGATGCGAATCCACGCGTATTGTGCTTGGGTAAAAAAATCAAAGATGCGTATAAGCGTTCAGATGCTTATTTCATTAATGATGCATTAGCTCCTGTTGAAGATATTTTCAATCAATTGACGTTTGAGAATAATGCTACAATTGCAGCAGAATTAATGCACTTGTTTGTAACAAAAGAATTTGATAAAATTGTTGTTGTTTACAATCAATTTGTTAATGCAGCTACTCAAGACGTGAAAACAGAAGAGTATTTACCAATTATTCCTACCGTTTCAGAAGGAACGTCATCAGCAGGTGATTATATTTTTGAGCCATCAAAAGAAGAAATCGTTTCTGATTTAATTCCTAAGTCATTAAAAATTCAATTGTTTAAAAGCTTATTGGATTCTAATGCATCGGAACACGGAGCTCGTATGACTGCAATGCATAAAGCAACAGACAACGCAAGTGAATTACAGAAAAACTTGAAATTATCCTATAACAAAGCGCGTCAAGCGGCAATTACAAATGAAATCCTCGAGATCGTTGGTGGTGCTGAAGCCTTGAATGGATAAGCAATTCAAAATTTTAGTAAAGACTGTCAATAATGGCAGTCTTTTTTTTTGCTTTTTTTTTGCTTTTTTTTAGCGTAGACAAAACCCCAATACTGTATCTACAAATAGTTCTGGGTTTTCGGCATGTACCCAATGACCTGCTTTTGGAATTGTAATTAATTCTGCATCATGAAATGTAGCTTCAATTACATCAAAGTCTTCGTCTAAAATGTAATTGGATAATTCTCCTCTTATAAAAAGTGTTGGTGTAAAAACATCAATTTTAGGAAGTGGTTTTAAAATTTCAGCCATTTCACGCTCCAATACTTCCACATTCATACGCCAAGCTAATTTCCCTTTTTCCTTCCAATAGAGGTTTTTTAAAAGAAATTGACGAACACCCTCCGATTCAATGTATTGTTTCAAAATTTGTTCGGCTTCACTTCTCACCGTTACTGTGTCTAAATCTAAGGCATTCATTCCAGCCAAAATGTGTTGATGATGCGGTGGATAAGCTTTAATCCCCATGTCAACAACAATCAATTTATCAAGTGATTTTGGGTGCTTTTGAGCGAATGTCATGGCAACTTTACCACCCATGGAATGTCCTAAAATAATCGGATTTATAATGTTGTTTTCTAGCATTAACTGATGTAAGTCTTCACTCATCAATTCATAAGAAAAATCAGCAGACCAAGGTGAATGTCCGTGATTACGTAGATCAACCAGAATCACCTTATAATAATCCGCCAATTTTTTAGCGTGTGTTTG
Organism: Crocinitomicaceae bacterium; assembly: GCA_017984635.1. Classification (GTDB taxonomy): domain Bacteria; phylum Bacteroidota; class Bacteroidia; order Flavobacteriales_D; family Crocinitomicaceae; genus M0103. Next base: position 48,880 of record JAGNZC010000004.1, read on the forward strand.
CCAATTATCAGAGAAACCAAAGAGGCCATGAAGAATAATTAAAGGTTGACCATCGCCCAATTCACGGAAATGCAATTTCATTTTTTTTAGTTCAAATTTAAGAAATAATTAACTGTTCAATCAAGAAAAACTTATGTCTAGTAGTTTTTACGTAGATTTTAAGATCAAGAATAGTTTGATTAACGATAAATGATAACTTTGTTATCTAACAAGCGAACAAACATGAAACCAATCTTCTTAGTGCTCATTCTATTCGTCCTTACAGTCAATTTTTTCCTATACCTATACATTACTCGGAAGAATAAACAAAAGGTAAAACAAATTGCTATACGAAGTGAACTTGAAAGGAAAATAAGTTCATCATCAAGGGATGGTTTTATTTTATTAGATCAAGAACTTACTATCTTACAATACAATGAATATGTATTAACTTATTTTAAATTAACAGATTCTGTTTTAGCGAATAAGAAGTTGAACGAGTTGTTTCTAGAATTCAATACGGTTGATTTTCACTTAATTTTAGAGTATGTCGCAACACAAAAGCAAGCTTTTGAATTTGAGATTTACATTCAAGAAAAAGCAGCATGGTATAATCTAAAATTAATGCAAACAAATGAAACCTATTTTATTATGTATTTATTTGAAAATACCTTAGAAAAAATTCAGGTTTTATTGAGTGAAGCAGAACGAGATGTGTTAGAAGATTTTTCCAAAAGATCCATTACTTTTTTTGAGATTTTCGCGAAAGCTATGGACCGATTTCAAAACATGTTTAAGGGTACATTTTTCTCTGTTTATTTATTAAATGATTCGAAAGATGAATTATATTTCTTTTCTTCAAGTTATTATCCTCCCATTTCAACTGTACCCAAACCTATTAAAGATGATTTTATTGGATTTCATCATCTAGTAAAAAATGAATTACAAATTGATTCAAAACATTTGTATTATTCTTATTTAAGTGAGTTGTTTACATTCAATGATTTTTCAATGATTTTAAGTAGTCCTTTCAAAAGTGAACTAACGAATGCAGGAGTATTTTTTTTGCATACATCACAGCAACATGAAGAATTAGATACAATCAAAGCGTTAAATTCAAGATTAAACTTTTTCGTCAAAAAAATATTTGATTATCACTCCATTTTTAGAGAAATTGAAAAATTGTCTATTGTTTCTGAACATGCGTTAAAAGCATTCGCAACGATTAACTTAAAAGGTGAAATAACGTGGATAAATAAAGCGTTTAATTCGTTATTTGATGCAACAAAAGAAGAGATTCATTTAAAGCCTATATTATCTGTCTTTGATGAAAAATTTATTGATAATGAGCCGTATGAACTATTAAAAAAGGGAATGAGTGATTTTTATCCCATTGATTTAAAATTTGACTTTAAAGCAATCAATGGCACGGTAAAATATTTACATTTGTTCACGAAAAAAATATTTGCTGGTGACCATATTCAATTATTAATTGAAATAGATGATATAACAGAACAAATCACATACCAACGATTGATTGTTGAGAGTCATGATTTCTTAAATAAAATCACTGCCAAAGTTCCAATTGTCTTATTTCAATTTAAAATCACATCCAATAAAAATATTCATTTTTCATTTATTAGTCAAGAATTAGAGCGTATTTTTTCTAGTATGACAATAGATAATTTTTATGATAAGCCGAGTTTGATTTTTGAAATCATTCATCCATCAGATAAGTTATTATTACTTAAAAAATACAAAATTGCCTGTCGCTCATTGTCAAATTTTAATTGTGAAATTAGATTTAAAATAAAAGGGAATAAAAATTATGAATGGGTTAATATCTCCTGCATTTCTGAAAAAGGAAGTGATGGAGAAGTCGAGTGGTTTGGGTTTTTAGAGAATATTACGGATAAAAAAGAAAAAATTAAAAAGATAGAAGATGCAAATGTGCGCTTCAATTATGTTTCCAAAGCGGTGAACGAATTGATTGTTGAGATTGATTTAGAAAAAAATTCATTGAAATGGGGAAAAGCAATTGAATCAATTTTTGGCTACAACAAATTGAATACACCTTCTTTAAAAATGATCAAGAACATCATTCATCCTGATGATTTTAACATGGTGAACTTACTTTTTATTGATGCAATTCAACAAAAGACAAAAGAGTTATTAAGTATCGAATACCGAATGCTAAATGCCGAAGGAACCTATATGTTTGTTTTACTTAAAGCGTTTATATTACGTAATAATAAAACCGGTATTGCATCAAAAATCATTGGTTCAATCAAAGACATAACGGAATCAAAAATGTTTGAAAAACAGAAAAAAGAACTTATAAATGAAACACAAGCTTTTGAAAGGAATCAATTTTCAATGGAATTACATGATGGCTTAGCACAACAGTTAGTTGCCTTGAATTTATATTTAACACAACTAGAATCAGATATTAGTGAAAGAAATAGTGATCGTTATCAAATTTGTAAACAGCTTGTTATTGACAGTTTAAATCAAACGCGAACGCTTTGTTACACTGTTTCACCTCCAGAATTAGCTGAAGGTTTAGTCAATGGATTAAGTGCTTTATTTGAACGTTTGAATCGGTTAAATGGCATTGCATTTCAATTTGAACACGACGCTATGCTGGAACTGGAAAATTTTGACAATATTGATAATTACAATGTATACCGCATCCTTCAAGAATTTACAAATAATTCAATAAAACATGCATCTTGTTCTTTTATTTCATGTTCAATGAAAGTTATTTTGCCCAAAAAGAGTTTACTCATTACCATGAAAGATAATGGCAAAGGATTTGATTTTGAACGTGTAAAATATGGTTTTGGAATACAAAACATGAGAAAAAGAGCAAGTTTAGCAAATGCAACATTTAATATATCTAGTAAGTTAGGCGCTGGTAGTCAACTTACATTAGAATTACTCCTTTAAATAGGATCGAATGTAATCTTTATATATAAATGATTCATCACATAAATAGCGTTCACCATTTTGCACTTTTTGAATAGCCTTTTTTATTTCTTTAATACCGGAATTTTTAGTAATAAATGCTTTCGCACCTGCTTCAAATGACTTTTTGATGATGGATGGCTCATTGTGAATTGTTAGCATGATTATTTTTAATTCTTTTCGAATCGTTAATAAAGTTTCTGTTAATTCTATACCATTTTTTGAGGATGGTAAATTGACATCCATTAAAATGATTTCAGGATGATTTGTTAGCATATATTGTTCTATTTCTTCGCAATTATAACTAATGTATATGTGAGTAAAGCCTTCTTCTAAAAGAAGTGTTTCCCACATATTTGCAATGATTTTGAAATCTTCTACAATGAGCGCTTGTCGCATAGTTTTACGGTTGTAAATGGAAAAGTAAAAGTGCAAATTTCAAAGGTTACATTCAGCTTAAAACAAGAGATTTTACTAAAATTAAGTAATTATGCTTAGGATGTAAATGGAATAGGTTGTAGAATCAGTCATATATTTACTATATTTGATATAGCAACGAATATTTCTAGAAAATGGATACTGTTATCACTGTGTTAATAGTAGACGATCACAAGCTTATTTCAGAGGCTTGGTCATCTCTATTAGAGAATGCTGAAGGCATTCAAGTAATTGGAACCGCTGAATCTGCACAATCTGCATTCGATTTTGCGTTAGAACATAAACCCGCTATTGTTTTAATGGACATCAATCTTAAAGATAGTAATGGATTTGAAGCAACAGATTTAATTTACAACAAGTTAGCAAAAACAAAGATCATTGGTTTATCGCTCCATGATGACATAACCCTTGTAAAACGCTTTTTATCTTTAGGTGCAAAAGGTTATCTCACCAAAAATACAAGTCGGACGGAATTAGTGGATGCTATCCATAAAGTTTATATTGGTGAAGTTTACATTGCAAATGAAATAAAAGATCGCTTTTTTCATTCCTTGATGCAAACAGAACAAGCACCGCCAACAAAAGAACTCACAGCGAAAGAGATTGAGATTATTAAATTGATTGCTGAAGGATTAACATCGAAAGAAATTGCAGAACAATTATTTATATCTCATCGGACTGTTGAAACGCATCGCCATAATATTTTAAAAAAGTTAGGCATTCCAAATGCAGCATTATTAAGTAGTTGGGCGAAACAAAAAGGGTATTTTTGATGTCTAAAAGAGGTAGTTTTTTTGTCTACCTCTTTTTGTATTTTGGTTTAGTTGAGAATTAGTTTTTCCCTAATAATTTCTCCGTTTTTCAAGGTGATTATAAGGGAGTATAGACCTCTTGTGAATTGGTTGAACTCAATGGTTTGTTGATTTTTTTCGATTTTATAGACCTTAAGTTTTTTACCATTTAAATCATAACATTCGATTGTTTCCATTTCAGTTGAATTCCAATGAATAGTTTTGTCATCATTTGTTGGATTGGGAAAAATATTGAATTTATTTTCAGTTGTTTCTTCGATTCCAATTGTTCCGCCACCTCCAACAATTGGGCTAATTAGAATTGAATCGACTGCAATACAATTATTGTAATCATTAATTTGTACAAAATAAAAACCAGCATTTATAGTTTGAATATCTTCCATAATACTGCCATTATTCCACTCAAAAGTATATGGATATATTCCACCGGCAACAGTTAAATCAATCGAAAATTGATGTGAAGTCGATTCATTAGTCACATATAAATTAGTAGATATTTTTTCTGGTTCGTTGATACTAAATGGAATGTAAATTGAACAACCTAATTGATCCATTACATTTACATGGTATTCTCCTGCAGCTAGTTGAGACACACTATCGGTTGTAGCGCCATTCGACCAGAAATAACTGTAATTTTCTTTTCCGCCATTTATTGTCAATTTAATTGTTCCATCTTGCGAACCGTTGCAAGTCAAGTGTTGTATATCAGATTCATATGTTAGAGGTAATATCGTGTCTGGAATGATACTAATATGTCCAACACATCCATTTGTATCGATTACAGTGGCAGTGTATTCAAATCCTGCTTGAACATTGCTTAATGTTGAAGTTGAATCATTTGTATTCCATATTGTTGAAAAAGGAATTACGGACCCAATTACCGAAACACTTATTTGTTGCGAACCATTGTTGCAGTTATAGTTTTGAACTGCACTTAATTTTATATTTAAAGAATCAGCTAGTTGCACAGCTGCACCAGCATCTAATCTTCCAGCTCCTAATTTCCCACTATAAAGAGGATTCAAAGAATCCAATGGGAATGCTGTGGTTTTTAAAATTTGCTCAATTTGAACTTGGGTTAAGCATGGATTGACTGCCAACATTAATGCAACTGTACCAGATACATACGGAGCAGAAAAAGACGATCCATTTCCAGTTAAATAATTTCCGCTTGCAATACTTAAAAGGACGTTGTATCCAGGAGCACATAAATCTACTGAATCATTATGTTGATAGGTTGAAGTACTAATTCCAGGGATAGCTTCGTGATTATTTGTAGGACCAACACTACTCACTGCGAAAACATGATTTAATGCTGCTGGATAAACGAAATTAGTTGCTCCACCACAAGTGCCTCCATTTCCAGCTGCTGCAACTATGAATGTTCCATTTTCATAAATCTCATCAATGATGTCTTGAGCATAGGCACTAAAAATACACCCAGAATTCCAACTTGCATTGACAACTTTTACACCTGAATAACTTGCACTTAATAATGCATTGTAGCCCATACTTCGAAGTTGTAAACGGCTATTAAAGCCGATTGAACTTTTTCCAATCCCATTATCAGTATTACCAGCCGCTGTTATAGCAACCGCAGTTCCATGTGCAATGTTGGTATTGTAATTGACCCCTGTGGAAGGAAGGAAATATTTCCCAATTAATTCTTCGTGTGTTAAATCATAATTGGAATCTGAAATACCGATGTAAATAGATGTGTCACCTTTGGTAATCTCCCAAGCAGCTTGCGCATTGATTAAATCTAATGCATAATCTGAAACCGTGACCAATGCATAATCATTTGGTGTATATAATAATTCATATTTAGGACCAATTTCAGGTTTCTCAAAAAGATGGTTCATTTGTTTTAGTTGCTCCAATAAAAGTTGGTCATCGCATTTACATGTTATTTCATAAAGCGCTTGCAAGGATGTTTTTCGAGATGCAGGAACAGCTTTTTCAATTGTACTAATTTGAAAATCGTATATTAATGCTTCCAATGTGGGTTCATTCGTTTTTATTCCTGACTCGTTATTTGAAAAGATTGAAGGCTGTTTAATTGTTACCCAAATTTTACCTTCTTGCGCAGTGGCAAAAAAAACGATTACGCTGAATAAAATGGTTTGTATAAAAGTGATTGTTTTCATGGTTTATGTATTAATTTCTAAAAACAAAGAAAGCGAGAGATAACCACCTATTTTCCTATTTTTATTTAGTAGAAATCAAAATACACACAGCTGTGTAGAAGTGACTAAGTAGTTATGCGGATAGTGTCATTTTGACTTATTTATCAAACATTGAACGTGCCATCCATTAGAACTAGGAGATAAGAGACGAAAGATATCTTGAATTTTGAACCAATTCAAAAATTAGATTTATCGATAGCATTAGTTGGAAACAAACTTATAAAACAACATACTTTTTAAATAAGGTAAGTTGATAAACTTTAAACTTCCACATATATAGATTATATTTAAGAACTAAATTTACATGTTAAATTTAAAGTTTGAATTATACTTTTAAATTTTCATTATTTATTATTAAATCAAGAATCAAACAATCATGATTTTCGAAACTATACAAGACCAATTAGCAGCACATTCTTTTGAAATTGTTGCACACGATCATAACCGTCCTTGGGGTGGATTTTTTGTTATTGCTGAAGCACAAGCACAAGCTTTCGCTGATGTGTATTTTGAAGGCTTAGATGTTTCAACCTTGAAAATCGGCGGACAATTGAGTCCCAAGATTTTGGTCGTTGCTCCAGAAAAACGTTTGTCGTGGCAATACCATCACCGAAGAGCGGAAATATGGCGCGTTATTCAAGGACAGGCAGGAGTTGTTACTAGTCTCACTGACGAAGAAGGTACATTGCAGGTACTCAATGTTGGCGACACAATTACCTTGCTACAAGGAGAACGCCACCGTTTGATAGGTTTGAGTGATTATGCGGTTATTGCAGAAATTTGGCAACACACCGACGCAGAGAATCCTTCAGATGAAGCTGATATAGTGAGGGTACAAGATGATTTTGGCCGATAAGGAAACGAGTTAAATATATAAAAAGAGTAAAATATAATGGCATTAAAAGCAATCAATCCTACAGAAACGAAAGCATGGAAAAAACTTGCAGCGCATTTTGAACAAGTTAAAAATGTGCACATGCATGATTTGTTTTCGGCTGATCCGTTGCGGACTGAAAAAATGCACATCGAATGGAATGATTTTTTAGTAGATTATTCTAAAAACAGAGTTACGGATGAAACGATGTCTTTGTTACTTTCATTGGTAAAAGAAGTCGATTTATCTGATGCAATCCAAAAATATTTCGATGGAGATTGTATCAATCAAACAGAAAATAGAGCAGTATTGCACACAGCCTTACGTGCGAGTGAAAAAGAAGCTGTTTTTGTAGATGGCATGAATGTAATGCCGGAAATTAGTGCTGTAAAAGATAAAATAAAGCAGTTTTCTGATGAAATTATAACAGCTAAACGTGTAGGATTTTCGGGTAAACCCTTCACAGATGTTGTTAATATTGGCATCGGTGGTTCTGATTTAGGTCCAGCGATGATTGTTGAAGGATTACAATTTTACAAAAACCACTTAAATGTACATTTTGTATCAAATGTAGATGGCGATCATGTTCAGGAAGTACTGAAACAATTAAATCCAGAGACAACACTTTTTGTGATTGTATCGAAAACCTTTACTACACAAGAAACGCTGACGAATGCTCAAACGATTCGTTCTTGGTTTTTAAAAACAGGAAATCAAGCCGCAGTAGCACAACATTTTGTTGCAGTTTCTACCAATATTCAAAAAGTAACTGAATTCGGTATTAGTCCAGATGCAATTTTCCCAATGTGGGATTGGGTTGGTGGACGTTTTTCTTTGTGGAGTGCAGTTGGATTGTCAATTAGCCTTGCTGTTGGTTACGCAAATTTTGAAGGTTTATTAGCTGGAGCACATGAAATGGATCAGCATTTTAAAAATGAGTCATTTGACAAAAATATTCCGGTAATTTTGGCTTTGTTAAGTGTTTGGTACAATAATTTTTACGGAGCTGAGAGTGAAGCTTTGATACCATACACGCAATATTTACAAAAATTAGCACCTTATCTACAGCAGGGAATCATGGAAAGTAATGGTAAATGTGTTGGAAGAGATGGGAAGCCTGTAAATTACCAAACAGGTACAATCATTTGGGGTGAGCCTGGAACCAATTCACAGCATGCATTTTTTCAGTTAATTCATCAAGGGACAAAATTAATACCGACTGATTTTATTGGTTTTAAGCAGTCTTTACATGGGAATAAAGACCATCATGACAAATTGATGTCGAACTTCTTTGCTCAAACAGAGGCCTTATTAATGGGTAAAACAGCGGATCAAGTTTCGGCTGAATTTACTGCTCAAAATACATCACCTAAAACAGCTGAATTTTTAGTTCCATTCAAAGTGTTTCAAGGAAATAAACCTACCAACACGTTGCTGATTGACAAATTAACTCCTGCAAGTTTGGGCGCATTAGTTGCCATGTATGAACACAAATTATTTGTTCAGGGAGTCATTTGGAATATTTTCAGTTATGATCAATGGGGAGTAGAGCTTGGCAAACAATTAGCGACGAGTATTCTAGGCGAAATCGATAAACAGAACATTGCAAAGCATGATGCTTCAACCTCTTTTTTATTGAAAAAGTACTTGTACTAAAAGATTGATGTTGGATTAGGTTTGTTTTAGAATTTCAAATTAGCAGAATTAAAAAATGAATAGGCATAAAAAAAGGGAAGATTATATCTTCCCTTTTGTGGTGATGGAGGGAATCGAACCCCCGACACAAGGATTTTCAGTCCTTTGCTCTACCGACTGAGCTACATCACCTTACCATTATTGTGGGGGCAAAGATAGTAACTTTTTTTAATCTTCAAAGCTCTAATTGGATTTTTTTATCAATTCTTCGCTTATCTTTGTTGGAATGAAGGATATTAAACAAACTTTGGTTTTTGATTTAGGAAATACGCGCGTAAAAATTGCACGTTTCTTACATGATGAACTCGCTGATGTTGAACATTTTAGTCCAGATGAGTTTGATGAAATGCTTGAGTTCTGTTCAAAATATCCTACAGAAAATAAAATAGCAGTTTCAGTTAGAAGCGAAGCCTATAATGAATTGTTTCGAGAGAAAACAGGCAACTTTTTATTGATAAATGCTACTACACCGAATGGATTACAGTCAAATTATAGTACTCCATTAACACTTGGAATGGATAGAATATGCAATGCAGTAGCTCTTCAACACAAAAAAGGAGGAGTCCGAGTGAGTATTGATATTGGAACATGTATAAAGTTTGATTGTATTGATGAAATGGGTTTATATTTAGGTGGGTCAATTTCACCAGGTATCAATATCCGTTATAAATCATTAAATGATTATACAGCAAAGCTCCCTTTAATCAACGAAATGAGTCCTCAATCGCTGATTGGAAGTTCAACATCTGAAAGTATTTCATCTGGTGTAATCAATGGAGTTTTTGCAGAAATCTTAGGTTTTATGGACTTTTACAGAAATAAATATTCCAACTTAACTTTTTTTGTGACGGGTGGTGACGCTGAAAACTTTGATTTCCCTTTAAAAAGTGACATCTTTGTAGACAAAAATTTGACCTTAACAGGGTTGTACTTAATATACAAATTCAATGCAGAATAGAATTTTATTGTTTTTAATGTTAACTAGTGCTATGCTAATTCAAGCTCAAGGCACATTGTATTCTCCCTATTCTACAGTTGGTTTAGGTGAACAAAATAACACAGAGCATCCAACATCATTTGGAATGGGTAATGCTTCAATAACCCTTGCGGATTCGACAATATTGAATTTTTTAAATCCAGCTTCTTATAGCACTTTAGGTGATGGTCAACCCTTGTTTTCACTTGGATTTAACTCTAGAATATCAACATTCACTCAAAATAATGCTACTCAAAATCACACAAGCGCTACAATTAATCATTTTGCTTTAGGTTTTACTTTGAAGAAAAGATATGGCTTAGCATTTGGGATAAAACCTTATTCAAGTAAAGCTTATTCAATAATTGAGGGCGTAAAAGCGGGAACGGATTCTATCATCAATACCTATTTAGGAACGGGTGGAACCAATCAATTTTTTGTAGGATTAAGTGCTTATTTATTTAAAAATGAATCGACAGCAATCTCATTGGGAACGAATTTGAGTTACCTATTTGGTGCAACGAATAACGAACGAAGATCACAATTATACAATTCTAACTCGGCTTATGGCGGAGTGGATTGGAATCGTTTTGTTGTGAGTTCTTTTCATTATGACTTTGGCTTGTTCATGAAGAAAACACTTTCACTTAAGCATACTTTTTTAGTTGCAGCTACTTTAGACCCTTCTCAAAAAGTGATGGCTGATAAAGAACATGCGTTGTTTTTTGGAGTCCTTGGAAATCCTACAAAATACGATACAATTTTACTTTCACCTGTTGAAAGTGGCAGCTTTAAAATGCCTACATCCTTTACAATTGGTGGAAGTTATACATATTGGTTCACATCTGGGTTTTCTAGTAAATATGTTAGAAATTCTGAAATTGCATTGCATGTAAATTATGCTTCTACAGATTGGAGAAATTATTCGTCTTCACTTGAAAACACGGTTTCTTCCCTTGAAAATAGTTACAATTTATCAATTGGATTACAATTTATTCCTGAAAGAAAATTCACAGAAAATACGGTAAACACTAGCTTTTTTGCACGTGTCAGATACCGTGCTGGATATTACCAAAACACCCTGCCTTATTCTTTTAATGGAGAACAATTTGTAGAAAAAGGGTATACTTTAGGATTTGGAATTCCGATCATTGCTCAACAATCATTGTCTAATTTGAACGTTGGATTTTCTTATGGAACAAGAACTACTCAACAAACGGGATCATTTAATCAATCCTATTATGGTATTCAATTTGGTGTAACGATTGCACCTTCTATTTTTGAACGTTGGTTTAGAAAAAGAAGATTAGATTAATACGATATAAATGAAATGCAACTTCTCTTTTTTGAGTATCTTGATTGGATTGGTGTTAACCGCTTGTGTCAATGATTTAGAAACCATTGAAAAAGTAACATTTAATCCTAAATCACCGGATGATGTTACAAAAAATTTGCATATTTTTTTTACTGATTCTGGGTATGCAAAAATTGAATTATCAGCTGCACTTGCAGAAACATTTTCAAAACCAACTTCATTGACAAAGTTTAAAGATGGATTAAAAGTGAACTTTTTTAATAAAAAAGGAAAAATTGCATCCACATTAACAGCCTTGTACGGTGAAATCAATTATTCCAATGGAAGTATGGTCGTTCGTGATTCAGTTCAATTATATAATCATGCAAAAAAACAGCGCATGTTAACTGAAAATCTTCATTGGAATCAGCGTGATAGTTCTATTTACACCAATTCAAATGTGGTAGTTAAATCGCCACAAGGAGTAGTGTATGGACAAGGAATTAGAACGAAACAAGATTTTTCTTCTTATGTCTTTTTAAAGCCTTACGGTAAAATTAATTTCGATAAACATTAAATTATGCAGTTATACAATAAAATTATGCTCTATTTTTGGTTGATAGCAGCCAATACTATTTTAGTTTTTGTATCAGTTATGTGCATTGTTGAAGACCCAAGGAAATGGTGGGTTTATTATATTTTCAGTGCGCTAGCTTATATGATGTATTTTTTCAAAAAATGGATGGTTAATCGAATGAAAAAGCACTTGCAATTCATGGAAGATCAACAGAAAAACGCATAAGTTAAAACCTTTTTTAGTTTGAATTGTTTGTATTACCAACAATTTCTATGAACAAAATTATTTTTCATTTTATTTTTTTGCTTAGTGTAATCAATACGGTTGTAGGTCAACAATTGGTTAGTGGAAGAGTAATTGATGAAAATAAACTAAGCATCCCTTACACAACAATTTTCGCTAAAAATAATGCTGAATTACGAACGATTACTGATGTAAATGGTTATTATGAAATGCGTTTATTTCCTGGTGAGTATTTTTTAATTGTAACGGCTGAAGGATATGAAGAACGTGAAACATATGTAATGGTTTCTGAAAAACCCATTCAAAGAGATGTTCAATTGTTCCCTAAAAAGATCAATGAAATTGGAGAAATCCGTGTCACCACAAAAAAAACAAATCCAGGGAGAGACATTCTTTTAAAAGTAATTGAAAAACGAGAGAAAATAAGTCCATGGAGTTACCCTCACAAAGTGAATGTCTACATTAAAGCAAGTGAAAAAGTAACCTATAAAGACAAAAACAAAAAAAACAAGGAAAAACTAGATGCTTCTGGAATTGATGATCCTTTTGAAGCAGAGAAAAAAAGAGTAGAGGAAGTCAATAATATGAACCTTGTGGAAGTACAATTGAATCGCTCTTTTTCTCCTCCAACCAATGTCAAGGAAGAACGAACTGCTTATGAAAAAAGAGGGAATGATCGTGATTTGTATTATGTTACAACAGTAAAATCAAACTTTAATTTTTTTCAAAATCTATTACATCTTGATGATTTGCATCAAACACCCATAACCTCTCCGATTTCTGTTCCCGGGATTTTATCTTATAAATATAGATTAGAAGCAAAATACGAAGAAAATGGGCAACTAATTTCGCGTATAAAGATTATCCCTAGAAATTCATCTACCTCAACATTGGAAGGATATATTTGGGTTATCGATTCTATTTGGATGATTCAGAAAATTGAACTTTCCATGAATAAAGGGAATTTATTAGTGTATGATTATTTCAAGATCAACCAAAACTATACGAACCAAGGCGATTCACTTTGCGTTTTGCAACAACAAGTGCTTGATTATGGTGTTAAATACAAAGATCAATCTTCAAAAGCTTCAACAATTGCAAAATTTTCAGCGTATCAATTCAATCAGTCATTTGAAAAAAAATATTTTGGCAATGAAATAGCAGTTACAACGCAAGAAGCATACGAGCGAGATACTGCATTTTGGAATGCTGCACGAACGATTCAATTTACAGAAGAAGAAAAGGCTTTTGTATTGGCAAAAGACAGCATTCGCGACGCTCATAATCGAAAAGAATATTTAGATTCCGTTGACCGAGTATTTAATAAATTAACCTTTTGGAAAGTTGTTTGGTTTGGCATTGATCATAGAAATCGTGCCAAGAAAACACAATGGACAATAAGTTCATTAGCAGGTATTTCACGACCACTTTATATAGCCGGACCAAGAGTTGCGCCGAGTTTTTTCTTTTTTAAAAAATGGAAAGATGAACGTGCACTTGATTCTTACACAGAATTATCAATGGGATTTTTGAATGCAGATGTAAAAGGAAAAACATGGTGGAGGTATCGCTTTGACCCCTTTCATTTTGGCACAGTTAATTTTACGTTAGAAAATGATTTTGATGTAATTCGGCCATATGATGCCATTACACAAATTTACCAGCGCGATAATTTTATAGAGAAAACTGCAGTTAAAATTGGTGGAATCTATGAATTTTTCAATGGCTTTTATGGAGAATTACAAACTGAATTTTCTCAACGAAGAAGTATTTATGGCTATAAATTTTTTACAGAATTAGACAATGCATTTCCAAATAAAGAGCCATTAATTTTTGACCCGTACACGGCATTACTAGCAGAAATTACAATTAGTTATACGCCGAAACAAAAATTCATGCGTGAGCCATATAGAAAAGTCTTGCTAGGATCCAAATTCCCAACATTTTATGCAAAATACGAACGTGGAATTCCAGTGGTATTAAGAAGCGTAATCGATCATGAATATGCTCGCATAGGAATCTTACAAACGTTAAAAATTGGAACATTAGGAACGACATCTTATCATTTAACTGCATCTAAGTTTTTAAGCTCCAAAAATTTACAATGGGCAGATTTTAAGTTCCAACGTAGAAGTGATCCAATTTGGTTCTCTAATCCGTTGTATTCTTTTCAAGGATTAGATACCTTACTACCTTCAAAAGATATTTTTGCAGAGTTTCATTTTGTACACCATGATAATGGCGCATTGATTAATAAAATTCCATTTATGAAAAAAACGGGCATTAGTCTTGCAATTGGTGGCGGTGCAATGTTTGTAAAAGAGTATAAATGGCAACACTATGAATTGTTTGGAGGATTGGAACGTAATTTCAAATTCTCTAAAAGAAGGTTACGAATTGGCTTGTACGCAACAATTGCTGATGGCAATAAAATCGATCCAACTGTAAGTTATAAATTTTCATTTGCCATTCTCGATGATCGCGATATGAAATGGAATTTTTAAACCGAAATTCATTATCTTTGAATCAAAATAAACAACATGTACACTAAAATTAAAACATACCTTCAAGAAGAACTTCAGGCAATAAAAGATGGAGGAATTTATAAACGCGAACGCATTATTACTTCTCCACAAGGAGCAAATGTTCATGTAAGTACGGGAGAAGATGTTGTAATTATGTGTGCAAATAATTATTTGGGACTTTCATCGCATCCAGCAGTAATAAAAGCTGCAAAAGACGCATTGGATACGCATGGTTTTGGAATGTCATCTGTTCGTTTTATATGTGGAACTCAAGATATTCATAAAGAATTAGAAGAGAGAATCGCTAATTTTTACGGTACAGAAGATACTATTTTGTATGCAGCAGCTTTTGATGCAAATGGGGGCGTTTTTGAACCGCTATTTTCAGAGGAAGATGCCATTATTTCAGATGAATTAAACCACGCTTCTATTATTGATGGAATTCGATTGTGTAAAGCACAACGCTACCGCTATAAACATTCAGACATGGATGATTTGGAGGCTCAGTTAATCAAAGCGCAAGATCAACGTTTTCGAATCATCGTAACAGATGGTGTGTTTTCAATGGATGGCGATATTGCCAGATTGGATAAAATTTGTGATTTAGCAGATAAATACGATGCTTTAGTGATGACAGACGAATGTCATTCCGCAGGATTTATTGGCAAGACTGGACGTGGTGTTCCTGAATATTGCAATGTTATGGATCGTGTAGATATTATTACCGGAACATTAGGAAAAGCATTGGGTGGCGCAATGGGAGGTTATACAACTGGAAAAAAAGAAATCATTGAAATGTTACGTCAACGTTCACGGCCATATTTATTTTCTAATTCATTAGCTCCTTCTATTGTTGGTGCTGGGAATAAAGTGTTTGAAATATTAAGTGCAACGACCGAATTGCGTGATAAATTGGAAAGTAATACGACTTATTTTAAAGAAAAAATTAAAGCAGCTGGATTTGACATTAAACCAGGTGATTCTCCAATTGTACCGATTATGTTATACGATGCAGCTTTGTCACAACAATTTGCAGACGCCTTGTTAAAAGAAGGTGTTTATGCAATCGGATTCTTCTATCCTGTTGTTGCAAAAGGTCAAGCCAGAATTCGTACACAAATTTCTGCAGCACATTCAATGGCAGATTTAGACAAAGCCATCGCCGCATTCATCAAAGTAGGTAAAGCATTAAACGTAATCAACTAAATAGATTGAAAAAAAATCAACGATCATCACTTTTTTTATTGTTCCTTTTTATAGGTCAATTACTGTTGTCGTTGACAGGTTTTTCTATGTCTAATTCATTAGATAATACCAATCTAAAATTTGAAATAATTACCAATAATCAGTCCAATTCAAGTGATTTTTTAGGTGATCAAAATCCAATAGACACCAGTTCTAATGAAGATGACACGGAAGATTCAGAAGAAGAATCTTTCGATGAAAAAGATGCTTTTGAAGATTACATTCTTACCTTGCATGAACCATTGTTTATCTATACAGATTCTTCAGAAACGAACAGTCTTTTTCACATTTACAACGCATTATCATCCCCAAATTTAGATGTACCCTATTCTCCGCCAGAATTAATTGCTTTTTAAGAAAGTAATTAATTTAAATGTAGAAAATGAAAAAGAATAAAAGTACTTGGCAACATGATTTGCCAGCAAGTTTGGTTGTTTTTTTGGTTGCCTTACCCTTGTGTTTAGGCGTTGGATTAGCATCGACAAATATCCCATCTATTACAGGTTTACCTTCAGTTTTTTCTGGCTTAATCGCTGGTGTTGTTGGAGGAATTGTTGTTGGATTTATTAGTAAAAGTAACATAGGAGTTTCTGGACCAGCAGCTGGATTAATCACAATTGTATTAGCCGCAATCACAACCTTAGGTAGTTTTGAAGCGTTTCTTGTTGCTGTTGTCATAGCAGGAATATTACAAATCATAGCAGGTTATTTAAAGTTGGGGATTTTGGCAAATTATTTCCCGTCCTCTGTCATCAAAGGAATGTTAGCAGCGATAGGAATCACCTTGTTATTAAAAGAATTTCCGCATGCTATAGGTTATGATAAAGATTTTTTTGGTGATGAATCCTTTTTTCAAGCTGATGGCCACAACACATTTAGTGAGTTAATTTATGCGTTAAATGCGGTTCATCCAGGGTCAATAATAATTAGTAGTGTTTCATTAATCATTTTACTTGTTCTGGAACGACCAATTTTTAAGCGTTTTTCAGTATTGAAATTTTTGCCAAGTGCGTTATTTGTTGTTGTAATTGGGGTGTTGTTGAATTTGTTTTTCGCACAATTTAATGCACGGTTTGCCGTTCAACCAGAACATTTGGTTCAAATTCCTGTCGTAAAAAGTATTCAGGATTTTAAAGGGTTGTTTGTCTTTCCTGATTTTTCATTTTTAACCAATCCTTCAGTTTATATTATTGGTGGAACAATTGCTTTAGTAGGGAGTTTAGAAACCTTATTGAGTGTTGAAGCGACAGATAAATTAGATCCTTTAAAAAATCACACTCCAACCAATCAAGAGTTGAAAGCGCAAGGGGTTGGAAATATCGTTTCTGGTTTATTAGGTGGTTTACCGATCACGCAAGTTGTAGTTAGAAGTTCTGCCAATATCAATTCAGGAGGAAAGTCTAAAAAGGCAACGATTCTGCATGGAGTTTTACTCTTAATTTCGGTACTTTTTTTAGCACCTTTCATCAACCAAATTCCCTTAGCTTCTTTAGCCGCTATTTTAATCATGGTGGGTTATAAATTAGCTAAAATTCAATTATTCAAACAAGTTTACCGACAAGGATTGGATCAATTTATTCCATTTATTGTAACAATCGTTGGGGTGTTAATGACAGACTTGTTGAAAGGAATAGTAGCAGGGATAATTATTTCCATTTTTTACATTTTGAAAAGAAATTACAAAAACAATTATCAAATCATTGATAATGGTGAACAAGTAACGATTTTATTTTCTGAAGAAGTCACTTTTTTAAACAAAAGTGGTATTTTCGAATCGTTGAACGAAATAAAGCCTAAAACAAAATTAACGATAGATGCTACAAAATCAACCAATATAGATTTTGATGTTCTTGAAGTGATTCAAGAGTTTAAAGCATATACAGCTGTCGAAAAAAATATAGATTTAACACTTTTGAATATTCCAGAAGTAGTAGTAACATCAAAACATTAAAAATATGGAAGCATTCTACAATAAGTTAATAGAGAATAATAAAGAGTGGGTAAGTCGTAACTTAGCAAAAGACCCTCAGTTTTTTGAACGTCTAGCGGATGGTCAAGAACCACCTCTTTTATGGATTGGTTGCTCTGATAGCCGTGTTCCCGCGAATGAAATTATCGGAGCTGCTCCTGGCGAAGTATTTGTGCATAGAAATATTGCAAACATGGTCATACACACAGATATTAGTATGTTGAGTGTTTTGGATTATGCCGTAAACGTGTTAAAAGTAAAACATGTTATTGTTTGCGGACATTACGGTTGTGGCGGTGTGAAAGCAGCGATGGGTAATAGTCAAATTGGGTTAATTGATAACTGGATTCGTCATATAAAAGATGTTTACCGCTTTCATCACGAAGAATTGAATGCGATTCAAGATGAAAAAGCTCGTTTCAACCGTTTTGTAGAAGTCAATGTTGCTGAACAAGTCTTAGATTTAGCTAAAACTACAATTTTACAAAGCGCTTGGGGAAAAGGACAACAAGTTCACTTACACGGTTGGGTTTATGATATTCACGACGGACTCATTAACGATTTAAATGTTACATTAAAGGATAACAAAAGTTTAAATGAAGTCTATCAATTGAATTTATAGTTCATGTAAATGATTAAATTTGTTCTTTTGAACAACAATGGAACATCTGAGTTATTCGGAATTAATCCAAGGATTAACCTCTGAATTTTTAAAACATAAAAATGAGCAAAATAGTCTTGCCATGTCACAGTACATGAAAGGCCGTTTTGCTTTTTTTGGTATAAAATCAGAAGTTAGAAAAACCATTCAAAAAAAATGGATGTCCACAATTCCTGTTACATTCACGAGTCAAGAACGATGGGAATTAATACAAGAATTATGGCAGCACGAAGAAAGAGAATACCATTATGTTGCTATTGATTGGTTGAATGCTTGGAAAAAAGAGTGGATCAACGAAGAGGATTCAAATAAGCTACGATGGCTAATTGAAAACAACACGTGGTGGGACTCAGTAGATGCGATTGCATCCAATTATTTGGGGAAGTATGCTATGAAATTTCCCGAATCAGCAAAAGAAATGGTGCAAGAATGGAGAAATGATTCAAATTTCTGGATCAATCGGTCGTGTTTAATTTTTCAATTAAAATATAAAAAAGAAGTTGATTTTGAGTTGCTTAAAAGTTTAATCGTACAATTTCAACCCAACAAAGAGTTTTTTATTCAAAAGGCTATTGGTTGGTCGTTGCGTCAATACAGTAAATTTGAACCTGATGAGGTTCGTAAGTTTGTTACTGAAATTAAGTTGACAGGATTGGCCTTTCGAGAAGCAACAAAATACATATAAAAATAGACAGATGGCTTTACTATTGGAATGCAGAGGAAAAGAACCTAAAATGGGTAATAATTGTTGGTTAGCACCCAATGCAACGATTGTTGGAGATGTAGAAATGGGCGACCAATGTTCTGTTTGGTTCAACGCTGTCATTCGAGGCGATGTGAACGCAATAAAAATTGGTAACAAAGTTAATATTCAAGATGGCGCAGTTTTACATTGTACGTATGAAAAAACAACCGTTAATTTGGGTAACAATGTATCTGTTGGTCACAATGCATTGGTTCATGGTTGTACCGTTGAAGACAACGTATTAATTGGTATGGGTGCAATTGTAATGGATAATTGCTACATTGAATCTAATTGTATTATTGCTGCAGGTGCTGTCTTGTTAGAAGGAACACGCGTTGAATCTTGGAGCGTTTACGCTGGAATCCCGGCTAAAAAAGTCAAAAATTTATCGCCTGAATTATTTAAAGGGGAAGTGCAACGCATAGCAGACAATTATTTACTCTATTCAAGTTGGTTTAAAAAATAAGCGATGCTTTCAGATATTCAAACAAAAACAGATGTTACTTTGCTTGTCACTACTTTTTATGATAAAGTACTGAAAGACTCACTTTTAGCTCCATTTTTTAAGCAAATGGATTTTGAAAAACATTTACCTCAAATGATTCATTTTTGGTCGTTTGCATTGTTAGACGAACCAGGTTATGCAACAAATGTAACCGAGAAACATTTAAAAATGCGCCTTCAAAAAGAACATTTTGACCAGTGGTTAAATTTATTTTCTACAACAGTTAATGAATTGTTTTCAGGTGAGAAAGCGGAGATGGCGAAACAGCGCGCAGCAGTGATTGGTTGGACCATTCAATCAAAAATGAATACTTGATCAATTTTCCAGATTTTCGAAATTGTTTTTTTTAATTTTTAACGTATATTTGATACAATAAAGCAAAAACAGAAAATATACCCGATTTATAAACCTACATCCAATTAGTTGAATACCTAAAATGGCGTTAAAGCAATACCTTACTCAAAAATTAGAACAGCGACTTTCTCCTCAACAAATACAGTTGATGAAATTGTTGCAAGTTCCTACGATGGAGTTAGATCAACGCATCAAACAAGAAATTGAAGAAAATCCTGCA
The DNA here is from genome assembly GCA_017984635.1 of Crocinitomicaceae bacterium. Classification (GTDB taxonomy): domain Bacteria; phylum Bacteroidota; class Bacteroidia; order Flavobacteriales_D; family Crocinitomicaceae; genus M0103. The sequence goes on from JAGNZC010000004.1 coordinate 69,145, forward strand.
TTAGAAGAAGGTTTAGAAAAAAGTGAAGACGAATTCGAAGAAAACGAAGAGTTTGAAGATGATTTCGATAACAATGATACAGAAGATTTCGATATTTCAGATTACATCGACGAGGAAGGATCGGATTATAAAACCAAAGCGAATAATTCGTCGAAAGATGACGAAGAACGTGTTATCCCACTTTCAGGGGAAGCTTCTTTTCAAGAAAAGTTAGAAGAGCAATTGCATTTATTGTATTTAGACGATCATGAGTTTATGATTGCAAATACTTTAATTGGAAATTTAGATGAATCGGGATATTTGAATCGTGAGATAGAATCGATTGTGGATGATTTAGCCTTTTCAGCAAACATTTTCACAACGGTTGAGGAAGTCAATCATTTATTAGCTGTCATACAAGAATTAGACCCAGCAGGTGTTGGAGCACGCAATTTACAAGAATGTTTATTGTTGCAAATTCAACGGAAACAAGATGGAGACATTACAAAATTTACTGCAAAAATAATTTTAGAGCAATTTTTTGAAGAGTTTACAAAAAAGCACTATGATAAGATTGCTAAGAAATTAGAAATTGAAGACACCGATTTAAAAGAGGCCATTGATGAAATTTTAAAGTTGAATCCCAAACCGGGAGGCTCCATGATTGAATCTGCTAAAAATTACCAACAAATCATTCCTGATTTTATGATTGTTGATTACGAGGGCAAATTAGAGTTAACCTTAAATGGACGCAATGCACCGGATTTAAAAGTTAGCCGTGAATACGAAATGATGTTACGCACCTATGCAGAAGGTTCAAAAAAATCAAAATCAGAGCGGGATGCTGTTCAATTTGTGAAACAAAAATTAGACGGGGCAAAATGGTTCATTGACGCGATTAAACAGCGTCAAAACACCTTGTTATTAACCATGAATGCCATTATGAGTTATCAAAAAGCTTATTTTCTGACAGGAGATGAGACGAATTTGAAGCCCATGATTTTGAAAGATATTGCAGAATTAGTTGGTTTAGATATTTCAACTATTTCTCGTGTCGCGAATAGTAAATACGTACAAACAAGTTTTGGCATTTTTTCTTTGAAGTATTTTTTTTCAGAGTCACTTTCTACAGATTCTGGAGAAGAAGTATCGACGCGAGAAGTGAAAAAAATATTATCAGAAGCGATCGAAGGGGAAAAGAAAAAACGTCCTTTGACCGATGAGAAATTAGCAGAGTTATTAAATGAAAAAGGGTATAACATTGCCCGAAGAACTGTTGCAAAATATAGAGAACAATTAAACATTCCAGTTGCACGTTTAAGAAAAGAATTATGAATTACATCGCCCATTTTTTTTCGTGGATTTTCCTTCCATTGTTAATGCCAATTTATGGTTTAATCCTTGCATTGTATATGCCATCTTGTAACGGAGAATTGTACAACAATGATTCACTCTACTATTTAAATAACGAAGCAAAAGGCATTGTTTTATATATGTTTGTTGTATTTAGTGCAGTTGCTCCAGCGGCTTCCTTCTTATTGTTAAGAATGCGCAACGTGATTTCAACAATTGATATGGAAAATAGGAGAGAGCGAAGCATACCAATGTACATCATGTTGTCATTCTGTTTGTTGTTGTATGTGTTATTTTTATTTCGAGTTCCAGCAGGTATGCCGAAGTTTATTTTTTCCTTGCCGCTTTCTGGCGTTTTAGTTACTTTCTTCTATACATTAATCAATCGTTGGATAAAAATAAGTTTGCACGGAGGTGGAGCAGGAATATTAACAGGTTTTATTTTTGCTTATTATTTAAACCAAGAGCAATTTCAATTTTGGGTGTTCTTTGCTGTTATATTAGCTTCTGCTTTAACAATATCGTCACGCTTGTACCTAAAAAAACATACAGAAACAGAAGTGTATTCTGGATGGGCTCTAGCATTACTCATCACATTTGTCACAAATTATTTTTACCCTCACATCTAATTTTTTTTTATCCTTATTCTATGAAACCAAATTTCAAACTCTTTATTTCTATTATTGTTAGTGGATTGATTGTCCAATCGTGTAGTCTTTTAGATCCTAAAAGTAAAGGGAAAGGAATCAATGTGTTCACTTTACAGCAAGACATTGAGTTAGGAGCAAAAGTAGCAGCTGAAATAGATCAAAATTCAAAAGAATATCCACTTCTTGACACGATTAAATACAAAGAAGTGTATACTTACTTAAATAAAGTTAGAGATACATTATTAAATTCAGGTAAAGTTGATTACAAAGATGAATTCAAATGGCGTTTGCGCGTTATAAAAAATGACAGTGTTATGAATGCTTTTTGTACGCCAGGTGGATATATTTATATCTATACAGGTATCTTGAAGTTTCTAGATTCAGAAGATCAATTTGCCGGTGTGTTGGGCCACGAAATGGGTCATGCAGATATGCGCCACTCTACGCGTCAAATGACAAATATGTATGGTCTTCAGTTTTTGATGGATGCTTTAGCTGGAAATCAAGCAGCAATCAAACAAATTACAGGTACATTAATTGGTTTAAAATTTTCTCGTTCGCATGAAACAGAAGCAGACAAACGTTCCGTATTGTATTTATGTTCAACGCGTTATAACGCAGATGCTGGAGCAGGATTTTTTGAGAAAATTCAAGCACTAGGAGGTTCGAAACAACCCGAATTTTTGAGCACACATCCTGATCCAGGAAATCGAATTCTTGATTTTAAAAACACAAAAGTCACAATGGGATGTCAAGGAACAAAAGATTTTAAAAAAGAATATAAAATGATGGTAGCAAGGTTGCCGAAATAATATTTATTGAGTCTCAACAAAGCTTTTTTCGCTCAAAATTCTATTGATTTTAACATGCTATTTTTTTGAAAATGCTATTTTGAAATTGCAAAATAATCTAAAATTGTAATCTATACATTGCAAAAATCATATAAAATTTAAAAGAAAGTTATATTGACGCTGATAACATAGAGTATGGAGATGGAAAGACCATTCCGCTTTGGTTATTTGGTTTTTTGAATTGAATAAAAAATATAATGTCTTAAAGTTTAAATTGATTTTTGTTAAAAAATTTGTTTATCTAAAAAATTAGTTTAATTTAGCTATGAAGATATTCGCTAATTAACTTTAACACTAATTATTTAATTTATTTTTTATAATACCAATTGCGTTTGAATTTACTATTCTCAGATGGTTCTAACATTCAACAAACAATACTTAAATAAACTATTAACCAGCCACACATTGAAAAATGTGTGGCTTAATACAATAACCATGAAAAAACTAACTACATTTTATTTTTTAATTACAGCAAGCTTGGTATTTGGGCAATTTGTTGATTTAGGCCAAAAAGGCTTTGGTGGAACAGGCGATGATTATTTAAAACGGTACGAGGACACTGTTCACAACACTAATTTTTATGTTGGTTACTCTAATTCTAATGCATCTTTTGACAAGGGAGAGGATTCAAGAGGCGGAAATGACATTTGGATCGTGAAAACAGATTCGGCTAACAATTTTTTGTGGGATAAAACAATTGGGGGATCTGGTAATGATGGCGGAATATTTTGTACACTTCTGAATGATAAAATCTATATACTTGCAAATTCTGCATCACCCATTTCTGGAGAGAAAACAATGGATTCATTTGGTGAAAATGATGCCTGGTTAGTGGTGCTTGATTTGGATGGAAACATATTATGGCAAAAACAATATGGGGGAGACGTTAATGACATTTTAAATAGTATTACAATATTAAATAATGGAAATCTATTATTATCGGGTTTTAGTTATTCATCAGTGTCAACAATTTTAGGAAATAAAACGAGCCCTAACATTGGCGGAGCAGATATTTGGTTGGTCGAAATTAATCAAAATAATGGTGCTATCATTGATCAAAAGACAATAGGATCTGTAAATGATGATTTTACCGCGAGTAAAGTTTACGTAAAACCATCCGGTAATTTAATAATTTCAAGTATTGCTTATGGAGGTACTAGTGGTGATAAAACAGATTTTGGTTATGGTCTAATTAATTTATGGATTGTAGAACTAGATGAAAACTATAATAAATTAAATGACAAGTGTTTTGGTAGCGGAGGAGAGTTTATAGTGCAAAATGGTTTAGTAATGACAAATGATGCATATTATTTCTTAGTATCTTCAAGTAGTGGAATTGGCGGCAACAAAACCGCACCTAATAGAGGGTGTATAACTGGAGGAGGTAATTGCAGTGATTACTGGGTTATAAAAACAGATACAAATTTAAACATCATTTGGGACCAATCTTATGGAGGAAATAATAACGATTCTCCTGTTTCAATTGAATTTTCATCATGGAACAAATTAATTATTTCAGGAACAAGTTTTAGCGCAAATAATGGAAACAAAACAACTGTAAATTATGGTATTTCTGATGTTTGGTTTTTAATTTTAAATGAATCGAATGGTTCTATTGTAACACAGCAATCATTTGGAGGCTCAGGTAGTGAAGATGGTTCTGTTTACATAAACAAAAACGATTCATCAAAAATTCGCTTAGAAAGCAACTCAAAATCAGGCGTTTCAGGCAACAAAACTACCACAAACCACGGAGGGTATGATTACTGGATGGTTGAGCTGGATGCATCAGATTTTTTAGCAACAGAAGAATTAGATGCTGAAGGTGCTTCCATTAGCGTTTATCCAAATCCTTATTCGGAGCAAGTTAACTTTAAATTGGAACAATTAAAAGAAGTGGTTACGTTGAATATTGCAACATTGGATGGTAAAATAGTGCATACACAAACCATTCAACCGAGCAATGAAAACATTGAAATTACTTGGAAACCAATCTCAACAGAGCAATTTTTAGTGTACACCATTAAAGGTGCTAAAACGAACTATACGGGGAAATTAGTTGGGTTTTAATAAAAAAGGGCTGTTCAATAATTTCTTGAACAGCCTTTTATAAATTAATAAAGTGTTATTACAGAACTTCTATTAGCAATTCTTCGTTAATTTTAGTCACTTTAACTAAGCCTTGTTTTGTAAGGTTTTTAACACTTACATCCCACGCTTTGTTGCTCAAATTAACCAATTCTTTCAAGCGTAAAAGCGCCATTTTTTGTTCTTTTTGTAAACTATCAAAGATTAATTTTTCATTGTCATTCAATTCCACTTTCTGTTGGTGAACTTCCGGACGCATTTGCGGGAAGAACAACACTTCTTGTATAGATGGATTGTTCGTTAAGTACATAATTAAACGATCCATTCCAATTCCTAAACCAGAAGTTGGTGGCATTCCGTATTCCAATGAACGCAAGAAATCATAATCAATGAATTGACCTGCTTCATCGTCTCCTTTTTCTGATAATCGCACTTGTTCTTCAAAGCGTTCACGTTGATCAATTGGGTCGTTTAATTCAGAATAAGCATTAGCTACTTCTTTTCCACAAACCATTAATTCAAATCGTTCCGTTAATTCCGGATTATCGCGGTGTTCTTTACACAATGGCGACATTTCTTTTGGATAATCGGTAATAAATGTTGGTTGAATGTAATTTCCTTCACATTTTTCACCGAAAATCTCGTCGATTAATTTTCCTTTACCCATTGTATCATCCACAGCAATTCCCATTCCTTTTGCTGCAACGCGTAATTCATCTTCTGATTTACCAGCAATATCAAAACCAGTAAAATCTAGAATCGATTGACGCATGGTAACGCGTTTGTATGGTGCTTTGAAATTGATTGAATGTTCTCCAAAAGTTGCTTCAGAAGTTCCATTTACAGCAAGCGCACAATGTTCTAAAAGTCGTTCCGTGAAATCCATCATCCAATTGTAATCTTTGTAAGAAACATAGATTTCCATTGCTGTAAATTCAGGGTTGTGCGTACGGTCCATTCCTTCATTTCTAAAGTTTTTTGAAAATTCGTACACACCATCAAAACCACCTACAATTAAACGTTTTAAGTACAATTCATTGGCAATTCGCATGTACAAAGGAATGTCAAGTGCGTTGTGATGCGTCACAAACGGACGAGCAGCAGCGCCTCCAGGAATGGATTGCAAAACAGGAGTTTCAACTTCCATGTATCCAGCGTCATTGAAAAATTGACGCATTGCTGAGAACAATTTTGTTCGTTTGATGAAAATATCTTTTACGTGAGGATTCACGACTAAATCAGCATAACGTTGTCTGTAGCGCATTTCAGGATCCGTAAACGCATCGTGTACTTTTCCTTCTGCGTCAATTTTAGGAAGCGGTAAAGGTTTCAACGATTTACTCAATAAAGTAAATTCTTGCACATGAATGGATGTTTCACCCACTTGTGTTTTGAAAACATATCCTTTAACACCAATAAAATCACCTAAATCCAACAATTTTTTGAAAACTTCATTGTATAAGGTTTTGTCTTCACCCGGACAAATTTCATCACGGTTGAAATACACTTGAATTCTACCAGAAGAATCTTGTAATTCAGCGAATGAAGCTTTTCCCATAACACGTTGGCTCATCATTCGGCCAGCAATGCAAACCTGCTTTCCATCTACGAATTGCTTCTTTATTTCAGTAGCAAAATCGCTTACTGGGTATAAGTCAGCAGGGTAGGGATTGATTCCCATTTCACGTAGTTTATTCAACGATTCTCTACGTTGAATTTCTTGTTCGGAAAGTTCAAATGCACTCATGTTGTTTTTTTTAAGGCAACAAAGATACGAAAGAACAATGAAAGCAAGGATTTTACTACTTAGATTTCTTTCATCTGTTAAAATATCAACCAATTTTTGCGTCACTAATTTTTATCGTATCTTTATCGCATGGATATAAATACAGTAAAAGCATTGCACATTATTTTTGTTGTTAGCTGGTTTGCCGGACTTTTTTACATCGTTCGTTTGTTTATTTACCATACCGAAGCGCAACAAAAAGAAGAGATTCCTCGGAAAATATTGTCGGAGCAATTTGAGGTGATGGAAAAAAAATTATGGTGGATCATTACTACTCCAGCAATGATTTTAACCTTGATTTTTGGAATTTGGATGCTTCTTTTAAATCCAACGTATTATTTTTCAGCGCCTTGGATGCATTTGAAATTAGGATTTGTAGGTTTATTATTGGTGTATCATTTTGTCTGTCAAAAAATCATGAATGATTTAAAAAAAGGACTTTTCAAGTGGAAATCAAATGGATTGCGAATTTGGAATGAAGTAGCCACATTAGCGCTCGTTGCCATCGTGTTTTTAGTAGTAATGAAAGATAGTTTAAACTGGATAAAAGGAACAATTGGCTTTTTTGCCGTTGCAATTGGTTTAATGATGGGAATTAAATTATACAAAAGACTTAGAAAATAAAGCATATGTACACAAACATTTTAGTAGATCAAAAGGGACAGATTTTAGTAATTACAATTAATCGTCCGGCTCAATTGAATGCATTAAACAAAGTAACCATTGAAGAATTAAATACGGCTTTGAATGCGGCAAATGAAGATTCAAATGTAGGCGTTGTCATTTTAACTGGTTCAGGCGAAAAATCATTTGTAGCAGGAGCTGATATTAAAGAATTCGCAGATTTTAGTGTTGCCCAAGGTGGTGAGTTAGCTCAAAAAGGACAACAAACGTTATTTTCATTTATTGAGAAAATGAACAAGCCAGTTATTGCTGCAGTTAATGGTTTTGCATTAGGTGGTGGATTAGAATTGGCAATGGCGGCGCATATTCGTGTGGCTTCATCTAACGCACGAATGGGTTTGCCTGAAGTTTCATTGGGTGTTATACCAGGTTATGGAGGCACGCAACGTTTGGCGAACTTAGTTGGACGCGGAAAAGCAAACGAGCTTGTTTTTACAGCAGGAATGATGAAAGCTGATGAAGCATTAACGTGGGGCTTGGTAAATTATGTGGTTGAGCAAGAAGAATTACTGGCAAAAGCAGAAGAAATCGCAACGAAGATTCTAGCCAATTCTGCAACTGCAATCGCCGCAGCAATCCGTTCAATCAATGCAAATTTTGAAGATGGTGTAGACGGGTATTCAGTTGAAATCGAAGAATTCGGCTTGTCTTTCGGAACAGCTGATTTCAAAGAAGGAACAACTGCATTTTTAGAAAAAAGAAAACCAAATTTCAGAGCTTAATGGCAAACCCAATCAAGCAATTATTGGGTCAAACGGCCGTTTATGGATTGTCAAGTATTGTCGGTCGACTATTGAACTATTTGCTAGTTCCATTATACACTGCCGTATTTGCTAATCCGTCAGATTATGGCGTTGTTTCAGAATTATATGCTTGGGTTGCATTTTTGGTCGTTTTGCTGACTTTTGGAATGGAAACTTCCTTTTTTAGGTTTCTACAAGATAAAGAGGACAAAGAAAAAGTATTCGTTAATAGTTTTCTGACCGTAATAGGAATCAATGTTTTGTTTTTTGCAGTTTTATTGTTCTTCAATCAAAACATTGCAGACTTAATGTTGTATTCGGATCACAATGAATACATTATTTTATTGGGGGCAATTGTGTGTATTGATGCTGTAACGGCTTTACCATTAGCAAAACTGCGGGCTGAAAATAAAGCCTTTCAATTTGCTGGAATTCAATTGAGTTCCATCGGTGTAAACATTATTTTGAATTTAGTGTTTATGATCGGATTATTCGATCCAGCGCGACCGGAAGAAGGGGTGTTATTTATCTTATTTGCTAATTTATTTGCATCCTTGGTTAAGCCTTTACTCTTGTACAAGCATTTTTTACACCTTCGTTTTACCTTTGATAAAGTGTTGGCAAAAGAGATGCTTTGGTATGCTTTTCCGCTTGTAATTGCAGGTTTTGCTGGAATAATCAATGAAACATTGGATCGAATTTTATTGAAACACCTTTTATACGATGGTTCAACGCAAGTTTCGTTAAAAATCGCTGAAGCACAAGTTGGTATTTACAGTGCTTGCTATAAATTAGCCATGCTAGTTACCATTTTATTACAAGCATATCGGTATGCAGCAGAACCTTTTTTCTTTGCGCAATTAAAGAATCAAGATAAAAACAAAGTCTATTCAAAAGTGATGAATGTATTCATTGCAATGGTTTGTTTGGTGTTTCTTGTTGTGAGTTTGAACATTGATTTTTTCAAATTATTTATTCGTAATGAAGCCTATTATGTTGGTTTAAAAGTCGTTCCAATTCTATTATTAGCGAATGTTTTCTTGGGAATTTATTACAACCAAAGTATTTGGTACAAATTAAGTGGACAAACTAAATTCGGGGCATTTATTGCAATCGGTGGTGCAATGTTAACAGTTGTTTTAAATGTTGTTTTTATTCCAATTTACGGCTATATGGCGAGTGCTTGGGCTACATTAATCGTTTATGCTTCGCAAATGATCGCTTCGTATTTATTGGGACAAAAACATTATCCAATTGCCTATAATTTAAGAAAATTCGCGTTGTATTTAGTGGGTGCATTGCTCGTATATTTCATTGCTTCATTTGAATTGTTTTCTGCAGGAATAATGAAAACAATCTTTAACAACACGCTGATTTTAGGCTATCTTTTGATGGTCTACAAATTAGAAAAATCCTTGTTTAGAAAAACAGCATAGTTTGTTAAAAATCAATTGTTCATTACTAACAAAAATGGGCGATTAATCCATTTCTCTTTTTCGTATTTTTGAAGTCAATTCAAAAATTATGCACGTTAAAATTATCAATCAATCCAAACATGCTTTACCTGCGTATGAAACAAATGCATCAGCGGGAATGGATGTTCGAGCAAATATATCAGAACCAATTACCTTAGCACCCTTTGAAAGAGCGTTGGTAAAAACAGGTTTATTCATGGAATTGCCAGTAGGGTATGAGTGCCAGGTTCGACCAAGAAGTGGGTTGGCGTTTAAAAATGGAATTACTGTATTGAATTCACCGGGAACTATTGATGCTGATTACCGTGGTGAAATTGGAGTGATTTTAGTTAATTTATCTAACACATCCTTTACAATTGAAGACGGTGAACGCATTGCACAATTGGTTTTCGCGAAAGTTGAACAAGCTGAATGGTCAAAAGTAGAAGTATTAACAGAAACTGATCGAGGAGCTGGAGGCTTTGGAAGCACGGGCGTTAAATAAATACATTTGGGCGATAGAGGCACTCGATGTCACCCCATAAAAGAAAAAAAAATGAAAATAATAGTTCCAATGGCGGGACGCGGTAGTCGCCTTCGCCCACATACTTTAGTAACACCAAAACCATTAGTTCCAGTTGGAGGAAAACCAATAGTTCATCGTTTGGTGGAAGATATCGCAGCTGTTTGTGCGGATAAAATAGATGAAATCGCTTTTGTAATTGGTGATTTTGGGGCAGAAGTTGAAAAAGAATTAATCGCTGTTGCAGAAAAATTAGGAGCAAAAGGATCCATTCATTACCAATTAGAACCACTCGGAACAGGTCATGCTGTTTTGTGTGCGAAAGAGAAATTGGAAGGTCCTGTTGTTGTTGCATTTGCGGATACATTATTCAAAGCAGATTTCAAAATTAATCCGAATGATGATGGTATTTTATGGGTGAAACAAATTGAAGACCCGAGTGCATTTGGCGTAATTAAAATGAATGAAAATCGTGAGATTATTGACTTCGTTGAAAAACCACAAGAATTTGTGTCTGATTTGGCGATGATTGGTATTTATTATTTCAAAGATGGTGCAAAATTACGCACGGAATTGGAATATTTGATTGACAACAACATCATGAATAGCAATGAATATCAGTTGCCAGATGCATTGCGCCGTTTAACAAATGCAGGGTACAAATTTAAACCAGGAGAAGTTTCTGAGTGGTTGGATTGTGGTAATAAAGCAGTGACTGTTCAAACCAATCAACGCGTATTAGAATACGATTTTGAGAAAAATTTACCGATGGTAGCCCCAACGGCTGAAATCATTGATTCTGTTATCATTCCTCCATGTTTTATTGGAGAAGGTGTTGTGATTGAAAACTCAGTTGTTGGACCACATGTTTCTTTAGGGAAAAACACACGCGTTGTTAATTCCGTTATTTCAAATTCAAATATTCAACAACATTCAGAACTTATTCAAGTTGTTTTGAAAGATTCAATGATTGGTTCACATACAGCATTTGTTGGTACAGCAAAAGATTTAAGTTTAGGCGATTACTCAACAATTGTCGAATGAATGTAAGCCAAAAGCTTTTTATTATTTGTGCACTTTTATTAGTGAGTTGTGGAACTGTGAAAAAAAATGCTCCAGCTTCTGTTGTTGTTTCAGCTGCTGATTACGGATACATCCAACATTTTCATGAAGGGATTCGTTACAAGACAACGGGGCAATTCGATGAGGCAATCCGTGCTTTTGAACAATGTTTGGCAATTAAACAAACGGATGATGCGGTTTATTATGCACTTTCACAAATTTATTTAGGAAAGAAAGAATTGGCAAAATCGGCAGATTGTATTCAAAAAGCTGCTAAAATTGATCCAACTAACATTTGGTATGCGGAAGAATTGGCTTATATGTTTGTTGAGCAAAAGAAATATGCCGAAGCCAATGTTCAATTTGAAAAATTAATAAAAAATGAGCCTAGAAATGTTGAGTGGATGTATAGTTATGCAGAAAGCTTAGCAAAGGATGGGAAATGGAATGACGCTATTAAAGCGCTGACAAAAACAGAAGATTTAGTAGGAGCACAACCTGAATTGACAATTGAGAAATTCCGTTTGTATATCCAAGCAAAACAAACAGATAAAGCACTGAATGAATTACTTTCTGCACGTAAAAAATCGCCGAATGATCCACAGTTATTAGGCACGTTGGTAGAGTTTTATTTTCAAACGGGAAATGAAGAAAAAGGAATTTTATTGCTAGAAGATTTAGTTAAAGTTTCACCTGAAAATGGAAGAGCTCATTTAGCTTTAGCGGATATTTACCGTCAAAAAAATGAGCGAACAAAATCGATGGAACAATTGAAGTTGGCATTTTCTTGTGAGGATGTTGATTTTGAAATGAAAATGAAAATTCTCATCACGCTTTTAGAAACAGCTAAAACGATTGATCAATCTGTGATGAGTTTAGTAGACCAGTTGGTGATAAACAATCCAACCCAAGCGAAAGCACATTCAATTCAAGGCGATTTTTATTTGCGTCAGAATAAAGAAAACGAAGCATTATATGCTTATAAAAAAGCCTTAGAATTTGACCAAAATCAATATCCGATTTGGAATCAAGTTCTCTTAATGGAATACCAATCAGGTGCATTTGAAATCTTATATAACGACAGTAAAAAGTGCTTAGAATTATTCCCTACAATTCCAACAATTTATTTATTAAATGGGGTGAGTGCGGTTCAATTAAAAAAACACCAAGAAGCAATCGATATTTTAAAAGTAGGAAAGGAATCAGTTGTGAACGATCCTTCTATTGAAGCAGAAATGTTGGGTCAAATTGGAGAAGCTTATTTTTGTTTAAATCAAGTTGAACTTGGTAAAGAAAATTACAAAGCAGCAATTGCCAAAGATCCTCAAAGTTTATTATTACGCAATAATTATGCATACAGATTGGCTTTAGCAAAAATCGATTTAGAGTATGCTTATAAATTAGCAAAAGAAATCAGTGAAATGAATCCCAAAAGTGTTCATTTTATCGATACGAAAGGGTTTGTTTTATTTCAAATGGGCAATTTCACGCAAGCTTTGAATCTGTTTGAACTTGCCTATACTGAAGATGCTACAGATAAATTAATCAACGAACATTTAGGAGATGCCTATTTTTTTGATGGTGACATTCCTAAAGCTGTTGAAATGTGGGAACGCGCATTGAAAATGGGTGCGACAAATAAAAATTTACCCAAAAAAATCACTAACAAAAAATATTATGATCCGATTTTTTAAATTGTTATCTATTATTGCTTTTTTGTTAGCACTACAATCCTGTGGTGGTTCAAGATTGATTTTTAATCAAGACCGTTTAGAGCGAGTGAAAACAGCGCTTTTAATTCAAAAAATGGATAGCTTATCTCAAGCTAAGCCACATTATTTTTATGCTAAAATTGCAACAAGTTATTCGGACACCAATCGCAATTTAAATTTCAAAACTTCCCTACGCATAGTAAGAGATAGTGCAATAAACGCATTGATTACCTATGCCGCGATACCAATAGCTAATTCCTTGGTGACGAAAGATTCAATTGTGTTAATGAATAAACGTGAAAAATGTTATTCCAAACAGAGTTTAGAGTATTTCAAAAACAATTTCGGTGTAGATTTTACGTTTTCAAATTTGGAAGAAATTCTTTTAGGAATGCCTTTTGATTATGATACAACTCAAAAATATTTTCAAATTCATGGTCAAGATCAATATACACTATCCACGCATCGTAAAAGACAAGCCAAACGATTTGATCGCTTTGTGCGTGTTCGACAAAAAGAAGATGTATTGATTAAGTATTACATTGACACTAATTTAAGAGATTTAAAAGGAATGTATATTGAAAGTCCTTCGGATAGTGCATCTGTATCAATCAATTACATTTCAAGGCAATTAGTTGATGGTTATAATTTCCCAAACGAAGTAGAAATCACAGTTGTTTTGCCCAAAAACAGAATGGTGATAACCTTGGATTACGATAAAGTAGACAGCATTGAAGTTCAGCAATTAGAGCTAATAATACCAGAGAGTTATGAAGAATGTGAGTAGATTAAGTGTTTTATTTTTCTTGTTTATTTCTGTTCAATTGTTTGGACAAACTGCGAGTGAAAAACTACGTAACGAAGAAAATCGCTTAGCGAAGAAAATCGCGACCACTAAAAAGCTATTAGATAAAACGAAAACCATCACAAGTGCTTCTTACAATGAATTGTTGCTGATAGATAAGCAGATACAAAATCGACAAGAATTGGTTACTAATTTTGATAATCAAGTGCGTGGCGCAGAAATTAAAGTAGCAGAAAAAAGTAATGAAGTTGTTGCTTTACAACAAAAACTAATTCGCTTGAAAGCACAGTATAAAAAATTAGTAATTTATAGCTATAAACACCGTAACCGTTTTGGGAAAATGATGTTTATATTTTCCGCTAATTCTTACAATGAAGCCGTTAAAAGAGGTTCTTATTTAAAATATATTTCAGACATTCAAAAGAAACAATTTTTAATCATACGACAACACGAGGGTTTAATTAAAAAAGAGATCGTTACAATAGAAGAAGAACGTTTGTATAAATTGAAATTGCTCGAAGAGAAAAAACAAGAAAAATATGCTATTGAAAAAGACAAGCAAAAGCAAGAGAAAGTATATAGTAAATTGAAACAAGAAGAGCAACAATTAGTCGCTCAGTTGCGCAATGATGAAAATAAGAAAGCGGTTCTTAAAGATAAAATTAACGCAGCTATAAAACGAGAAATTGCTGCTGCCGAAGAAAAACAACGAAAAGCAGAGGAGAAAAGAAGAAAGGCCGAAGAAGCAGCTCGAAATAAAGAGCTTGCTAAAACTCAAACAGCCAAGGAAAATAGTAAAGTTGCTAATTCTGAAAATAAAGCTACATCTTCTGGTTCGAATACAAAAGCAATCAAAGAAACGCCAAAAGAAACACCTAAAATTGTATATACTGAATCCAAAGAATCAATGGCATTGAGTCATTCGTTTGAAGGAAACAAAGGTCGTTTACCTTGGCCAGTTGCAAGTGGTTCGATTTCTGAAGGATTTGGAAAAAATGCACACGCCACTTTGAATAATGTATACACAAATAATAACGGAATCGACATTAGTACCTCTCGAAATGCACAAGTGAGAAGTGTGTTTGAAGGAGAAGTTACAAGTGTATTTAGTATTCCAGGAGCTGGGAAAGTTGTTATTATCAAACACGGTAATTACAGAACTGTTTACAGTAATTTGCAAGAAGTGTATGTAAGTACAGGTTCAAAAGTATCAACAAAACAAAGCATTGGTTCGCTGATTGTACCAGAAGGTTCTTCTTTATCAATTGCACATTTCGAAATCCACACTGTTGCTGGAGGAGCCGTTAAATGTTTGAACCCTTCAAGCTGGGTTTCGCGTTGATTTTTCGGTTCAATGCAATTTCCAACGCTATGAAAGCTGCGCACATTCCCCAAATGGGAACAGCTGCTTTGTCTGTGTCAAGGAAATTATTCAACACGGCGTGAACAAAATAGGTTACCATAGATAAAATCATGGCTAGCATTAAGATTCGCGTTTCTTTATCTTCAATTGGCCAACGATTATAAAGTGTAATTGTTTTGTAAAAAATGGCGATAACAATTCCAATAAATGAAAGTAAACCAAAAACGCCCATTTCTGATAAAGCGCCCAAATATTCACTGTGCGCATTTCCTAAGTCGCCAAAATTAGTTGAGATAATCGTTAAATTTTCCGGGTCTTGAAAGCGTGCATATTCAAAAGCATACGTTCCAGGTCCAAAACCAAAAAATGGCCGTTCTTTAAACATTTCAATGGCACATGACCAACGATTGATCCGTTCTAAATTGGAAGCATCCGTTGAAACATTTGCTGCGGATTGCAATTTCTTGCCGAAATCTTCTGTTGTATGTTCATTTTTATTACGGGCTAAATCCATTTGTATCGCATCCCATGAAAAGAAAATGACACCTCCAATAAACACAGCAATACTAATTAAGATGCTTAATTTTATCTTGAATCGAATTAATGCCAAAACACCCAATGCAGCTATTAAACTTAACCATGCCGCACGCGTATAAGAAAAGAACATTCCGAGTAGGATAATAACGATGAAACTTAATAAAATTACTTGCACCAACGGACTATGTTTTTTGTAAAGGTATAATCCAAAAACAAGAGGAACCGTTAACGCTACCGTTGCGCCATATATCGTATGATCTTTGAAAAAAGGGGACATCACCCAATGGCCTTCTTTTTCACCAAAACTGTAACTAGCATGTACAATTAAAGTGTAACAAATAACAAGGAACATCCCAATAATAAGAAGCCATAGAAATCGTTTGATATTGATTTCTTTTCTGAAAAAATAGCTTCCAAAGAGTAAAACGGGAACGATAAACCAAAGCCGCGCTAAACCAAATTTTAATGAAACAATTGGATGACTACTAGTAATGGAAGTAATTAATAACCAACTCATGTAAAAACAGACACTCCAAATTATAGGGTTTTTCCAGAGTTCTTTCGGAAGTATGTTTTTCCGTAATTGAAGAAAAAGGAACAATATTAAAAACCCAAAAAGAATGGGTTCAGTAGGAATGAAAAGGCCAAAACTTTCAGTGTATTCTTCAATGTTAATGGAAAGTGGCGTGAGAAAAGCTAAACTTAAAAAGGTGTATTCAGTATAATAAATTGCAAAAAAAACAGCTAGTAATCCAATTGGGAATAGTGTAAGATACGCTTGATCAATCCAAATAAAATAAATGGAAAGGAAGATGTATAAAACACCTAAAAGAATAAAAAAAGCATTTTTCTTAGACGACGACACCTTAAGCGATTTTTTTCAAATCACGAATTCGATCATTGATTAATAAAGCAAATACCATAAAGATAAACGCACCTATCGATGCTAAAAGCACGATGATGATTCGTTTCGGTTTGTCTTTTTTATCTGCAACAACTGCACGTTCCACAATAAACTTATGACTAAAAATAGTGTTAGCATCCGATTCAGCTTGTTCATATGCAACTTTGAATTCCTCCAACTGCATGATTTTTTCATCGCGAATATCTTCTAAACCATCAAAGCGAGCTCCATATCTCATATTGATATCAATGGTCTTTTTAATTTCTTGTTTTTCAGCTTGACTTTTAGAATCTACATATGCTTGAAACAAACTTGAACGACCATCAATAGACAATACACCCATTTGTGCTAAACTATCCAATTGTTTAAGAACTGCATCACGATCATTTTCAAGTTGTTCTTTTTTACGTTTATTGATTTCAAATGCTGGAATGGTTCTTTCTGCTACCATGCTGTTTTTTACTGTATCAATTAAGTCTACAATTTTGTTAGCCATGTCTGACGCTAACACAGCATCTCTGTCTAACACATCAATTTGAATTGAACCGTATCTTGTACGAGTAAATGAAAACATATTTTCATATTTTTCCATCAACTTAAAATATTTATTAGGGTCTGAATCGTCAATATCGTAGTGTTTCATCAACTGAAATTGGTCAACTATACGATTTCTAATTTGTGAAGATTGTAAAATTTGAACCAATTGTTCTGCTTGTTCTTCTTCACCAAAATCCATTGAAGAAGCTTTTGCATTTCGTTGTTCAGAGAACGAAACGGTACTTGTTGCAGCTGGGAAAACAATAGCAGTTGATTTATAAAGAGGAGTCAATAAAAGTGAAACTATTAATGAAACGACCATTGCAGCGCCAGTAACGATAGAAATGAGTCTTCTATTTCGCCAAATAAAGACTAATAAATTTTGGCGTTCTTTATCTAAATCAGTTGTGTGATCTGTCATTTTCTCAATTTTTGAAGTGCGAATTTAGCATTTAATTGCTTAATTCAGGTTAATTTCGATTAGTTTTCGTTCTGCAAGTAATTTAAGTTGAGTGCATAACTCCAAAAAAGGTCGTTTAGTATGAAATAGGATTATTTTTCCTTTAAAAAACGTAAAATTTCTTTGAAATCGATTAGTTTAAAGATAAACAAGCCGACTATTCCACTTGCTAGCTGCACAAAGAATTGATGGCTACCTTCATTTGTAAATAATGGAATGATCAATAATAGCGCAACAAAAAGTGCGTAGTTACTAAATTCTCGCCAAGGAAAAGCAAACGAAAATTTAAGATGGCAATAAATCATTTGAGCCAATGCAGTAACTGATTGCGTGAAAAGTACAGCAATTGCAGCTCCTGTAGCACCGTATTTTGGTATCAACACTACATTTATTATGATATTAACTACTATACCAACTAATGAAATCCAATTTAGGATTTTCAAACTACCATTGGCAGTTAACAAAGTGCCATAAATCAAACTCATACACATACCAATGAATCCCCAGATTAAAAACTGAAAACTTGGAATCGATGCTGATATATTTTCATTGTAGAACAATTCTAATAAATAGCGCGCATTAAAAGCTGAACAAAAAGCGACTAAAATTGCGCCACCTAACAATAGGTTTCTAGCTGTTTTCAGAAGGGGCTGAATGCTCTTTTTATCTTGTTCCAACAAACGTGCAAATAGGGGCAATAGTAAATTAGCAAATAACATTCCGAACATGAAAAAAGCATCTAGCAACCTAAATCCTTGCGCATAAACACCCGCTTCAAATTTCCCATTCGGATGAATACGTTCTAAAATCACGGAATCGATGCGAGAATAAAACATCATTAATAAGATCAAAAGAGCGTAGGGATAACTCTTTTTTAAGATCGCTATTGAAAACAAGGGGTGAAATTTGAATTTCGGAATCCCTATTTTACTACTCAATAAAAGAAATGAAACAATACATGTCAATCCATACGCAATGGTTTGCGCCCAAATAAACCATTCAATTTTAAACGTTGTTGTTGTCAATAAAAGATAACCTCCGATTAGTATCAATAGGAAACGGTCTAATACGGAAATGACGGCATCGGTCTTAAACAAATGCAAACCGCCAAAATGACTTCTAAAATAAGCGGTAAGTGTAATTAAAAACTGATTGAAAATAAAAATACTTAAAATGCCTAATTCATATGGCGTAAAGTGCAATAAAAATCCAGTTACGAAAGTCACTAGCGCATAAATTCCAAATAATAAAAAACGTAAACTGAATAATTTATGGATGTACTTTGAAGCAATAGACGGAAAGCGTGCAACATGCGTTGTTGTGTAGTTGTTGATGCCGATATCCATTAAAATGGAAAAAAGCAAGGATAGGTTCATCAACGAAAAATACAAGCCATAATTTTCCGCACCAACTCTGTTTTGAATCGTTAAATCAATGCCAAATATCGCAAAGGGTTTTACTAATAAATTTAGTAAAATCAGAAGCGTTAAATTGGTGAAAAACTTTTTTTGCATTGAAAATGAGCGTCTATTGATGATTTTTTGTTTGCTTTATTTTGAAGAGTTCAGCGTTGGGTTGCGGAAATAATCCGTCGCGAGAAAGATGTTTACCTCTTTTGTAAACCATGATACGCTCTGTTGCCTTTTGGTTTTCGATCGTACATTCTAAAACAATGTATTTTTTTGTTTCTAAAAGTAATTTGTAACTTCCGCTGTATTGATGGGTTCCAATGGAAAAGGAAATTTGTTCTTTTCCAATTGTAATCTTAATTTCTACTGAATCAACAAAAATAGGTGTTGGTGTTTTCAATTCATAGCTACTAATGAACCCAGCATACGTTCCTAAAAAACGTTTTTTAAGTCCCTTCGAAGTTTGAGAAAGCACCGTGAAATTCACTAAGAGCAAGAAAAACAAGAGTACTTTTTTCATATTGATCATTTGTAAGCTGTTTGAACAGTACACAAAGCAAATATAACCAAATTTTATGTTTTCTTTTTAAAATGAAACTGCACCTTCAAATAGTTCATAAGTTCTATCATTTTTTTGAAAACTTCCTGAAGGACTCAACTTCATTTTTCGTAAATTCGAAGTCGATAAAATCACACGCAAAATGAAACAATACCACGACTTACTAAAACATATTTTAGCAAAAGGAACAAAAAAAGAAGACCGTACTGGAACGGGTACAATTTCTACTTTTGGTTACCAAATGCGCTTTGATTTAGCGGAAGGTTTTCCATGCGTAACGACGAAAAAATTACATTTACGTTCAATCATTGTAGAGTTGTTGTGGTTTTTACAAGGAAATACAAATATCAAATTCTTAAAAGACAATAACGTATCTATTTGGGATGAATGGGCCGACGAAAACGGTGATTTAGGTCCTGTTTATGGATATCAATGGAGAAGTTGGCCAGCAAAAGATGGTGGAACAATCGACCAAATTTCAAATTTAATTCAACAAATTAAACGCAATCCTGATTCGCGTCGTTTAATCGTTTCTGCATGGAACGTTTCCGATGTAGATAACATGGCATTGCCTCCTTGTCATACCTTATTTCAATTTTATGTTGCCAATGGCAAGTTAAGTTGTCAATTGTACCAACGTTCAGCGGATACTTTTTTAGGTGTTCCATTTAACATCGCTTCGTATGCGTTGTTAACAATGATGATTGCTCAGGTGTGTGATTTAGAGCCAGGTGATTTCGTTCATACTTTTGGAGATGCACATATTTACAGCAATCATTTAGAACAAGTGGAATTACAATTGTCTCGCGATTGTAAAGCCTTGCCAACAATGAAAATAAATCCAGCTATAAAAGATATTTTTGGATTTAAATTAGAAGATTTTGAATTACAGAATTACGATCCACACCCACACATTAAAGGCGCTGTTGCTGTTTAATTTTAGCTTACAAAGATGAAGGTTGCTTTAATTGTTGCGGTAGATCGTGCAAATGGAATTGGTAAAAACAATGATTTGATGTGGCATTTGCCAGCTGACATGAAGTTTTTTAAAGAAACGACAGCAGGTCAAATTGTTATTACCGGGCGAAAAAATTACGAATCTATTCCAGAACGCTTTCGTCCTTTGCCAAACCGTGAAAATGTAGTTTTAACGAGAGATCAAGCCCTTCGCTTTGAAGGTTGTAAGCAGTTTAATTCATTGGAAGCTTCATTGGAGCACTTTAAAAATGAAACCGAACGAACCGTATTCATCATTGGTGGCGGAGAGATTTACAAACAAGCATTGGCGTTGAATTGCATTGATGAAATGTATATTTCGCACGTTGACCATGAATTTGGTGCAGATACTTTTTTCCCTTCAATCGATCAAGATCAATGGGATAAAAAAATACTTTTCCAACATCCAATGGATGAGAAACATCTTTATGCTTTCGAAACCATCCATTATACTAAAAAGAAGAACGCAACAAAATGATTCTTTGTGTAGCTGAAAAACCTTCTGTAGCAAAAGACATTGCTGAAATCCTTGGTGCTCGTTCTCGAAAAGACGGCTATTGGGAAGGGAATGGCTATTGGGTAAGTTGGACTTTTGGACACTTGTGTACGTTGAAAGAACCACATGATTACAAAGAAAATTGGAAGTATTGGAAATTAGAAGATTTACCCATTATACCAACCAATTTCGGAATCAAAGTGGTGGATGATCCAGGCATTCAAAAACAATTCAAATGCATCGAGAATTTAGTAGCTAATTGTGATTCGGTCATCAATTGTGGTGATGCTGGGCAAGAAGGAGAATTGATTCAACGCTGGGTTTTGTTAAAAGCAAAATGCACGAAGCCTATTCAACGTTTGTGGATTTCATCCTTAACGGAAGAAGCCATCAAAGAAGGTTTTCAAAAATTAAAAGACGGCAAACAATACGATAATTTATATGCAGCAGGTTCTGCCCGTGCGATTGGTGATTGGTTGTTAGGCATAAATGCAACGCGTGCTTTCACCAAGAAATTTGGACAAGGAAAAGCGACTTTATCCATTGGACGTGTGCAAACACCAACCTTGGCAATGATTGTTCAGCGCCAAAAAGAAATCAATGCGTTTACTTCAGCGGAATATTGGGAATTGAAAACAACGTACCGCGACACTGAATTTTTATGTCAAATTGATCGTTTGACTAGTGAAGAAAAAGCAGTAAAAGGTCTTGAATATTTGAAGCAGCATGAATTTGAGGTCACTTCCTTCGAACAAAAAGAAGGAAAAGAAGGAAACCCAAGGCTGTTTGATTTAACAGGTTTACAAGTTGAAGCAAATAAGAAATATGGTTTCTCAGCAGACGAAACCTTGAAAAACATTCAAAGTTTATACGAAAAGAAAATTGTGACGTATCCGCGTGTCGATACAACCTATCTTTCTGAAGACATTTATCCAAAGGTGGAAGGAATTTTAAAAGGAATGTCCTATTATTCGCGATACACTGCACCATTGTTGCAACAACCCATTCCAAAATCAAAAGCGGTTTTCGACGATAAAAAAGTAACAGATCACCATGCGATTATTCCGACAGGTGTAAATCCAAGTGGTATTTCTCCTACAGAAAATCAGATTTATGATTTAATTGCTAAGCGTTTTATTGCTGTTTTTTACCCAGAATGTAAAATCTCTACAACAACTGTTTTAGGGAAAGTTGGACAATTGGAATTTAAAGCAACGGGAAAACAAATTATTACTCCAGGTTGGCGTGTTGTGTACCAAGATGAAAAGCAAGTAGCCGAGAAAAGTGACGAAGAACGCATTATGCCTGTTTTTGTAGAGGGAGAAAAAGGGCCACACACACCCATCGTTCACAAAGGAAAAACAGCTCCACCCAAGCCATACACAGAAGCGACCTTATTGCGGGCAATGGAAACAGCTGGAAAGCAAATTGAAGACGAGGAAATGCGCGATTTAATGAAAGACAATGGCATCGGTCGACCTTCCACGCGCGCGAATATTATTGAAACCCTTTTCCGAAGAAAATACATTGAAAAAAACCGAAAAAACATATTAGCCACAGCCACAGGCATGGATTTAATTGATACGATCCAAAACGAATTATTGAAGAGTCCAGAATTGACAGGAAATTGGGAACGTAAAATCCGTTTGATTGAAAAAGGGGAGTATCAATTGGATGTGTTTAAGCAAGAGTTGTTTAAAATGGTGCGTGAATTGACAGATGAGGTGATATTCAATAATTATCGAAGAATTTCGGTTGAGCCTGAAAAAGTAACACCACCAAAGGTTGAACGAAAAAAACGCGAGCCGAAAGAAAAAATCGCATTAACCGACTTGGATTGCCCTAAATGCAAACAGGTCAAATTAATGATGGGAAAATCGGCTGTAGGTTGCAGCAATTTCAACGCTTGTGGATTTAAAATCCCCTTTGAATTATTGGGTAAAAAATTAACGGAAAGTCAATTAATTGATTTAATTCAAAAAGGTAAAACAGGAAGCATTAAAGGACTTTCAATTCCAGGAAAATCTGAACCTATTTCAGGTAAAATTGTGTTGGATACACAGTTTAATATTGGGTTGGAGTAGGGGTTTTCAGTGAATTCAAATAGAGAATTACACCATTTATTTCATCAACTTTTTAATATCCTCTTCAATTTCTTTTAAACTTTGTTCTCTTTCGACAATTGCTTTTTCTTGTTTGTATTTCGAGAATTCAAGATCCGATTTTTCTACTGCCATTTGATTAGAAATGGTTCCTGCATGCGTTAGAATTTCTCTTCCATTTAATTGTAACAAACTATCTAATCGTTCAATCCAATCGTTCATATACATGGGAGTTTGTTGTTGGGCCATCGTTTCAGCAAATGCCAAATATTGTTCCACTAGTAAACCTAACAACTTTATTTCATCCTCATTTAGATAATTTTTGGCGATACTTACTTCTTGTTTTTGAATAGTATGTGACGTTTTGTTATCGTAAGACTGCATTCCCATTAATGGCAAACTAGCATCTACTCTTTTAAAAACCAATTCGGCAGCTGTATTTTGCGAAATAGCCCAAAGCAGTTTGTTCTGAACTACTTTAAAAAAAGCAATCGTTTTTTCATCTTTTGGATTATAATCAATGCTTGTTGTGTAAATGTCTTTGATTTTTTGGTAAAAGAATTTTTCAGACAACCGAATTTCACGAATGCGATTTTGCAATTCGTTGAAATAATTCATAGAAGTACCCGATTTGAAACGGTCATCATTCAAGGTAAACCCTTTAATTATGTATTCTTTTAATCGTTGCGTTGCCCAAATACGAAACTGCGTACCTTGTTGCGATTTCACGCGATAACCTACGGAAATGATTACGTCGAGGTTGTAAAAATAGGTATCATAATTTTTACCATCAGATGCAGTTGTTCGGAAATTCCGAACAACTGACTTTTCATCTATTTCACCTTCAGTAAATATATTTTTAATATGCTCACTAATAGTAGCTTTTGATTTTTGAAACAATACACAAAGTTGTGCCTGCGTAAGCCAAACAGTTTCTTCCTCTAAGCGCACATCCACTTTGATGCTGCCTTCTTGGTTTTGATAAATGAGTATTTCGCCAGTATTCATATTTTTTTATCCTTCTTTAAAGGTAAGAAATATTCTCCTTTCTTGAGTAAGAATATTTTCAGCGCGATTATTTCTTTTGGTTTTGTAGTTTAGACTTCAAGTTTAAAAACTTTTGGATTGCTTTGTCCTGCTCCCTTGTATTTTATCTTGCGTTTTTTAATGAAAGAATATAAAAACGTTTTTGCAGTAGGTGATGTGGATCTTTTTTTGAGTGAAAATGTTGCGATATATTGCTAGATGTATGTAACAGTATTTAATTAATTATTCCATCATAAGATCGATATACTTGTCCGCTGTTCGCATCAAGTATTACATAAGGGGCTTCATTTTCCCCTTGAACTTTCCATACAAGTTTATAATTTTTTGTTTCCATTCCTTTACCAGAATTTAGATCAAATATTCCCAATCGGTAGGAAATACAAGACTTGCTATAGTCAAAGTTTTGTTTTGCTATTTCTACTGCATTAGTAGATGTTAATGTTGGTGTTAGTGTAAAATCAACTGTGTCGATAATGAAATCTTCTATCATGAACAAACCGTTGTTAGTTTTACTTTTGAATAGGGAATATTGGTCAGAAAAAACCTTTAAACCTTGATAAAACACATTACAATGCATGCCTATAGAATATTGGTCATCAATAACACGATACACCTGTAATTGCGGGTATTTTGTTAATGTGTCATTAAACGCAGATGCTTGGTTTAATGGTAGAATGTTAACTAAATGATTTTGGTCTGTTAATTCAGTAATTTCTTGACAAGGTACTTTGTCTTTTGTACAAGAGATTACAACAATTAAAATAAAAAACATGCTTACTAATCGTACTACTCGTTGCTTTGCTTTCATAGTGTATTGTTTTTATTACCACTAACTTATATAATCCCAAATCAAAACTTCACATACACCCCAATTTAGATCGATAAGCGAACGTTTATTTCCTTTTATTTCAATCAAATATATCAAATTTAATGGACAAATTCTTAAAAGACTTTTTTACGATTGTATTAATTATTAAGTGGTTTCTATTTTACAATCATTTCGCTTTTAACATCCATTCACACTGACACAAGTAATCGACCGTTTCTAAATGACGCTTCGCTTCAAATAAAGATGTTCCCCACGCATAGATTCCGTGTTTACGCATCGCAAATGCCGCATTGCTAAGTTGGTCTTTCTGTTGTAGTAATACTTCTTTAAAACGATCCATATCTTGGTCGTTTTCAAAAACAGGAATTTTTACAGTTGCTTCATGTGTTGTTTGTCCTGCGAAACCTTTTTGAAGTTCATAGCCTTCAATAACAAATTCATTGATAACAGAAGCAGAAAGAAGAACAGGGTAGATGCCGTGGCTGTGCAAAATGACTTTAGTAGCTGGAAACAATTCATACAACACACAATGAATCAAGGTTTCAGCAGAAGGTTTCATTCCTTCAAATTCGCCGGTAGCAATGCCATTATTATCTACTGTAATGAAATCAGTTGCTTGAAAGTGTGCTTTGTCAACGCCCGAACGTGAAACCCAAATCGTTCCTTCTTCGTCAACAAATGAATAATTCGTTGAAGTAGCTGGTGACCATCCCTTCGCGTTATAAGTACGAATAGTTTCTGCGATTGCTTCTTTGAGCTGTAATGTATTCATATAAAAAAATGGGATTCAATTTGAACCCCATCGTATTAATTAGTTGGCTAATGTTTCTTTTACGAGATTAGCAATGAGTTTACCGTCAGCTTTCCCAGCGAGTTTCCCAGATAAAACGCCCATTACTTTTCCCATGTCTTGAGGTCCTGATGCCCCAACTTGTGCAATTGCTGCAACAACTTCGGCTCTCACTTCCTCTTCAGATAACATTTTTGGCAAATATTCTTCTAAAACTTTCGCTTGGAACAATTCATCTGCTGCTAAATCTTCGCGACCTTGCGTAACATAAATCTCATATGTTTCCATGCGTTGCTTGTGCAATTTAACAATGATTTTTACTGCCGTTTCATCTGAAGCTTCCCCATTTCCAGAAGTAGCTTCTAATAATAGTTTAGATTTAATGTCACGTAAAACAGCTAATTTATCTTTGTCTTTCGCTAACATTGCCGTTTTAATGGCTGCATTAATTTGCTCTGTAAAACTCATCAGTCTACGTTATCGTGTAAAAAATTATTATTTCTAATTACTGCTTCACCATTTTCATTCATTGCAACACCGAATCGGCTAATTGGTTCTTCTGTACTTCTCAATGATTGATCTAAATTGATGTTTCTTCTAACAAATGCAGGCTCATTTTCATATTCTGCAATGCCATCTGCTTTTTTCAATTTAGCGGTGAATTCTTGTATTTTAGATAAACGTTCTTGTGTTCTTCTTTGTTGATCTTCAGGAGATAAAATTGTTTTAGAAACAACATTTTCTAAACTAACTTTTTCTTCTACTTTATCTTCTAATAAATGGCGAACAATTTCTTCTCTTGGTTCTGAAACCTGAACCTGTTCTGCTTTAATTTCCCATTCTAATTCAGCTTTCACTTCCTGAATAATACGTTCGTTCACAACAGGTGCACTTTCAACTTCAGTTTTCAAAAATGGTTCACTTACTTCATTTACAACTGCTTTCACTTCAACCGCATTTGAAAATTCTGGTTGCTCAAAAGGATTTGATAATGGTGCTTTAATTTCATTTCTTGGTTCAACTTCTAAGGTGCGCACCGTTCTTTCCGGTGCTTTCTCAAAACCCGTGATTGGGTTTGAATTAAATCCAGTTGCAATGATTGTTACACTTAATTTATCTCCCAATGTTGCGTCATAACCGTGACCCCAAATAACATCTGCAGTAGATCCTGCTTCGTCTTGAATAAAGTCTGTTATTTCAGTGATTTCATCCATCAATACTTCTTTATCTCCGTATGTGATGTTTAACAATACATATTGAGCTCCGCTGATGTCATTATCGTTTAACAATGGTGAATTTAATGCTTGAGAAACTGCAGTTAATGCTCTGCTTTCTCCTTCTGCTGCTGCGCTACCCATAATGGCAACACCGCTATCTTTCATTACTGTTTTCACATCGTTGAAATCAACGTTGATTGCACCTGTAACAGCAATTACTTCAGCAATTCCTTTTGCAGCAGTAGTCAATACATCATCCGCTTGAGAGAATGCATTTCCAATGGTTAAATTACCCGTCATTTCACGTAAACGCTCGTTGTTAATGATTAACAAAGTATCTACATTTTGACGCATTTTTTCTAAACCATCTTCTGCTTGTTGTCTTCTTTTTCTTCCTTCAAAGTTAAATGGAACCGTTACAATACCAACCGTTAAAATCCCCATTTCTTTTGCAACTTGCGCGATTACTGGAGCAGCACCTGTTCCTGTTCCACCACCTAAACCTGCTGTAACAAAAACCATTTTCGTGTTTTTGCTCAACACATCACGAATTTCGTCTATGTTTTCAATGGCTGCATTCATACCAATTTCAGGTAAAGCACCTGCACCACGTCCTTCAGTTAATGAAGGGCCAAGTTGAATTTTAAAAGGAACTGGAGAAATGTCCAATGCTTGACGATCCGTGTTACATACGATAAAGTCAACACCAATGATTCCTTGTCCATACATGTGGTTTACAGCATTGCTACCACCGCCTCCAACACCAATAACTTTGATGATTGAACTTGTGTCTTTTGGTAAATTGAATTCCATTTTATTTATTTTAAAATTTGTTGTTGTTGTTTTGTTTTAATATTCGTCTTTTTCTTTGAAGAAATCAGTTCCAATTTTTAAAATTGAATCAAAGAATTTTCCTTTTGTTTTTTCCGGATTTGTAGCAACACTTCCTTCAGTAGTTGCTGCTTCTATTGGTTTATTTTCGTTTCTTCTTTCCAACGCTTCAAATCCTTTCAATACCAATCCAATTCCAGTTGAATAAATAGGACTTGTTAAATTTTCAATCGTATTGGTATTTGCTAAATGCTCTGTTGGATACCCTAATCGTGTATTCATTCCAGTAATGTATTCAAACAATTGAGTTACGTGTTTCATGTTTGCACCACCACCAGTAACTACAATACCTCCGATTAATTTTTTGCTTAATCCTGAATTCAAGATTTCATAGTGTACCAAGTCGATGATTTCTTCCATTCTAGCTTGGATGATACTAGCTAAATTGCGCAATGTAATCTCTTTTGCATCATGCCCTCTTAAGCCAGGAATACAAACGACTTCATTTTCTTGACTTTCTGAAGCCAATGCTGAACCAAATTTCACTTTCAAAGCTTCAGCTTGACGTTTCATAATGGTACAACCTTCTTTGATGTCTTCTGTTATTACATTTCCACCAAAAGGAATTACAGCTGTATGGCGAATAATACCTTCATGGAAAATAGCAACATCTGTTGTTCCGCCACCGATATCTACCAATACAACTCCTGCTTCTTTTTCTTCTTCTGATAATACAGCTTCAGCAGAAGCAATTGGTTCTAATATAATTTGATCAACTGCAATGTTGGCACGCTCAACACATTTGCGGATATTCATTCCAGCTGCTACATCTCCAGTAATGATGTGGAAATTTGCTTCCAATCTTCTTCCTGACATTCCGATTGGGTCTTTAATACCTTGTTCGTTGTCAATGATGTATTCTTGTGGAATTACAGTAATTATTTCTTCACCAGGACGCATTACTAAACGATGCATATCGTCAATTAAAGCATCGATATCAATTTGAGAAATTTCATTTTCGACGTTAGCGCGCGTATGTGTTCCGCGGTTTTGAATGCTTTTAATGTGTTGACCAGCAATTCCAACGTTTACTACTTTTATGTTTAATTTTCCGTCACCAACAATGTTGTTTTCTGCTTCTTCAACTGCTGTTTGAATAGATTGAACTGTTCGTTGAATGTTTGAAACAACACCACGCATCACTCCAAGAGATTCACTTGTACCCATCGATAAAATTTCAATCTTACCGTGTTCATTTTTTCTCCCTACGAAACAAGCAATTTTTGTCGTTCCAATATCAAGTCCAACTATTATTTTTGACATACTCATTGTTTATTTTCTTCTGTGTAACCATCAACTGTTTTACACACAATTTGATTTTTATATTTCAAACCTATCTCTTTGTACTTGTTCCATCCTTCAAAAGGAATGGCTTCTTTGTAAAAGATCTTTAATTTCTTAAATTTCTCACTTACTTCTTCTGCTGTTTTTGCAGAACCAAATATTATTTTTTGCCCGCCAATCAAAGGAATTAGAACAAAATCACCTTTCTTGTCATAGTGAATCTGCCCTATTAGTGCCCGCATTAATGGATCATTGCAAACATAATACGAAATTCGATAGATTTCATCTAGTTTTTGAATACTTTTCAAAAATTTGTTGTTAATAATTTCTTTTACATTTTTTGACGTAATTCGATCTTTTATGTTTCCAGTTACAACAACAACACGTGCAGTGTGTAAGTTGGACGCTTTCATGATTACACCTTCTTCATCTAAGTAAAATGTTTCACCGTATTTGTTAAAAACACGCGCAATTGGTTTTCTAACTTTTACTTCTATTTTCCAAGTTGCTCCGATGTTTGTGAAAACTTTTGTTTCTTTCACTTCAGACATCGATCGAATGTACTTTTCAATACCGGAAATAGATAATCCTTTTTTGGTTTGACCATCAAAAATTAACCGTTTTCTTTTTAATCGTGTATAGAGTTCATCTTCTGTTAAAAATGCATTTTCCCCGTCAACGTGAATTACAATGACAGGTTTAGCTACTGTTTTTTGTTCTTGTGCATTTCTAGCTAAGAAAAGCAGTGTAACAATAATGCCAAAGAAACACACCCAGGCAATCCGAATGAACCATTTTTTCATGATAATGCATTTTTTAAAGGTTCAACAATTCGATCAATATCTCCTGCTCCTATTGTAAGGATTATACCTTCGTCTATTTTTGATAAATATTCTAAGGTTGCTGTTGCATCTAATAACTTTTTGTTTTCTAGTGTTATTTTCTCTAGCAATACGTTACTTGTAATCCCTTCAATTGGTAATTCTCGCGCAGGATAAATTGGCAATAAGATTAATTCATCCAATTGACTTAATTCTGAAGCGAATGCATCAAAAAAGTCTCTCGTTCTACTGAATAAATGTGGTTGAAATGCCCCAATTATTTTCTTCGTTGGATATAACATTCTAACCGAAGAAATCAATGCATTTAATTCTGTAGGATGATGCGCATAATCATCAATATAGACAAGATTTGTACTTTTAACTTGGTATTCAAATCTTCGTTTAACACCTTTGAAACTGGCTAATCCAGATCGAATTTCTTGTTCGGAAACACCTAAAAAGGTTAACAACGCAACACAAGCTAGTGCGTTTTCTGCATTGTGAATCCCTGGGATATTTAATTCTACCGCCTTCCAAAAACTATTTTTTGTAACAATGTCCATTAAAAATTTCCCATTTTCAAAACGTACATTTTCTCCTATAAAATCTGCCGTTTTTGAATGAATGGCGTACCTTATTTTATGCGCTTTTGTAGGTAAATCCAAGCCTTCTTTTTCGACTAAACATCCATTTGGATGAATCAGCGCGGTGTATTTTTGGAATCCTTCTAAAAAGTGATTTTTATCACCGTAAATATCTAAATGATCTGGATCGGTTGATGTAACAATCGACGCAAACGGACTCAATTGTAAAAACGAGCGGTCAAATTCATCAGCTTCAATGACTGTGTATTTACTGTTTTCGTTTAGCAATAAATTCGATTCAAAATTAGTTGCAATTCCTCCTAAAAACGCATTGCATTTTTCTGATGATTGATTCATGATGTGCGCCAACATAGAGCTTGTTGTCGTTTTTCCATGTGTACCAGCAACGCCTAATCCTAATGAATGGCGTGTCAATAAACCCAAAACTTCTGATCGTTTTAGCAAGATAGATTGATGTTCTTTGAAAAAGCACAATTCGCCCATATTTTTGGGAATCGCTGGAGTGTATACAATTAAAGTCGATTCAATTTCATGAAACTCATCGCCAATTTGATCACCTTTATCTTCAAAATGAATGGAAATCCCTTCTGCTATTAATTTAGACGTTAATTCAGAAGGCGTTTTATCATAACCGCTCACGTGTAAGCCAATCGACTTAAAATAACGTGCCAATGCAGACATGCCAATTCCACCTATCCCGATGAAATAGACGCGTTTAAATTGACTTATTTTAAGTTGTTCAAATGGATTCATTTTGTAGGTATACTATTTTCGATTACGGTTACGATGTCTTCTGTTGCAGATGGTTTTCCTAATTTATGTAAAGCTTTGGAAAGTTCGAGCTGTTTTATTTCGTTTTCAAATAATGAAATTACTGCTGGTATTAACTCTGTATGTGCCGCGCTGTCTTTTACTAAAATGGCTGCGTTTACATCCACTAATGCCATGGCATTTTTAGTTTGATGGTCTTCTGCTACATTTGGAGAAGGAACGAGTATAATTGGTTTTTGAACTAAGCATAATTCAGAAACTGAAATAGCTCCAGCTCTTGAAATGATACAATCAGCTGCAGCATATGCTAAATCCATTCGATCAATAAATTGCATGACGTTAACACCTTTCATGTCTTTAGCTTGACAAGCTGAGGTTATTTGATCAAAATAAATTTTCCCTGTTTGCCAGATTACTTGAATTCCTTTATCTTGTAATAAGGCAAGGTCTTTTAATAAAGCGTTATTGAGTGTTCGCGCGCCTAAACTTCCACCAATTACTAAAACAGTTTTTTTAGCACTTTCTAATCCATAAAAAGTTAGTGCTGCTTCTTTTTTACCTTCAATTTCAACCATTTCTTTTCGAACGGGATTGCCGGTAAGTGTAATTTTATCTTTTGGAAAAAACGCTTCTAAACCAGGATATGCAGCGCAAATAGCCGTGACTTTTTTCGCTAATATTTTATTCGTTTTCCCTGGAAATGAATTTTGTTCTTGAATAACTGTTGGGATATTCAAAAGTGTTGCAATTTTTAGGGTAGGACCACTTGCATAGCCCCCAACACCAATCACTACTTGCGGTTTAAATCGTTTGATTAACAAAAAAGCCTTCAATAAACTTTTCATTAATTTAAAAGGTAAACTAAAATTAGAAAGCGTTAATTTTCGTTGAAAACCAACAATTGGTAAACCTTCTATTTTATAGCCTGCAGCTGGAACTTTTTCCATTTCCATTTTTCCGATTGCACCAACAAATAAAATGGATACAGCAGGATTTCTGCGTTTAATTTCATTGGCAATAGCAATCGCTGGAAAAATATGTCCTCCAGTTCCACCACCCGATATTATTACTCGTTCTAATTTCATGCGATTTCTTCATTATTTTGGTCATTCGCAGCTTTTTCTTGTCGGTAAGCAAAACTTTGAACAACACCTAATCCAACACATGTCATAATCAAGGCAGAACCTCCCATTGCTAAAAGCGGCATATTTTGACCAGTTACAGGGAATACACCTGTACAAACTAGCATGTTAACAGATGCTTGCGTTAACAACAAGATTCCAATTCCGATACTTGCATACGTTTCAAATAATCGATCTGATTTAACACCAATTTTAAATATTCTAAACAACAAAATTAAATAACCTAAAACAAGTACAATTGCGAAAATCGACCCAAATTCTTCCACAAAACTTGCGTAGTAAAAATCTGCGTACGCTTCAGGTAAATATTCTTTTAATTTACCATCTCCAACTCCTTCGCCAAAGACGGAACCATTATAAATCGCTAATTCAGCATTGAGTGCTTGGGCATTGGATAACACATCTGTTTGATCACTCATTTTATTTGCAATTCTATTTTCCCATGTCTCATAACGTGGAAAAATATTCGCTTCTGGGAATGTTTTATGTGCTACAATAACGATTCCAAAAAGGGCTAGAACAGTTGCTATACTGAGTGTCGTTTTTACAAATGATACTTTCCCAATATAAAAGAGCGAAAGGCAAATAAGAAAAAGGAGTGCCGCTGTCGAGAAATTATCTTTTACAATCAATCCACATATAATTGCAACAGGGCCAAAAACAGGTATATAACCATTCCACCAATCTTTGTATTGTCCTTTCTTTTTGACCATCATTCGAGCTAAATAAACAATCAATGCATATTTCGCAAAATCCGAAGATTGGAAGGTTAATCCTACAAAAGGAATACGAATCCATCTTCCTGCATCGTTTACTTTGGCACCAAAAAATAAGGTAAAAATCAATAATCCAATGGCTATTACAAAAGCAAATCGTGAAAATTGATAAATAGTTTTTGCTTCTTTTTTATGTATCCAATACATCAATGCAAAACCTATGACAACATATAATAAATGTTTTGACAAATATTTTACAGGAGTACCGCCTTCTATTTTCACCAAAATTGGCACAAAACTGTACACACTCACCAAAGAGAATGCAAGCATCAACAAACTTATAATCCATATAACTTTGTCGCCTTTGAGGTATGTTAAATATTTTCTCATGAGTTGCCTTTACAAAAGCTTACAATGATTTTACAGCTGTTTTAAATTGATTCCCACGATCTTCGTAGTTTTCAAATAAATCAAAACTAGCGCAAGCTGGAGAAAGCAATACACTTTCATCTTTTTTAGCGATACGGTAACCATATGCAACAGCTTCCATAGCAGAACGTGCTTCAACAATTGTATCTACCACTCCTGTAAAAGATTCAATCAATTTTTGATTGTCAACGCCTAAACAAATGATTGCTTTAACTTTTTCACGCACAAGATCGTGTAACTCACTGTAATCATTTCCTTTATCAACACCACCAACGATCCATACTGTTGGTTTGTCCATACTTTCTAATGCAAACCAAGTTGAGTTGACATTCGTAGCTTTTGAATCGTTAATGAATTCAATGCCATGTACTTTTGCGACAAATTCAAGTCGGTGTTCTACATTGACAAAATCTTCCAAACTTTCTCGTACAACATCTTTTCTAATTTCTAGAATTCGCGACGCGATACCCGACGCCAACGAATTTTGGGTGTTGTGCTTCCCTTTTAATGCTAAATCGTGGATTGACATAGTAAATTGTTTTTTTATGTTTATTGTTATTTGTTGTTTGCTTGCGAATCCTCCAAGTTCTACCTCGTTTGTAAGTGAAAATGGAGCGAGTTGTGCTGAAATTGTTCGTTTAGCAACTTCAGCTGCTATAATCGGATCGTCTAAATTGTAGATGAACCAATCAGTTGCGGTTTGATTGTTTGTTATTCTAAATTTTGAATCGGTATAATTTTGCATATTATACGCATAGCGATCTAAATGATCAGGTGTTATATTCATTAAAATGGCAATGTCTGCTCTAAAGTCAAACATATCATCTAATTGAAAAGAGCTTAATTCTAGTACATACCAATCAAACTCGTTTTCTGCAACTTGCTTTGCATAACTTTGACCGATATTTCCTGCTAATCCAACATTGATTCCTGCCTTTTTAAGAATGTGGTAGGTCAATAATGTTGTTGTTGTTTTGCCATTACTTCCCGTGATACAAATTGTTTTTGCAGTTGAGAAATACCCTGCAAATTCAATCTCAGAAATGATTTTGGTATTTTGTGCGCGTAATTTTTTTATTAAAGGTGCTTTTTCTGGAATTCCAGGTGACTTGATTATTAAGTCTGCTTTTAAAATTCTTTCTTCAGAATGTTTACCTTCTTCCCATTCAAAACCACGTTCATTCAATTCTTCTTTAAAAGCATTTTTAATTTGTCCAAAATCTGATACAAATACATTCGCCCCCATTTTAGTTGCTAAAATAGCTGCGCCGATACCGCTTTCGCCAGCACCCAGAATAATGATATTTTGACCTTTAATTTGCACGAATTATCTCATTTTTAAGGTTACAATGGTGATAACAGCTAATAAAACTCCGATAATCCAAAAACGCGCTACGATTTTAGCTTCGTGAATTCCTTTCTTTTGGTAATGGTGATGCAAAGGAGCCATTAAGAATATTCTACGGCCTTCACCAAAACGCTTTTTAGTTAATTTGAAATAGCCCACTTGAAGGATTACGGATAGATTTTCAATTAAGAAAACACCACATAATACAGGGATTAATAATTCTTTACGAATTGAAATTGCAAATACAGCGATGATACCACCTAATGCTAAACTACCGGTGTCGCCCATGAACACTTGAGCAGGGTAGGAGTTGAACCATAAAAATCCGATACATGCTCCAACAAAAGCAGCAATGAAAATTACCATTTCTTCTGCTAATGGAATGTACATGACATCTAAGTAATCAGCGAATTTTGCATTGGAACTTACATAGGCTAATACTGCTAAAGCTAAACCTATAATTGCAGATGAACCAGTTGCTAATCCATCTAATCCGTCTGTCATATTAGCGCCATTTGATACCGCTATGACAATGAAAATTACAATTGGAATAAAGAATAACCAGCCATAAGATTTATTCGTGTCGCCCATCAACCAGTTGTAATTGAACTCATTTCCTTTGATGAAAGGAATCGTAGTTGTCATGTCATCTGTTTTGATCCATTTATAGGTTTCATCTGATGCATTGGTGTGTTGGTGCGTCACAAATTGTTCGTCTGCTTTCAAAACATAATTGGCATCAACACGTTTGTGAACTGTTACATCTTTAGAAAAATATAAAATGCAACCAACGATTAATCCTACACCAATTTGACCAACGATTTTCGCTTTTCCTTTTAATCCTTCTTTATTTTTTTTGAAGACTTTGATGTAATCATCCAAAAATCCAATCACACCCAACCAAATCGTTGCAATAATCATTGTGATTACATAGATGTTATGCAGTTTAGCAAATAGCAAGGTTGGAATTAAAATCGCACTCAAAATGATGATTCCACCCATTGTAGGCGTTCCTGATTTCTCAATTTGACCTGCTAAACCTAAATCACGAACCGTTTCACCAATTTGTTGTTTGCGCAATAAGTTGATGATTTTCTTTCCAAAAAAGATCGATACAATCAATGAAGTTATTAAAGCCATTGCAGCTCTAAAAGAAATGAATTGAAACAAACCTGCTCCAGGAAAGTTGATAGAATCTAAGTAATCAAATAAATAGTACAACATTATTTTTCTAGTTTATTAAATAAATCAATCGTTATTTGTAAGTCATCAAAAGGATGTTTTATGCCTTTTATTTCTTGGTATTTTTCGTGACCTTTTCCAGCAATCAAAATGATATCGCCTTTTTCAGCCATTGAAATGGCTGTTTTTATTGCTTGTGTTCGATCTAAAATATCTAAGGTCTTTTTGAAATGTTGACCTTCAACACCTGTTTGCATTTCTTCAATAATTACAGCAGGATCTTCGCTTCTTGGATTGTCTGCTGTTAAAATCACTTTATCACTTTTCTCACACGCAATGGCAGCCATTACTGGTCGTTTTGCTTTGTCGCGATCGCCGCCACATCCAACAACTGTAATTACTTGTTCATTTTTTGTACGTATATTTTGAATCGTTTTTAATACGTTTTCTAACGCATCTGGTGTGTGCGCATAATCAACGATTGCAGTAATTCCACCTTCACTTTGTACATATTGAAAACGGCCTTCAACTGATTCAAGGCTACTCAATGCGGTTAATACTTCCAATGAATCTTCACCTAATAATTGGCTCACACCATACAC